>NZ_CP026101.1:0-614690 GCF_002902945.1 Paraburkholderia caribensis
ATGAACGAATTCTGGCAACACTGTTCCGCATTGCTGGAGCGTGAATTGACGCCCCAGCAGTACGTGACGTGGATCAAACCGTTGGCCCCGGTCGCCTTCGACGCCGATGCGAATACCCTGAGCATCGCGGCGCCGAACCGTTTCAAGCTGGATTGGGTCAAGAGCCAGTTTTCCGGCCGCATCACCGATCTCGCGCGTGATTTCTGGCATTCCCCCGTCGACGTCCAGTTCGTCCTCGACCCCAAAGCCGGCGTGCGTCCGGCGCCTGCCGCGCCGGCGCGGCCATCGTCCGTGGGTGCGAGCAGCGCCGCCGCAGCCGTGGATGCGGCAGTCGGCGCCGTGCAGGCTGCCCACGCGGCACGGGCGGGCGGTATGGGCGCAGGCGGTGCAATGGCGAGCCTCGGCGCGCACGCGCACGCCGCGCAACTGACCGACGATGCCGCCGACCTCGATCTCCCGAGCCTCGACGCGAACGAAGCCGCGGCTGCACGCCGCACGTGGCGTCCGGGCGCGGCCGCGCAAGCCGCGAGCGGCGAAAACGACTCGATGTACGAGCGTTCTAAGCTCAACCCGGTGCTCACCTTCGACAATTTCGTGACCGGCAAGGCGAACCAGCTGGCGCGCGCGGCGGCGATCCAGGTCGCCGACAATCCCGGCATCTCGTACAACCCGCTGTTCCTGTACGGCGGCGTGGGCCTTGGCAAGACCCACCTGATTCACGCGATCGGCAACCAGCTGCTGATGGACAAAGCCGGCGCCCGCATCCGCTACATCCACGCGGAGCAGTACGTGTCGGACGTGGTGAAGGCGTATCAACGCAAGGCATTCGACGACTTCAAGCGCTATTACCATTCGCTCGACCTGCTGCTGATCGACGATATTCAGTTCTTCTCCGGCAAGTCGCGTACGCAGGAAGAATTTTTCTACGCGTTCGAAGCGCTGGTTGCGAACAAGGCGCAGGTGATCATCACCAGCGACACTTATCCGAAAGAAATCTCAGGCATCGACGACCGTCTGATTTCGCGCTTCGACTCCGGCCTCACCGTCGCAATCGAACCACCCGAGCTTGAGATGCGCGTCGCGATTCTGATGCGCAAGGCGCAATCGGAAGGCGTGAATCTGAACGAGGATGTCGCGTTTTTCGTCGCGAAGCATCTGCGCTCGAACGTTCGCGAACTGGAAGGCGCGCTGCGCAAGATTCTCGCGTACTCGAAGTTCCACGGCCGCGAAATCACGATCGAACTGACCAAGGAAGCGCTGAAAGACCTGCTGACGGTGCAGAACCGGCAGATTTCGGTGGAAAACATCCAGAAAACGGTCGCCGACTTCTACAGCATCAAGGTCGCCGACATGTATTCGAAGAAGCGCCCGGCCAATATCGCGCGTCCGCGCCAGATTGCGATGTATCTGGCGAAGGAACTGACGCAGAAAAGCCTGCCCGAGATCGGCGAGCTGTTCGGCGGGCGCGACCACACGACGGTGCTGCACGCGGTGCGCAAGATCGCCGACGAACGCAGCAAGGACGCGCAGCTCAATCACGAACTCCACGTGCTGGAGCAGACGCTGAAGGGTTGAGCGCGGTAAGGGGGGCGGATCGGGTCGAAGGTTTCCTCGAACTGGTCGGAAAATTCGATCTGTTTATTGCGCAAGCCACCCCCAATTTAGGGAAGTGCTTCCATTTTCAGGCACAATACAGGTTTAACCGTCCGGCAAAAGCGGGCGGGATTCAAATGCCGTGACTGGCGCAGCACCGCGCCGGCGGGGGGCCGGGGCCGCGCGCTTCAATACTGCTGGGCAAGGCGCGCAGGCCGTCACATCAACGAAGGAACTCTATGCAACTGGTCAAGACCGAACGCGATAACCTCCTCAGGCCGCTGCAAACCGTGAGCGGCATTGTCGAACGCCGTCATACGTTGCCGATCCTCGCCAATTTGCTGATTACCAAGAACGGCCCGGACGTCTCGTTCCTGTCCACCGACCTCGAACTGCAAATCACCACGCGCGCCGACTTCGGTGTCGGCGGTGATTCGGTGGCCACGACGGTGGCGGCACGCAAGCTGCTCGACATTCTGCGCGCGATGCCCGACGGGCAGGTCACGCTGACCCTGAACGACAAACGCCTGACCGTCCAGTCCGGCAAAAGCCGTTTCGCCTTGCAGACGCTGGCGGCCGACGAGTTCCCGACCGTCGCTCAAGCTAAAGACTTCGGCGCGAACCTCGCGGTTCCCCAAAAGACATTCCGCCAGCTGCTCGGCATGGTCCACTTCGCGATGGCGCAGCAGGACATCCGTTACTACCTGAACGGCATGCTGCTGGTGGTCGATGGCGATCAATTGATGGCTGTCGCGACGGACGGTCACCGCCTCGCATTTTCGTCGATGAAGATCGAGGGTTCGTTCGCCCGCCAGGAAGTCATCATCCCGCGTAAGACGATTCTCGAACTGCAGCGTCTGCTCGAGGACATTGACGACGTTCTCAAGATCGACATCGCGCCCACGCAGGTCAAGTTCACGTTCGGCGGCGTGGAGCTGGTGTCGAAGCTGGTCGAAGGCAAGTTCCCCGACTTCCAGCGCGTGATTCCGAAGTCGCACAAGAACACGTTCGTGATCGGCCGCGAAGAGCTGCAACGTTCGCTGCAACGTGCGGCCATTCTCACGTCGGACAAGTTCAAGGGCGTGCGCTGCATCGTCGAGCCGGGCCAGCTGAAGATCATGTCCACCAACGCCGACCAGGAAGAGGCGCAGGAAGAACTCGAAATCCCCTACCAGGGCGACAGCATCGACATCGGTTTCAACGTCACGTACCTGCTCGACGTGCTCGCGAACCTGAAGGTCGACCTGCTGGAAATCAGCCTCGGCGACGCGAGTTCGAGCGCGCTGATCACGATTCCCGAGAACGACGAGTTCAAATACGTGGTGATGCCGATGCGCATCTGACGCATCCGACACGAAGAACACATCAAGGGGCGCAGCGCCCCTTTGGTGTTTTTATGGTGTTTTGAAAAGCTCCGAGCAGTAACGAAGCAGTAACGCAGATCCGGAAGAAATCCATGACTGATACGAACAATTCGCAACCCGATAACAGCTACGGCGCCTCGTCCATTCAGATCCTCGAAGGTCTGGAGGCCGTGCGCAAGCGGCCGGGTATGTACATCGGCGATACATCGGACGGGACCGGTCTGCATCACCTCGTGTTCGAGGTGCTCGACAATTCGATCGACGAGGCGCTCGCCGGTCATTGCGACGACATTCAGGTCATCATCCACGCCGACAACTCGATTTCCGTGACCGACAACGGCCGCGGCATTCCCACAGGCGTCAAGCGCGACGACAAGCACGATCCGAAGCGCAGCGCCGCTGAAATCGTCATGACCGAACTGCACGCGGGCGGCAAGTTCGACCAGAACAGCTACAAGGTGTCGGGCGGTCTGCACGGCGTGGGCGTGTCGTGCGTGAACGCGCTGTCGTCGTGGCTGCGCCTCACCGTGCGCCGTGACGGCAAGAAGCACTTCATGGAGTTCCACCGTGGCGTGCCGCAGAACCGCGTGATCGAAGAAGTGGACGGCGAACGCCTGTCGCCGATCCCCGTGGTCGGCGATACGGAAAACCGTGGCACTGAAGTGCACTTCATGGCCGATGAGACGATCTTCGGCAACGTTGAATACCACTACGACATTCTTGCGAAGCGCATCCGCGAACTCTCGTTCTTGAACAACGGCGTGCGGATTCGTCTCACCGATCAGCGTTCGGGCAAGGAAGACGATTTCGCATTCGTGGGCGGCGTGAAGGGCTTCGTCGAGTACATCAACAAGACGAAGACTGTGCTGCATCCGACCATTTTCCATATCGTCGGCGAGAAGGACGGCGTGGGCGTCGAAGTGGCGATGCAGTGGAACGACAGCTACAACGAAAACGTGCTGTGCTTCACGAACAACATTCCGCAGCGCGACGGCGGCACGCACATGACAGGTCTGCGCGCGGCCATGACGCGTGTGATCAACAAGTACATCGTCGACCACGAAATCGCGAAGAAGGCGAAGGTCGAAACCTCAGGCGACGACATGCGTGAAGGGCTGTCGTGTGTGCTGTCGGTGAAGGTGCCCGAGCCGAAGTTCAGCTCGCAGACGAAGGACAAGCTGGTTTCGTCGGAAGTGCGCGCGCCCGTGGAAGACGTGGTCGCGAAGGCGCTCGAAGAATTCCTGCTGGAAACGCCGAACGACGCGAAGATCATTTGCGGCAAGATCGTCGATGCCGCGCGTGCTCGCGACGCGGCACGCAAGGCGCGTGAAATGACGCGACGCAAGGGCGTGCTGGACGGCGTTGGGTTGCCGGGCAAGCTTGCGGACTGCCAGGAGAAAGATCCTGCCAAGTCTGAGATTTACATCGTCGAGGGTGATTCGGCAGGCGGTTCGGCAAAGCAGGGCCGCGACAGAAAATTCCAGGCCATTCTGCCGCTGCGCGGCAAGGTGCTGAACGTCGAGAAGGCGCGTTACGACAAGCTGCTGTCCTCGGAACAGATCGTCACGCTGATTACGGCGTTGGGCTGCGGCATCGGCAAGGAAGACTACAACCTCGAGAAGCTGCGTTACCACCGCATCATCATCATGACCGACGCGGACGTCGACGGCGCGCACATCCGTACGCTGCTGCTGACGTTCTTCTATCGTCAGATGCCGGAGATGATCGAGCGCGGCTATATCTATATCGCGCAGCCGCCGCTGTACAAGGTGAAGGCGGGCAAGGACGAGCGTTATCTGAAGGACACGGCGGAGTTGAACGCGCATATGCTGCGTCTGGCTCTCAACGGGTCTGAACTGATTCCGTCAGAAGGCACGACGCCGATCTCAGGCGATGCGCTGGGCGAGCTTGCTCGTTCCTATCTGCTGGCGCAGGGAGTCGTGGATCGTCTGAGCAGGTTGTACGACGAAGCGGCCCTCGGCGCGGTCATGGACGGTGTGACGATCGATCTGTCGAGCGAACAGTCGACGCAGGCATCGGCCGTCGCGCTCCAGGACAAGCTGCGCGACGATCCGCTCAAGCCCGAGGTTAACGTGATCCCGATGTACGATCCCGTGCGCGAACTGCGTTCGCTGCGCGTCGAGCGTCGTCATCACGGCAATGTGAAGGTCAGTGTCATCGACGAAGAGTTCCAGCTCACGGCGGATTATCAGCAACTCGTGAACACGGCGAACACGTTCAAGGGGTTGATCGGCGAGGGCGCTGTGATCAAGCGTGGCGAGCGGAGCATGGCTGTCGGCGACTTCAAGAGCGCGATGAAATGGCTGATCGCCGATGCCGAGCGGAACGTTTCGAAGCAGCGCTATAAGGGACTTGGTGAGATGAATCCCGAACAGCTCTGGGAAACGACGATGGACCCGAACGTGCGTCGCTTGCTGCGCGTGCAGATCGAAGATGCGATTGCAGCGGATGGCATCTTTACGACGCTGATGGGTGATGAAGTCGAGCCGCGTCGCGCGTTTATCGAGAGCAATGCGTTGCGGGCGGGGAATATCGACGTTTGAGCGTCCCGAGCCAAATCAGCTAGGCACCATCAAAAACTCCAACCGTCTCCGGTTGGAGTTTTTTTATCGCCGGAACAATCTCAAGACCACTTGCGCGCGTACCGATCCTTCACGACCCGCGAGATATAAGTCGACAAACCTTGCCCCGCCACGGCGAGCCGCTTCATCTCCTCGACTTCCCGCCGTCCCGTCGTCGCATAGTCGTACCGATACACGTCCCCGTCACGAAACTTCACGGTGACGGCATCATCGGATACCTCGTAAGCCACGACGCCCGACTGCCCGCTCAAATCCCGATACCGCTTCATGCACGCCCTCACGTCGGACCGCACCAGAACGTCAGAATCCTCGAGCACGATCCATTCCTAAACCACCGGCAAGCAGATATCCGTCAGCAAGTTCGCCGGCGCGGTCTCCTTAGGATTATTCAAATACTCCTCGAATACTGGCGCGTCGGCGGCCTCGTGTTCCGAGTTCACCAGCCACTCGCCATAGAGCCATTGATACGCCGACGCCATATCCGCGTAAGGCCCCTTATGCCGCAACACCGCGTACCGGCCGCCCGCGATCGACGTGACGCTCACCAGCCCATCTCCCGAGACATCGACGGCACGCGGCAGCCACACACCTGCCTTTGACCGCAGTTCACCCTCGGCGACCGCCGTCGGGTCATCGTAGTAAATGCCGATCATCCGCATCTCGTTCGACAGCAGTCCACGGGAAGCCAGCCATCCCATCAGCGTATCGAACGCCTTGCCGATCTGCATATACGGCCCGACGTGATCGACGCTCAGCACGTCGAAGCCGTCGATATCGCGTATCACCACATCTCTCATCGTCATTTGGCATCCTCCTGAATCCGCAAGTGACGGCCGGAACCGGCTGTGCGTCCCGGCCTTCCGATACAGCGCGGGCGGCATGCCGTAAACGGCGCTGAACGTCCGCGTGAACGACTGCAAACTGCTATAGCCAGACCTGCCGGCGATCTCGGCAATCGGCATCGACCCATTCGCAAGAAAGCCCGCCGCGCGATGCAACCGCAGCCGGCGCACGGTCGTCGCGACCGTTTCGCCGTACATCGCCTGATAGATCCGGTGCCAGTGATACGGCGACAGACACGCAATCCCGGCAAGCCGGTCGATATCGAGCGGCTCGTCGAGGTGATCGTAGATATGGTCGAGCACCCGCGCGAGCCGCGCGGCATAGTGCGCGCGATGGCCGATATCGTTCATGGCAAGCATCGGAAGAGGATCGATGAAAACACGATAGCACGCGGCGATTTACCAAATCCTGCGGATTTTCGCGGTTACTGCCCGTCAATCGCCGGGCATATTCAGCATCTCCTTAACCGCGACTCGACGAAGCCGAAGAAACAATCCAGCGCGAATCTTTGCCGATTTTCGATAACACCTCGATTAATGGCTTCCTACCATCGCCAGATGCCGCTGCTGAAAGGACCGCTCCGGGGAGCGCGCATGCGGGCCGGTTCGCCGGCAACTTCTACAAGGGAGCCTCAGATGAAATCAGAGTCGACAACCCAGCACAAAGGCGCCGTTACGCATCACGAACTGAAACAGACGCTCGGCACCTGGCAGCTTTGGGGCATCGCCGTCGGGCTCGTGATCTCCGGCGAGTATTTCGGCTGGAGCTACGGGTGGGCGAGCGCCGGCACGCTCGGTTTCGTGATCACCGCGCTGTTCATCGCCGCGATGTACACGACCTTCATTTTCAGTTTCACCGAACTCACCACGTCGATTCCGCACGCGGGCGGCCCGTTCGCCTACGCGCGCCACGCGTTCGGTCCGACGGGCGGCTATATCGCGGGCGCCGCGACGCTCGTCGAGTTCGTGTTCGCGCCACCCGCGATCGCACTCGCGATCGGCGCGTATCTGCATGTGCAGTTTCCCGGCCTCGAACCCAAACACGCGGCAATGGGCGCGTATCTGGTATTCATGGCGTTGAATATCGTCGGCGTGCAGATCGCGGCGGCGTTCGAGTTGTGCGTGACGCTGCTCGCGATCTTCGAGTTGCTCGTGTTCATGGGCGTCGTGTCGCCGGGCTTCCAGTGGTCGAACTTCGCGAAGGGCGGCTGGGCCGGTTCCGATACGTTCAGCATGGGCTCGTTCCACGGCATGTTCGCGGCGATTCCGTTTGCGATCTGGTTTTTCCTCGCGATCGAAGGCGTTGCAATGGCCGCCGAAGAAGCGAAGAACCCGAAGCGCTCCATCCCGATCGCCTACGTGACGGGCATCCTGACGCTCGTCGTGCTGGCTATCGGCGTGATGGTGTTCGCGGGCGCGGCGGGCGACTGGACGAAGCTCTCCAACATCAACGACCCGCTGCCGCAAGCGATGAAATTCATCGTCGGCGAAAACAGCGGCTGGATGCACATGCTGGTCTGGCTGGGCCTGTTTGGCCTCGTCGCGTCGTTCCACGGCATCATCCTCGGTTACTCCCGGCAAATCTTCGCGCTGGCGCGCGCGGGTTACCTGCCCGAGTGGCTGTCGAAAGTGCATCCGCGCTTCAAGACCCCGCATCGCGCGATTCTCGCGGGCGGCGTGGTCGGCATCGCCGCGATCTATAGCGACGAACTGATCCAGTTCGGCGGCCAGACGCTGACAGCGAACATCGTGACGATGTCGGTATTTGGCGCTATCGTGATGTACATCATCAGCATGCTGTCGCTCTTCAAGCTGCGCCGTACCGACCCGAACATGGAGCGTCCGTTCCGCGCGCCGCTGTTTCCGTACTTTCCGGCGTTCGCGCTGGTGGCCGCAGTGATTTCGCTGGCGACGATGATCTACTTCAATCTGCTCGTCGCGCTGGTGTTCGCCGCGTTCATCGCGCTCGGCTACGGGTACTTCCTGATGACCCGTCATCAACGCGAAGTCGCGCCCGCCGATGCATTGCTCGAAGAATGACCACGCTGTAGAAGCACCGGCGTACCTGCAACAAGCCGCGCAGCAGCAGCAGCGGCGATGGAGTACACGACATGAGCTACACGGAGACAATCGGCAGCCGCACCTATCGTTTTGCCGATCTGAAGATGCTGATGGCGAAGGCGAGCCCGCTGCGTTCCGGCGACCAGCTCGCCGGCATCGCGGCGGCGAGCGAGGAAGAGCGCGTCGCCGCGAAGATGGCGCTCGCCGACGTGCCGCTGCGCACCTTCCTCAACGAAGCGCTGGTTCCTTACGAAACCGACGAAGTCACGCGCCTCGTCGTCGATACGCATTCGCCTGAAGCCTTCGCCGAGATTTCGCATCTGACGGTAGGCGAGTTTCGCAACTGGCTGCTGTCCAGTTCGACGGATACGGCGGCGCTCACGCGCATCACAAAAGGGCTCACGCCCGAGATGGTCGCGGCCGTGTCGAAGCTGATGCGCAATCAGGATCTGATCCTCGCGGCGCGCAAGCGGCCTGTCATCACGCGCTTTCGCAACACGGTCGGGCTGCCGGGTCACATGTCGGTGCGTCTGCAGCCGAATCATCCGACGGATGACGTGAAGGGCATCGCCGCTTCGATGATCGACGGCCTGATGTACGGTTGCGGCGACGCGATGGTCGGCATCAATCCCGCGTCCGACAGTCTTTCCGCGATCACGAAGCTGCTGATGATGATCGACGACTTCCGCACGCGGTATCAGGTGCCGACGCAATCCTGCGTGCTCACCCACGTCACCAACACGATTGCGGCAATCGAGAAGGGCGCGCCCGTCGACCTCGTGTTCCAGTCGATCGCGGGCACCGAGAAGGCGAACGCGGGTTTCGGCATCTCGCTTGCGCTGCTGCAGGAAGCGTATGACGCGGCGTTGTCGCTCAAGCGCGGCACGGTCGGCAACAACGTGATGTACTTCGAGACGGGGCAGGGCAGTGCGCTGTCGGCGGATGCGCATCACGGCGTCGATCAGCAGACCTGCGAGGTCCGCGCGTATGCCGTCGCGCGCCAGTTCAATCCGTTTCTGGTGAATACCGTGGTCGGCTTTATCGGCCCGGAGTATCTGTACGACGGCAAGCAGATCACGCGCGCGGGCCTTGAAGATCACTTCTGCGGCAAGCTGCTCGGCGTGCCGATGGGTTGCGACATCTGCTACACGAATCACGCGGAAGCCGATCAGGATGACATGGACAATCTGCTGACGCTGCTTGGCGTCGCGGGCATCAACTTCATCATGGGCATTCCCGGCGCGGACGACGTGATGCTGAATTACCAGAGCACGTCGTTCCATGACGCGCTCTATGTGCGTGACGTACTCGGCTTGCGCCGCGCGCCCGAGTTCGAAGAATGGCTGGAGTCGATGCAGATCACCGATCCACGCGGTGCGCTGCTCAATGCGCCGACCAGACAGCCGTTGCTCGAAGGCGCGAGCGAATGGATGGGCATCGCATGAGCGATTCGATCGAAAAGAATGCGTGGCAGGCGTTGCGGGCCTTCACGAATGCGCGCATCGCCTTGGGCCGCGCGGGCAACAGTCTGCCGACTGCGCCGCTGCTCGCGTTCAATCTGTCGCATGCGCAGGCGCGCGATGCCGTGCACCATCCTCTCGACGCCGACATCCTGCACGAACAGCTGCGCGCGCACGGCTTCGTGTCGCTCGACGTGCATAGCGCCGCGCCGGATCGCGCGCATTACTTGCGGCGTCCGGATATGGGACGGCGCCTGTCCGATGAGAGCCGCGACGCGCTACGCACGGCGGCGACCAATGATGCACCCGACGTCGTCTTCGTGATCGCTGATGGACTGTCTGCATTCGCCGCGTCGAAACAATCGATTCCACTCCTGCAAGCGATCACGAAGCGTCTCGCCGACTGGAAGATCGGACCTGTGATCGTTGCACGTCAATCGCGTGTCGCGCTGGGCGATGAGATCGGTGAGTTGCTGAAAACGAAGCTCGTCGTGATGCTGATCGGCGAAAGGCCGGGGCTGAGTTCGCCGGATAGTCTCGGCGTCTATCTGACGTATGCGCCGAAAGTGGGATGCAGCGACGCGCAGCGCAACTGCATTTCAAACGTGCGGCCTGAAGGACTCGATTACGAAGCCGCGGCGCACAAGCTGCACTATCTGTTGACGCATGCGCGTCGTCTGGGGTTGACAGGCGTCGGCTTGAAGGACGACAGCGACGCGCTGCTTCATGCCGAAGAAGCTGCGCCCGCTATTCCCGACGCCTCGAAGAAATAGAAAAGTGCCCAGACGCACGCAGCGTGTGGGCACTCGACACATCGACATCAAACAGCGTCGGCTTTGCTCACCGGGTGCTTTTCGAGCCACGCATTCTCTTCATCGCTGTACAGGCGCGAGCGCGTCAGGAACCGCAGACCCGTGGGCCGCTCCAGTGAAAACATGCCGCCGTTGCCAGGCACGGCATCGATGATCAACTGCGTGTGCTGCCAGTACTCGAATTGCGATTCGCTCATATAGAACGGCACGCCTGCAATCTCGCCGAGCCTCACATCCGATCCGCCGACCATGAATTCATTCGACGGAAAACACATCGGCGCGCTGCCGTCGCAACATCCGCCCGACTGATGGAAAATAATCGGACCGTGCTCGGCGCTCAACTGCCGGATCAGCTTGACCGCCGCATCCGTTGCCACGACACGCGCAACGCCTTCTTCGCTCATCGCGCTTCCTCTTTTGGCTTGATCCGCTGGGAAAAAAGGGCGAACCGCATCGCGCGATCCGCCCAACAGGAGCTCAACGCTCAGAAGAAGCCCAACGGTTTGTCGCTATAGCTGACCAGCAGATTCTTGGTTTGCTGGTAGTGATCGAGCATCATCTTGTGATTCTCGCGTCCGATGCCCGACTGCTTGTAGCCGCCGAATGCCGCATGCGCCGGGTACGCGTGGTAGCAATTCGTCCACACACGGCCTGCCTGGATCTCGCGACCGAAGCGATAGGCACGCGTGCCGTCGCGCGTCCAGACGCCGGCGCCGAGGCCATACAGCGTGTCATTGGCGATCTCCAGCGCTTCTTCTTCGTTCTTGAACGTCGTGACGGAAACGACAGGCCCGAAGATTTCTTCCTGGAAGATGCGCATCTTGTTGTGACCGCGGAACACGGTCGGCTTCACGTAATAGCCCTTCGCGAGTTCGCCGTCGAACTTGTTCTGCTCACCGCCTATCAGGCATTGCGCACCTTCCTGCTTGCCGAGATCGATGTACGACAGGATCTTTTCCAGTTGCTCTCGCGAAGCCTGTGCGCCGATCATCGTCTTCGAGTCGAGCGGATGTCCCTGCTGGATGGCGGCGACGCGCTTCACCGCGCGCTCCATGAAGCGGTCGTAAATCGACTCTTCGATCAACACTCGCGACGGGCAGGTGCAGACTTCGCCCTGATTCAGCGCGAACATCGCGAAGCCTTCGAGTGCCTTATCGAAGAAGCTGTCGTCCTTGTCGAGCACGTCGGCGAAGAAGATGTTCGGGCTCTTGCCGCCAAGTTCCAGCGTCACGGGAATGATGTTCTGGCTCGCGTACTGCATGATCAGGCGGCCCGTCGTCGTTTCGCCCGTGAAGGCGATCTTCGCAATGCGTTTGTTCGACGCGAGCGGCTTGCCCGCTTCGAGACCGAAACCATTGACCACGTTCAGCACACCCGCCGGCAGCAGATCCTGAATCAGTTCGAGCAGCACGAGAATCGAAGCGGGCGTCTGTTCCGCGGGCTTCAGCACGACGCAATTGCCTGCCGCGAGCGCGGGCGCGAGCTTCCATGTGGCCATCAGGATCGGGAAGTTCCACGGAATGATCTGACCGACCACGCCGAGCGGCTCATGAAAGTGATACGCGACCGTGTCGTGATCGATCTCCGAAATGCCGCCTTCCTGTGCGCGCACGGTGCCCGCGAAATAGCGGAAGTGATCGATTGCGAGGGGAATGTCGGCCGCCATCGTTTCACGCAGCGGCTTGCCGTTGTCGATCGTCTCGGCGACGGCGAGGCGCTGCAGGTTCGCCTCCATGCGGTCGGCGATCTTGTTGAGAATATTGGCGCGCTCGGTGGTCGACGTCTTGCCCCAGGCCGCCTTCGCGCGATGCGCGGCGTCCAGCGCAAGTTCGATGTCGGCTTCGCGCGAACGCGGAATCGACGTGAACGGTTCGCCCGTAATCGGCGAGACGTTGTCGAAGTACTCGCCGCCAACCGGCTTCACCCATTCACCGCCGATGAAATTCGCGTACTGCTTCTTGAACGGGAACTCGGTTGTCAGAAACTTCATCTCTGCGTGATTCATCTGTGTGCTCCTCACATGATCGGACGTCGATGTATTCGATTGGATATATCACCCGGCTTGGCGCTATTCCGCTGCCGCGTGTGCTTATCGCCAGAAGCGTGCCAACATGCGTGCGAGCCTGGACAATGCCGGTGCACGCGGCACTGTCGCGATGCACGTCCTTTTTTGAGCGCGGGTGAGCATCTGGATGACGTTGCATCCATGAGCAGTTCGAAACGCGAGTGTTCACCGAATGAACAGGGCGGCGCGCGGCCTCCGCGCAGGATGTCATGATCCGATCGGCATGGGACTTGCGTCTTTTTGCGCTCGTTAGTTCAATGTCACATGCAGGTGCATGTTCATCATCGACGCCCCATATGACGACCGACCTTTCTTCTCCGTTGCCGCGAATGGCTGCCTGCCGGTTCGAAACGAGCGTCGCGCACGATGCCGACGAACAGGCGCGCAATCTTCACGGCTGGACGCAGACCTACGACCAGCTCACGGCGGGCCGCTTCGTCGGTAGGCTGACGGGTCTGCACCTCGACGACATGCACGTGTTCTGCGAGACGACCAGCCAGACGCTGCGGCAGACCTGCGAAGTGCCGTCCGACGCCTATTGGTTCGGCATTCCCGCCGACGACCAACGTGTCGGCCGCATTGGCCCGCAACCGATCGGCGGCGATTCGCTTGCCTTTCAGCGCGGCGGCGTCGAGTTCGAGCTGCTGACACCCGGGGGCTACGCGATCTTCGGCGTAGTGGTGCGCGGCGAGGTGCTGCACCGGCATGCGGAATTCGTCGAGCACGCCGATCGGATCGGTCGGGCCGCGATCGGTCGGGCCGCGATCGGTCGGGCTGCGATTGGCCAGGCTGCGCACACCGGCATCATTCCCATCGATACGCAAAACAAGTCGCGCTTCTGCGCACTCCTCGCCGGCATGCTCGACGACGCGGCTAACGCCGCGCTGTCAGAACGAGCCCGGCGCAATTTGCAAGCCTCGGTGCTGTCTTCGCTGTTCGAGCTGTGCACGACGGCGTCGCTAGAGCCCGTCGCTATTCCTGCCCGCCCGCGCAGGCAGTGGATCGTTTCCGAGGCGCGCGATTACGTGCTCGCGAATCGCGACCGTCCCATCGGCGTGCCGGAACTCTGCGAGCGTCTGCACGTCAGCCGCCGCACGCTGCAATACTGCTTTCAGGACGTGCTGGGCCTCGCACCGGCGAGCTATCTGCGCGCAATCCGTCTGAACGGCGCACGCCGTGACCTGTGCGACGCGGCGCCCGGCGAGCGGACCGTGCAGGACGTCGCGGCTGCATGGGGCTTCTGGCATCTGAGCCAGTTCGCCACCGACTATCGCAAGCTTTTCGGCGTGCGTCCCTCTGAAACGCTGAAAACGATCCACGCTACCGCCAGCGCGCCGCTGGCTCACTAGCGCCTCATCGGCCGGCCGCTTTTGCGCATCCGCTAGAATTGCGGCATGCGCGGCCTTGTCTCGCCGCCCGACCCACCATCCTCATCGACGAAACAACACGCATAGCGGCCGGAATGAAGGTGTCCACAGCGACCTGTGGATAACCGCAAGGACAGCGGGGCGGAACGCGTGTGGAATCGATGTGGACGTAAACGGGGTAACTCGACGCTCGCGCACGAGCGAAAAAAGTTGTTCGTCGAACTTCATCCGGTACGCACACCGAGCACATGCGGTTATGCGTCCGGCAAAACGCTGATTCGTTTCGGTAAACCTGTGTTATCCACAGAAAAGCAGTTCGCTTGTTAACTGTTACTACGTATACATACAGGTAAACCTATTATCAAAAGGCCTCTGCGCGTACGAAGACGTCGCGCGGAGGACCCAAGCTGGAGATCACCGTGTTTACTTGCATCAACCAAAGCTGCGGCGCGCAGTGGGAACTGTCCGACGTCGTCATCAAGAACGAAGGGCAAGGTTTGCTGTTTCGCTGCCCGATGTGCGGCGCGCGCAACTATGTCGAACGATTCGATGCCGATGACGGCACGATCGTCTACGAGCAGATCGAAGGTCGCCCGTACAACTAAGCCAACATCGACATCGACATGACAACAAAGTC
The DNA here is from genome assembly GCF_002902945.1 of Paraburkholderia caribensis. Classification (NCBI taxonomy): domain Bacteria; kingdom Pseudomonadati; phylum Pseudomonadota; class Betaproteobacteria; order Burkholderiales; family Burkholderiaceae; genus Paraburkholderia; species Paraburkholderia caribensis. The sequence goes on from NZ_CP026101.1 coordinate 14,805, forward strand.
TCGTCCCTTCAGCGAACTGCCCCTTTCCGAAGCGGCACTCGCGAATCTCACGCAACTCGGCTACGTCGAAATGACGCCCATTCAGGCAGCGAGTTTGCCGATCGCGCTGGCCGGTCAGGATCTGATCGCGCAGGCGAAAACGGGCAGCGGCAAGACCGCGGCGTTTTCGCTCGCATTGCTGGCGCGGCTCGACGCGCGCAGCTACGCGGTGCAAGCGATGGTGCTGTGCCCGACGCGCGAACTCGCCGATCAGGTGACACAGGAAATCCGGCGCCTCGCGCGCGCCGAAGAAAATATCAAGGTGTTGACGCTGTGCGGCGGCACGCCCATGCGTCCGCAGACGGCGAGTCTCGAGCATGGCGCGCATATCGTCGTCGGCACGCCGGGGCGGATCATGGACCATCTGGAGCGCGGCAGCCTGTCGCTCGACGCGCTCAACACGCTCGTGCTCGACGAAGCGGACCGCATGCTCGACATGGGCTTCTTCGACGATATCGCGAAGGTCGCGCGTCAATGTCCGAAAGAGCGGCAGACGCTGCTGTTCTCGGCGACGTATCCCGAGGGGATCGCGAAACTGAGCCAGCAGTTCCTGCGCAACCCGAAGGACGTCAAGCTCGAAGAACGGCACGACGACAGCAAGATCCGCCAGCGCTTCTACGAAGTCACGGAAGACGAGCGTCTGCATGCCGTCGGCCAGTTGCTGAATCACTACCGCCCCGTGAGCACGATCGCGTTCTGCAACACGAAGAACCAGTGTCGCGATCTGCTCGACGTCTTGCGCGCACAAGGTTTTCATGCGCTTGCACTGCATGGCGAGCTCGATCAGCGTGAGCGTGACCAGGTACTGATCCAGTTCGCGAACCGCAGCTGCTCGGTGCTCGTCGCAACCGACGTCGCCGCGCGCGGGCTCGACATTGCGCAGCTCGAAGCTGTGATCAACGTCGACGTGACCCCTGATCCGGAAGTGCACGTGCACCGCATCGGCCGGACGGGTCGCGCGGATCAGGAGGGCTGGGCGCTGAGTCTCGCGAGCATGAACGAGATGGGACGCGTGGGCGGCATCGAAGAGGCGCAAGGGCGTGATGTCGAATGGCATCCACTGGCCGAGCTGAAGGCGGCGAGCAACGAGCCGCTGCTGCCGCCGATGGAGACGCTGCAGATTCTCGGCGGCCGCAAGGAAAAGATCCGTCCCGGCGATGTGCTGGGCGCGCTGACGGGCGACGCCGGTTTCAACGGTACGCAGATCGGCAAGATCAACGTGACGGAGTTTTCGACTTATGTCGCCGTCGAGCGCGGCATCGCTCGTGACGCGCTGCGCAAACTCAACGCGGGCAAGGTCAAGGGCAAGAAGGTGAAAGTGCGTTTGATGGACGAGTGAACCCTGTTTTCGCCTTTTGTGTTTTGCAAGGCAAACGTCAGATGATTAAGCGGAAGGCGAAGGCATCACTCCTTTTCATGGCGGCGGGAATGCCCCGCCGCCATCTGCATATCGCATTGCGGCAGAAGGGCGCGCACGCTTGTGTCAATCGTCCGCCTCGTCTACCGTCACGGCGCGCATGAGCGAAACGCATACGGCGCATGACAAAGTTTCGATTGTTCTCGTGCGCCCGTTGTTGCCTAATCGTTCAAACTGAACGGGACCGACGCGTGATGCGTGGCCCGCCGATTTGCAGCGAGAAGGAGGAATCTCATGCAGAGCGCTTTGCAAGCCCGCTCGAAGTTGCCGGACGTCGGCACGACGATTTTCACGGTGATCGGTCAACTGGCCGCCGAACACAATGCGCTGAACCTGTCACAGGGCGCGCCGAATTTTTCGCCCGACGAAGCGCTCGTCGATGGTGTGACCAAAGCCATGCGCGCCGGTCACAACCAGTACGCGCCAATGGCGGGCATCGGCGCCTTGCGCGCAGCGCTGGCCGCGAAGGTCGAAACGCTGTACGGCGTGCACTACGATCCGTCGACGGAAGTGACCGTGATCGCCAGTGCCAGCGAAGGCCTGTATTCGACGATCAGCGCGCTCGTGCATCCCGGCGACGAGGTGATCTACTTCGAGCCGTCGTTCGACAGCTATGCGCCCATCGTGCGTCTGCAAGGCGCGAAGCCTATCCCGATCAAGCTGTCTTCCACCGACTTCCGCGTGAACTGGGATGAAGTGTCCGCGGCGATCACGCCGAAGACGCGGATGATCATCGTCAACACGCCGCACAATCCGACCGCGACGATTTTCAGCGACGCCGATATCGAGCGCCTGAAGGCCGTCACGCGCAACACGGATATCGTGATTCTGTCCGACGAAGTGTATGAGCATGTCGTGTTCGACGACGCGAAGCATCACAGCATGGCGTGTCACCGCGAGCTGGCGGAACGCAGCGTGATCGTGTCGTCGTTCGGCAAGTCGTATCACGTGACGGGCTGGCGCGTCGGTTATTGCCTCGCGCCCGCTGCGCTGATGGACGAGATCCGCAAGGTCCATCAATTCATGGTGTTTTCCGCCGACACGCCCATGCAGTACGCGTTCGTCGAAGCGCTGTCGAATCCCCAAAGCTATCTGGGCCTGTCTGCGTTCTATCAGCACAAGCGCGACCTGCTGGCGCGCGAGCTGAGCGAGTCGCGCTTCGAACTGTTGCCGAGCGAGGGCAGCTTCTTCATGCTTGCGCGTTTTCGCGGCTTCTCGGATGAAAGCGACAGCGACTTCGTGCTGCGCCTGATCCGCGATGCGAAGGTCGCGACCATTCCGCTGTCCGCGTTCTATACGGACGGCACGGATTCAGGCCTGATCCGGCTGAGCTTTTCGAAGGACGACGAGACGCTGATCGAAGGCGCGCGCCGTTTGCGTTCAATCTGAGGGACACGCGATGATGCAGGAATCGATCAAGGCAGCCGTGGTGCAGATGAGCAGCAGCGCGGACGTCGAGCAGAATCTCGGTGAAGCGCGTCGCTGGGCGCATCAGGCCGCGCGCGATGGCGCCACGCTCATCTGCTTGCCCGAATACTTTTGCTGGATCGGCGATGACGAAATGCAGCGTGTGGCCCTTGCCGAAGCATTCGGCGATGGTCCGATCCAACAGGCGCTTTCCGAACTCGCGCGCGAGACGGGTGCGTGGCTGATCGGCGGCACGGTGCCGATCCGGCCGTCGCATGGCTCGCAGGCCGGCACGCATGCGTACAACACGTCGCTCGTGTTCGATCCATCGGGACGATGCTCGGCGCGCTACGACAAGATCCATCTGTTCAGCTTCAACCAGGGCGCCGAGCAGCACGCGGAAGGCGACACGATGGTGGGCGGCGACAGCATCGGCACGGCGCAAGGTCCGTTCGGCACGTTGCGTCTGTCGGTGTGCTACGACTTGCGCTTTCCCGAGCTGTATCGCGCGGAACCCGCTGCCGATGTGATCGCCGTGCCCGCCGCTTTCACGTACACCACAGGTCTCGCGCATTGGGAACTGCTGCTGCGCGCGCGAGCCGTCGAGAACCAGGCGTTCGTGCTCGCGTCCGGCCAGTGCGGCACGCATTCGAATGGCTGGCGGACTTTTGGCCACAGTATGATCGTCGGGCCGTGGGGCGAAGTGCTCGCGCGGCATGACGACGAACCCGGCATCGCACTCGCGACGCTGACACAAAGCGCGCTCGACGAAGCGCGCAACCGCTTGCCGGTGCTCACGCATCGGCGCATCGCCACGCCGTCGAACGTGCGTTGAACCGCATTGAACATAAGGGGAAGGAGATCGATATGAAGCTTGTGAAGAATCTGCTGATGCTGGCGTGCGCGTTCGCATCGGTGGCGACGGCATCGGCGATGGCCGCCGATGCGACGTCGCTGCGCTACGGCCTCGAGGCCCAATATCCGCCGTTCGAATCGAAGGGCTCGAATGGCGAGCTGCAGGGCTTCGATATCGATATCGGCAATGCGGTCTGCAAGACGGCGAACCTCAAATGCAGCTGGGTCGAAACGTCGTTCGACGGCTTGATCCCCGCGTTGCAGGGCCGCAAGTTCGACGCGATCAACTCGGCGATGAACGCAACGGAAAAGCGCCGTCAGGCAATCGACTTCACCAACGTGATCTACCGCGTGCCGACGCAACTGATCGCGCGCAAGGATAGCGGGCTGCAACCGACGCCCGAGTCCCTGAAAGGCAAGCGCGTCGGCGTGTTGCAGGCGTCGATCCAGGAAACGTATGCGAAGGCGCATTGGGAAAACGCTGGCGTCACCGTCGTGCCGTATCAGGACCAGAACCAGGTGTACGCGGATCTCGTCGCTGGCCGGCTCGACGCGACGCTGGTGCTCGCGCCGGCGGGTCAGGCGGGCTTCCTGTCGCGTCCTGACGGCAAGGACTTCGCGTTCGTCGGTCAGGCGGTGCGCGACGACAAGATTCTCGGCAGCGGCGTGGCGTTCGGCATTCGCAAGGGTGACACGGCGCTGCGCAATCAGTTGAATGCGGCCATCTCCAAAGTGCAGGCGGATGGCACGGTCAAGACGCTCGCGGAAAAATACTTCGGCAATATCGACGTTTCGGCCAAGTAAGCACCTTGCTGCATCGCGCAACGCGCCGCATGGCTCACGTCATGCGGCGCGTTTCTCTTTGCGTAACGTCTGATGAATGAATCGTCGATAGCGGATGGAATAAAGCCTGCAAAGCTCCTGTTAGCGCAGCAAGAGCCCGATATTTGCACGACCGACGATCATGTCCCGCCCCCATCCACCTTCCGATACGCCGCTTACCGAAGCGGACATGCAGGCATTTGCCGACGGCAATCTGCCGCCGGATCGGGCCGCGCGCGTAAGGAAGTATCTGGGCGCGCGCCCCGGGGAGGCCGACCGGATCGCGTTCTATCGGCAGTTGAACATGCAGATGCGCAGCGCGTTTGAAGGCGCGCTTCCGCAAGGTTTTCAGGCACATGATGGCGAACGTAAGCGGACCATCGAAATCCCGTCAGCGATGCGCAGGTTCTTCGTGCGGCGCATCGGCGTCGCGTTGCTGGGCATCGTGCTGATGGTTTTGTCCGCGACCGGCTGGTTTTTTGCGGCGCGCGTGTCGCCGGAAATGCTCGACGCCGCGGCTGTCATGGCGTTGATGCGCGATTCCGGGCAGCGAGCCGGTGCTGCACCCGAGGCTGCACTTTACGATCCGCACTCGGTCGATCTGGCGCCTTTAGGGCTAAAGCTGGTTGCGACGAAAACGCGTCATCCGAACGCGTTGGCGAGCATCGACGTACTGGATTACCGCAATGCCGATGGCGAAGCTGTCGTGCTGCTGTCGGCTCCGGCACCATTCGCAACGGACCAGCCGCACTGGGCGGCGCAGCGCATCGGCGAGGTGCGGTTATTGTCGTGGACGGTGAAGGGCCGGCGCTATGTGCTTGCCGGAAAGGCCAAGACTCACGGTCTGATGCGCGCCGCTGACGCGCTGACGATCCGTTAGCCAATGCACGGCTTGTCGATTCGCACGTGATTTTGCGGTTTCCGCGAAACAAGCGGAATAAAATGCAGCAGGTTGTGTTCTCTGCTTCAAGAGGCGACGCGCGCGGCGAAATGCGCGCCACGCGATATTCGATGGGTAGAGTAAATGGACATCCGTAACGAGTTGATGGACCACGTGCCGCGATTGCGCCGCTATGCGCGCGCGCTGATCAGCAATCGCGATCTCGCGGACGATCTCGTGCAGGACACGCTCGAACGCGCGCTCACGCGAACGAAGATGTTCGAGGCGGGAACCGATCTGCGTGCATGGCTGTTCACGATCATGCACAACGTGTTCGTCAATCAGGTGCGCAAGTCGTCGGCGCGCGCCGTTCACGTTTCGGTGGATGACGAGAGCATTGTCGAAAGCGAATTTGCGGTGTCGGGCGAGCAGGCGCGCTCGCTCGAAGTGCGCGATCTCGATTTCGCGTTGCAGCGGTTGCCTGCTGATCAGCGCGAAGTCGTCTTGCTGGTCGGGTTAGAGGAAATGAGTTACGCCGAAGTTGCGATTGCGCTCGACATCCCCGTCGGTACGGTGATGTCGCGGCTCTCGCGTGGACGCGAGCGCTTGCGCGCATTGATGGCGGGCGCACAGCCCGGCGCGAAACTGAAGGTGGTGCGATGAGCGATCAACAGACTCCCATCAGCGAAGAAGACATTCATGCGTACGTGGACGGCACGCTGTCCGACGAGCGCCGAGAAGAGGTGGAGCGCGCGATCGAACTGAATCCCGCGCTGGCGGCGCGCGTCAGCGATTACTTTTCGCTGAACAATATGTTCCATGAGCGCTATGACCGCGTGCTGAACGAGCCCGTGCCTGCGCGTTTGCGTATGCCGCAGAAGCGTCGCTGGCTCAGCGCGGCGAACTGGCCGCAGTTTGCGGGTATGGCGGCGGCGCTGGTGCTGGGCATCGGCATTGGCGTCGGTACGAACATCGGCAAGGATGTGGCTGCGCCGTCGGCTGTGACGTCATCGGGAATGTCGAACACGCGGCCCGTCAGTGCGGATGCTTCTGAAGTGTTCGCGCGGAAGGCGGCGTTGGCGCACGTCGTGTACATGCCTAGCGTCAATCGTCCCGAGCAGATCGGCCAGGACCACGAGCAGGACTTCGTGCAGTACCTCGCGAACAAGCTCGGCACCGATGTGCATCCGCCGATGCTTACGAAAAGTGGATTCGAGCTCGCGGGCGGCCGCATCTTGCCCGGTGACGACGGGCCTGTTGCGCAGTTCATGTATCACAACGCGAACGGCGAGCGCGTGACGCTTTGTATTTCTCATCGCAAGGTGAATGCGAATACGACGGCGTTCAAGCTCTATCAGGAAGGGCCGGTGAATGTGTTTTACTGGGTTGACGGTGATTTTGGCTATGCGGTGTCGGGCGGTATCGATCGCAAGGTGATGCTGCAGATTGCGCACGATGTGTATGCGCAGTTGACAGGCGCGACGCCGGGTTAATGCTTTTTTGTGCTCGGGCGTGGACGGCCGCATCTCTGGATGCGGCCGTTTTTGTTTTCGTTCAATGATTAGACATCCATATTTATTTTTTTGGCTTGCAGGCGGGAATAGATTGCGGCGTCGCGTGGTTCGTCATTGTGCGTACCGCACGTTTTCAAAGGAGTTGGAAATGAAGATGCTCGCATTGCTGGCCGTCTCCGTCGCTGCACTCGGTTCGACGAATGTCTTCGCGCAAGGCAAGACCCGCGCAGAGGTGTATCAGGAGTTGATCGAGGCGCAACAGAATGGCTTGAACTTCGTCACGGACGCTTCGTATCCCGATGTCAACCCGGCGTTTCAAGGCACGGTCGACTATTTGAAGAAGCAGGCGCTCGCCAAAGCGGAACGCGCGAACAAGATGGCCAAGGCGGCTTCGGATGCGGCCGTGCCTGGGAATTGAAGACGTTGGGCGCGCGGCGGCGCTGGGGAAAACAAAAAGGCCGGTCAGCTTTCGCTTGACCGGCCTTCGAATTCTTTGGTGGGGCGTGAGTGACTCGAACACTCGACCTACGGATTAAGAGTCCGCTGCTCTACCAACTGAGCTAACGCCCCCAACAGAAGCGAAATTATGCAGGAGTTTTTCTTGCTTGGCAAGTGCATCTCGCCATTTTCTTAAAAAAAGATTCGGCACCAGTCTCCCCAGACAGAACCGAACCGCCAGAATCCACCGAAAGCACCATCGAAGCGCACGGGCGTTCGTCCCGGTATCATGTCGCGACACCTTGCCTCGCGGCCTTCCGCGCGGCCTCAACGGGAAATCATGATGGACGAAACCGAAGTCCGTGAACTGCTGGATCGTGTGCTCGCGCCATGGGTACGCGCGTTGTCGCTCACGCCCGTCAAAGTCGACGATGAAAGCGCGACGCTGCGCTTGCCCTTTTCCGGCGAGCTTCGCCACAGCGGCGGCGTGATCTGCGGTCAGGTCTTCATGGCAGCCGCCGATACGGCGATGGTCGTCGCCATCTCAGCGGCGCTCGGCGGGTTCAAACCAATGACCACCGTGTCGCTGAATATCAGCTTCATGCGGGCCGTTCGCAAAGGCGACGTGGTGATCACCGCGCGCGTGCTGCGCATGGGCCGCAATCTGGTGTTCGGCGAAGTCGAACTGACCGACGACGACGGCAAGATGGCCGTTCACGCCACCACCACTTACGCGCTGCTCAACTAAGCGCGCGTTCGTCGACGGCGCGAACGGCGCCGTAGCAATCGAAGGAAGCAACGGATGTTCGATCAGGTCGTATTCGCAGGCGGCGGCAATCGCTGTTGGTGGCAAGCAGGATTCTGGGATGTAATCCAGCCGGAACTGGCTATCAAGCCGCGCGTGATCACGGGCATTTCCGCGGGCGCGGCCACGGCCTGCATGCTGTACACGCGCGACGCCGATTGGGTGATGCGCTATTACGAGACCGCCCTGCGCAACAACACGAAGAACGCGTACTGGGGCAATCTGCTGCGCGGCGAATCGGTGTTTCCACACTACCGGATCTACCGGCAGGCGCTGCTCGATATCTACGGCGAAAAGTTTGCGCAACTGGCGAAGGCGCCGGAAATCCGCATCGGCGTGTCGCACGTGCCGCGCTGGCTGGGCGCGCGCAGCGCCGTCGCGGCCGGGCTGATTGCCTACAACATCGAAAAATACATCCGCAAGACGCTGCATCCGACGCTCGGCCAGTCGTTAGGCTTTCATCCGGAATTCGTCCGCGCGCAGGATTGCGCGAGCGTCGAAGAACTCGCCGACCTGATCCTCCAGTCATCGTGTACACCGCCGTTCACGCCTGTCCTGCGGCGCAACGGGCGTCCCGTGCTGGATGGCGGGATGGTCGACAATGTGCCCGTCGGCGCGCTCGATCCGGCGCCCGGCAATGTGCTGGTGATGGTGACGCGTATCTATCCGCGTCCGCAGATGTTCGTGGTGCCGCACGGCACGCAACAGCGGCTGTACGTGCAGCCGTCGCGCAAAGTACCGATTTCGAGCTGGGACTACACGAGCCCGTCGCAGATGCAGCACGCTTACAACCTCGGCCGTGTGGACGGCGAGCAGTTTCTACAACGCGTGCCTGAACTACTCGACGCCGCCGCGCACGACTGAAACGCGTACTTAACGGCGCTGCGGCCCGCGCAGGGCCGCGCACTCTCACTTACCGGCGGCGTCCGCCTTGCAGCGCTTCCGGATTCGCGACGCTCGACGTATCGCCCTGATCGAACGCGAGAATGTTCTTGAACGCCGCGCTGAAATAAAGCTCGTAGCTTTCCTTCTCGACGTAGCCGATATGCGGCGAGCAGATCACGTTTTCCATGCGCAGCAGGCTGTAGCCTTGCAGGATCGGCTCGCTTTCGTAGACGTCGATCGCCACCATGCCCGGCCGGTTGTGCGACAGCGCGCCGATCAACGCGTTCTCTTCGAGCAGCTCGGCGCGGCTCGTGTTGACGAACAGCGCGGTCGGCTTCATGCGCATCAGATCGTCCTGTTTGACGATACCGCGCGTGTCGTCGTGCATGCGCAAATGCAGCGACAGCACGTCGCTCTGCTCGAACAGCGCCTCGCGGCTTTCTGCGACCTGATAGCCGTCGGCGAGCGCCGCTTCGCGGGTGTGCTCGCGGCCCCAGATCAACACGTTCATCCCGAACGCCTTGCCATAACCCGCCACCAGCCGGCCGATCTTGCCGTAGCCCCAGATGCCGAGCGTTTGTCCACGCAGCACCTGGCCGAGACCGAAGTTCGGCGGCAGCGCCGAAGTCTTCAGGCCGGACTGCTGCCAGGCGCCTTGCTTAAGGTTTGCCACGTATTGCGGAATGCGGCGCTGCGCGGCCATGATTAGGGCCCACGTCAGCTCGGCGGGCGCGATCGGCGAGCCAACGCCTTCGAGCACGGCAATGCCGCGCTCCGTACAGGCGGCGATGTCGATATGGTTTCCTGCTCGGCCTGTCTGGCTGATCATGCGCAGATGCGGAAGCTTGTCGAGCAGTTGCGAGCTGATGCGGGTGCGTTCGCGAATCAGGACCAGCGCGTCGACTTCCGACAGACGGCTGGCGAGTTGGCCCAGACCGCGAACGGTGTTGTTGAAAACCTTGACCTCGTGGTCGGCGAGCATTTGGAAACAGTCGAGCTTGCGGACGGCGTCTTGATAATCGTCAAGGATGGCAATCTTCATGGCGTATATGGTTTTGCGACGCACCATGCGGGTGCGGAACGGAGAGCTTGTTCGGGTGTCCCATCATGTGACCTGGACCACATGATGCTTATTGTGAATGCCTTACCGTACAAGGAGCCGCTATGACGGAGCCACGACGGCTAGGCAAGTTCCCTCGTTTTTAACAGTTTGTTGCATGTCCACGCAAGCCGCTTTACAGACGGTTTCAACGTGCCGGCGACAGGCTGGAAGGCCCTTACGACTGCTGGATCGCGCGTCTTCGAACACTTCGCGCCGATTATCGCCTCTCGCTTGCAGCGTCGCTGGGCTAGCACCGTTTTTCTTTTTCTACCAAAACGGAGACAGCTCGATGAATCATCCCGCATTTGCAGGCCATTCGACCCTCGAAGCGCCTGCCTGGGTCAAACATCAAAAACTGATCGAGTGGGTGCAGCGTGTGGCCGCCCTGGCAAAACCGGAGCGGATCGTCTGGTGCGATGGGTCGCAGGAGGAATATGACCGTCTGAGCGCGCAGATGGTCGCGGCGGGCACCCTCAAGAAACTCAACCCGGCCAAACGGCCCAATTCCTATCTCGCGTGGTCCGATCCTTCCGATGTCGCGCGTGTCGAGGATCGCACGTTCATCTGTTCCCAGCATCGCGACGATGCAGGCCCCACCAACAACTGGATCGCGCCCGCCGAGATGCGCGCGACGCTCGACGGCCTGTTCGACGGCGCAATGCGCGGCCGCACAATGTACGTCGTGCCGTTCTCGATGGGCCCGCTCGGTTCGCCGATCGCGCATATCGGCGTCGAGTTGAGCGATAGCCCATACGTCGTCACGAACATGCGGATCATGACGCGCATGGGCCGCAAGGTGTACGACGTGCTCGGCGAGGACGGCGAATTCGTACCGTGCGTGCATTCCGTCGGCGCGCCGCTCGCGGCGGGCCAGAAAGACGTCGCGTGGCCTTGCAACGAGACGAAGTACATCGTTCATTTCCCCGAATCGCGTGAAATCTGGAGCTACGGCTCGGGCTACGGGGGCAACGCGCTGCTCGGCAAGAAGTGTTTCGCGCTGCGCATCGCGTCGACGATGGGCCGCGACGAAGGCTGGCTCGCCGAACACATGCTGGTGCTCGGCGTGACGTCGCCTGAAGGCAAGAAGCACCACGTCGCGGCGGCGTTCCCGTCGGCGTGCGGCAAGACCAATTTCGCGATGCTGATCCCGCCGCAGGGCATGGACGGCTGGAAGATCACCACGATCGGCGACGACATCGCGTGGATCAAGCCCGGCAAGGACGGCCGGCTCTACGCGATCAACCCGGAGGCGGGCTATTTCGGCGTGGCCCCCGGCACGAGCGAAAAGACCAACTTCAATGCAATGGCGACGCTGAAGGAAAACGTGATCTTCACGAACGTCGCGTTGACCGACGACGGCGACGTCTGGTGGGAAGGCATGACGGACGAGCCGCCCGCGCATCTGATCGACTGGCAGGGCAAGGACTGGACGCCCGCAATCGCGAAGGAAACGGGGCGCAAGGCCGCGCACCCGAACGCGCGCTTCACGGCGCCCGCCTCGCAATGCCCGTCGATCGACGCCGATTGGGAGAATCCGGCTGGCGTGCCGATCGACGCGTTCGTCTTCGGCGGTCGCCGCTCGACGACCGTGCCGCTCGTGACGCAAGCGCGCGACTGGGTCGAAGGCGTCTACATGGCCGCGACGATGGGCTCGGAAACGACGGCAGCCGCAGCCGGCCAGCAAGGCGTCGTGCGGCGCGATCCATTCGCGATGCTGCCGTTCTGCGGCTACAACATGAGCGACTACTTCGGCCACTGGCTCGAGACGGGCGCAAAACTGGAGCAGATGAGCGCGCGCACGCCGAAGATTTTCTGCGTCAACTGGTTCCGCAAGGGCGACGACGGCAAGTTCGTGTGGCCGGGTTTCGGTGAAAACATGCGCGTGCTGCGCTGGATGATCGGCCGGATCGAAGGCAAGGCGGAGGGCGAGGAGCATGCATTTGGCGTCTCGCCGCGCTACGAAGACATCGACTGGAGCGGGCTCGACTTCACCCGGCAGCAGTTCGAACAGGTCATTTCCGTCGATGATGCCGCGTGGCGCAAGGAACTCGCATTGCATAGCGAATTGTTCGACACGCTGAAGCACGGCTTGCCTGTGGCACTGCAAGATACGCGGAATGCGCTGGAGAAGAAGCTGGCCGCGTGATGTCGTGAGCATTCACTAACCCACGACAAAGCCGCCCCCGGGCGGCTTTTTCGTCATTTCGGCCATTTTGGCGCCACCTTTCGACCCCCATTCTGCTACCGACGCGTCGCTTTCGCTGTTCGAGCTACCGGTGCGATTCCGACGCGATGCAGCAAACTGTTTCGACAATGGGAACAATAGACCCTGTGCTATTCCGTCCCTTAAGATATTGACTCAAATTTTCATAAAATTTCTGCTTTCTTAGGCAACTTCTGCAGGATTTCCCTAGTCGTAGGAAAATCCCAAATGTGCTTCCTGTTCGCGGGGGAGCGGTAATACGGCAGGAGTTGTCCATGGATCATTTGCAGTCGATGCGAGTTTTCGTCAAAGTGGCGGATCTCGGAAGTTTCGCCCGCGCGGCTAGCGCGATGGATATTTCAAACGCAGTCGCCACCCGTCACGTTGCTGATCTGGAAGGTCGCCTCGGTACCCGACTGCTGAATCGCACCACACGTAGTCTCTCGCTGACCGAATCCGGTCAGGTTTATCTGGAACGCGCCCGGCAGATTCTCGACGAGCTCGAAGACGTCGAGCAAATGGTCGTCGCGCGGAATCACGAGCCTGTCGGCACGCTACGCATCGTCGCGCCAGTCGTGTTCGGTTTGCATAACCTTGCGCCCGTGCTTCAGACGTACGCTGAGCGCTATCCGAAGGTGATTCCCGATGTGACGCTGGTGGACCGGCAGGTCGATCTCGTCGAAGAAGGCTTCGATGTCGGCGTCGTGATCGCGCGGCATATGCGCAGCGCAAGTATCGTCACGCGGCGGCTCACGACGGGCTGCATGACCGTCTGCGCGACTCCGGCGTATCTGGAGAAGCACGGCACGCCGACGCGGCCTGAACAGCTTCTGGAGCATCCTTGCCTGTCGCTGCCGTCCGAATACTGGGGCGACGAGCGGGTGTTTACCGGCCCGGACGGTGAAGTGCGTGTGCGGCCGACGAACGTGATCGTCGCCAACAATACGGAAATGCTGCGTCAGTTCGCGTTGCTCGGCATGGGCATCGCCATCCTGCCGAGCTATCTGATCGGACGCGACACGACGCGCGGCAAGCTGGTGCGGCTCCTGAGCGACTACCGTCTGCCGCAGGTCGAGATCAACATCGCATATCCGAGCCGGCGGCATTTGCCCGCAAAGGTCCGCACGTTCATCGACCACCTCGTCGAGCATTTCAACCAGACGCCGAACAGCAAGCTTGGCGAACAATGGGTGAAGGACGGCGTGGAGCGCGCGCCGTCGATGCTCGAATCGACGGCCATGTCGATGCCACCCGAGGCGTTCGACGGCGCCGAGCCGCTGTCGAGCCTGCTGGACGGCGAGATTCCTCCGGCCAAGCCGGCCACGCGCACGCTGAACCGTTCACGCGGCATCGTTTCGCCGACGCATTGAGGCGACGCGGCGGCGTTCCGGATAGACGATAAAAAAGCGCAGTCACCGTTAGGTGACTGCGCTTTTTGCTATGCGCTTGCTTGCGTGCGTCTGTAGCTACGCGCGCAGGCAGCTTTACGAACCCGTCTTGCGAGCTGCGGTCTTCGCCGCCGTCGTCTTGGTGGCGGCCTTCTTTGCAGGCGCTTTCTTGGCTGCAGCCGTCTTCGCTGCGACCTTCTTTGCCGGTGCCTCGTTCGCCGCCTCGTCGTTCTCGGACTCGGGCGCCGCCTTGGCTGCGGACTTCGCGGCCGTCTTCTTCGCTGCGCCTTCCTTCGGTTCCTTCTTTTCGAACTCGAAGCCGATCTTGCCGTCGCTCTGCTTCACCAGGAATGCCTTGAAGTTGCGGCCCGTGCGCGACGACTTGAAGTTCGTCAGCAGGTCGGTTCGGCCATCCTCCAGCAGTTTCGCCATCTGCTCGCGCGCGATTTCCTGCTGCAGGATCACCTTGCCAGAACGGAAGTCGCAGGTCTTGGGATTCGCAACCGAGTTCTCGCAGACATAGCTCATGCCGTGCTCGAACACCTTGCCGCCGCACTTCGGGCACACGCCGACGGGCGTTTGCTCGGAGAAGTCCGGCGCCTCGCCGTCTTCGCCGCCCTGATCCTGGCCGAAGTCGAACTCGAGCTTGTAGTTCTTCGTTTCGTCGTCGAACGAGAGCTTGAGGATCGCCGAAAACGGACGGCCCATCTTGCTGCGAAAACCGGAAAGCGGACCGATTTGCTTCTTCTGCAAGAGCTCTTCGACTTCCTCGATCTCGAACTGCCGGCCGCCCGGAATCTTGGAGATCGAGAACTCGCACTTCGTGCAGGCGAAGCGCCGGTAGTTTTCCTTCACCTGGCCGCCGCAATTGGGGCAAGGCGTTTGCAGCGTCGCGTAGTCGCCGGGAATCGTATCGGAGTCGTACTCCTTCGCGCGCTTCACGATGGTCTGCGTCATGCGGGCGATTTCCTGCATGAACGCGTCGCGCGGCAGCTTGCCGCGCTCCATTTGCGACAGCTTGTATTCCCATTCGCCCGTCAGTTCCGGCGCGGTCAGTTCCTTCACGTCGAGGCCGCGCAGCAGCGTCATCAACTGGAAAGCCTTCGCGGTCGGAATCAGTTCGCGCCCTTCGCGGACCAGATACTTTTCGCCTAGCAGACCTTCGATGATGGCCGCGCGCGTAGCCGGCGTGCCGAGACCCTTTGCCGCCATGGCCTCGCGCAGTTCGTCGTCTTCGACGAGTTTGCCCGCGCCTTCCATCGCCGACAGCAGCGTTGCTTCGTTGTAGCGTGCGGGCGGTTTCGTCACGAGTTGCTGCGCGGCGATCTTGTCCGTCTTGACCTTCTCGCCCTTCTGAACGGGGACGAGATTCGCGTCCTCGCCGGCCGTCTCGCGGCCATAGATCTGCAGCCAGCCCGGCTCGACGAGCACCTTGCCTTCGGTCTTGAAATGATGGCCGACGACTTCCGTGATACGCGTGGTCACGCGGAACTCGGCAGCCGGGAAGAACACCGCGAGGAAGCGCTTGACGACGAGGT
This sequence comes from Paraburkholderia caribensis, assembly GCF_002902945.1. Lineage (NCBI taxonomy): Bacteria > Pseudomonadati > Pseudomonadota > Betaproteobacteria > Burkholderiales > Burkholderiaceae > Paraburkholderia > Paraburkholderia caribensis. The sequence continues at coordinate 30,098 of NZ_CP026101.1, forward strand.
CGTACAGCTTCTGCTCGGGTTCGGAGAGCGCCTTGGGCGCTTGCAGCGTCGGGATGATAGCGAAGTGATCACTGATCTTCGAATTGTCGAAGATGCGCTTGTTCGGCTTCACCCAGCCCTTGTCGAGCACCTGCTTCGCGTAAGGAAGATAGTTGTTGCTCTCCTTGAGCATTTCCAGCGTGTGCTTGACCGTCTCCTGGTAGTCTTCCGGCAACGCGCGCGCGTCGGTACGGGGATAGGTCAGCACCTTGTGCTTTTCGTACAGCGCCTGGGCGAGCCCGAGCGTGTTCTTGGCCGAAAAGCCGAAACGTCCGTTGGCTTCGCGCTGCAGACTGGTGAGGTCGAAGAGCGCGGGCGACAGTTGCGTCGACGGCTTCGATTCTTCCGTCACGATGCCCGTCTGGCCGCGACAGGCGGCGACGATCGTTTCGGCAGCCGGCAGGCTCCAGAGGCGCGAATCGCGCTTCTCCGGATCGAACTCGTCTTTCTTGAACTTCGGGTCGAACCAGCGGCCTTCGTAGAAGCCCGCCGCACAGACGAATTCCGCCTTCACTTCCCAATAGTCGCGCGGCACGAAGCGGCGAATCTTCTCTTCGCGCTCGACGACGATCGACAGCGTCGGCGTCTGAACGCGGCCGACGGTGGTCAGGAAGAAGCCGCCGCCCTTGCTGTTGAACGCGGTCATCGCACGTGTGCCGTTGATGCCGACCAGCCAGTCCGCTTCCGAGCGGCAGCGTGCGGCATCCGCGAGCGGTTGCATGTCGTGGTCGCTGCGCAGTTGCGCGAAGCCGTCGCGGATCGCGGCGGGCGTCATCGACTGCAGCCACAGGCGCTGTACCGGCTGCTTCGCTTTTGCGTGCTGCGCGATCAGGCGAAAAATAAGCTCGCCCTCGCGCCCCGCGTCACATGCGTTGATCAGGCGATCGACGTCTTTGCGCTTGATCAGCCTGTTCAGGACTTTCAGCCGCGACTCGCTTTTCGCGATTGGATGCAGATCGAAATGCGGCGGAATAACGGGGAGGTTGGCGAAACTCCATTTGCCCCGTTTGACTTCATATTCTTCCGGCGCAGCGATCTCGACGAGATGGCCGACCGCCGACGAAAGGACGAAATCGTCGCTTTCGAAGTACTCGTCATGCTTGGTAAAACCGCCCAAAGCCCGCGCGATGTCGTTCGCGACGGATGGCTTTTCGGCGATGATCAGTGCTTTGGACATGACTGAAAATAAATTGGTGGATTCGGGTTGGGACCTCGGGTTTTCCAACCCGGGTTTGGCACCCATTAACGACCGCTTTATAGCACACGCCGCCGCAACGGCAACCGGTGGGCCCAAAAAAGCGGGTGAACTTAATTGCGCCCAGATCAATTGGGCAAGCGTGTGACGGCCGCTCCTGACGGCGGTTTCGCGTCCGTCCCGTGCCGCTTTTCCCGTTTTGCGCAACGATTCCTTGCAGGTGCCGTTCCGCGCCCGTGACAAGTCTGCAAAACGGGGCCGGGACAATCCCGGCGTTTCACGGCCGGCTCAGGCTTCGAGCAGAGCGGGGCGCATTTTCGGCGCGCCCTTGACGCCGGGCAGCGCGGTCAGATCGACCAGCATCCGCTCGACAATCGACGCCTGAGGCAAGACCGTTCCGAAAAAACGGGTAGTCACGCCGTCTTCTATAAGAATTGTGGGGAAATTCTCAACGTCAAGGTCGTCGAAACGGTCGGCGTGAGTCTCGATATCGATCCATGCGAAGCAGATGTCAGGATGCCTGTCCGCAAGCGTGTCGAACGCGGTTCGGTACTCGCGACAGGTTCCGCACCATTCCGCACACAAACATGCAACGAAAAGCGTCTCGCTGTCAGTCACGAGCTCGGCGATCCGTTTCGCGTCGGTGTCCAGGTTCAGCGCGGGCATGGCGGTTTCCTTCGGTATTGCATGGGTTATTTGGCGCGAATGTAGCACGAGGCGTCACCCGTTGCGCGCCGCGCGGACGTACCGGCCGCCGGGTAGCGCACAGAGTTCTCCCGCCAGTTCGAGCCGCAGCAGCGTGCTTTGCAGCAAGGTGTCGTCCATGTCGGTGCGTTCGGCCAGGATTTCAAGCGTGGCGGGCGCGTGGCCGAGCGCATCGAGCAGGCGGCGGGCCTCCGGCGGCACCGGCGTGCCGCTTTCTGGCGGGGTGCCGTCCCCGGCCTGAGACGGCTTCGGGACTGCCCGCAGCCGGGGTGCCTGCGTGGGTGCGGGCGGCGGCGGAGTGGCAAAGCCGAGTTCTTCCAGCACATCTTCCGGCGTTTCGACGAGTTTCGCGCCCTGTTTGATCATCCGATGGCAGCCGAGCGCGAGCGGCGCATGGATGGAACCCGGAATCGCGAACACGTCGCGCCCCATCTCGTTCGCGAACCGTGCCGTAATCAGCGAGCCGGAGCGCATCGCCGCCTCGACGACCAGTACGCCGCCGACGAGCCCCGCGATCAGCCGGTTACGCTGCGGGAAATTGGCGGACCGGGCGGGTGTGCCAAGCGGCCATTCCGACACGAGCGCGCCGTGTCCGGCAATCTGGTGCGCGAGAGCGTGATGCGAGCCGGGATAGACGAGATCCGCGCCCGTGCCGATGACGGCAACCGTGCTGCCGCGCCCTTGAAGCGCGCCGCGATGCGCCGCGCCATCGACGCCGGACGCAAGCCCCGAGACCACGGTCACCCCGGCGTCCGAAAAGGCGCGAGCGAAACGGGTCGCGTCTTCGATACCTTGCGGCGTCGCGCTGCGGCTGCCGACTACCGCGATGCTGCGCGCGTGCAGCAGTTCGACCCGGCCCTTTACATATAGCAGCGGCGGTGGATCGGGCATTGTCAGCAACAGGGGCGGATAGGCGGGATCGTCGAGCGTGACGAGCACATTGCCGGGCGGCTCGCGCCACGCCCGCACCGCGTCGAGCTGCGCGGGAAAATCCGCTGGCGGCGGCGCGAGCGCGGCCCGGGCGGTGGCTTCATTGGTGACTTCGGCGAGCGCCGCGAACGTCTGGGACAGCACGGCTTCGGGTAGCCCGAAGGCGGCGAGCAAGCGGCGCAGGGCGGCCGGGTTCAGACCCGGCGCCGTCGAAAGCCGCAACCAGGCGGCGAGTTCCTGGTCAGTCAGGGGAAGCGTCTGCATGGCTGTGTCCTCGCGCACGGCAACCAGCCTTTCAGTCGCCATGCTAAAATTTTCATCATCCGAAATATTCCGAAACCACTGCTGTGCCGCGCCCGCGCGAGCCTGCGGACATGCGCTCGAACATCGAACTGGCGTTGAATCAACACGGTTCGGCCACTATCTATCCTGTGCGTGTCGCGCCTGGCGAACAACCTGGCCGAATGGCCAATCGCGCGACTTGTACAACTGCGTCGGCGCCCAATCAATTTCAGGACCATGGCTTTACTCAACATCCTCAACTACCCGGACAAGCGTCTGCACAAGATCGCGAAGCCGGTCGACAAGGTCGATGACCGTATCCGCAAGCTCGTCGCCGACATGGCCGAGACGATGTACGCCGCGCCCGGCGTAGGGCTCGCCGCGACGCAGGTGGACGTGCACGAACGCGTGATCGTGATCGACGTATCCGATGCGCACGACGAACTGCGCGCGTTCATCAACCCGGAGATCATCTGGTCGAGCGACGAGCGAGAGATTCACGAAGAGGGTTGTCTCTCGGTGCCGGGTATCTACGACAACGTCGAACGGGCCGAGAAAGTGCGCGTGCGTGCGCTGAACGAGAAGGGCGAAAGCTTCGAGCTGGATTGCGAAGGGCTGCTCGCCGTCTGCATCCAGCACGAAATGGATCACCTGATGGGCAAGGTGTTCGTCGAGTATCTGTCGCCGCTCAAGCAAACGCGCATCAAGAGCAAGATGAAAAAGCTCGCGCACGCGATGTGACGCGCTTTCCGACCGCTTCCGCCATCAGCACATGAGTCATTCGTTGCGCGTCATCTTCGCCGGCACGCCGGAATTCGCCGCCGCGGCGCTCGCCGCGATCCACGAGGCCGGTTTTCCCGTGCCGCTCGTCCTGACCCAGCCGGACCGTCCGGCAGGCCGCGGCATGAAATTGCAGGCAAGCCCGGTCAAGCGTTACGCGCAGGAGCACGGCATCGAGGTCGCGCAGCCGCCTTCGCTGCGCCGTAACGGCAAATTCCCGGCCGAAGCCACGGCCGCTATCGACCAGCTACGCGCCACGCCGCACGACGTGATGGTGGTGGCCGCCTACGGCCTGCTGCTGCCGCAGGAAGTGCTCGACATTGCGCCGCATGGGTGCATCAACATTCACGCTTCATTGCTGCCGCGCTGGCGCGGCGCGGCACCGATTCACCGCGCAATCGAAGCGGGCGACACCGAAACGGGCATCACGCTGATGCAGATGGACGCGGGCCTCGACACGGGCGCGATGATTTCCGAGGTTCGCACGCCGATCCACGACACCGACACGACGGCTACGTTGCACGACCGCCTCGCCGAAGCGGGCGCAAAGCTGATCGTCGACGCGCTGATCGAACTGGAGCGCAGCGGCAAGCTCGCCGCGACGCCTCAGCCTGCCGACGGTGCAACCTACGCGGAGAAGATCGGCAAGCAGGAAGCGGCGCTCGACTGGCGACGCCCGGCGGCCGAACTGGCGCGCCAGGTTCGCGCGTTCGACCCGTTCCCCGGCGGCGCGGCGACGCTCGACGGCACGGTGATCAAAATCTGGTCCGCCGAGGCGATCGACGCCCCGAGCCGGGCCGAACCCGGCACGGTTGTCGGTGTATCGCCCGACGGCGTTGTCGTGGCATGCGGCGACGGCGCGTTGCGCATCACGCAACTGCAGAAACCGGGCGGCAAACGCCTGCCGGTACGCGATTTCCTGGCCGGCTCGACGCTGGCCACGGGCCAGCGGTTCGACCTCGCACAATCACAATAACGGCGTTCGCCTCGTCGCACTATCTGCCGTTCGGCCAGGGCGCGCCGCGTTCGCGCGGCGCGTTAGAATCTTCGGTGCAACTCCGCCTGAAGAGGATTTCATGTTCGGCATCACCCATTTCGAGTTTTTCGTCGTTGCTGTCTTTCTGCTCAACGTCACGCCCGGTCCCGACACGGCTTACATCGTCGGCCGAAGCGTTGCGCAGGGGCGCGGCGCGGGGCTGATGTCGGCGCTCGGCATTTCGGCCGGGTGCTGCGTGCACTCGCTAGCGTGCGCGTTCGGGCTGACCGCGCTGCTGGCAGCATCGGCCACGGCCTTCACGGTGATCAAGTTCGTCGGCGCGATTTATCTCGTGTATCTGGGCGTGCGTCTCATCCTGGTCAAGCCCGAAGCCAGCCAGGCCACGGGCTCGACCAGAATGAGGGGCGCGCCCGGCGCGCCGAAGTCGTTGCGCCAACTTTTCATGCAAGGTTTCTGGACCAATGTGCTGAATCCGAAGGTTGTGCTGTTCTTCGTGTCGTTCTTTCCACAATTCGTGAGCGCCGACAGCAACCACAAGATCCTTTCGTTTCTCGCGCTCGGCGTCGTGTTCGTCGTCATGAGCATGGCGTGGAACAGCTTTGTTGCGTGGGTTGCGGGCAGCGTCACGCGCCGCTTCTCCGGCAAGCCCGGCGTCAAGAAATGGCTGGACCGCACGGTGGGCAGTGCGTTCGTCGGGCTTGGAATCAGGCTTGCCACGGCAACGCGGTGATTGAATTTTTCACGCTCGCCCCTATCTAACAGATTGCTTACAATCATTCGCCGCGAAAAGGCGGCACGGATATAGAACCGCGTGGCGGGCAAGGAGTCTTTGAAATGTTCAACTGGGTGAAAACCGCGATGCTGATGGCCGCGATCACGGCACTCTTCATCGTGATCGGCGGCATGATCGGCGGCCAGCGCGGCATGATGCTCGCGTTGCTGATCGCGCTCGGGATGAATTTCTTCTCGTACTGGTTTTCGGACAAGATGGTTCTGCGTATGTACAACGCGCAGGAAGTCGACGAAACGAGTGCGCCGCAGTTCTACCGGATGGTGCGCGAACTCTCGACGCGCGCCGGCCTGCCGATGCCGCGCGTCTACCTGATCGATGAAGACCAGCCGAATGCCTTCGCGACGGGCCGCAATCCGGAACACGCAGCCGTCGCTGCGACGACGGGCATTCTGCGGGTGCTGTCCGAGCGTGAAATGCGCGGCGTAATGGCGCACGAACTGGCGCATGTGAAGCACCGCGACATTCTCATCTCGACCATTTCGGCCACGATGGCTGGCGCGATCTCGGCGCTCGCCAATTTCGCGATGTTCTTCGGCGGGCGCGACGAGAATGGCCGCCCGTCGAATCCCATCGCGAGTATCGCCGTCGCGTTGCTTGCGCCTATCGCGGGCGCGCTGATCCAGATGGCGATTTCCCGTGCGCGTGAGTTCGAAGCGGACCGCGGCGGCGCGCAGATTTCGGGCGATCCGCAAGCACTTGCGTCGGCGTTGGACAAGATCCACCGCTATGCGAACGGCATCCCGTTTCCGACGGCCGAGGCGCACCCGGCCACCGCGCAGATGATGATCATGAATCCGTTGTCCGGCGGCGGCATCGCGAACCTGTTCTCGACGCACCCGGCCACCGAGGAGCGCATTGCGCGTCTGATGGAAATGGCGCGTACGGGACGCTTCGACTAAGCGCGCCGGCCGGTAGCGGCCGGACTTTCGCGGCAGCATCGCAAAGGGGCGAGTTCGACTCGCCCCTTTTTCCTTTCAGATTCGCATCGCACGGTCTTGTGCCACCGGGCCGCGACGCGCGTCACGCTACAATGTGGCGTTTGCGCGACACTTTCCGTGCGCGCCCGTTTTCCGCTTCTTCATGACCCGAAAGCCTTTCAAGTCTGCAGCGCCGCAGCGTTCGCGCGACTCCCGTCCGCCGGCGCTGCATCTCGCGCCCGAATCCCTCGGCTTCGCGCTCGACTGCGCGGCGCAAGCCGTGGGCGCGGTTCGCCAGGGCGCGGCCTTGCCGGCCGCGTTGCAGGCGATCTTCGTGTCGTTGCCAGAGAGCGTCGCGACGGCATCGCGTGGGGCCGTGCAGGACATCGCGTACCGGACGATGCGCCGGCTCGGCACGGCCGAGTGGCTGGTCGCGAAACTCGTGCGCAAGGCACCGCCCCCGCATATCGCGCATGTGCTCGCGTGCGCGCTCGCATTGCTGGCCGATGAAGAGAGCAACGCAGCCTATGCGCCGTTCACGGTCGTCGATCAGGCCGTGGACGCGATTGGCGCGCGGCGCGAGGTCGCGTTTGCGAAGGGTCTGGTCAACGCCGTGCTGCGCAACTTCTTGCGCGAGCGCGAAGCATTGCTAGCCGATGCGCAAAACGATCCCGTCGCTCGCTGGAATTACCCTGTCTGGTGGATCGACGCCGTACGCACCGCATGGCCCGATACATGGCAGGAGATGCTCGCCGCGGGCAACAGCCAGGGTCCGCTGACGCTGCGTGTGAACGCGCGCCGCTCCACGGTCGAAGCCTACCTGCAAACGTTGCGCGAGCATCAGATTGCCGCGACGCAGGCGGGCGACCATGCCGTGCGTCTCGACACGCCGATGCCCGTCGACCGCATTCCCGGTTTCAGCGAAGGCGTCGTCTCGGTGCAGGACGCAGGCGCGCAACTCGCCGCGCAGTGGCTCGGCGTGCGCGACGGCATGCGCGTGCTGGATGCCTGCGCGGCGCCCGGCGGCAAGACGGGACATCTGCTCGAACTCGCCGACCTCGATCTGATCGCGCTCGAAAGCGATGCGACGCGCGCGCGACGCATCGGCGAAAACCTGCAGCGTTTGGGTCTGCACGCGCATGTGCGGGTCGGCGATGCAGGCAATCCTGCGCAATGGCACGACGCCGCCGATCGGCCCTTCGATCGCATTCTCGCCGACGTGCCCTGCTCGGCTTCGGGCATCGTGCGCCGGCATCCGGATATTCGCTGGCTGCGCCGCGCGTCGGACATTCCCGCGCTCGTCGAAGAACAGCGCCGCATTCTCGAAGCGCTGTGGCCGCTCGTCAAAACGGGTGGCGAGTTGCTGTACGTTACCTGCTCGATCTTTCCCGAAGAAGGCGAGTTGCAGGCTCAGTGGTTTGGAAACCGGCACGTGGATGCGGTACGATTGGACGCGCCGGGGCAACTGCTCCCTGCAGTCGCCCGCGCGCCCGCCGACGTATCGGCTGGTTCCCGCGCCGGACAAAGCACTGGTTCGAGCTTAGACCACGACGGATTCTTCTACGCGCGCTTTCAGAAACGGTGATCATCAAACGCTTTCTTCCGCTACGGCTCGTGGCCGCGCTCTGGATTGCGCTGGCCCTTTGCCTGACGGCAGCCGGGCCGGCGCGAGCCGAAACGATCGCCGTGCAGCGCGCGTCCCTGCAATCCGACGGCAGCGGCTGGAGCCTCGATGCGCGTTTCGAGTTCGAGCTGAACAGCAATCTCGAAGACGCCGTCAACAAAGGCATACCGGTTTACTTCACGACGGACTTCGAACTGAGCCGGCCCCGCTGGTACTGGTTCGACGAACAGCCGGTGAGCGTTTCGCAAAGCATCCGGCTTTCTTTCCAGCCGCTTACGCGCGAGTACCGCGTGTCGACGGGCGGTTTGCAGCTCGGCTTCGCTTCGCTGAACGAGGCGCTGGCCGTCATCAAGCATGTCACGTCGTGGCATGTGATCGATCGCAATCAGGTCCATGCGGGAGAAACGTACACTGCATCGGTGCGCATGCAGCTCGATATCGCATTGATGCCCAAGCCGTTCCAGATCGACGCGGTCAACAACCGCGACTGGAATCTTGCTTCCGACTGGAAGCGCTTTACCTTCACGGTGACCGAACGTGCTAAATAAAGTGCGCCGCGCCACCAGTGTCGGCAGCCTCGTCCTGCGGCTGCTGGTATCGACGGTGGCTGTCACGGCTGTCCTGCTGCTCGTGCTGCTCGCAGCGGCGAGCGCGAATACCGAGTTCTTCGATCGCTACTACGGCTGGCTCTATGCGGCCAACGTCGCCGTCGCGCTGATCTTCATGTTGATCGTCGCGGTGCTCGTCGTCATCATCGTCACGCGATTACGCAAGGGCAAGTTCGGCACGAGACTGCTGGCGAAGCTCGCGTTCTTCTTCGCGCTCGTCGGCGTGGTGCCGGGCGGCATCATCTACATCGTGTCGTATCAGTTCGTGTCGCGCAGTATCGAGTCGTGGTTCGACGTGAATGTCGAAACGGCGTTGACCTCCGGGCTGAATCTCGGGCGCGGCATGCTCGACGCGTCGCTGTCCGATCTTCAAACCAAAGGCCGCCTGATGGCCGAGCAGCTCGCGAGCGCGGACTCCGCCGGCACGACGCTCACGCTGCTGCGTTTGCGCGATCAGTTCGGCGTGCAGGATGCGACGATCGTCGAGCCGTCGCGCAGTATGTCGGGCCCGACGCCGGAAATGCATGTGGTCGCGCAGGCGACCGGCAATTACGCGTCGCTGGTGCCCAGCGATCTGCCCACACCGATCATGATCGAGCAGGCGCGTGGCCGCGGCTTTGCATCGATCGAAGGCGAAGTGGATGGCGATCCGAAAGCACGCGGCGCCAAGGGCGCCTTGCGTCTGCGCATCGTGCAGCGCATCCCGGACGCCAACGCCACCCAGTTGCAGCCAACCGAGCGCTTCCTGCAACTTACGCAACCCGTGTCGCAATCATTGGCGCGCAACGCGGATGCCGTGCAGCGCGCGTATCGCGAGTATCAGGAGAAAGCGCTCGGGCGCACGGGCTTGCGCAAGATGTACATCGGCACGCTCACGCTCGCGCTGTTTCTCGCGACCTTCATCGCGATGATGCTTGCGCTCGCGCTCGGCAATCAGCTCGCGCGGCCATTGTTCCTGCTCGCGCAAGGCACGAAGGAAGTGACGGAAGGCGACTACACGCCGAAGCGCGAAATCAAGTCGCGCGACGAACTCGGCTTCCTCACGCAGTCGTTCAACGCGATGACGCGGCAGTTGTCGGAGGCGCGCGCGGCCGTCGAGGCGAACCGCGTTGCGCTCGAACATTCGAAGGCGTACCTCGAAAGCATTCTTGCGAATCTGACAGCGGGGGTGTTCGTGTTCGACCGCCAGTTCCGCCTGACGACGGCCAATCGCGGCGCGGAGCGTATCTTCCGTCAGCCGTTCGCGTCGCTGTTCGGTTCGTCGCTGGATCGCATCAGCGTGCTGAGCGAATTCGGCGCGATGGTGCGCAAGGCGTTCGCGGATCTCGAAGCGGCTGGCGGCGGCGATCAAGGTGACACAGGGCACTGGCAGCAGCAGATGGCGCTGCAGATTCCGGGCGAAACCGATCCGCTGACGCTGCTGGTGCGCGGCGCGCGGCTCGTGTCGGCGGCGGGCAACGAGAGCGACGATGAAGAGACGTCCGGGTACGTCGTCGTGTTCGACGATATTTCCGACGTGATCTCCGCGCAACGTTCGATCGCATGGGGCGAAGTCGCGCGGCGTCTTGCGCACGAGATCAAGAATCCGCTGACGCCGATCCAACTTTCGGCAGAACGCTTGCAGATGAAGCTTACTGACAAGCTCTCGCCATCGGATGCAGACGTATTGAAACGCGGTGCCACTACAATCGTGAATCAGGTCGCCGCGATGAAGCAGATGGTCGACGATTTCCGCGACTATGCGCGCACGCCGCCTGCCGTGCTTTCGAATCTGCAACTGAACGAACTGGTCAGCGAAGTGCTGACGTTGTACGGAATCGAAGAAGGCAAGAGCCCGATTGTCGTCGAATTGGCGGACTTGCCCGTTATACGCGGTGACGCGACGCAATTGCGTCAGGTGATCCATAACCTGCTGCAGAACGCGCAGGACGCTGTCGCCGATATCGGGCAACCGCGTGTGTTGCTCGAGACGAGGACAGTAGAATATGGCGATCCCGACGCAGAGGGCAAAGTGAGCGTCGCGGTGCGATTGACCGTGTCGGACAACGGTCCGGGCTTCCCCGCGCGCATCCTCACGCGTGCGTTCGAACCTTACGTGACGACCAAGGCCAAAGGAACAGGTCTTGGACTTGCCATGGTCAAGAAGATCGTCGATGAACACGGCGCACGAATCGACATTCGCAATCGCCTGAAAGCGGGCGATGTGATCGAAGGCGCGCAAATTTCGATCCTCTTCCTACAACTCGCAGACAACAAGGCTGCGGCGCCCGGAAGCGGGCCGCAGGCGGTGCACGGCAGTGGCGGTGCATCGCAGGGAAAGACAAAAGCAACAGTGCAGACAAGGGCAGCTTAAATGGCAACCATCCTGGTGGTAGATGATGAAATGGGCATCCGGGAATTGCTCTCGGAGATCCTGAGCGACGAAGGGCATGTCGTGGAGGTCGCGGAGAACGCGCAGGAGGCGCGCGACTACCGGCAACGCCTGGCACCCGATCTGGTGCTGCTCGACATCTGGATGCCCGATACCGATGGCGTGACGTTGCTCAAGGAGTGGGCCGCGCAAGCGCTACTCACGATGCCCGTCATCATGATGTCGGGTCACGCGACCATCGATACGGCGGTCGAAGCAACCAAGATCGGCGCGCTCAACTTTCTTGAAAAGCCGATCGCGCTGCAGAAGCTGCTGAAGGCCGTCGAGCAGGGACTCGCGCGCGGCAGCGCGGCGCCTGCGGCAGGCGGCATGGCAGCGAAGCCGGCGATGGCGACGAATGCGTCGGCGGTGGCATCGGCGGCTGCGCTGCCCATCATGTCGGCGGACAGCCTGAGCGGCGGCGTGCTGTCCGCGCAGACGGCATCGATTTCATTCGACATTCCGCTGCGCGATGCCCGCGATGCATTCGAGCGCGCGTACTTCGAGTATCACCTCGCGCGCGAGAACGGCAGCATGACGCGCGTCGCCGAAAAGACGGGGCTGGAGCGGACGCATTTGTATCGCAAGCTCAAGCAACTCGGCGTCGATCTCGGCAAGAACAAGGGCGAATAAGCGCGCTTCAAGTTTTTTTCGGGAGGGGCTTGAGAAAGGCAAAAGTGCTTGCTATACTCTCGCTTCTTCGTTGGCCCGGTAGCTCAGTTGGTAGAGCAGCGGATTGAAAATCCGCGTGTCGGTGGTTCGATTCCGCCCCAGGCCACCAGGATTCAGCCCCAGGAAATCGCAAGATTCCTGGGGCTTTTCCTATTTGCGGGCGAGATGTCGTTCGCGGCGTGGGATGAGCGGCGCAGCGGCCGCGAGCAGGCCTCGGCTGCGCATGATAAAATCCCGCTGTATCAAGGACTTGCCGCATGTTCTTCGCAAGTCCTTTTTCGTTTCAGGTCCAAGGCATCGTGTAGCGTGAAACGCTCTGGCGGACGATCAACGGTATAAGCCATAGCAGATTGGCGCGCGAAAGCCGCCGCCTATACTGCTTGAGCCAACGTCCGCGCCGGCCAGCGCCGAAGGGTCTCGAACAGGTCGCGAGGCCGGCCGCAAGTCGCCGCGCGCGGCCGCTGGCGCACGCAATCAACCTACACGGAGTTTCACGGTGACCCGCAAAGACGCCAAGAGTAGCGCGCTCGTGCTGTTTTCCGGTGGCCAGGATTCGGCCACGTGTCTCGCCTGGGCGCTGGATCGATATGAAACGGTCGAAACCCTGGGTTTCGACTATGGCCAGCGGCATCGCGTCGAACTCGAATGCCGCGAAGGATTTCGCAGCGCCGTGGCGCGCACGTTCCCCGAGTGGGGCGGGCGGCTCGGCGACGATCACATGATCGATCTGTCAGTGCTCGGCTCGATCAGCGATACCGCGATGACGCGCGAGATCGAGATCCACGCAGCATCGAACGGTCTGCCGAATACATTCGTGCCCGGCCGCAATCTGATGTTCATGACGATCGCGGCGGCCATTGCGTATCGGCGCGGACTGCGTGTGCTGGTCGGCGGCATGTGCGAGACGGATTTTTCCGGCTACCCGGATTGCCGCGACGACACGATGAAAGCGCTGCAAGTCGCGCTGAACCTCGGCATGGACAGCCGCTTCGTGCTGGAGACGCCGCTGATGTGGATCGACAAGGCAGACACGTGGCGCCTCGCGCATGAGCTGGGCGGCGAGGAACTGGTCGAGCTGATTCGCGTCGAGACGCACACGTGTTATCTCGGCGAGCGGGCGGAACTGCATGCATGGGGCTTCGGTTGTGGCGAGTGCCCTGCGTGCCGTTTGCGCAAGCGCGGTTACGAGGCGTATCTGAACGGCGAACAGGTCACGGAACCCGCTTGAACGGCACAGGCAAGCAACAGCACGCGGCACAAGCGCACATCAACAGAGCTTCACGGAGCATCGGGCAGAAAGCAGCATGACGTACGCGGTCAAGGAAATCTTCTATACGTTGCAGGGCGAGGGCGCGAACGCCGGACGTCCGGCCGTGTTTTGCCGGTTCGCCGGATGCAACCTGTGGTCGGGCCGCGAAGAAGATCGCGCCGACGCGGTTTGCCAGTTCTGCGATACCGACTTCGTCGGCACCGACGGCGAGAACGGCGGCAAATTCCGCACGCCCGAAGAACTCGCGGCGAAAATTGCTTCGTTGTGGCCCGAAGGCGAAGGCCAGCGCTTTGTCGTGTGCACGGGCGGCGAGCCGATGTTGCAGATCGACCAGCCGCTCGTCGATGCATTGCACGCACAAGGCTTTGAAATCGCGATCGAAACGAACGGTTCGTTGCCCGTGCTCGACACGATCGACTGGATCTGCGTGAGCCCGAAGGCCGATGCGCCGCTCGTGCAGACTAAAGGCAACGAACTGAAAGTGGTCGTGCCGCAAGAAAACCAGCGTCTCGCCGACTATGCGAAGCTCGACTTCGACTATTTCCTCGTCCAGCCGATGGACGGTCCGTCGCGCGATATCAACACGAAGCTCGCCATCGACTGGTGCAAGCGTCATCCGCAATGGCGGCTGTCGATGCAGACTCACAAGTACCTGAACATTCCCTGATTTGCCGTGCTGACGATTACACGAAAACTCGAATTCGACGCGGGCCACCGCATTCCCGATCACCGCAGCCAGTGCCGCAATCTGCACGGTCATCGCTACGTGCTCGAAATCACGCTGCAAGGCGACCTCGTCGAAACGGAAGGCGCGCCGGATCGCGGCATGGTGATGGATTTCGCCGACGTGAAAGCGCTCGCGAACGAGCACCTCGTCGACAAGTGGGATCACGCGTTTCTCGTCTATGAAGGCGATACGCAGGTGCGCGGCTTTCTCGAATCGATGGCCGGCCACAAGACGATCGTGCTCGACCGCATTCCGACCGTCGAAAACCTCGCGGCCGTTGCCTTCGACATTCTGGCGAACGTCTACGACGCGCACTACGGCGTCAATCTGCGTCTGCACAAAGTGCGTCTGTATGAGACGCCGAATTGCTGGGCCGACGTCGTTCGCGACTAAACGGGTTATTGTCACGGTATGATCGTTTCGATAACCACACGGAGCGAGACATGCCGGTCACCGCGCTGCGCTGCGGGCTCGATGCCCGCCACCATCATCTAGTTGTTGACGTCGGCCTTTCGGGCCGCGTCGTCTCTTGCTCGAGCCTGATTGCGGCTGTGCCTCACATCGACGGAGGCGCGCGATGAGCACCTTCACGAATCCCCTCAAGCTGCGTCTCAAGGACCCGGACCCGCTGTTCGGCCTGTGGCTGTCGCTGGGCAGCGATAGCGCGGCGGAAGCGCTCGCGCACGCCGGCTTCGACTGGCTGCTGATCGACATGGAGCATGCGCCCAACGACAGCGTCGACGTGACCGGACAGTTGCGCGCGATTGCTGCGGCGCATCTGCCGACCGAGCCCGTCGTGCGTCTGCCCGCCGTCGAGCCGTGGCTCGTCAAGCGCGTGCTCGATGCGGGCGCGCGCACGCTGATGTTTCCGAACATCGAGACGGCTGACGAAGCCGCCCACGCCGTTCGCCTGACGCAATACGCCACAGCCGACGCGCCGGACGGTCTGCGTGGCGTCGCAGGCGCCGTGCGTGCTGCCGCTTACGGCATGCGGCGCGACTATCTGCAGAATGCGAATGCGCAGATCGCAAATATCGTGCAGATCGAATCGCAACACGCGCTCGCAAATCTGGAGCAGATCGCGGCGACGCAGGGTGTCGATTGCCTGTTCGTCGGACCGGCGGATCTCGCGGCGAGCCTCGGTCATCTCGGCGATTCGAAACACCCTGAAGTCCAGGACGCGATGAAGCATATTCTGGACGTCGCGCATCGTGCGCGTGTTGCGACGGGCATCTTCGCGATGGACGTCGCGAGCGCGCGGCAATACCGGTCGGAAGGCTTTCGCTTCATCGCGCTGGCCGCCGACGTCATGTGGCTGTTGCGCACCACGCGACAGGCACTGCAGGAGGCACGGTCATGAAGCTGTTGTCGTTACGCGCGGTGCGCACTGCAAGCCGTGCCGTCGTGCTGAGCGCCCTGATGGCGAGCGCGGCGGCGCATGCGCAGGGCAAGACGCCGCCCGCCTCGGATATGGAAACGCAAACGGCCGTCGCCGATTACAACGCAGGCAATTTCACGTCCGCGCTCGCCGAGTTTCGCAAGGCCGCGCAGCGTGGCAGCCGCCTCGCCGAGTTCAACTACGCAATGATGCTGCTGAACGGCGAGGGCGGTCCTGCGAATGTCGAAGAAGGCAAGAAGTGGCTGCGCAAAGCCGCTGACGCGAACATGTCGCACGCGCAATACGTGTACGGCAAGATGTACGACGATGGCGAATTCGTCGGGCGCGATCCTGCCGAAGCGCATCAATGGTTTCTGAAGGCAGCGCAGCAAGGGCATATCCAGGCCGAACTGGCGCTGGCGAATCAGTTTCTCGACGGGCGCGGCACCGCGCGCGACAACCAG
This sequence comes from Paraburkholderia caribensis, assembly GCF_002902945.1. Lineage (NCBI taxonomy): Bacteria > Pseudomonadati > Pseudomonadota > Betaproteobacteria > Burkholderiales > Burkholderiaceae > Paraburkholderia > Paraburkholderia caribensis. The sequence goes on from NZ_CP026101.1 coordinate 45,889, forward strand.
CAGGCGTTCTTCTGGTACAAAAAAGCGGCCGAGGGCGGCGACATGACCGCGCAGTACGTCACGGGTTCGTTCTACGAGCGCGGCGGCGATGGCGTCACGCAGAACCTGAACGTCGCGCGAGCCTATTACGCTGCGGCCGCCGCGCAGGGCGACCCCGCGGCGCGGCTCAAGTATCAGCAGCTCAGCACACAGTTACGCGAATCGCACGAAGCGAAGCCACAATGAAAAACGGCGCCTGAAAATTCAGGCGCCGTTTTTTTGCATGTCCGTGTTGCTGGTGCTGTCAGGTCAGCTTTGCATCAGACGCTTCTGTCGCGCAACGCTCATGATGAGTCCGATCGCGAAACCGAGCGTTGTCAGCGCGGTGCCGCCGTAACTCATGAACGGCAACGGCACGCCGACCACGGGAAGAATGCCGCTCACCATGCCGATGTTCACGAACGCATAGGTGAAGAACGCCATCGTCAGCGAGCCGGCCAGTAATCGGCCGAATAGCGTCGCGCCGTTCGCCGCGATGTACAGGCCGCGCGCGATCAGCGCCATATAGAGCGTCAGCAACACGATCCCGCCCGCCAGGCCGAACTCCTCGGAGAACACCGCGAAGATGAAGTCGGTGTGCTTCTCGGGAATGAACTCGAGGTGCGCCTGCGTGCCCTTCAACCAGCCCTTGCCGAGCGGGCCGCCCGAGCCGATCGCGATGACGGCTTGAATGGTGTGGAAGCCTTTGCCCAACGGGTCGGATGTCGGATCGAGCAGCGTGCAGATGCGGTGCTTCTGGTAGTCGTGCATCAGCGGCCATTGCACTTCGGGCTGACAGATCTTGTCCTGGAACGTTGCGATCGCGCCGACGGCGATCACCCCCGCGATCAGCACAGGGACGATCAGCTTGAAGCTCAGCCCCGCGAAATAGATGACGAAGAAGCCCGCTGCGAACACGAGCACGGCCGTGCCGAGGTCGGGCTGCTTCGCGATCAGCCCGACGGGCACCGCGAGAATCAGCACGCCGACGATGTAGTCCCACCAGCGGATGTTGCCTTCGCGACGCTGGTAGTACCACGCGAGCATCAGCGGCGTCGCGATCTTGAGAATCTCCGATGGCTGGATCACCACGCCGACGTTGATCCAGCGTTTCGCGCCCTTGCGTGTGAGGCCGAATAGCGCCACGGCAATCAGCAGCGCGACTCCGAATGTGTAGAGCGGGACGGCGAAGCGCATCAGCGTGGTCGGCGGGATGTTGGCCAGCACCCACATCAGTGCGAACGTCAGGATGATGTTGCGCAGCTGGTCTTCGACGCGGCCGGGCACGTCGAGGCTCGCGCTGTACAGCGTCACGATGCCGACGCACAGCAGCAGAAACACGATCAGTGCAAGCGGGCGATCGAAGCCCGCGAACATCTTCTTGAAGCGTTCGAGCCAGGCGCGCTTGTCGATTTGCATGCCTTTCTCCTTACTCGTCGATGCCGCCGGAAACGGGACCGCGCGGCACGGCCGGCGATTCCTCGTTACGCGACGGCGCAGCAGCGACCGGACGCGAATCGCTGGCCGGACGGGGTTTGCGTGGGGACTTGCGGGCGTCGGACGCCTTGACGGGTGCCGCAGCCGTGGTGACTGCCGCGTCAGATGCAGCCGGCGACGGCGCGACTGTGGCCGACGCGACGCGCGGCGCCTTGGCCGCCTTCGATGCGGAAGCGGCGCGCGGCACTGCGGCTGACGCCGCGACAGGCGCCGAAGCCGAGGCCGCGCCCGACGCCGCGACGGCGCCAGACGCATCCGATGCAGGCACCGCATGCGGCGTCGATGCGCCCGCTGGCATCGGCAGCGGCTTGAAGCCAGCCGCGACGGCGACAGGCTGGATCTCGCCGGTCGGCGCTGTCGGCGCGCTGCCGATCACAGGCGCCGAGGTTTCCTCTGTCGCCGATGCCGCTGCCACGACGGCTGCCTGTTCGACGCCCGGTTTCAGACGGTCGACGAGGTAATAGTCGAGCACGCGCCGCGCGATCGGGCCTGCCGCTTGCGCGCCCCAGCCACCGTTCTCGACGATCAGCGCGATCGCGATTTTCGGGTTGTCGGCAGGGGCGAATGCAATGAAGAGCGCGTGGTCGCGCAGATGTTCGGCGAGCGCGTGGCCGTGGTACTTCGCGCCTTGCAGCGAGAACACCTGCGCCGTCCCCGTCTTGCCCGCCGACACATAGGCGGCATTGCGGAACACCTGATAGGCAGTGCCCGACGGGTTCATCGTCACGTTTTCCATGCCACGCTTCACGACGTCGATATCGGACTGCTTCACGTCGATGCGTCCGTCGTCTTTCGGTACGGTAGCGCGCAGTGCCCGGGTGATCGGATTCTCGATCTCCTTCACAAGGTGCGGCTTCATCACCGTGCCGTTGTTCGCGAGCGTCGCCGTTGCATGCGCGAGCTGAAGAATCGTGTACGAGTTGTAGCCCTGGCCAATGCCGAGGCTGATCGTCTCGCCTTCGTACCAGCGTTGCTGCTCGGGCTTGCGATACGCCTTGCGCTTCCAGTCGGTCGAAGGCAGGATGCCGCGCGCTTCACCGGCGATATCGATGCCCGTGATCTGGCCGAAGCCCCACGGCTTCATAAAGCCGGCGATCGCGTTGACGCCGAGATCGTGCGCGAGCATGTAGAAGTACGTGTCGTTCGACACCATGATCGCGCGGTTCATGTCGATCCAGCCCTGACCCTGCGGCACGTCGTTGCGGAACGTGTGGCCGCCGAACGTGTACGAGCCCGGGTCCTGGAAGCCCCACTGCGGCGTGCGCTTGTGCAGCGTTAGCGCGGCGAGCGCCATGAACGGCTTGTACGTCGAGCCGGGCGGATACGTGCCATGCAGCGGACGGTTCAGCAGCGGGTGATCGGGCGAGTTGTTCAGTTCGTCCCAGGTCTGCTGGTCGATGCCGTCGACAAACGAATTCGGATCGAAGCTCGGTGCGGACACGAACGCGAGCACGTCGCCCGTCGATGGCTCGATCGCGACCAGCGCGCCGCGGCGGCCCGCGAACGCCTGCTCGGCAACCTGTTGCAAACCGATATCGAGCGACAGCACGAGGTTGTTGCCCGGCGTGGCCTGCGTGCGCGACAGCGTGCGCACCGGACGGCCGCCCGCCGTCACTTCCACTTCCTCGAAGCCCGTCAGCCCGTGCAGCTCCGTCTCATAGCTCTGCTCGACGCCGATCTTGCCGATGTAGTCGGTGCCCTTGTAGTTGTTCGCGTCGAGGCGCGCGTCGTAGTGCTCGGGATCGCTGTCGTTCTGGTCGCTGGCGTCGTCGATCTTGTCCTGGTCGCGCTGCGAAATGCGCCCGATATAGCCGATCACGTGTGCCGCCGTCGGCCCGAGCGGATATTGGCGGAACAGACGCGCGCGCACTTCGACGCCCGGAAAGCGGAAACGCTGTGCGGTGAAGCGCGCGACTTCGTCGTCGGTAAGGCGGGTGCGGATCGGCAGGCTTTCGAAGTTCTTCGAATCTTCCTGCAGCTTGCGGAAACGCCGGCGGTCACGTGCGTCGATACTGATGACGGTCGCGAGATTGTCGATCACGTTGTCGAGCGTGTCGTTCAGCTTCGACGGCGTGATTTCGAGCGTATAGGCCGAGTAGTTCTTGGCCAGCACGACGCCGTTGCGGTCGGTGATGATGCCGCGGTTCGGCACGATCGGCGCCACTGAGATGCGGTTTTCGTCGGCTTGCAGCGAGTATTTGCTGTAGTGCCAGACCTGCAGGAACAGGAAGCGGAACGCGATCAGCCCGAAGCAGACGAACACGAACAGCCCCGCCGCCGCGACGCGCAGGCGGAATTTCGTGAGCTGCTGCTGGGTGTCCTTGAATTCGGTCATGCGGTTGGGCAGGAACTGCCGGTTATGCGGTTTGAATCAATTCGGCGGCAAGGCGCCGGTGCGATGCCGGGTTTTGCGCCGCCGCTTTGTGTCGTCGAACGCTCGTGAGGGCGGCAGCATGGCGTGTTCATGAGCGGCCGGGCGGCGCGGGCGGTCAGATGGGCCGCGTATCGTCCGGATCGGCCGGACGGCGCTGCGGCATCAAAAGCAGAATGCTCGCGATGGGCCAGAGCGCCGCTTCGACGAACCCGTCAATCAGATAACCCCAGCCCGGAAACGATGCGCCCGTCAGCAGGCGGATCACGAACGGCACGAGTTGCGCGACGACGAGCAGCGGCATCACTGCGAAAACCTGCACGCCGATCGACATCCACAGCACACGGCGGTGGATCGTGATCGCGCCGTAGGACAGCAGCGTGTAGGCGAGCGCGTGTTCGCCGAGCAGGCTGGCGTTGTGCACATCCATCAACAGGCCAAGCATGAACGCGATGCCCATGCCGACCTTGCGCGGCTGATGCACGTTCCAGAACAGCAACACGAGCGCGACGAAGTCGGGCACGCCGACCAGACGGCCCCACGGCATCATGTTCAGCAGGAAAGCGGCGGCGAGGCTGAACGCGATGAAATAAGGATTGACGGGCTGCAGGATGTACTGCGGGCGATTCATTGCTTGGCCCCCTGGTTTGCCCCTTGAGCGGCTTGAGGCTTCGCGCTCTTTTCAGCGGCCGGCTTCTTCTCCGTCGATACCTTGCCGGCAGGCCTGGCCGACGATGCGGCAGCCGGCGCGGCCGGTTTTGCCGCAGCCGCCGCAGGCGCCGATGCGGCTGCCGTCGGAGCAGACTTCGCGTCCTTTTCGCCTGGCTTGCCCTTGTCCTGCGTTTTCGCGTTCTTCTTTTTCGCTTCTTTCGCGGCTGCGGCGGGATCGGGTTCGTCGGCGGGGCGCGGCGGCACGTTGTTCTCGTAGTGTAGGACAAGCAGATCGCGCGCGCCGCGCACCGGCGCGACGGGCTGGCAGATCACGCGCGCGAACGCCGTGTCCGCCTGCTTGTCGACGCGTACCACCTTGGCGACAGGCAGCCCCGGCGGATAGATGCCGTCGAGACCACTCGTGACGAGTTCGTCGCCGGCCAGCACATCGGCACTGATCGGCACGAAACGCAGGTCGAGCGCGTCGCCCTTCGGCGTGCCGTAGATCACGCTGCGCAGACCCGTGCGGACGATCTGCACGGGGACGGCCTGGTCTTTGTCAGTGAGCAGCGTCACTTCGGATTGCATCGGGAACACGCGCGTCACCTGGCCGATCACGCCGTCTTCGTTGACGACGGGCGAACCGTCTCTGATGCCTTGTTGGGAACCGCGCCCGATCACGACCTTTTGCGTGAACGGATCGCGTGTGTCGTACTGGATTTCGGCGGGGATCGACTGCGTTGTCATTCGTTGCGACAGTTGCAGCAGATTACGCAGATGCGCGTTTTCCGCGTCGAGCTGGGCCGCCTGATTGGCCTGCTGCGACAACTGCAGATTGCGCGTGCGCAACTTCTCGTTCTCGCCGCGCAGCGTCGCGCTGGTCACGGCGAGATCGGCGGCGCCCATGAAGAAGTCGCGCGGCACCAATGCCGCGCGCTGCAACGGATACAAGCCCGCGCCGAGCACGCCGCGAACGATCTCGAGGGTGCGGAAGCGCGCGTCGGAAATGAGCAGGGCGAGCGCGACCAGCACGAAGAAAATCAGTCGTGCGAGTGCCGAGGGGCCTTGCTTGAACAGGGGCGGCGGACTGTATTCCATGGTCGCCGGGAGCGTGAGCGGTTGGGTAAAACGGCGGCGCGCTAGACGCGCGCGCAATGCACGAAGCGCACAAAGGCTGGCGGAGCCAGCCTTTCAGTGCGCGCTGCAGACATGGAGACTGGCAACCTTACTCGTACGAGAAGATGCTGCCGAGCTTGTCCATGCGTTCGAGCGCCATGCCCGAGCCACGCACGACGCAAGTCAGCGGATCTTCTGCGACCAGCACGGGCAGGCCCGTTTCTTCCGCCAGCAGGCGGTCGAGGTCGCGCAGCAGTGCGCCACCGCCCGTCAGCATCATGCCGCGCTCGGCGATGTCGGCGCCGAGTTCCGGCGGCGTCTGTTCCAGCGCGATCTTCACCGACGACACGATCTGGTTCAGCGGGTCGGTCAATGCTTCGAGAATTTCGTTGCTCGAAATAGTGAAGCTGCGCGGAATGCCTTCCGACAGGTTACGGCCCTTCACTTCCATTTCCTTGACTTCCGAGCCCGGGAACGCGGAGCCGATTTCCTTCTTGATGGCTTCCGCCGTCTGTTCGCCGATCAGCATGCCGTAGTTGCGGCGGATGTAATTGACGATCGCTTCGTCGAACTTGTCGCCGCCGACCCGCACCGAACCCTTGTACACGATGCCGCCCAGCGAGATCACGCCGACTTCCGTCGTGCCGCCGCCGATGTCGACGACCATCGAGCCCGTTGCTTCCGAAACCGGCAGGCCGGCACCGATTGCTGCTGCCATCGGCTCTTCGATCAGATAGACCTGCGACGCGCCCGCGCCGTGTGCCGCTTCCTTGATGGCGCGGCGCTCGACCTGCGTCGAACCGCACGGCACGCAGATGATGATGCGCGGCGACGGCGAGAACATGCGCGATTCGTGAGCCGTCTTGATGAACTGCTTGATCATCTGTTCGGTCACGGTGAAGTCGGCGATCACGCCGTCCTTCATCGGGCGGATCGCCTCGATGTTGCCCGGCACCTTGCCGAGCATCTGCTTTGCTTCCTTGCCGACTGCCTGAATGGTCTTCTTGCCATTCGGGCCGCCTTCCTGGCGAATCGAAACGACGGACGGCTCGTCGAGAACGATACCTTTGCCACGCATATAGATGAGCGTGTTGGCCGTGCCGAGGTCAATGGCCAGATCGTTGGAGAAATAGCTGCGCAAAAAACCGAACATGCAAAATCCTGTCTCGCTGGGGGCCGGGCCTCGCATCGTAAGCGTAGGGCGGCAGCGGAAAAAAATTAGCAGCCTCATGTCCGGCCAATTGCGCCGTAAGAAGCATGAAACTGCGAGGGAACGTACCGGAGGCTATAGCAAGGTAGCCGAGCTGTCGCTCAGTCATATCCGAAAATGTCAGAAAGCCCTTGGTAAGACGGTCCGGGTTTGGGTCGAACGCGTAATGATACCTTATAATTTTGCTTGATTTGAAGGAAACGAATGGCAGTTTTTGCCGTCGTTGGCCCCAATTTCGAGGGCCTGCTCCAATGACCTAACCCGCTGTCGCAGCATCGTTTTTTCATCGTTGCGGCAGACTGCCACTTTTTCGGTGACTGCATGGCCCTGACTCTGACCGATGTGAAACGCATCGCCCACCTCGCTCGGCTCGAATTGCCCGATGCCGACGCCGAGCACACGCTGACCCAGCTCAACGATTTCTTCGGCCTCGTCGAACAGATGCAGGCGGTCGATACGACGGGCATCGCGCCGCTCGCGCATCCCATCGAGCAGATCGAAGATGTGGCGCTGCGTCTGCGCGACGACGCCGTGACGGAAAACGTGAATCGCGAGGACAACCAGCGTCCGGCGCCCGCTGTGCAGGACGGCCTGTATCTGGTGCCCAAGGTCATCGAGTAAGCGCCGCGTCAATGATCAAGCAAAGGGTTGTGTGTCACGCGTGCCAACGTCTGCGCGCAACACAACCCGCTTTGTTCGGCCCGGCCTGCCGGCGGGCGGCCGGATGCCTTTACGGCGGCGCATCGCGCCGTCGCGCTTTCCAGGAAAAACGCAATGCATGAGAAAAGCTTGACCGAACTGCGCGCCGCGCTCGACGCGAAGCAATGCTCCGCGGTCGAACTGGCGCAGTTGTATCTGAAGCGCATTGACGATCACAAGGCGCTGAACGCCTTCGTTCACGTCGATGCGCAACAGACGCTCGCGCAGGCGCAAGCCGCCGACGCGCAGATCGCCGCCGGCAACGCCGGTCCGCTGACGGGCCTGCCCATCGCGCACAAGGACGTGTTCGTCACGCGCAACTGGCGCTCCACGGCCGGCTCGAAGATGCTCGAAAACTACACGAGCCCGTTCGATGCAACGGTGGTCGAGCGTATCGCGCGCGCGGGCATGGTATGCGTCGGCAAGACCAATATGGACGAGTTCGCAATGGGCTCGTCGAACGAGAACTCGTACTTCGGCCCGGTGCAGAACCCGTGGGACCGAAAGGCCGTGCCGGGCGGCTCGTCGGGCGGCTCGGCGGCGGCGGTCGCCGCGCGCCTCGCGCCCGCCGCGACAGGCACCGACACGGGCGGCTCGATCCGCCAGCCGGCGTCGTTCTCGGGCATCACGGGCATCAAGCCGACCTACGGCCGCGTGTCGCGTTACGGGATGATCGCGTTTGCATCGTCGCTCGATCAGGGCGGCCCGCTGGCGCAGTCGGCTGCCGACTGCGCGTTGCTGCTGAACGCTATGGGCGGCTTCGACGAGCGCGACTCCACCAGCCTCACGCACGATCACGAAAACTACACGCGCTATCTCGGCCAGACGTGGTCCGGCGCGGGCAACGCGGCCGACAAGCCGCTTGCGGGCCTGCGCATCGGCTTGCCGAAGGAATACTTCGGCGCGGGCCTCGCCGAAGACGTGCGCGCGTCCATCGATGCCGCGCTGAAGCAATACGAAGCGCTCGGCGCCACGCTCGTCAAAGTGTCGCTGCCGAAGACGGAACTGTCGATTCCCGTGTACTACGTGATCGCGCCGGCGGAAGCGTCGTCGAACCTGTCGCGTTTCGACGGCGTGCGTTACGGCCATCGCGCGGCCGAGTATCGCGATCTGCTCGACATGTACAAGAAGTCGCGCGCCGAAGGCTTCGGCCCCGAGGTAAAACGCCGCATTCTGGTCGGCACGTATGTGCTGTCGCACGGCTATTACGACGCGTACTACCTGCAGGCACAGAAGATCCGCCGCATCATCGCGCAGGATTTCCAGGAAGCGTTCAAGCAGTGCGACGTGATCATGGGCCCGGTGGCGCCGTCGGTTGCGTGGGATATCGGCGCGAAGGGCGACGATCCCGTGCAGATGTATCTCGCGGATATCTACACGCTGTCGGTGAGCCTCGCCGGTTTGCCGGGCATGAGCGTGCCGTGCGGCTTCGGCGCGGGCGCGAATGCGCAGCGCCCGGTCGGCTTGCAGATCATCGGCAACTATTTCAACGAAGCACGCATGCTGCAGGTAGCGGACGCGTTCCAGCGCGTCACGGACTGGCATCGCAAGGCGCCGGCGGGAGTTTAAGCATGGCAACACAATGGGAAGTCGTTATCGGTCTCGAGACCCACGCGCAGCTGTCGACGGTCTCGAAGATTTTCTCGGGCGCGGCCACGCAGTTCGGCGCCGCGCCGAACACGCAGGCGTGCCCCGTCGATCTGGCATTGCCGGGCGTGTTGCCCGTGATGAACCGGGGCGCCGTCGAGCGCGCGATCCAGTTCGGTCTCGCCATCGACGCGACGATCGCGCCGCGCAGCATCTTCGCGCGCAAGAACTACTTCTACCCTGATCTGCCGAAGGGCTATCAGATCAGCCAGTACGAAATCCCCGTCGTGCAAGGCGGCCAGATCACGATTCAGGTTCCCGCCAACGAAAAGGCCGGTAAAGAAGCGTACGAAAAGACCGTGAACCTGACGCGCGCCCACCTCGAAGAAGACGCGGGCAAGTCGCTGCATGAAGACTTCGCGGGCATGACGGGTATCGATCTGAACCGCGCTGGCACGCCGCTGCTCGAAATCGTCACCGAGCCTGAAATGCGCAGCGCCGCCGAAGCGGTCGCGTATGCGAAGGCTTTGCATGGTCTCGTCGTGTGGCTCGGCATTTGCGACGGCAACATGCAGGAAGGCTCGTTCCGCTGCGACGCGAACGTGTCGGTGCGCCCCGTCGGCCAGAAGGAATTCGGCACGCGCGCCGAGATCAAGAACCTGAACTCGTTCCGCTTCCTCGAGGAAGCGATCCAGTACGAAGTGCGCCGTCAGATCGAACTGATCGAAGACGGCGGCACGGTGGTGCAGGAAACGCGTCTGTACGACCCCGACAAGCGCGAAACGCGTTCGATGCGCAGCAAGGAAGACGCGCACGATTACCGCTATTTCCCCGATCCCGATCTGATGCCGCTCGTGATCGAGTCGTCGTGGGTCGAGCGCGTGAAGGGCGAACTGCCCGAACTGCCGGCGGCGATGCAGCGGCGTTTCGTCGAGCAATATGGCCTCACGCCGTACGATGCAGGCGTCGTCACGTCGAGCAAGGCGATGGCCGCGTACTACGAAGCCGTCGTCGCGAAGGTCGGCGCAGCGCAGGCGAAGGTCGCGGCAAACTGGCTGATGGGCGAAGTGTCGTCGCAACTCAACCGTGAAGACCTCGACATCGCGAACAGCCCGGTATTGGCCGCGCAACTCGCGCTCGTTCTGCAACGTATCGCCGACGGCACGATCTCGAACAAGATCGCGAAGGAAATTTTCCTCGCGATCTGGGAAGAGAAAGCCACGGATGACACCGCTGCCGACCGCATCATCGAAGCCAAGGGTCTCAAGCAGATTTCGGATACGGGCGCGCTCGAAGCGATCATCGACGAAGTGCTCGCCGCGAACCAGAAGTCGGTCGAAGAATTCCGCGCCGGCAAGGAAAAGGCGTTCAACGCGCTGATCGGCCAGGCGATGAAGGCGACCAAGGGCAAGGCGAATCCGCAGCAGGTGAACGAGCTGTTGAAGAAGAAGCTGGGCTGAGTGTCGTAGCGGTACGAGCCTTCGCGTGCGGCACGTCGCATGCGAAGCCATGACGGGCTGTTGTCGCATCGAAAGTCGCGCAACGGCCCGTTTGCTTTTTCATTCGACGTGACGGCCCGCCGCACAGGAGGAACCACGATGGCCAAGAAGAACAATCTCGACGATTACCGCGTGCCTTTTTTCGACGGGAACGACAAGGCGAAGTTTTCACTCGCCAGCATCGATCCGTCCTCGAAGCCGTTTTCGACGGGATCGAAAGATACCGACCGCGAACGGCTTGCCGAGGTCGGCGCGGCGCTGGATGCGCAGCAGGAACGCCTGCACGCGCAGCGCGTGCAGCGTGTTCTGCTCGTACTGCAAGGCATGGACACGAGCGGCAAGGACGGCACGATCCGCGCGGTGTTTCATGAAGTCGATCCGCTTGGCCTGCGCATCGTGCCGTTCAAGGCGCCGACGCTCACCGAGCTGGCGCACGACTTTCTGTGGCGGGTCCATTCGCAGGCGCCCGCCGCTGGCGAACTGACGATCTTCAACCGCAGCCATTACGAAGACGTGCTCGTGCCCGTGGTGCTCGGTTCGATAGACAAGGACGCGCGCCTGCGCCGCTACCGGCACATTCGCGACTTCGAGCTGATGCTCGCGGAAAGCGGCACGACGATCATCAAATGCATGCTGCACATTTCGAAGGACGAGCAGCGCGAGCGCCTGCAGGCGCGCATCGACGATCCGACCAAGCACTGGAAATTCGACGTCTCCGATCTCGACGCGCGCAAGCAGTGGGACAAGTACCAGGACGCGTATGAAGAAGCGCTGGCGGCCACGTCGACGGAATACGCGCCGTGGTACGTGATTCCCGCCAACTCGAAGACGCATCGCAACGTGATGGTCGGTGAATTGCTGCTGCGCGCGTTCGAGTCGCTCGAGCTCGAATTCCCGCCGGCGAAAGAATCGCTCAAGGGCGTGATAGTCGAATGATCCTCACCTGGTCGAATAGACAAAAACACAACGAAGGAAAAACATGTTTCGTGTGATCACCGCCAACCTGAACGGCATCCGTTCGGCGGCCAAGAAAGGCTTTTTCGAGTGGTTCGGTGAGCAGAAGGCCGATGTCGTGTGCGTGCAGGAAATCAAATGCTCGCAGGACGACATGACGCCTGAATTTCTCGCGCCGCACGGTTTCACCGGCTATTTCCAGCATGCGGTGAAGAAGGGTTACAGCGGCGCGGGTCTCTATACGCGTCACGAGCCGGATGAAGTCGTGATCGGCTTCGGCAGCGAAGAGTTCGATCCTGAAGGACGCTACGTGGAAGCGCGCTTCGGCAATCTGTCGGTAATTTCCGTGTATGTGCCGTCGGGTTCGAGCGGGGACGAGCGCCAGCAGGCGAAGTACCGCTTCATGGACGAGTTCATGCCGCACCTCACGGAGTTGTCGAAAGAGCGCGAAGTGATCGTGTGCGGCGACGTCAACATCGTGCACAAGGAAATCGACATCAAGAACTGGAAGGGCAACCAGAAGAACTCGGGCTGCCTGCCGGAAGAACGCGCGTGGCTCACCAAGCTGTTCGACGACGTCGGCTACGTGGACGTGTTCCGCACGCTTGACCAGCGGCCCGAGCAATACACGTGGTGGAGCAATCGCGGTCAGGCGTATGCGAAGAACGTTGGGTGGCGTATCGACTACCAGATCGCGACGCCGGGTGTTGCCGCGACGGCGAAGCGCGTCGATGTGTTCCGCGACATAAAGTTCAGCGATCACGCGCCCGTGACCGTCGACTACGCGCACAAGATCGCGAAGAAATAAACGAAAGCGGCGTCAGTCGCTCGCGGTCGTACGGCGCGGGCGGCCGATGCCCGCATAGTCGGGCAGCGCATCGACGCTCTTGCCGACGGCTTTCGCGTACAGCGGCAGCATGTCGGGCAGGCGCTTCATGATGTCCGCGCGGCGCGTCGGATTGTACGGATGCACGTAGATGAAGCCCTGATCGCGGTTGCTGCGGGTCGCGACGGCGAGCTTGTCCCACAGTGTGATCGCGGCGCGCGGATCAAAACCCGCGCGCGAAGCAATCTCGCTGCCGATCACGTCGGCCTCGGTTTCATCGGCGCGTTCGTACTTCATCTCCAGCAACTGCGTACCGATGCCGAGCGGCGCTTCGCCGAGATCGGCGAGACCGAAAAGTTGCGGAATCGACCCCGATCCGAGTTGCGCGGCCTGCTGTTCGCCGAGACGCTCGCGCGCGTGCTCGCGTAGCGCGTGGGCGATTTCATGGCCGAGCAGCATGCCGAGTTCGTTGTCGTTGGGCTTGATCTTGTCGAGCATGCCGCCATACACGATGATCTTGCCGCCCGGCAGACAGTACACACGAACATCCGGCGAACGCAGCACCGCGATATCCCACTTCCAGTTCTTCGCGCGGTCGTTCCATTTCAGCGCGTACGGAACCAGCTTGTCGACGATCGACTGCACACGCTTCACGTGCGCGTCCGATGACGGATAAAGCCGGCTCATATGCTCGGCGCCGCGCGCGATCTGATCGAATTCCTCAGCCGATTGCGCTTCGAGCATCGGCGACGGAATCAGATTGCGGAATACCGCGTAGCCGCCATAGCGCAATTGCTGGTTCGGCACGAAGGGCGGCGGCGGGGGCGTGGGTGCCGGCGTGCGAGCCGTCACGGGCGTTGGCGGTGTCGCTGCGCCGGCGTTCGACGGCGCGGATGTGCCTGACGTGGCGGACGGCGCCGTTTCCGACTTAGGCGCGGAAAGGGTCGAAGGCGTGGATGGCGCGTTCGCAGCAGGCGGCGCGCTGACGCTCGATGTCGATTCGGCCGCGCGCGCCTGCCACGGCGACATCACGCCGAACGCCGCGCACGCGGCGAGAACGGCCAGATGCAGGACATGGCTACGCGCGCGCATGCGATATGCAGGCGATCGACGGAAAGCGGCGCGCGAAGCCGGACCCATGACGGCGCGCCGCGACGCAAACACCATCACGGCTGCTTTCTCCAGGGGGCGATGCGAAACAACAGTAGCATGCCTGGTATAGCAAGCGCCGTGCAGACCAGGAAGTAATCGAACCAGCCGATCTTCGCGACGACGAAGCCGCTTGCCGCCGACGCCAGCGTGCGCGGCACCGAAGCCAGCGACGTGAAGAGCGCGAACTGCGTCGCCGTGTAGCGCGGGTCGGTCGTACTGGCGATGTACGCGGTGAACGCGGCGAGCGTGAGGCCTGTCGTGAAGGTTTCGAAGCCGTAGACGAGCGCGAGCGCCACCGACATCGGATCGAGTTGCACCGTCCAGCCGATGCCGAGCAGCGACAGCAGTTTTGTCGTGCCCGCGCTGAGCGCGACGGCGATGTCGTACACGACGGTGAGCCCCGGCGACGTCGGCCCGACGTGCGCGAGCCACGCGAAGCCGAGCGTCGACACCATCTGCAGAATGCCGAAGATCCACAGGCCGCGACCGATGCCGATACGCATCAGCGCAATTCCGCCAATGATGCCGCCCGCCAGACTCGCGCCGAATGCCGTCGTTTTGGCGATCACGCCGATCTGCGTGCGCGAAAAGCCGATGTCGAGAAAGAACGACGTGGACAGCGTGGTCGCCATCGTATCGCCGAGCTTGTACAGGAAGATGAAGCCGAGCACGAACAGTGCGCCGCGCCAGCCGTCGCGCAGAATGAATTCGCGGAACGGCTCGACGATTGCTTCGCGCAGGTTCTTCGGCGGCGTGCCGTGCACTTCGGGCTCGCGCACGACGACGGTCATGATCATGCCCGGCAGCATGAACGCGGCCGTGACGATGAACACGGTCGCCCAGGGCAGATGGTCCGAGAGTATCAGCGCGAGCGAACCGGGCACGAGCGCCGCGATCTTGTACGCGTTCACGTGCACCGCATTGCCCAGGCCTTGCTCGGTGTCATGCAGCAGTTCGCGCCGATACGCGTCGATCACGATGTCCGAGCTCGCGCCAAAGAATGCGACGAGCGCGGTCAGTGCGGCAACCGTCCAGATCGAATCGCGCGGCGAAACGATGCCGAGCGATGCGATCGCGCCGGCGACCAGAATCTGCGTGAACAGCATCCAGCCGCGCCGGCGTCCCGGCCGCCAGCCGGGCAGACGCGGCACGTAACGGTCCATCAGCGGCGCCCAGAGGAATTTCCACGTATAGGGGAACTGGATCAGCGCGAACAGGCCGATTTCCTTCAGGTTCACGCCTTCTGAGCGCAGCCAGGCCTGGACGAGATAGACGAGGGTGAACAGCGGCAACCCCGACGTGAAGCCGAGGAAAACGCAGATCAGCATGCGCGCGTTGAGAAACGCGCGCCAGCCGGGATGTTCTTCGTGAGCGGTTAGTGCGGGCGCCTCGTGTGGCGGGTTCGACATGAGATGAGTGACGTTAGCTTTTCTTGACGCGATAGACCGCAAGACTACCACGCCAGTTCACGCCCCATCGCACCTGCTGGCCGCCATGCAGCACGACGCGATCCAGAATCTCAATGCCGACTTCCGGCGCGAGCGCCTCGAAGTCCTTGATGGTCAGCACGCGCACGTTCGGCGTGTTGTGCCACTGATACGGCAGCGACTTCGACACGGGCATGCGTCCCTGCAAAACGGACAGTCGATGCGTCCAGAATCCGAAATTTGGGAACGAAACGATGCATTCCTTGCCGACCCGCACCGTCTCGCGCAAGATCGCGGCCGTCTGGTGAATGGTCTGCAGCGTTTGAGAAAGGATCGCAAAATCGAAGCTGCCGTCTTCGAACAGTCGCAAGCCGTCTTCCAGATTCTGCTGGATCACGTTGATGCCGTTCTTCGTCGACGCGAGCACGCCGGCGTCGTTGATCTCGATGCCGTAGCCCGTCACTTCGAGTTCTTCCATCAGCAGCGACAGCAGCGAGCCGTCGCCGCAGCCGAGATCGAGCACTGTCGCACGCGGCTCGACCCAGCGGGCAATCGCGCGGAAATCCGGCCGCGTCGCAAGATAATCGAGAGCGCGCTGGTTCATGCGTTGACCTCCGCAGCAATGCGTTCGTAGTACGCGCGCATCAGGTTGTGATAGCGCGCATCGTCGAGGAGAAAGGCGTCGTGGCCGTGCGGCGCGTCGATTTCGCCATACGTCACCTGGCGCTTGTGATCGAGCAGCGCCTTCACCAGCTCGCGCGAGCGCGCGGGCGCGAAACGCCAGTCGGTGGTGAAGCTCGCGATCAGATACTTCGCCTTCGTGTGGGCGAGCGCGGCTGTGAGGTCGCCGTCGTACGCTTTTGCCGGATCGAAGTAATCGAGCGCACGGGTGATCAGCAGATACGTGTTCGCGTCGAAGTAGTCGGCGAACTTGTCGCCCTGGTAGCGCAGATACGATTCCACTTCGAACTCGACGTCGAAGTTGAAGTTGTAGACGTCTTCCGCGCCCTCCGCACGACGCAGCGCGCGGCCAAACTTCGCGGCCATGTCGTCGTCCGACAGATACGTGATGTGGCCGATCATCCGCGCGACGCGCAGGCCGCGCTTCGGCTTCACGCCGTGCGCGTAGTAGTTGCCGCCGTGAAAGTCCGGGTCCGAGAGAATCGACGAGCGCGCCACTTCGTTGAACGCGATGTTCTGTGCCGAGAGCTTGGGCGTCGATGCCACGACGATGCAATGCGCGAGCCGCTCCGGATACATCATGCTCCACGCGAGCGCCTGCATGCCGCCGAGACTGCCGCCCATCACAGCCGCGAATTTCTCGATGCCGAACGTGTCGGCGACGAGCGCCTGCGCGTTCACCCAGTCTTCGACCGTCACGACGGGGAAGCTCGCGCCATACGGACGGCCCGTCGACGGATCGATGCTCATCGGGCCCGTCGAGCCGAAGCACGAACCGAGATTGTTCACGCCGATCACGAAGAAGCGGTTGGTGTCGAGCGGCTTGCCCGGGCCGACCATGTTGTCCCACCAGCCGACGTTCTTCGGATCATCCGCATAGACGCCCGCCACGTGATGCGACGCGTTGAGTGCGTGGCACACGAGCACGGCATTGCTGCGCGCGGCGTTGAGCGTGCCGTACGATTCGACGACGAGGTCGTAGTTCGCGAGCGAGCTGCCGTTCTGCAGGCGCAGCGGCTCGGAGAAATGCATTGTTTGTGGAGTGACGATCCCGATCGATTCCATTCATTCCGCCTTCTGACATGGGGCGGCTAAATGGTGTCGGCGATGGCGCGGAAGGAGCGTGTGCGCGGCTGACGACCTCTTTAGCCGCATTTATAGTGAACCGGGATGGATGAACTCCTTCCGCTGGTTCGCGCGCCCGCAATCGAGTCAGCAAATCGGCGCGTTGTGCAATTCTGGACCGTCAAAAACGGTCAAGCGCAGAGTATAGCGGAAAACGCGCCGCGTCTGCGCCGCCCGGTCTTACTGGAGGATCAGGCGCAGTTGCGCGTCGGCCTGTTCAACCGGCGCGCGCGAGAAGCCGCTGCGCACGAAGCGATGCCAGCGCCCGATGATGTAGCTGAGCAAAAGGCTGGCGCGCGCCACGGGATCGTAGTCGGCGGGGAGCGGGATCGCGCTGTGTTCGGCGTGGCTCGATGCGTCCATCAATCCGAGCCGCAGACATTGCTTGAGCGACGCCTCGACGCGTTCGAGCAACTGGTTGACGCGTTCGGTGAGCCGCTCGTGTTCGCCGACGAGCGCCTCGCAGGTCAGCACGCGCGTCATGCCGGGATTTTTCGCTGAAAAATTGAGCAACATGAGCGCGATCGCGCGTGCCTGCAGCACGCCGTTCGGCTCTTTCGCGATGATCTGGTTGATGAGCCCGAAGAGCGTCTGCTCGATGAATTCGATCAACCCTTCGAACATCTGCGCCTTGCTCGCGAAATGGCGATACAGCGCCGCCTCCGATACGCCGATGCGCGCGGCCAGCGCCGCGGTGGTGATTTTTTCGTTCTTCGGCGCCTCCAGCATCGCGGCCAGCGTCTGGAGGATATGTACGCGCCGCTCGCCCGGTTTCAGGCGTGTCGAGCGCGGTGCGGCGGTTTGGTCTTCGGTTACGTCCTCGTCATGCTTGCGGATAGGCTGCATGTCTGTCGTCCCTGTTATCGCCAGGCCGGATGCTCCGTGAGTGGTTCGATCGGCCTTCCTGGGCGAGTGCCCAGTCTCAACGATTTTAGCGAACGAATGCATCGATCGACATAGTGCGGGCGACCCGTGCCCGGCAGACGTGCCGGCGAGCCGTTCGGGCGGGCATGCTGCGGCAGGTGCCCGGTGATCCACACGGTGCGGATGCCGAGCCGCCGATAGTTCTTCAGATGGCTGCGCGTGTCTTCGACGAGCACCGCGTCGGCGAGACGCACGTGCGCGTCGCGCATCGCACGGCGCAGCATCGCGTGATCGGGTTTGGCGCGCCAGTAGCGGCGGTCGCGCATGTGCTCGATGGCGATCACGCGCTCGAACAGCCGTTCGATGCCCAACTCTTTCAGCACGTCGAGCGCGTAGGCTTCGGGCGCGTTGGTCAGCACGATCTTGCGGCCGGGCAGCGCGTCGACGAGACACTTCAGGCCGCGCTCGCTGCGCAGCATCGCGCGCAGGTCGGGGAACGTGTGGACGTACTTCAGGAAGTCGTGCGCATCGAGGTCGTGATGGCGCGTGAGCCCGAGCAGCGCCGCGCCGTAGCGCTGCGTGTAGCCGGTGCGCAGACGGTTCGCTTCGTCGCGCTCGACTTGCAGCGCGTCGATGATGTACTGCGTCATTGCGGAGTTGATAGCCGGGAAGATCGCGTGCGACGCGTGATGCAGCGTGTTGTCGAGATCGAACAGCCAGACAGGCGTGCCGGCGTGAATCTGCGGCCGACGGCGCTTCGGACGGAAAGTGCGCATGATGTTGCGGCGTGAATTGCGGCGTGAATGATGTCAGGCGTGCGAGGCGGTCCGCTGCCGTGCGAAACGGGCGGCGCGCGATGCGCGCAGAGGGAAAAGCTCGAGACAGCGCAGGACACTGCGCGAAAGACGGAAGGCCAGTATGCCTTCTGCGAAGCACGGCGGCCAGCGTGCCGTGCTTCGCGCGATGCGTGAGTTTGCGTGACGCGTGACGTGGCGGACCGCGCTCAGTGCGAGCGGATCATCGTGCCGAACGGCTGCTCCGTCAGGATTTCGAGCAGCACCGAATGCTCGATGCGGCCGTCGATGATGTGCACCGAACGCACGCCGCTCTTCGCGGCGTCGAGCGCCGACGAGATTTTCGGCAGCATGCCGCCCGAGATCGTGCCGTCGGCGAACAGCGCGTCGATCTCGCGCGCGGACAGATCGGTCAGCAGCGTGCCTTCCTTGTCCATCACGCCCGGGATGTTCGTCATCATGACGAGCTTCTCCGCGTTCAGCACGACGGCCAGCTTGCCCGCGACCAGGTCCGCGTTGATGTTGTACGACAGGCCGTCCTCACCGAAGCCGATGGGCGAAATGACGGGGATGAACGCGTCGTCCTGCAGCGCTTTCACGACGGCGGGGTTGATCGCCTCGACTTCGCCGACCTGGCCGATATCGATGTACTGGCCGGGGTTGTCGCGGTCCGGCATCAGCAGCTTGCGCGCGTGGATCAGGCCGCCGTCCTTGCCCGTCAGACCGACTGCCTGACCGCCGAAGTGGTTGATCAGCGTGACGATGTCCTGCTGCACTTCGCCGCCCAGCACCCATTCGACGACTTCCATCGTCTCTTCGTCGGTGACGCGCATGCCCTGGATGAACGTGCCCTGTTTGCCGATTTTCTTCAACGCCTGATCGATCTGCGGACCGCCGCCGTGCACGATCACCGGGTTGATGCCGACCAGCTTCAGCAGGATCACGTCGCGCGCGAAGCCTTGCTTCAGGCGCTCTTCCGTCATCGCGTTGCCGCCGTACTTGATGACGACGGTCTTGCCGTGATACTGGCGGATATAAGGCAGCGCCTCGGCGAGAATTTCAGCCTTCAGCGTGGGGGCGATCTGGGACAGGTCGGGAGACTCGGACATGGCGGCGGCTCGGACACGGAAACGGTGAAAACAACGCCGGATTGTACACAACTGGCGCGGTGCAATAGTGAAACTGACGTGTGCCGTCGCGGCGATCGCGGCTGTTGTGCCGCAGTGCGGAAAAGCGGATTTCGAGGGCGCCGGGCGCCTCGTCCGCGCTGCATTTTGCAGCGGTGCGGTGCCTGGTTTGGGCCGTCGCCCGGCTGGTAAGTTCTCTCGCGCAACGGGGAAGCCCCGCGGCCCGGAAAACCAGGCGAATCGGCGGCGAGCGGGCAGGCGTTTTGCTGATGTGCCGGAAGTGGCATCATGTTTGAATCCACTGACCGGTTTCATCCCGTTGTCATGAATCCGTCCCCATCCGAACCGACTGAATCTTCCGCAATGTCGAGCGCTCGGTGCCCGCGCTGCCGCCGCGTGTTCGACTGCGGCGGGCGCGGCGGCCGCGAGGCGTGCTGGTGCGTATCGATGCCCGCCTTGCCCGCCACGGCGCTCGACGCCAGCACCGGCTGTCTATGCCCCGAATGCCTTGCCGATGTAATCGCGCGGGCGCGTGCAACGGAAGGAGGCGCCGCGCCCGCGCCGGACTGATGCAACCGGCGCCCTGTGCGGGACTACGCGCGCGAATCCGCCAGCGCCGCCAGATCGCGCGTCAGCTTGTCGAACACCGGCTCCCACTGTGCGAACTGCGGCTGCCGGTACAAGCTCGCGCTCGGATACCACGGGCTGTCGGTGCGATCGAGCAGCCAGACCCAATGCGGATTGACATCGAGCAGCACCCACGTGCGCTGCCCGATCGCGCCGCTCAGGTGCGCGACGGACGTGCATACGGTGATCACCAGGTCGAGCGCGCCGAGATAGGCGGCGGTGTCGTCGAAGGTTTTGAATTCTGCCGTGTGGTCGGCGATATCGAGTCCTGCCGTGCGGGCTGCCGCCACTTCGGCTGCGGCGCCGGGCTGCAGCGAATAGAAGGCGACCTTGTCGAGTTCGCGGAAGGCGTCGACGTAGCGTTCCAGGCCGACGCGGCGGAACGGATTGCGCTGGTGTCCGTGGCTGCCCGTCCATACGAGTCCGACCTTCAGCCGCTTGTCGCCCGCGAGGCGTTGACGCCAGGCGTCGACGGCTTGCGGATCGGCTTGCAGATACGGAACAGTCGACGGGATCGTTGCTTCGCGCGTATCGAAGAGCAAAGGCAGCGACAGCAGCGAAACCTCATAGTCGAACTTCGGCAACTGTTCGACGCCTCCGCCCAGCGTGAATTCGTCGGCGTGTTGCGCGAGCGAGCGTTCCAGCAGCGCGCCCATCTGCGGAAACGAGTTCCAGGCAAGACGTCCGCCTTCGCGATGCACGCGCTCGGCCAGTAACGGAACATAGCGGCAGAACTGCAGCAGATCGCCCATCCCCTGTTCGCCCCACAGCAGCAGCGTCTTGCCTGCCAGCGATTCGCCGCGCCAGGCGGGTCCCGGCAGTACGGGGCGTTTGCCCGCCAGTTCCTTCGATCCGTCCCAGCGCGCCTCGTGCTCGCGCCAGCCGTCGGCGTAGTTGCCGCGCAGCAGGTGGATCATGCTGAGGTTGGAAAGGTACGACGGCACGTCGGGCGCGGCGCGATGCGCAGCCAACGTGAAGCGCTCGGCGCTGTCCCATTGTTGCGCTTCGCGCAGCGTCTGCCCATGATTGCCGAGCATGACGGTGTTGTCGGGCTGAAGCGCGATCGCGCGCCGCTCGGCTTCGAGCGCGCTGCCGAGGTCGAAGCGCGCGAGGTGCGACTTGCCCAGATTGGCCCACGCGTTCGCATCGGCGGGATTCTGGTGGAGCGCGGCTTCCAGCAGTTCGGCCGCTTCCGCCGAAGCCGGATTCGCCGACATCAACGCGCCCGCCAGATTGTTGCGCAGGCTAGGCAGGTCGGGGGCGATGGCGAGCGCATTGCGGTAGGGCGCGACGGCGTCGACGTGCCGGCTCATCAATTGCAGCGTGAGACCCAGGCGAAAGAGCGCTACGGGATCGTGCGGCGCGAGCGCGGCGCAAGCACGGGCAATGGTTTCTGCCTCGCGGCCGCGTTGCCGGGCGGCCAGTTGCTGCGTCATTTCATCGAGCGAATCGGGATCGGTCGGAAACAGGTGTGAAGCGGCCTGGAGCCAGATGTCATGGGCCTGGCGGTCGCCTTGCTCCAGCGCTGCGACAGCATGACGCAGAAATGTCTGGAAGGAATCCAAAAGAACTTGATGCGGATCAACCATTGTTTTGAGCGTTGTGGGTGAAGAATGCCGGGCGCGCCGGAAACGATAAACAACACTATAGTTCCGATCATTCGCTAGATGAATCGGACCCCTCCCAACAGGTAAACTCGCAGGATGCACCGCATAACCGTCACCGGCCGGGTCAACCTCGGGCATCTCTTCTGGCTACGCAGTCTTGCCATCATCGGGCAACTCGTGACGATTGCGTTCGTCCAGACCTTTGTCGGCGTCAAGCTGCCGTTGCCGGCGATGCTGCTCGTCATCGGGCTCGAAGTGATTTTCAACGCGCTGACGTGGCTGCGCGTCGCGAGCCAGAAACCCGAGTCGAACCTCGAGCTGTTCGGGCAACTATGGGTCGACCTGGGCGCGCTGTCCGCGCTGCTGTTTCTGTCGGGCGGCACGACCAATCCGTTCGTTTCGTTGTACCTGCCGTCGCTGGCGATTGCCGCGGCCGTGCTGCCCTGGCAGCTGATGGCGTGGCTCGCGGCATTCGCCGTGGCGTGCTATGCCGTACTCGGTTTCGAATCGGTGCCGCTCAATCTCGACAATCCCGCGAATCTGTTCGACTACTACCGCGCCGGGATGTGGGTGAACTTCATGGTCAGCGTCGGCCTGATCGCGTGGTTCGTGGCGCGCATGTCGCGCGGGCTGCGTCAACGCGACACGGCGCTCGGCGAGGCGCAACAGCGTCTGCTGCGCGACGAACGCGCGGTGGCGCTGGGCGTGCAGGCCGCGACGGTGGCACATGAGATGGGTACGCCGCTGTCGACCATCGCGATGCTCACGGAAGAGCTGCGCGATGCCGCGCGCAGCGACGAAGGCCTGAAGGCTTACGCCGCCGACCTCGATATCCTCGACCAGCAGTTGACGCTGTGCACGTCGGCACTTGCGCGCCTGCGCAGCCGCGCGTCCACGCAAGGCAGCCGCCAGCGTGTCGACGAATGGCTCGACTCGTTCGCCAATCAGTGGCGGCTGCGGCATCCGCACGTCAAGTTCGAGCGTGTGGGCGAGCCGCCCGCGAACGTCAGTGTCGACGATACGGTCGCCGTCAGCCAGATTCTCACCATCCTGCTCGACAACGCCGCGCGCGCGAGCCGCGATCACGTGACGCTCGCCGCCAGGCTCGCCGACAACGACTCGATCGACTTCGAAGTCTGCGACGCCGGCCCGGGCGTGCCGGCGTCGCTGCGTGGCTTGCTGGGCGCTGCGCCCGTCGACAGCACACAGGGCGGGCATGGGGTCGGGCTGTATCTGGCGTTTTCGGCGGCTGCGCGGCTCGGTGGATCGATCGAGCTCACGGACGTCAGCGAAATCAAGCCGCGCGGCACGCGCGCAGTATTGCGGTTGCCTTTGGCCCGCGAGCAAACAGACGCGGGCCGGCAGGGCGCCGCGTCGTCCAATACGGAGAAGCAAGCATGAGCGATAAGAATTTTCTGGTCATCGACGACGACGAAGTGTTCTCCGGCATCCTCGCGCGCGGTCTGACGCGTCGCGGCTTCACGGTGTCCGAGGCGCACAACGCCGACGAAGCGATTCGCCTCGCCAATCAGCAGAAGTTCGGGCAGATCACCGTCGATCTGCATCTGGGCAATGACTCCGGGCTGAATCTCGTCGCGCCGCTGCGCGACCTGCAACCGAATGCGCGGATGCTGGTGCTGACAGGTTATGCGAGCATCGCGACAGCCGTTCAGGCGGTGAAGGACGGCGCGGACAACTATCTGGCCAAGCCCGCGAACGTCGAAACGATCCTCTCCGCGCTGCAAACGGAAGCGAGCGCATTGCAGGCCGAAGAGGCGATCGAAAATCCGACGCCATTGTCGGTTGCACGGCTGGAGTGGGAGCACATCCAGCGCGTGCTCGCGGAAAACGGCGGCAACATTTCGGCGACGGCGCGCGCGCTGAACATGCATCGACGCACGTTGCAGCGCAAGCTCGCGAAGCGGCCGGTCAAGCAATGACCTTGCCGTAGTTTCTTGCGGCCGGACATGAAAAAGGGCGGCGCTCAGCAAGGAGCGCCGCCCTTTTGTTTGGCCTTTCGTTTGGCCCTTTCGCGGGGGTAACGACGCGCGTTACAGCACGTAGCGCGACAGGTCCTCGTCCTGCGCAACCTCGTTCAGCGCGCGATCGACATAAGCCGCGTCGATCACCACGTGCTTGCCGGCGTGATTGCCCGCCGAGAACGAGACTTCCTCGAGCAGCTTTTCGATGACCGTATAAAGACGGCGTGCGCCGATGTTTTCCGTCTTCTCGTTCACCGAGTAAGCGATTTCCGCAAGACGGCGGATGCCGTCGTCGGCGAATTCGAGGTGCACGTCTTCCGTTTCGAGCAGCGCCTGGTATTGCTTGACGAGGCTGGCGTCGGTGGCGTCGAGAATCGCTTCGAAGTCCTTCACCGACAGCGAATCCAGTTCGACGCGAATCGGAAAGCGCCCTTGCAGTTCGGGAATCAGATCGCTCGGCTTCGCAAGATGGAATGCGCCGCTCGCGATGAACAGGATGTGATCGGTCTTCACCATCCCGTACTTCGTGTTGATCGTCGTGCCTTCGACGAGCGGCAGCAGATCGCGCTGCACGCCCTGACGCGAGACCTCGCCGCCGCCGGCTTCGCTGCGCGACGCGATCTTGTCGATTTCATCGAGGAACACGATGCCGTTCTGCTCGACGTTCTGCACGGCCTTCGTCTTGACCTCTTCGTCGTTGAGCATCTTCGCGGCTTCTTCGTCGGTGAGGAGCTTGAGCGCTTCCTTCACCTTTACCTTGCGGCGCGTCTTCTTGCCGCCGCCCAGGTTCGCGAACATCGAGCGGATCTGCTCGGTCATGTCTTCCATGCCCGGCGGGCCCATGATGTCCATCGTGGTTTGCGGCATCTCGATGTCGAGCTCGATTTCCTTGTCGTCGAGCAGGCCTTCGCGCAGGCGCTTGCGGAACGTCTGACGCGTCGCGTTCGATTCGTCGCCGCCCGACTCTGCGCCCGAGCCGAAGCCGACCGTGCGCGCGCCCGGCAACAGCGTATCGAGAATGCGGTCTTCGGCGAGATCCTCGGCCTTGGTGCGGACCTTGCGCATTTCGGTTTCGCGCGTCTGCTTGACCGAGATTTCGATCAGGTCGCGCACGATGCTGTCGACGTCGCGGCCCACGTAACCGACTTCGGTGAACTTGGTCGCTTCGATCTTGATGAACGGCGCGTCGGCGAGCTTCGCGAGGCGACGCGCGATTTCCGTCTTGCCGACGCCCGTCGGCCCGATCATCAGGATGTTCTTCGGCGTGATTTCCTGGCGCAGCGGGTCGGCGACCTGCTGGCGGCGCCAGCGGTTACGCAACGCAACCGCGACGGCCTTCTTCGCGCGATTCTGGCCGATGATGTGCTTGTCGAGTTCCGAGACGATCTCGGCGGGAGTCATGGTGCTCATCGTGTGTCCTTACTCGATTGTCTCGATGACGCGGTTGTGGTTCGTGTAGATACACATGTCGCCGGCGATCTCCAGCGACTTTTCGACGATCTCGCGCGGCGAAAGATCCGTGTTGTCGGCGAGCGCCTTCGCAGCCGCTTGCGCGTACGCGCCGCCGGAGCCGATTGCGCAGATGCCGCCCTCGGGGTCGAGCACGTCGCCGTTGCCGGTGATGACGAGGGTGGTGGTCGCGTCGGCCGTGATCAGCATGGCTTCCAGACGCCGCAGCATGCGGTCCGTGCGCCAGTCTTTCGCGAGTTCGACGGCGGCGCGCGTGAGATTGCCCTGATGCTTTTCGAGCTTGGCTTCGAAGCGGTCGAGCAGCGAGAACGCGTCGGCCGTGCCGCCGGCGAAGCCGACCAGCACCTTGCCGTTGTAGATGCGGCGGACCTTCTTCGCGCCGCCCTTCATGACGATGTTGCCCAACGTGACCTGGCCGTCGCCGCCGAGCGCGACCTTGTCGCCGCGGCGCACGGAGACGATCGTCGTGCCGTGAAATTGCTCCATATGCGTTCCTTTTCCAAAACCGCAAATATCTTGCGTGGGACCAGAGCAAGCGCTAGAGCGCCAGCTCTGGGTCGATTCGCCCAAGGACCGGGGTAAGCGCTGAAGCGCCAACGCCGGTCGATTCGCCTCGGGGACGCGGAGGCGTCGATGCGCCACCACGGAATGCGGGAGCGGCCGGCGCGCGATGCTGGGTGCCGCGCGCGCGTGCAACGCATGTCGGATTTATTTTAGGGCGAGCGCGGCCATATCAAGAGGCGCAGTCGAACTGGCTCGCGAAAAGCTGGAAGGGCGCGGTGAGCGCGAAAACGCCGCGCGAGGGTTTCAGCGGCGGTAAAAGGTGCTGGCGGGGCGTCCGCCTGCCCGATTATGCGGCGCGCATTTACCGATTAGCGTAGGCAAGCTGACAAGCGGACCGACAAAAGCGCCGCCTGAAAAGAAAAAAGAGGCGCACGATCCACCGTGCGCCTCTGACGAAGCGTGTCTGGGGCGCGGACCCCGAAAACCGCGCCGCCCGTCGATCAGTCGCCGAACAGCTTCTGGCGCAGTTCGCGGCGTTCCTGTGCTTCGAGCGACAGGGTGGCGGTGGGGCGCGCGAGCAGGCGGGGAATGCCGATCGGCTCGCCCGTTTCCTCACACCAGCCGTACTCGCCCGATTCGATCCGCGCGATCGATTGCTGCACCTTCTTCAGCAGCTTGCGTTCGCGGTCGCGCGTGCGCAGTTCCAGCGCATGCTCTTCCTCGATCGTCGCGCGGTCGGCCGGGTCCGGCACGATCACGGTTTCGCGGAGGTTTTCGGTGGTCTGGCCGGCATTGCGGAGAATGTCCGCCTGCAGCTGCTCGAGCCGGTTCTTGAAGAAAGCGAGCTGATCCTCATTCATGTAATCCTTGTCGCTCATCTTCAGGATTTCGGCTTCGGTCAAGAGTCGTTTCGTCGTCATCTGGCTTGCTTCGTCAATGTGAGGCAAATCATTGCCCGCACTTTCGTGTTGCCCGCAAAGGCGCCTCGATGACGCTCAAATGAGCGCCGGCGAACACGGACGGTGGGCTGTCGTGACGCCGAAGCGCCGATGCGGGGCCGAACTCCTCTGGAAACCGATTCTTCCAATGCTCCTGAGGCAATGCTTCCCGGCAGCGCGTTATAAGCCGGAGTGTGGCCGGCATGTGGGCGATGTCCCCGGATTAGATTTTCCGGCGCCGTTTTTCGGCCCGGCACGGCTGCGAAGCGACTACGCGCTTTACACCGGGCAAATCGTTCTCTTTCTCCAGTGGGGCCGTATTGTAACTGAATCACAATACGAAACCGCAAGCGGGGGAAATCCCTGCCGCAAACTCCACTTATCGTGAAAATATAACGCGCTGTTCACTAAAAAGCGATGGTCGGACACGTATTCTCGTAACAGGGTTTTCACGTGCTTTGACCGCAAGCCGGCTTTTAAATTGCCGTGCTCGCGCTCCTAAGGTCTTTTTCGCGTTGGGAAGCGAACAAAAGGCAACTGGGATGAACGCCAGAAGGCGTTCATCCCATAGCAGAGAACGAATCAGACGAGGCAGGCTTCAAGACCGTCGGTGATCAGGTCTTGCGGCAGGTCGATGCCGATGAACACCATCTTGTTGGTCTTTTTCTCGATGGGTTGCCACTTGGCGGCGAGGTCGCTGCCCATCATCTGGTGCACGCCCTGGAAGACGACCTTGCGATCGACGCCCTTCATGTACAGCACGCCCTTGTAGCGCAGCAGGCGTTCGCCATAGATCTGCAGAATGCCGCCGAGGAAGTCTTCGAGCTTGTTCGGATCGAACGGGCGGTCGTTGCGGAAAACGAACGACTTGATCTTGTCGTCGTGATGCGCGTGATGGTGATGATGATGGCCGTGATCGTGGCCTTCATGATCGCACTGGCCATGATCGTGATCGCAGTTCGCGTGGTCGTGGTCGTGGTCGTGATCGTGATGCGCGTGGTCGTGGTCGTCTTCGACGAGGAAGTCCGGGTCGATTTCCAGCTTCGCGTTCAGGTTGAAGCCGCGCAGATCGAAGATTTCCTTGATGTCCGCTTCACCGAAATTCACGACGCGGATCTGCGCCCGCGGGTTCATGTGCAGCAGACGATGGCGCAGGTCGCCAACCGCGTTTTCGTCGACGAGATCGGACTTGGTGATGAACAGACGGTCCGCGAAACCGACCTGGCGCTGCACGACTTCGTGTTCGTCGAGCTGTGCGTTGGCGTGCTTGGCGTCGACGAGCGTGATGATCGCGTCGAGCAGGAATTCGTCGGCGATCTGGTTATCCATGAAGAAGGTCTGCGCGACGGGGCCGGGGTTGGCCAGGCCCGTCGTTTCGATCACGACGCGGTCGAAGTCCACCTTGCCTTCCTGCTTCTGCGCGGCGAGGTCGCCGAGCACGCGCGCGAGGTCGCCGCGAATCGTGCAGCAGATGCAGCCGTTACTCATCTGGATGATCTGCTCGCCCGTGTCCTGCACGAGGATGTCGTTGTCGATGTTCTCTTCGCCGAACTCGTTTTCGATCACGGCGATCTTCATGCCGTGCTTCTCGTTCAGGATGCGCTTGAGCAGCGTGGTTTTGCCGCTGCCGAGGAAGCCGGTCAGGATAGTGACGGGAATCATGTTGTTCGCCATGTGAGGTCGCCTTGTGTTCGTCAAACTGGGGTGCGAACCGCGCGCTGCGCGCAGGGCCCGAACCGCATGAATTCAGCTGAATATTGAAGCATAAGTGCCGGGGCGCCGCTGCTGCATGGCCAAAGCCCCGTCAACGCCAGGGAAATAACGCCTTAACTATGGGCGATCAGGCGATTTGCAACAATAGGCCTTTCAGATATTCGCCTTCCGGAAACGCGGTCAGCAACGGATGATCGACGCCCGCACCCAGGCGCTTGAGGATACGCGCATCGACGCGCGCGTCGGCGGCCGCGCCGGCGACGATCTTCTGAAACAGCTCCGCATCGATCGCACCCGAGCACGAATAGGTGAACAGCAGGCCGCCCGGCCGCAACAGCTTGAGACCGGTGAGGTTGATGTCCTTATACGCGCGCGCGGCGCGGTCCACGTGCTCGCGCGACGGCGCGAACTTCGGCGGATCGAGCACGATCAGGTCGAAGCGCTCGCCGTCGTCGTACAGGCGGCGCAGCGTCTTGAAGGCGTCGGCGTCGAGCCAGGTCGCGCGTTCGGCGTCGAAGCCGTTGGCCGTGACATTTGCTTGCGCCAATGCCAGCGCTTCGCCGGATGAGTCGATCGATACCACGCGCTTCGCGCCGCCCTTGAGCGCCGCGAGCGAGAAGCCGCCCGTGTAGCAGAAGCAGTTCAGCACGTCGCGGCCGTTCGACAGTTCCTGCACCAGCGCGCGGTTGTCGCGCTGATCGACGTAGAAGCCCGTTTTGTGGCCGTTGCGCACGTCGACGTGATACCGCACGCCGTTTTCGCTGGCGATCAGCGTCTCGGGCGGCGCGTCGCCGGCGAGTACGCCGACCGTCTGTTCGAGCCCTTCCTTTTCGCGGATCGACACGTCCGAGCGCTCATAGACGTTCGGGCAGCCCGTCGCGCCGACCAGCGCCTGCACGATCGCGTCCTTCCATGCTTCGACGCCCGCTGCCATGAACTGACAGACGATCTGACCACGCTTCGTTTCATCGTCCTGGATGTAATAGTCGACGATCAGCCCCGGCAGGCCGTCCGCCTCGCCGAAGATCAGCCGCGTCGCGCCCGTGTTGTGCACCATCGACTGACGGTGTGCGAGCGCGCGCTGCACGCGGCGCTTGAAGAACGCGTGATCGACGGGTTCGTTTTCGTCGAAGCTCCAGACCCGCGCGCGAATCTGCGAATGCGGGCTGTACGCGGCGCGGGCGAGAAAGCGGCCGTCGTGCGCGCGCACCAGCACGGTGGCGCCGGCGGCGGGCTTGCCGTCGACGCGGTCGATCGCATTCGCGTAGACCCACGGATGGCGGCGCAGCAGCGACTTCTCTTTCGACGGTTTCAGCGTAACGGTATTCATGACTTCGTGAGGATTCAGCAGAACAATATGCCGCGCGAAGCGGCAAAGCGGATATGACTGGCGGCCTGAGCAGCGTCAGTCGCGTTTTTTTGCGCGCGGATGCGCCTGATCGTAAATTCGCGCGAGGTGCTGAAAATCGAGGCCCGTGTAGACCTGGGTCGCGGCGATGCTCGCGTGGCCGAGCAGTTCCTGTACGGCACGCAGGTCGCCGCTCGACTGCAGCACGTGGGTCGCGAACGAATGGCGCAGCACGTGCGGATGAACGTTGGCGGGAATGCCCGCCGTGAGCGCCATGCGCTTCACACGATCGCGCACGACATTCGGCGACATGCGGTTGCCGCGCGCCGACACGAACAGCGGATGCGGATCGAGCTTCACCAGTTCGCCGCGTACCGCGAGCCAGGCGCGTAGTGCATCCAGCGCCTTGCTGCCGACGGGCACCGTGCGACGCCGCTCGCCCTTGCCGAGCACTTCGACTTCGGCTTCGTCGAGCTTCAGCCAGCCCGTCGAGCGATAGCCCTCGGCGTCGAAGAAATGCACGTCGAGGCTGACCAGCTCCGACAGACGCAATCCCGACGAATAGAACAGTTCGAGCATGGCGTGATCGCGCGCGCCTTCGGCCGTGGCCGTCGCGGGGGCTTCCATCAGCCGGTGTGCGTCGTCGACGGAGAGCGCTTTCGGCAGCGTCTTTGCCCGTTTGGGTGCGCGCACCGTGGCGACGGGATTCGCGGGCAACTCGATGCGCCCGGCGAGCCAGCGGTAGAACGCGCGCCACGCCGACAGCCGATGCCCGATCGAGCGCGCCGACAGCCCGCCCGCATGCGCGCGTGCCACGGCGCCGCGAATGTCGGTAGCGGTGAGGCTTTCGAGCGGCCGTCCGTTCGCGAGCGTTTTCAACTCGTCGAGCTCGTGCGTGTAAGCGCGCAAGGTGTGCGCCGACAACCGCCGCTCGTGCTCGAGGCTCGACAGATAGGTGGCGATCGGGTCGGCGGATGTCACGTGACGGACGCTTAGCGCGGCAGCAGGCGGCTCAGCGCGGCGCTCGCGAGTGCGCCGATCTGCGTGAGGAAATCGGTGGCCATGCCGTCGTGGAAACGGCGCGAATCGGGCGAGCCCATCACCAGCAGCCCGAACGCGGCGGCGTCGTTCGACGCTTCCGGGTCGCGCAGCGCGATCAGCGCAATCGATTCGGTGCCGTTGCCGGATACGCCGTCACCGGGAGCCGCAGTCTCGCCGGCCACGGTCGACACGGCGGGCGTCAGCCACTGCGCCGCCTCGAAGCCCGTATTCGAGCCGCAGTACGGCGTCGAGAGGCTGTTCGCGAAGATACGCACTTCCTCGCCGACGTGGCGCGTGAACTCCGCCTGCGAGTACGGCTCGGATACTTCCCACACGCGTAGCGCCGCTTGCGGCACGTCGAACACGTCGCGCAGGCCCATGGCGATCGTGCGCGGCAGCGCGCCGGGATCGCGCTCGGCCATCACGCGCGTCGTCCAGCGGCCGAATTTCGACGCGATGCTGTCGTTTTCGTGGCCATAGCGCAGCAATTCGGCGAGACGCCGCTCGAGATGCTTGTTCTTCTCGCGCAGCATGTCCATCTGACGTTCCTGCAGCGACACGGCAGCCTTGCCGTGCGGATTGGCGAGCCGCACGGACGCGAGCAGTTCCGCGTGCTCGGCGAAGAATTCGGGGTTGGCCAGCAGGTAGTCGGCGACTTCGCGATCGTTCATGGTTTCAGCTTAATGGTTGCGCGCTTCGTTACTGTCTTGCTGCCGCGCCACGCGGTCCAGCCTGCGCGCGGCGGTGATGCATTCAGTCGGCCAGCTCTATTTCGCCTTCGAACACGGTGGCGGCCGGGCCTGCCATCATCAGCGGCGACGCGGGCTCGCCGTCCCACGCGATGGTCAGCATGCCGCCATGCGTGTGGACCTTGACGGGCGCGTCGAGCAAGCCGCGACGGATGCCTGCCGCGACGGCCGCGCAGGCGCCCGTGCCGCACGCGAGCGTTTCGCCCGCGCCGCGCTCGTAGACGCGCAGCTTGATCTCGTTGCGGCTGACGATCTGCATGAAGCCCGCATTGACCCGCTGCGGGAAGCGCGGATGGTTTTCGATGACGGGGCCGTCGGCGAGCACGGGGAACGCTTCGACGTCGTCCACGATCTGCACGGCGTGCGGATTGCCCATCGACACGACCGACACCCAGCGCGTCGCGCCGTTGACGTCGAGCGGATAGAGCGCGTCGTTGCCTTCGTGGCGCGCATCGAGGCCGCTTGCGTCGAACGGCACCTGTGCCGGCTCGAACACGGGGGCGCCCATGTCGACGACGACTTCGCCGTCAGCCTGCATGGTCAGCGTGATCACGCCTTTCTGGACCTGGACGCGCACGCTCTGCTTGTCGGTGAGGTGCGTGTCGCGCACGAACTTGACGAAGCAGCGCGCGCCGTTGCCGCAGTGCTCGACCTCGCCGCCGTCGCAATTGAAGATGCGGTATCTGAAATCGACGCCTTCGACAGTCGGCTTCTCGACCACCAGCAACTGGTCCGCGCCGACGCCGAAATGCCGGTTCGCGAGCGCGCGCACCTGCGCTTCCGTCAGATTGAGCGGTTGCGTGTAGCCGTCGAGCACGACGAAGTCGTTGCCCGCGCCGTGCATCTTGGTGAATTTCAGTTTCATGCCGCTATTGTAAGTGACTGGCCGGACCTCTCGCCCACTGTGCGCCGCCGCGCTTCAGTAAAAACTCGGATCGCCGGGCGGGCGGGTCTTGAAGCGCTTGTGCACCCAGTAATACTGCTCGGGAATGCGCGGAATCTGCTCTTCGAGAAACTCGTTCATGCGGCGGGCGTCGGCGTCGTCGTCGCCCGTGGGGTAGTTGTCCCACGGCTTGAACACCTTCAGCCGGTAACCTTTGTAGTTCGGCAGCACTTCGCCGATGAACGGCACGACCTGCGCGCGCCCGACTTTCGCGAGCCGCCCGACGGCCGTCAGCGTGCAGGTCGGCACGCCGAAGAACGGCACGAAGGTCGAATTGCGCATGCCGTAGTCCATGTCGGCGCCGAGCATCACCGGTTTGCGATCGCGCAGCCAGCGCAGCACGATGCGCGCGCTGTCGGCGCGGCTGGCCATTTCGGCATCGAAGCGGCCGCGCTGCGCCTTCGCCACTGCTTCCAGCTGCGGGTTCGACATCGGTTGATACAGCGAGCCGCACGGGCGCTTCAGCGAATAGTTGAGGAAGATCGAGCCCGCCTCGATGCCGACGAAGTGAAAGCCCAGAAACAGCGTGGGCGGCAGATCGGGATCGGTGAGATCGATTTCGCTGTCCAGCTGGATCAGCTTCTCGAGCTTTTTCGCCGAGCCGAACCACTGCACGCTGCGTTCGAGATAGCTGCGGATCGCGTGCCGGAAGTGCTTTTGCGCGACTTCCTCGCGGCGCTCGTCGCTCCACTCGGGGAAGCACAGCTTCAGATTGATGTGGACGATGCGGCGGCGGCGGCTCGGAATCTGATACAGCAGCCAGCCGAGGCCGTCGCCCAGACGCGCGACGAAGCCATACGGCAGCAAAGCGAACAGCTTGAGCAGACCGATAGCGAGATTGACGCCCAGTCGGCTCAGCATGCGGCGGCTCCGATTAGTGCGCGAGACCACGCAGGGTAAAGAAAAACAGCAGAAAGGACGATATACCGCACGCGCAGACACTCTGTGACAAAAGAAAGAAGTCGCTATAATAAGGGCTTCGCCGAGTTAATAGACAACTTGCGGGGCGAAGCCGGCAGGCGCTTATATTTCAGATAGGTGCCCGACGGTCAGGAAATCCGCTAAAGCGTCGCCGCTTCAGGCTCGAAGCAGGCTACGTGGAACTCAACCGTAACCAATAAGGGAGCCTGTAACGTGGCTAACGATTACCTCTTCACCTCTGAATCCGTCTCCGAAGGCCATCCGGACAAGGTCGCTGACCAGATTTCGGACGCCATCCTCGACGCGATCCTCGCCCAGGACAAATACTCGCGCGTTGCCGCGGAAACGCTGTGCAACACGGGTCTCGTCGTGCTGGCGGGTGAAATCACCACGACGGCCAACGTCGATTACATCCAGGTCGCGCGCGACACCATCAAGCGCATCGGCTACGACAACACCGATTACGGCATCGACTACCGCGGCTGCGCGGTGCTCGTCGCGTACGACAAGCAATCGCCGGATATCGCGCAAGGTGTCGACCGCGCGCACGACAACAACCTCGACCAGGGCGCTGGCGATCAGGGCCTGATGTTCGGCTACGCATGCGACGAAACGCCCGAACTGATGCCGCTGCCCATCTACCTGTCGCACCGCCTCGTGGAGCGTCAGGCGAATCTGCGCCGCGACGGCCGTCTGCCGTGGCTGCGTCCGGACGCGAAGTCGCAGGTTACCGTTCGCTATGTCGACGGCAAGCCGCATTCGATCGACACCGTCGTTCTGTCCACGCAGCACGCACCGGAAATGGAACTGGCGCAACTGCGCGAAGCCGTGATCGAAGAGATCATCAAGCCGACGCTGCCCGCTGACCTCATCAAGGGCGACATCAAGTTCCTCGTGAACCCGACCGGCCGGTTCGTGATCGGCGGCCCGCAGGGCGACTGCGGTCTGACGGGCCGCAAGATCATCGTCGACACGTACGGCGGCGCGGCTCCGCACGGCGGCGGCGCGTTCTCGGGCAAGGATCCGTCGAAGGTCGACCGCTCGGCTGCTTACGCTGGCCGCTATGTCGCCAAGAACATCGTCGCGGCGGGGCTCGCCTCGCGCGCGCTGATCCAGGTGTCGTACGCCATCGGCGTGGCGCAGCCCACGTCGGTGATGGTCAACACGTTCGGCACGGGCCGCGTGTCGGATGCGACGATCACGCGTCTGGTGCAGGAACACTTCGACCTGCGTCCGAAGGGCATCGTCCAGATGCTCGACCTGCTGCGCCCGATCTACGAAAAGACGGCAGCTTACGGCCACTTTGGCCGCGAAGAGCCGGAATTCTCGTGGGAAGCGACCGACAAGGCACTCGCACTGGCAGAAGCGGCCGGTACGGAGCCGGTTGCCGCGCTCGCCTGAGTCAAGCTGTGAATGCGCCGCGCGGCTGATTGTCGCGCGGTGTCATCGGTTCAGATCGCAGGAAGCGAAAACGCCCTGCATGCGCTGAGAAGCGCGTGCAGGGCGTTTTGTTCTGGTGCGGCGGTTTCGTCGCGAACCGCGCGCAACGTCGCACTAACGACTGTAGCGGCGCATCTGTCGCCTGCGAAAGCGAAACCGAACGGGCGCGCCCTTAGCGAGCAAACGCAAACCAGCCTTCGCTCGTCACCGACAGACGGCGCGGACGGCGGCTCGTCGGATGCGGCGCGCTCGTGGGCTTGGCGGCGCGCGGCGACACGCCGAGCATCCGTACGGGCGCCGGATTGCGCAGCAACGTGCGCAGCGAGAAACGCCGCGACGCGCCCTGCATGCTCAGTGCGCTGAAGAAGGTGCGGAACCAGACGCGCACGTTATCGACGGGCTTCGCGTCGCGCAGTTGCTCGGCGAGTGCGCGCGTGCGCGCGGTATGGTGACGCAGGGCGCGCGCCACATGGCGGCGCGCGGGACGCGCGGCGTTGAACGCGTGGGTAAGGCGAGTGCTCAATGGGCTGTGCATGGCTTTAGGAATCAGGCGACGTGACACGCGACGAAGGGTGCGGCAAAAGCAGCACCATCCATGCCAGCGAGTGGGACGCAATAGCCTGAGGAAAGACGGAATGAATCAGCAGCGGCTGCGGATGGCCGTGCCGATGGCGGAGTAGCGTGTGTTGCAATCGACATGCACGACAGGCTACACGTGATTCGTGACCGTCGAAAGTCCGGAGGGATCAGGGTTTTTACGAGGATGAAGCCGGCACGATCGCGCCCTTTGCGCTCGACGAACGTGCACGGCTGCCCATCCGGCGTGCAGCTTCGCCCGTCCCGATTGCACGTCGGGATCAACACAAACGTATGACGGGCGCCCGTACGATCGTGCCCGTTTTACAATGGGAAGCCGTTGTCGAACGAACGCTAGCTGAACGGAACGTCCATGTCAGTCCATTCGAAAAAAGAGCAGATCCAGGTGCTGCGGGATCAGGGTTACGTCATCGTCCCGGGCCTCATCACGCCCGAGCGCTGCGCCGAGATGAAACAGATCGCGCGCCAGCAGTTGCAGGAAGCCGCCGAGCCGGTCGAGTTCGAAGCGGACCTGCGCTATCCGGGCGCGCCGGAGTCGAAGCACGCGCCGGGCGGTCATACGGTGCGGCGGCTGCTCGATGCATACGCGCGTCATCCGTACTTTGCCGCGTGGGCGACGGCGCCTGAGATTCGCGGCTGGATGGAACTGTATTTCGGCGAAGAGCCGCGGCTGTCGCGAGCGCATCACAACTGCATGATGACCAAGCATCCCGCGTACGGCAGCCTGACGGGCTGGCATCGCGACGTGCGTTACTGGTCGTTCGAGCGGGACGATCTGGTGTCGGTGTGGCTCGCCCTCGGTGACGAAACCGTCGATAACGGCGCACTCTGGTTCGTGCCCGGCTCGCACTCGGCGGCGTTCACGTCGGACCGTTTCGACGACGCGAAGTTTTTCCGCTCCGATCTGCCCGAGAACGATGCGTTGATCCGCAAAGCGGTGTCGCCCGGATTGAAAGCGGGCGACGTCGTGTTCTTCCACTGCAACACGCTGCATTCGGCGGGCAAGAACCTGTCCGATCAGGTGAAGTTCTCGCTCGTCTTCACCTATCACGGCGCGAGCAACGTGCCGCTGCCGGGCTCGCGGTCCGCGTCCAAGCCCGAAGTGGCGTTCTGAACGCTGACTGTTAGCGCTTCGACGACGCGAGCCCGATCAACCCGGCGAGCGTCGCGACGATGCCGCCTGCGATCAGGAAGATGGTTTTGTTGGTCGGCGAACCGGTGAACACGCGCGACACGTCGTTGCTGAACGAATGAAACGACTGGCCGCCGAAATACAGCAGCACCACGCCGCCGACGATCAATGCGAGCGAGATCGCTTTGGTCATGAACACTCCTCATCGTTGGATTACAGTGGCCGAAAGTCTAGGCGATGGCCGCCGCCTAGTCCATGTTCGCTTCCCGCAATGTGGGCGCCTGCAGCAAGCGCGGCGATTGGCTAACATAGTGGGTTGGGCCGCTGCCGCATGATTGCGCGCCGATGTGATACCGGTATCAGGTCAGGCGGCACTTCGCTACCAGGCATCATAATCACGACAAGATTATTCACGCGATGCGCGCGCCGCATCGCAGACTTCACTCCTGTTCTCGACAAGGACACCAGCAATGGCTTACGAAGCAGCTTCAGCACGCTATTCGGACATGCAGTACCGCGTTAGCGGCAAGTCAGGTCTCAAACTGCCCGCGCTGTCGCTCGGCCTGTGGCACAACTTCGGCGACACCACGCCGATCTCGACGCAACGTGAGATTCTGCGCACGTCGTTCGATCTCGGCATCACGCACTTCGACCTTGCGAACAACTACGGGCCGCCGTACGGCAGCGCGGAAACCAACTTCGGTCGCATCTTCAAGGACGACTTCAAGCCGTATCGCGACGAACTGCTGATCTCGTCGAAGGCTGGCTGGGACATGTGGCCCGGCCCGTACGGCCAGGGCGGCGGCTCGCGCAAGTACATCCTTGCGAGCCTGGACCAGAGCTTGCAGCGCATGGGTCTCGACTACGTCGACATTTTCTATTCGCATCGCTTCGACGTCGACACGCCGCTCGAAGAAACGGCGGGTGCGCTCGCGAGCGCCGTGCAACAGGGCAAGGCGCTGTATATCGGCATTTCGTCCTACTCGGCGCAGAAGACGCGTGAAATGGCGAAGCTGCTGGCCGAATACAAGGTGCCGCTGCTGATCCATCAGCCGGCGTACAACATGCTGAACCGCTGGATCGAAGAGGAACTGCTCGACGCGCTGGAAGAGACCGGCTCGGGCGCGATTGCGTTCACGCCGCTTGCGCAAGGCCTGCTGACGGGCAAGTATCTGAACGGCGTGCCGCAGGATGCGCGCGTCAACAAGGCGGGCGGCGGCTCGTTGAAGCAGGAGCATCTGAGCGAGCAGAACATCGAGCGTGTGCGCAAGCTCAACGACATTGCGCAGCGTCGCGGGCAGAGCCTTGCGCAGATGGCGCTTGCATGGACGTTGCGTGATCCGCGCGTGACGTCGGCGTTGATCGGCGCGAGCAAGGCTGAGCAGGTTCGCGAGAACGTCGCGGCGCTCAAGAACCTGTCGTTCACGGCGGAAGAGTTGGCAGAGATTGATCGTTATGCGACGGAGGGCAGTGTGAACCTGTGGGAGAAGCCTTCGACGGATCAGCATGTTTGAAGGTTTGGTTTTTTGGTTTGTCTGCGACGCTGGGGGGCTGGGGCTGGGGCTGGGGTCGGCGCTGGCATCCGCGTTACGTTAGCTCGCTTCACGCGTCGCCCCTGTGCGGGGCGGCACCTACTTTTCTTTGCCGCCGCAAAGAAAAGTAGGCAAAAGAAAGCGGCTCACACCGCCAGTGCTAGTTCTTGCCTGAGGGCCCCCAAAGGGTCTTACGCTTCACACGGCAATCACATCATTCTTGCTCGTTGCCAGCGCTCTTGCCGGGCACCTCACCCGCTTCACACACCTGCGTTTCAGCACGCCACGCCAGACCGCCCACCGCCGCCCAGGTGGCAAACTGTGTGTCGGCTTTCGCGCCATACGCGCACCACTCCGGACCGATAGCGCATGCGTCCCACCCTGTAAGAGCGCCAAGCCATACGACGCGACAACCTACACACAGTTTGCCACCTGGGCGGCACATACCATTCGCTGACGCTGGCCCGGGTACGGGTAATTGAAGCGGGTGAGGCGTTTGTTCGAAGCGTTGGCAACGCACACGAACCAGGGCGTTGCGGTGCGAAGTGTGGGGCCGTTGGGGGCCCGTGGACAAAGGTCAAGGGCTGGCGGTGTGAGCCGCTTTCTTTTGCCTACTTTTCTTTGCGGCGGCAAAGAAAAGTAGGTGCCGCCCCGCACAGGGGCGACGCTTGAAGCGAGCTAACGAATCGCGGATGCCAGCGAAAGCAAAGGCAACGGCAAAACCAAAACCAAAACCAAACCAGCTCGCGCAGCCCACAACCGCCCCTCCATCAGCCCGCGCAAACACAAGAATGAAAAACAAGAAGACAAAAGCAAACCTACACCAGGGCGGGTAGCCCTTCCACCAACACAACCGCAAACACCACACCCAGCAGCGCGCCGAGCACCCTCAACGTGTTGTGCCTGAACTCAGTCTTGCAGGGCAGCGCGCCAAGGAACAGCGCTCCGGCCAGCGCCATCGGAATGACCAGAATGAAATCACCGATCGTGAAGTAGTGCATGCCTGTCTCCTTTGTAGTCTCGTCCGACGCGACTGCATGCGGCGCGCCTGACTACCAGTATAGGAGACGGTAACGATGCGTTTTGTGGGCTGGAACGCACGCGAGCTTCTGTCGCTCGCGCCGCGCAGCCAAGCGGCGCAAGGCTTTGCGCCATATACACGGCGACGCGTCAAATCCAGCGCGATACGAACGCCCGCTTACGCTGACCTTTCTGAATATGCGTTTTATCGGTGAAAAGGTGAAAAACGCGGGCGGAAATTGCGCGCTTACGCCATGCCGACGCGCTCTCGGACGCGCAGCCGCGCCGACGCCAGGATACCGATCACCAGCAATCCGCCGACGAGCGCCGCCACCCCCGTCCACCCATAAGCCGCCCACACGCGCCCGCCATACGAGCCGACGATGCTCGATCCGAGGTAATACGCGAGCAGATACAGCGCGGCCGCCTGGCCTTTCGCTTCCTTCGCGATCCGCCCGACCCAGCCGCTCGCCACCGCGTGCCCGGCGAAGAAGCCGAACGTCACGCACGCAATCCCGCACGCGATCAGTGCAAGCGACTGTGTGACGGTCAACAGCAGACCGCACAGCATGATGACGATGCTGCCGATCAACACGCGCCCGCGCCCGAACGTATCGGCCATGCGCCCTGACCACGGCGACGCGACGACGCCCGTCAGATACACGACGAAGATCCCGCCGATGGCCGTCTGACTCAGCGCGAACGGCGGCGCGAGCAGCCGGTAGCCGATGTAGTTGTAGAGCGTGACGAAGCTGCCCATCAGCACGAAACCCATCAGAAACAACAGCGGCAGACCAGGCCGTCCGAGATGCTTCACGAGCGCCGTGCGGTGATGCGAGAAGCCAAGTCCGCGGCGCGGGACGAAATGGCGTGAGGGCGGCAGCAGCGAGCGGAACGCGAGCATCGACAGAATGCCGAGCACGCCGATCGTGCCGATCGCGACGCGCCACGAAAACAGATCGGCGACGACCCCCGTAATCACACGCCCCGCCATGCCGCCAATCGCCGTGCCGCCCACATAAAGGCCCATCGCGAGACCGAGGCCGTCGGGATGCACTTCTTCCGCCAGATACGCCATCGCGACGGCGGGCACGCCGCCGAGCGCCAGCCCTTCGAGCGCGCGCAGCAACAACAGCGCATGCCATTGCGGCGTGAATGCGACCGCGAGCGTCAGCAGCGACGAAGCGGTGAGCGAAGCCGTCATCAACCGATGGCGGCTCCATCCTTCCGACACGAAGCCCGCGATGAAAACAGCGAGCGCGAGCGCCGCCGTCGTCAGCGACAACGACAGGCTGCTTTGCGCAGGACTGACGTCGAATGAAGCGGAGAACGCGGGCAATAGCGGTTGCACGCAATAGAGCAGCGAGAACGTCGCGTAGCCCGCGAACAGCAGCGCAAGACTGGCGCGCCAGTAGGCGCGCGTGCCGCGCTCGAGATATGGCGCGCCGGTGGAGGAGGTTGCAGAAGATGAAGCGAAAGACGATGAATCAGCGGGCCGACTCGGGTCCGACGATGCGGTCACAACAAAACTCCCGGAAACGATTGAAACGACGCAGAGACTCACGCGCTAAACACGTGCAACAGGCGCGAAGGGTCAACGATACGCCGATTGCGCGTACCACGTCGTCGAATCCGGCAACCGGAATGGAACACGAGCCGTGTCAGCCGCGCGTCGCGCTGGGCACGCTCGCGGGTTGACCGGCGGCATCGGGGTGCGTGAGCTGTTCGTCGGTGGGCAATGCGGTCGCGTCCCAGCCGCCGCCGAGCGCCTTGATCAGCGCGACGCTCGCGGCCATCCGGCGGCGCGCGATCGAGACCGCCTGGCGCTCGTTGGCGAGCGCCGTCGTTTGCGCGACTACCACGTCGAGATACGTGATCGCGCCGTTCTTGTAGCGGTTCGACACGATCGCCAGCGAGCGCTGCGCGGCCGAAACCGCATCGTCCTGCGCCTGCGCCTCCTGTTCGAGCACGCGCAAGGCAGCAATGTTGTCTTCGACCTGGCCGAACGCCGTCAGCACCGTTTGACGGTACTGCGCGATGCCTTCGTCGTAGTTCGCCTGGGCTTCGGCTTTTTTCGCGGCGCGTCCGCCGAAGTCGAGCAGCGTGCCGGCGAGCGTCGGTCCGAGCGACCAGAAGCGGGCGGGCGCAAGCAGCCAATCGCTGAAGTTGGTCGCCTCCAGTCCGCCCGTCACCGACAAAATCAGATTCGGGAAATACGCCGCCGTTGCGACGCCGATCTGCGCGTTCAGATCGACCATCTGCCGCTCGGCGGCGGCAATATCGGGGCGCCGTTCGAGCAGCGTCGACGGCACGCCGACGGGCGCGACGGCGGGCACGGCGACGAGCGGCGCAACCGGCAGCGAGAAGGTCGAAGGCGTCTGGCCGGTCAGGATCGCGATTGCATGTTCGAGTTGCGCGCGCTGCACGCCGAGATCGATCAATTGCGCCTGCGTCGTGCGCAACTGCGTCTGCGCCTGCGCGACATCGGCGTCGGTGGCGATGCCGCCCTTGTAGCGGTTCTGCGTGAGCTCGACGGCTTCCTTGTAGGCGGCGATCGTGTCGTCGAGCAGTTGCCGTTCGCGGTCGATGCCGCGCAGTTCGAAATAATCCGTCGCGAGTTCGGCCTGCATCGACAGCAGCACGCTTTGCGCGTCGGCGGCGCTTGCCTGCGCGTTGGCCCGCGCGCCTTCGACACTGCGCGACACGCGGCCCCACAAGTCTGGCTCCCAGGTCGCGTCCGCGCCGACGATCCAGTCGTCGAGCGTCTTGCCCGCCGTCGATTTGAACTTCACGTTCTCCGACGACCGCGCACGCGAGTAGCCGCCGTTCGCGGTGACGACAGGGAAGAATTGCGAGCGGAACTGCTCGACCTGCGCGCGCGCCGCGCGGAAACGCGCCTGCGCGGCCTGCACGTTCTGGTTCGCGCTGGCGACCTGCTGTTCGAGCGCATTCAGCGCGGGGTCGCTGTAGACCTCCCACCAGGCGCTGCGGATGCGCGCGTCGGCGGGTTCGGCCATTTTCCAGCCGGTGCCTTCGAGTTCCTTATACGTGGCGGCCGTTGCGGTCGCGGGCCGCCTGTAATCGGGGCCGACCGTGCACGCGGCAAGGAGCCCCACGCTTACCAGCGCGAAAGCCACCGAACGAAGACGCATGCGATACGTGCTCACTCTTGTGCCTTTGCAGTCTGCTCGCTTTGCGGCGACGACGAGCCGCTAGAGGTACCCGAAGCGCCTGAAGCGCCTGAAGCACCCGCCGCGCCGCTCGCTTTCGGATGCACGATGCGCACCGCAGCGCCATCGACGATCGAATCCTGCGGATTCAGAATCACCTGCTCGTCGCCCGTCAGCCCGGAGGCGATGGCGACGCGCGTGCCGTAGTCGGTGCCGAGCGATACCTTGACGAGCTTCACGCGTTGCTGCGCATCGACGGTGGCGACTTTCACGCCGTCCGGACGGAACAGGAAAGCGTTACCCGGCAGCGTGTACGGCGCGGCCGCCTGCGACTTCAGCGCGAAATGCACTTGCGCATAAGCGCCCGGCAGCAGATCTCCGTTGCGGTTGTCGACGTCGACTTCGACGAGCATCGTGCGTTGCTGTTGATCGACGGCGCCCGACGTGCGCGCGACCGTCCCCGGATAGTGCTTGGCCGGCGTTTCGGTGAGCGTCAGAAACGCGGTCTGCTGCGCCTTCACTTCCTGCGCGTAAGCCTGCGGCACGTTGACGTAGACGCGCAGCCGGTCGGCCTGAGCGAGATGGAACAGTTCCTTCGCCGGGCCGCCGGAGCTGCCCGCGTCGATCAACGCGCCGACGTCGACGTTGCGCGCGGTCACGATGCCGTCGAACGGTGCGTAGACCTTCTGGAACGACTGCATCTTTTCGAGCCGCGCGACGTTGAAGCGTGCCGCGTCGAGCGTGCCTTTCTTTGCGAGCATGTCGCCGACCTTTTCGTCGGTTTCCTGCTTCGAGACGGAATTGCTGCGAAGCATTTCCGACCAGCGGTCAGCGGTGCTTTTGGCGAGTGCGTAGGTCGCTTGTGCGTTGGCGAGATCGGCGCTCGCCGCCTTCAGCTGGTCGTCGACTTCGGGCGTGTCGATTTCGGCGAGCAGTTGCCCTGC
Source organism: Paraburkholderia caribensis (assembly GCF_002902945.1). Classification (NCBI taxonomy): domain Bacteria; kingdom Pseudomonadati; phylum Pseudomonadota; class Betaproteobacteria; order Burkholderiales; family Burkholderiaceae; genus Paraburkholderia; species Paraburkholderia caribensis. The sequence goes on from NZ_CP026101.1 coordinate 89,165, forward strand.
CTTCACGTGTGCGCCGATATCCGCGTACCACTTCTTCACATAGCCGTTGGTGCGCGCGTAGATCGGCGTATCGAGAAACGCCTGCACGTTGCCGGGCAGCACGAGATCGAGCGCGGCCGCGGATTTTTTCGGCTTGATCACTTCCACGGCGAGTTGCGCAGAATGCTGCGCGTCGCGTTCAAGTGCCGCGTGCGCTTCGTGACGCGACCAGATACCCTGCGCGGCGAGCGCCAGCACGACGAGCGCTGCACCGATCACGATCCAGCGCGAACGTTTCGATGAGCTGCGCGGGCCTTCCCCGTGCGGCGCGGACTCATCAGGACGATTCCCTTCCATCGGAACTCCAGATACTGTGCTTGCGCATCGTTGTTATGACCGTGGCCACGTCGGCCACCTTATTGCGGCTTCTGGACCACATGCGCGGCAGCGCGTGCGCGTCTTCCAGACAGCCGTCGATAGATCATCGAAAACACCACGGGCACGAACACCAGCGTCGCAACTGTGCCGATGGTCAACCCGCCGATCACCGCGCGCCCGAGCGGCGCATTCTGCTCGCCGCCTTCGCCGAGGCCGATGGCCATCGGCACCATGCCGATCACCATCGCGAGCGCCGTCATCAGCACGGGGCGAAAGCGCGTGAAGCCCGCTTCGATCGCGGCGCGCGTCGCATCGCCATGTTCGAGCAACTGCTCGCGCGCGAAGCTGACGACGAGAATCGAGTTCGCCGTCGCGATGCCGATACACATGATCGCGCCCGTCAACGCCGGAATGGACAGCGTGGTATGCGTGAGAAACAGCATCCACACGATACCCGCCAGCGCGCCCGGCAAACCCGTGATGATGATGAACGGATCGAGCCACGACTGAAAATTCACGACGATCAGCAGATACACCAGCACGATCGCAAACACGAGGCCGGTGAACAGGCCCGAGAACGAGTCGTTCATCGTCTGCACCTGGCCGCGCAATTCGATCGACGAGCCCTTCGGCAATTGTGCCTTGGTGTCGGCGATGATCTTCTGGATATCGTCCGAGACGGCGCCGAGATCGCGGCCGTCGGCGGTGCCGTAGATATCGATAGTGGTCTGCGCGTTGTAGTGCGTGAGCACGGCGTTGCCTGCTTCGCGCCGCATCGTCGACAGCGCGCCGAGAATGTTGGTGTGGCCGTTCGCGTTCAGCGGGATGTTCGCGAGCGATTGCAGCGAATCGATCGTGTATTGCGGCGCTTCCGTTATCACGTTGTAACTGACGCCATTGCGGGGATTGAGCCAGAACGTCGGCGTGGTCTGCTGGCTGCCGGACAGCGTGATCAGCAGATTGCTCGCCACGTCCTTCTGCGTGAAGCCCGCCTGTTGCGCGCGCGTGCGATCGACATCGACGAAGATGCGCGGCAGATCGGAAGGCTGCTGGATGCGCGCATCTGCAAAGCCCGGTATCGCGCGCAGTTTGTCGAGCAGCGTCGCGGCGAACGCGCGATTGCCCGGCACGTCGCGCCCCACGATCTGAACGTCGATCGGCGACGGCATGCCGAAGTTCAGCGTCTGACTGACGATATCCGCAGGAAGGAATGCGAACTGCACGCCTGGGAATTCGTCGGTCAGCGTGCGGCGCAATGTGCGCACGTACTCGGCTGTGGGCTTGTGATCGGGGTTCAGGCTGATCAGGATGTCGGCATCCGAGGTGCCGATCGTGCCCGTCGCGCTGTAGGACAGGTTGATGCCCGATACGGGCAGGCCGATGTTGTCGATGATCGAATGCAGTTCGCCGCGCGGAATCAGCTCGCGGATGCGCGCATCGACGCGATCGGTGACGACAGCCGTTTCTTCGACACGCATGCCCGTCTTTGCGCGCAGATGCAGCGCGATCGTGCCGGCATCGACGGCAGGAAAGAAGTCGCGGCCAAGGAACGGCATCAGCAGCAGCGACAGCAGACAGCACGCGAGAAAGCCCGTCACGAAGATGCCGGGCCGCGCAACGCGCGCCACGAGAAACGCGCGATAACGCCCGCGCACATTCGCAAAGCCGCGCTCGAACGCGAGGTGCACGCGCATGAACGGGTTGCGCGTTTCATGCGAATGATGGAAGTCGGCGGGACGATGGTGATGGCGCAGCAGATACTTCGCCAGCGTCGGCACCAGCGTTCTCGAGAAGAAGTACGAAGCCAGCATGGCAAACACGACGGCTTCGGCGAGGGGAATGAACAGATAGTGCGCGACGCCCGTCAGCAGGAACATCGGCACGAACACGATACAGATCGACAGCGTGGAAACCAGTGTTGGAATCGCGATCTGATGCGCGCCGTCGAGAATCGCCTGTTCGAGGTTCTTGCCCTGTTCGAGCTGATGACTGATGTTCTCGATCGCGACCGTCGCGTCGTCGACCAGAATACCGACGGCGAGCGCCAGCCCGCCCAGGGTCATGATGTTGATCGTTTCGCCGAGCGCGGACAGCGCGATGATCGACGTGATCATCGACAGCGGAATCGACACCGCAATGATCAGCGTTGCGCGCCAGTTGCCGAGGAACAGCAGAATCATCAGGCCCGTCAGGCACGCGGCGATCAGTGCTTCGCGCAGCACGCCTTGCACGGAAGCGCGCACGAACAGCGACTGGTCCGCGACGGGATCGATGTTCAGCGACTCCGGCACGAGATTGCGCAGCGCCGGCATCATGGTCTTGATGCGATCGACGATCTCCAGCGTGGACGTATTGCCGCTTTTGTTGATGGTCAACAGCGATGCGCGCTGGCCGTCCACGCGCACGATGTTGGTCTGCGGCTGATAACCGTCGCGCACATGCGCGACGTCGCGAATGTAGATGGTGCCGTTCGGCCCCGATTTGATGGGAATGTTGTTCAGGCCTGCGAGCGAATCGGGGCTCGCATTCATCTGCACCGAGTATTCCGTCGAGCCGATTTTCGCGGTGCCCGTCGGCACGATCAGGTTCTGTGCGGTGATCGAATTCACCACATCCATCGGCGACAGATTGCGCTCCTGCAGCTTGCGCGAATCGATATCGACCATGATCTGACGCTGCTTGCCACCGTACGGCAGCGGCGCCGACGCGCCCGGTACGGTCGCGAGCTGCGTCTTCAGGAAGTTATTACCGTAGTCGAACAGTTCCTGTTCGGTGAGCGACGGCGACGACAGCGACAGCCGCAGGATCGGCACCGTGGACGCGTTGTAGCGCAGTATGTTCGGCGGCGTGATGCCGGGCGGCAGCGAGCGCAGCTGCGTTTGCGACAGCGCCGTGACTTGTGCGAGCGCTTCGTTGATGTTCGCGTGCGGCTGGAAGAAAATCTTGACGACGGCGATGCCGTTCAGCGAAGTCGATTCGACGTGCTCGATATCGTTCACCGCGACGGATAGCCCCCGCTCGTAGTTCAGCACGATGCGCTTTTCCATCTCGTCGGCAGGCAGGCCGTTGTACGTCCAGATCACCGACAGCACGGGAATGTCGATGTTCGGGAAGATGTCGGTAGGCGTGCGCAGGATCGTCAGCGGGCCGATGATCAGCAGCAGCGCGAGCACGACAAACGTATAGGGGCGCCGCAGCGCGAGACGAACGATCCACATGAACGGGGCGGTCCGGTGAGGGCGGGAGCCGCTGCTTCTGGCGGCAGCGAGCAGCATTGCGCGAGGCGCCCAGGCCGGGCGTGCGCGAGAGGAATATAGCGCGTATCGTAGCTTACATCGACATTTTTGAGACGACCGCGCGGTCCGGTTTATGATGAGCCTGTTACGGGTCGTTACAGTCAGGGTTTCGTAAGTCGAATTGACCGGACGGATACCTCACCAGGACTTACTTTTTACTTTGCCAAAGCGCCCAAAAGGGCAACAATGGGGCTGAGGGGTTCGCATTGGCCGATGTGTGCCGGAAGGGATGCGAGTCGATCCTGGCCCCTGGTTTTCGATTCAGGTGCGCACGCAACCATCCGGATGTCGCGGCGCTTTTATCATCACGTTGACCGGCGCAGTCCCAAACAAGCCGGCAATTGGGAGAACGGGGAAACATCATGCAAGTCGGTTCTATTGTTCGATCCGTGCATATCGCCGTGCCGCAAGGTGCGCGCGGGATCGTGATGCGCATTCTCGGCGACATGGCGATGGTGGCGTGGTACGCCGGCGAGCCGGGGACGTCGAAGATACTGAACACGGAACCCTTTTTCCTCGAAGATCTGATCGACACGGGCGAATTCGTCCGCCCCGCTGGCGCGCAAATACATTGATCGCGGTTGTCTTGCCTGCTGTCGTGATTGACGGGATGCGGCGCCGCTGAGCGGTCGACGCATCCCGAGTGACACTGACGCTCGTTTTTGCGCGCGGCACGGCGCACAATGCGGGCATGAACGAAGACACTCCCGAGATTCCCACCCCGCAGAACGGCCATGCCGTTCCCTTTGCCCGCCTTACGCCGGAAGTCGTGCTGGATGCGCTCGATAGCGTGCTGGACACGGTAGGCGTGCGCACGGACGGGCGCATGCTGCCGCTCAACAGTTACGAGAATCGCGTGTATCAGGTCGGCGTCGAAGACGGGCCGCCCGTTGTCGCGAAGTTCTACCGGCCGCAGCGCTGGACCGGCGAAGCGATTCTCGAAGAGCATGCCTTCGTCGCGGAACTGTGCGAGCGGGAGATTCCCGCCGTGCCGGCGCGCACGCTCGACGGCCGAACGCTGCACACATTCGACGGCTTCCGCTTTTCCATCTTCGAGCGGCGCGGCGGCCGTGCGCCCGATCTCGACCGCAAGGACACGCTCGAATGGCTCGGGCGGTTTATCGGGCGCATTCATGCCGTTGGGCAAACGGTGAACTACACGGCGCGTCCGACGCTCGACATCCATACCTTCGGCTACGAGCCGCGCGACTATCTGCTCTCGCAAAGCTTCGTGCCCGCCGACGTGCGCGTCGCGTGGGAAGCCGTTGTCAACATGGCGCTCGAAGGCGTCGAGCAGGCCTTCGAACGCGCGGGTGACGTGCGCCAGTTGCGCATGCACGGCGACTGTCATCCGAGCAATGTGCTGTGGACCGACGCCGGCCCGCATTTCGTCGATTTCGACGACAGCCGCATGGGCCCCGCCATTCAGGACCTGTGGCTGCTGCTTCCGGGCGAGCGCAACGAGGCGTCGCGCGCGTTGACGGATCTGCTCGCGGGCTATGAGGACTTCTGCGACTTCGATCAGCGCGAACTGCATCTGATCGAAGCGTTGCGGACCTTGCGGCTGATTCACTACTCGGCGTGGCTCGCGCGTCGTTGGGACGATCCGGCGTTTCCCGTCGCATTCCCCTGGTTCAACACGCAGCGCTATTGGGAAGACCGTATCCTCGAGTTGCGCGAGCAGATCGGTGCGATGCAGGAAGGGCCGCTCTGGCCGGTGTGATGCTTGCGCGTGTGGGGCGATCGTCAGTCGGCGGATTGAACGCGGACCGGCGATCCGGCGATCACACGCGGTGGCGCCGAGAGCGTCGCGGACGCGCCGCGTGCCGCATCCGCAAGCGTCGAGCGCACGATCACTTGCGCGCGCACGTCGCGGCCAATCGTTTCGATGCCCGCGCGCATCTGCGTGAAATCTTCAGGCGAGCAGACTTCGCTGGCGAAACGCGTGGTCCCGTCACGCGTCACCGTGATGACATTCGTGCTCGCGTCATACGAATACGTCGAGCGGTAGTCGATGAAAAGGTTTCGCGCGGCCATCGCTTCCGGCACATCGAGCACGCGAAAATTTGCGGGCAGCGCAATCTGCGTGCGCTCGTGCAACTCGACATTGCGGCACACGAAAGGCTGCGTGCGCTGCCGTTCGCCGAGCCAGTAGCGCGCGTCCGACTGAAATCCGCCGACGAAGCTCGTGAGCGCCGGAATCGACGCGGCCGTGCCAGGCACGACGAAGTCTTCAAGTTTGCCTTTCATCGTGAGCGACAGGGGGCCGTCCGTCGCGTTGAGGTTGCTGGTCGACAGCGTTGCCGTTCCCGAGAGGTTCACGAAGCGCAGTTCCGCCTGCAGCGACTCTTCGCGCTGCGCGGGCGTTTGCATGCGCAGCAGCGCGCGGCCCTGCTCGGCGGCCCAACCCGCGGATTCCAGCCGGTAGACGAAGGTCGCGGAGCCATCGCGCGCGACGTTGATCGACAGATCGGTGGTGCGCGACATCGTGGCCGTCGACGGTGTGCGCGACAGCACGCCGTCGTTGACGAGCACGACGGGGCGGTTCATGTCGGTCGACGGCAGATAGCCGAACTCGACGTTCGGCGCGGTCGAATCGGCGTATAGCTGAAGTTCGGGCAGCCACGTGATCACGTGATTCAACACGCCGTAGCCGGGCACGTCGGGCAGCGTGTAGATCGTGCCGCTACTGATCAGCGCCGGTTCGTTGCGAATGCCGACGGCGTCGAGCAGCGCGCCATACAGCGCGACGTGGTCCTTGCAGTCGCCATAGCGCAGTGTGAGGATATCGGTCGCGCGATGCGGCACGACCGCACCGCGTCCAATGTTGACGGCGACATAGCGCACGTTCTTGCGCACCCAGTCATAGAGCGTCCCGGCTTTGGCACGCGGCGTCGGATCGCCGGCAGTGAGTGAGCGGGCCAGTCCGACGATCGCCGGGTCGTTGACGCTCGCATCGACGGCCGATTCGCGGTACTTCGCGGCGAACGCGGCGTAGTCGGGAAACGTCGAGACCATTAGCCGGTCGCCATAGCTCACATACGCAATCGATCCATATTCGAGCCGCGCGAAATGCGCCTTGTCGTAGCGGAACTCATAACGCGTGCGGCCGTTTTTCGTCGACGGCGGTAGCGCGACGAAGCCGCGTGCATCGGCGTAAAGCGGCTTGCCGGCGGGCAGGTCGTAGACGAGGCGGAAGTGATGGGTCGGTGCGAGATCGGGCGGCGTGAAGTCGCTGAAATGGCCCGGCACGATCGGCTGCATCTGCGTCTTCCGATACTTCAGGTGCACGCGCGCACCCGGTTCGACGGCGGGAAACACGATCACCTTTTCGAGGATGTCCTGAAACATCGGCGCGTCGAACGAACGCGCTTCCTGCACGTCGCGAATCTGCTCGGGGCGCACGTCGTGGCGTTTGCCGTCGGCGGATGTCGTATACGCCTCCAGAATGTCGACGCTCGCCATGTTGCGGTTGAACCAGATGTAGTACTGCGCGACGCGCGCGACGCCCGCTTCGTTGTTCACACGCAGCGTCATTTCGTCGATCTTCGTGTAGGAGCCATCGGCGTTCACCGTGAAGGTCTGCGTTTCGCGTTCGTTCGTGTATGGCTCGATGGGCGCGGCCGTTGCGGCGTTCGGTGTCGTCAGGCCCGGGTTGTCAGCCGGTTGGTCGGCAGCGCGGGCTGCGCCTGTGCAGAAGGCGCAACAGGCCATCGCGATACGGAAGATCGTGAAAAGGCGCATGGGGAATCAGGCGTCCGAAGGAATTGGTCTAGTTCTGTCGCATCTCACACTTCAAAATCACACGGCATTTGTGTCAAGCGGGCAAACCGCACACAACGGCATCTTTTTCCGGACGCCGGGCCGAGCCGTCGGGATTGAAAGAAATCACATTCTATGTAATGATAGTCATTCTCATCTGAAGGGCGTCGCCAGCGATTTGTCGTCTTCTCCTCTGTCGACCAGAGTTAGTGCTTTAGCGCTTGTCTCTGGTCCCATGCGAGGAACGTGCTGAGACAGGCCAGCCAGCTCTTCGATGACCATCCTGCTTTTGCCTGGATGCCGTAGCTGCCGCCTGTCTTGCGGCAGGCGAGCTTCGGACATCCGTCGTTCCGCTCCGAACGACATTTCCAGTTTCCATTCCAACGTTGCCGCACGTCGGCAGCGCACGACCCGCTTTGCCAGGAACACGATGAACGCGCCCGAATCGATCGAACTGAAGCCTGTCGCCCGCGCGGGCGGGATGTCCGCCGCCGTCCAGCAGCTGGACGCGGACGAACTGGCCGCGCGGCGTCAGCGCTCGCGGCGCGCGAATTTCATCAAGTGGCTGCGCAAGGTGCACGGCTGGGTCGGGCTATGGGGCGCCGTGCTCGGGCTGCTGTTTGGTGTGACGGGCTTTCTGCTGAATCACCGCGCGGGACCGCTGAAGGTGTCGTCAGGCGAGCCACAGGTCGAGCAGTTGCAAATCGCGTTGCCGCAGAAGGGTTTCAAGTCGCCCGGCGAGATGGCGCACTGGCTGAAGGATGAACTGCATATCGACGGCAAGCCGGGCAGGGCGCGGCGCGAGCCCGCGCACCCGGTGGCATGGGGCGATCAAAGCGCCGTACAGCCGGAGTTCTGGCAGATCGGGATCGCCGCGCCGGGGCAGAACGTGCAGGCCGAGTATTGGGTGGGCAACAGCTTCGTGTCGGTGAAGCGCACACAAAACTCGTTTCTCGGCACGATGAACAACCTGCATAAGGGCGTTGGCTTGAGCGTCGGCTGGGTGCTGTTGATCGATACGATCGCGGGCAGTCTGATTCTGCTTTCGCTGACGGGCGTGCTGCTATGGACGGAACTCAACAAGCGACGGACCGTGGGTGTGGTGCTGGTTGGCGGGTCGATTGTGGCGGCGGTGGTGTGTGGGGTGATGTGAACTGGTCGACAGAATCGGGGAATTCGAACGCGAACCGTGCCTGAGTCGCGTTCGAACCCAGATGAAAAGCTACTCCGGAATACTACAAGCCGCGCCACCACTCGCCGCAATCTCACGCGCCGCCTTGGCACCTTCGACTTGCAGCAGCGTCGGCAGCGACACGCCATTCTTGGCCGCCGTGACTTCGGCAAGAATCGACACAGCGATTTCAGGCGGGGTTCTGCTGCCGATATAAATCCCCACGGGCCCATGCAGTCTTGCGAGTTCCGTCTCGGTGAGATCGAACTCCTTGAGCCTTTCGCGCCGCGCCGCGTTGTTGCGCCGCGAACCCAACGCGCCGACATAAAACGCAGGCGTTTTCAACGCCTCCATCAGCGCAAGATCGTCGAGCTTCGGATCATGGGTGAGCGCGATCACGGCGCAGCGCTCATCGAGCTTCATTTCGAGCACGGTATCGTCGGGCATCGTACGAACGACCTTAGTGCCCGGCACGTCCCATTCATCCGTGTACTCTTCGCGCGGATCGCACACCGTCACCTGATAATCGAGCCCGACCGCGATATTGCACAGATAGCGCGACAGTTGCCCGGCGCCGATCACCAGCATCCGGTAACGCGGGCCGTGTATCGTCAGCAGACGTTGTTCGTTGAAGTCGACGCCATCCGTTGCTTGTGCGGGACCCAAACGCGCGACACCCGTTTCCATATCGAGCGTGCGCGCAACGAGCCGTCCATCTTCGACGGCATCGCACAGCGCGGCGATGCCGCTCGCCTCTGTCAAAGGCTCCAGCACGAGCTGAATGGTGCCGCCGCACGGCAAACCAAAGCGATGCGCCTCTTCAGCCGAAATGCCGTATTTCACGGCTTCGGGCTTTGTTTGCTCGATTCCGCGCTGACGCACGCGATCAATCAGATCGTCTTCGATACAGCCGCCCGACACCGAGCCGACCACTGCGCCATCGTCGCGCACGACCAGCATCGCGCCCTCGGGACGCGGCGACGAGCCCCACGTCTTCACGACCGTCACGAGTAGCGCACGATGTCCCTGTTCGAGCCAGCGCGCGCTGGACTTCAGGACTTCGAGATCCACGCTGTCCATGATTTCTTCCTCTTCGGTTCCTCGCCACTGCTGTCGGTGGCAGCTTCGCTGTCTTCGACAGGATTCGCAGTGTCGCCTGATTCGACGGATTCTGCCTGCACGCCGCCACCGCCGCCCGTCAATTGCTCGCCGAGGCGCCTGAAAAACTCGCCAGCGAGCTTGCGCGCCGCGCCATCGACGAGCCGCGAGCCGATCTGCGCAAGCTTGCCGCCGACTTGCGCCGTTGCCGTGTAGGTGAGCTTCGTCGCGTCGTCGCCGTCGGGTTCGAGCGTCACGTGCGTTTGCCCTTTACCGAAGCCAGCCGCGCCGCCCTGTCCTTCGAACACGATCGTATAGGTATGAGGCGCGTCGATATCGGTGAGTTCCATGCGGCCCTTGAAGCGCGCCTTTACGGGTCCGACCGCCGCGCTCAATGCGACGGCGTACGCGTTCTCGCCGTCCGGTTCGATGCTGTCGCAGCCGGGAATCGATGCGCGCAGAATCTCCGTGTCGTTCAGCGCTTCCCATGCGCGCTGCTGCGGCACGGGTAGCGTGTGGGTTTCGGTCAGCTCCATGACGTCGCTCCTCCAGATATCGCAGCCCCTGCGGCATCGCGGGATACGCGCGTCAATTGCGCGAGATCGCGGCCGAATGCAGCCAGGCTGTCGAGATTGTGAACCGGCTTGTGCGCATCGACGAACGGCAGCATCGCCTGCACGCCGCGCGCCTTCGGCGAGAACTCGCGGTAACGCAACAACGGATTAAGCCACACGATGCGATGCGCGAATCGGCGCAGGCGGGCCATTTCGGTTTCGAGCACGTCGATCGCCTCATGATCGAGGCCGTCGGTGACAAGCAGCACGGTTGCCCTGCCTGTCAGCACTCTGCGTGCCCAGCGGCGGTTGAATTCGGCGAGCGCCGCGCCGATGCGCGTGCCGCCCGACCAGTCGACCACCTGATCCGCAAGCGCGGCAATCGCGACATCGGGATCGCGTTCTTTTAGCGCGCGCGTCGCGTTGGTGAGACGCGTGCCGAACAGAAACACCTGCAAGCGTTCGCGCGATTGCAGCAGCGCATGGCAGAAGTACAGCACGGCGCGCGAATAGCTGCTCATCGAGCCGGAAATATCGAGCAGCAGCACGAGCGGCGGTTTGCGCGCGACCACCGCGCGATATTTCCACACCGTCCAGTCGCCGCCCGCGCGCACGGCATGCCGCGCGCTCGCGCGCAGATCCGCATGCGTGCCGCACGACGCCGCTTTCAGCCGGCGCGTCGGCTCCATCGCGAGCGGCAGACGCTGCGCGCGAATCAGATGCCGCAGCGTGCGCCATTCGTCTGCGGTAAGCGTGTCGAAATCGCGATGACGCAGGCGCTCTTCGGCGCTGAACGTCACGTGCGCGTGCAGTTCATGCTGCTCTTTGTCGGCGGCTTGCGCGGTTTGCTTGCGCTGCTTCGCGTGATGCGCGGCGAGCGCATCGGCGAGCCGGTTGTTGCGTTTGGGCGGCGGGATGCCGCTCGTCACCTTCGGCAGCAGCAATGCGCGCAGCTTGCCTTCCCAATCGGGATCGCGCCAGAAAAGATCGAACGCGGCGTTGAAAAGGTCGCGCTCGTCGGGCGCGCGCAACAGCAACGCGGCGAGCGCCGCACGTACATCGTCGCGTCTGTCGAGATCGATCCAGCGCAACGCTTCGAGCGCATCGACCGCCTGTGCGGGCGACATCGGCAGGCCTGCGCCGCGCAACAGCCGCACGAAGTGCACGACGTTGCGCGCGAGCGTCGCGGAACCGGGATCGCTGACGGGCATCATCGACGCTACTCCGCCGCCGCAAGACATTGGCGGATCTGTTCGGCGTCGAGTCGCGCGAGATCGTCCTGATACTTGAGCAGTACGCCGAGCGTGTCCTGCACCGATTGCGGATCGAGTTCGGTGACGGTGAGCGCGGCGAGTGCGCGGCACCAGTCGATCGTCTCCGCGATGCCAGGCGCCTTGAACAGATCCATGCCGCGCAGCCGATGCACGAAATCGACGGCGCGGCGTTGCAGCGCTGCGCCGGTTTCAGGCGCGCGCGCCGCGACGATCGCCAGTTCGCGCTCGCGCTCGGGATAACCGATCCACTGATACAGACAGCGGCGCTTCAACGCGTCGTGCACTTCGCGCGTGCGGTTCGACGTCATCACGACGAGCGGCGGATGCTCGGCGCGCACCGTGCCGTACTCGGGAATGGACACCTGAAAGTCCGATAGCAGTTCGAGCAGGAATGCCTCGAACGGCTCGTCGGCGCGGTCGATTTCGTCGATCAGCAGCACGCGCCGCGCGCCGGGATGATGCTCGTCCGGCATGAGCGCCTGCAGCAGAGGCCGCTTCAACAGAAACTCGCCGCGATACAGCGTGCTGCTGTCGGGCTTCTCGCCGGCCGCTTCGGCGAGCCGTAGCGCCATGATCTGCCGCGGATAGTCCCATTCGTACAGTGCGCTCGCCGTGTCGAGCCCTTCATAGCATTGCAGCCGCAGCATCGACGTGCCGAGCATGCCCGCCGCTGCCTTGGCCAGTTCCGTCTTGCCGACGCCCGGCTCGCCTTCGACGAACAGCGGCCGTTCCATGCGCAGCGCGAGAAAGAGCGCAGTCGCCAGTTCGCGGCTGGCGAAGTAGCCTTGCGCATTGAGCTGGGCGAGGGTGTCGTCGATTGAAGCGGGCTGCATGATTCTCCCTGGCACATCGGCTTGCATTGCTCGAACGCTGAGCAAGCCGGACAAACCCGACAAACGAAATGGCCCGGACGCGCCGGGCCTCGGGTGCTCAAACGCGTCGCACGCCGCGTCCGCTAGCCGTTTGCGGCTCGCACCGCACGCGCCGTCAGCACGGGTATCAGGTGAGCGCGATACTCGGCGCTCGCGTGCATGTCGGTGTTGAGGTCGTCCGGCGCGATCGTCACGCCGCGTGCGGCGGCTTCCGTGAAGTTCGCGGCGAGCGCGTTCTCCATGTCCGTCGCGCGAAACACCGACGACGCCGCGCCCGTGATCGCAACCCGCACGCCACCGGCCGTCTTCGCTACGAACACGCCCGTCAGCGCGAAGTGCGACGCGGGATTCCTGAACTTCTCGTACGCGGCTTTCTCCGGCACCGGAAACTCGACGGCGACGATCAGTTCGTCGGGCTGCAACGCCGTTTCATACATACCGACGAAGAAATCGGCCGCGGAAATGCGGCGCCGGTCCGTCACGACGGTTCCGTCGAGGCCCAGCACGGCGGCAGGATAGTCCGCGGCGGGATCGTTGTTCGCGATCGATCCGCCGATCGTGCCGAGCGAGCGCACCTGCCGGTCGCCGATATGACCCGCGAGGAACGCAAGCGCCGGCAATACGCGCTGCACGTCGGCGTGACTTGCGACGTCCGCATGACTGACGGCCGCGCCGACCGTCACTTTGGTCGGCTCGACGCGAATCTCCTTCAACTGCGGGATGCGCGTGACGTCGATCAGCTTCGACGGCTGCGCGAGACGCAGGCGCATCGTCGGCAGCAGGCTTTGTCCGCCTGCCAGGTACTTCGCCTCGCTGTCGGCGCTCAGGATGGACACGGCGCTTTTCGGGTCGGCAGCACGTTGATAGTCGAATGAATACATGTCGGCCTCCGCTCAAGGACGTGAGTTTTGTGCAGCGTGGATCGCGGACCACACGCGATGCGGCGTGGCAGGCATCTGCAGATCCTTGACGCCGAGCGGCGCGAGCGCGTCGATGATCGCGTTGATCACGGCGGGCGGCGAACCGATTGCGCCCGCTTCGCCGCAGCCTTTTACGCCGAGCGGATTGTGCGTGCACGGCGTGCCTTTCGCGGTTTCGACGGTGAACGACGGCAGATCGGACGCGTGCGGCATCGCGTAATCCATGTACGAGCCGGACAGCAGCTGGCCGGTCTCCTTGTCGTACACGCAGCGCTCCAGCATCGCCTGGCCGATGCCCTGGCCGAGACCGCCGTGCACCTGTCCTTCGACGATCATCGGATTGATCACGTTGCCGAAGTCGTCGACGGCCGTGAAGCGCTCGATGCGCGTCTCGCCCGTCTCGACGTCCACTTCGACTTCGCAGATATACGCACCCGCCGGATAGGTGAAATTGGTCGGATCGTAGAACGCGCTTTCGTCGAGGCCGGGCTCGAGCTTGTCGAGCGGATAGTTGTGCGGCACGTAGGCGGCGAGCGACACGTCGGCGAAGGTCTTCGTGCGGTCGGTGCCGGCGACGCGGAACGTGCCGTCCTTGAACTCGATGTCATCCGCCGATGCTTCGAGCAGATGCGCCGCGATCTTCTTCGCTTTCGATTCGATCTTGTCGAGCGCCTTCATGATCGCCGAGCCGCCGACTGCGATTGAACGCGAGCCATACGTGCCCATGCCGAACGGAATGCGCCCGGTGTCGCCGTGGACGATGTCGATGTTGTCGATCGGCACGCCGAGGCGGTCGGACACGACCTGCGCGAACGTCGTCTCGTGCCCCTGGCCGTGACTGTGCGAGCCGGTGAAGACGGTGACGGAGCCCGTCGGATGCACGCGTACTTCGCCCGCTTCGAACAGGCCCGCGCGCGCACCGAGCGCGCCCGCGATGTTCGACGGCGCGAGACCGCACGCTTCGATGTAGCACGAGTAGCCGAGTCCGCGCCGTTTGCCGTTTTTCTCCGATTCCTGTCGGCGAGCGGCGAAGCCTTTGACGTCCGCGAGTTCTATCGCACGGTCGAGACAGGGTTCGTAATCGCCTGTGTCGTATGTCAGCCCGACGGGTGTTGCATAGGGGAACGAGCGGATGAAGTTGCGGCGGCGGATTTCGGCAGGGTCCATGTTCATGTCGCGCGCCGCCGTTTCGACGAGCCGTTCGACCACATACGTCGCCTCGGGACGGCCTGCGCCGCGATACGCATCGACGGGCACCGTGTTCGTGAATACCGCTTTCACTTCGGCGTAGATCGCGGGCGTCGCGTACTGGCCCGCTAGCAGCGTCGCGTAGAGGATGGTCGGCACGCTGGAGGCGAAGGTCGACAGGTACGCGCCCATGTTGGCGATCGTGTGCACGCGCATGGCGAGGAACTTGCCGTCGGCGTCCATGGCCAGTTCGGCTTTCGTCACGTGATCGCGGCCGTGCGCGTCCGATAGAAACGCCTCCGAACGCTCTGCCGTCCACTTCACAGGGCGGCGGATTTTCTTCGACGCCCACGTCAGCGCGACGTCTTCCGCGTACAGGAAAATCTTCGAGCCGAAGCCGCCGCCGACGTCCGGCGCGACCACGCGCACTTTCGATTCCGGCAGCGCCAGCACGAACGCCGCCATCAACAGCCGTTCGACGTGCGGATTCTGATTGGCCACATAGACGGTGTAGCTGTCATCCTGCGGCGCGTAGCTGGCGTTGACGGCACGCGGCTCGATCGCGTTGGGGATGAGGCGGTTGTTGACGATATCGAGCGTCGTCACGTGATGCGCCTTGGCGAACGCGGCGTCCGTGGCGGCTTTGTCGCCGTGGCCCCATGTGTAGCAGGTGTTGTCGGGCACTTCGTCGTGGACGGCGGGTTGGCCCGCGTCGGCGGCGTGTACCGTGTCGATCACGGCGGGCAGTTCGGCGTAGTCGACTTCGATCAGTTCGGCGGCGTCTTTTGCGGCTTTCACCGAATCGGCGATCACGATCGCGACCTGGTCGCCGACGTGGCGTACTTTCGTATGCGCAATCACGGGGTGCGCCGGCTCGTGCATCGGTTTGCCGTCGATGCTGTGGATCAGCCAGCCGCACGGCAGCCCGCCGACATTTTCGGCGGCGAGATCGGCGCCGGTAAAAATCGCGACGACGCCGGGCGACTGCTTCGCGGCGGTGGTGTCGATACGTGTGATGCGCGCGTGCGCGTGGGGCGAGCGCAGGAATACGGCGTAGGTCTGACCGGGCAGGACGATGTCGTCGGTGTACTGGCCGTTGCCGGTGAGGAAGCGATAGTCTTCCTTGCGCCTGACGGGCGTACCCACCATGCGGTGCGAATCGGGTGCGTTCATGGCGGGCTCCTCAGACGTTCGCGGCGGCTTTCGAAGACGCGTCGGCCTGCATGCCGGCTGCGCCCTGAACGACGGCTTTGACGATGTTGTGGTAGCCCGTACAGCGGCACAGGTTGCCGTCGAGCTGCCGGCGCACTTCGTCTTCCGTGAGGTTCGGATTGGTTGTGACCAGCGCGGTCGCGCTCATGACCATGCCTGGCGTGCAGAAGCCGCACTGCAGGCCGTGGCACTCGCGGAAAGCGGCTTGCATCGGGTGCAGTTCGCCGTTTTTCGACAGCCCTTCGATCGTGGTGATTTCCTGGCCTTCTGCCTGCACGGCGAGCATGTTGCAGGATTTGATTGCGCGGCCGTTCAGATGAATCGTGCACGCGCCGCATTGCGCGGTATCACAGCCGACGTGCGTTCCTGTCAGCCGCAATTGTTCTCGTAGAAACTGGACAAGCAGGGTGTGCGGCTCGACGTTCGCGGTAACGGGTGAACCGTTCACCGTCAGACTGATGCTGATCGCCATGAACTGTCTCCTAGGGACGCTCTTTTATTGAGCCCCGGGTGGGGTGAGACCGGCTCGGGCCCGATGTTCACTTGCTACCGCTGGCCTGCTGGAGGGTCCGGTACGGTTGGGGTGCTGTTTTTGCTTTGTTTTTGTTGTTTGTGACGAAAAGTAAAACACAAAAAACGGGAGGCGGCTATGGGGAGGTGTGCCTCCGGCGGTTTTTGTTGGGGTTTGGTTTTGGGTTTTGGGTTTTGGGTTTGTCTGCGACGCTGGGTGGTTTGCCGGTGTTTGTGCGGGCATCCGCGAATTGTTAGCGCGCTTCACGCGTCGCCGTTCGGTGTTTTAGGCTTTTTGCTGGCATCCGCTTTACGTTAGCTTGCTTCAAGCGTCGCCCCTGTGCGGGGCGGCACCTACTTTTCTTTGCCGCCGCGTAACTATTCAGCGCTTGTAAACTGCTACCAGGATGTGCATAGTGAGGGGCATGACGAAGATGCCCGACATCAAGGAGCTGACACCGGAGCAGAAGGACGCACTTATCATTGATCTGGTGAGGCGTCTGAACGAGCTCGAGGCAAAGCTTGAGAAGGACAGTCATAACTCCAGCAAGCCGCCGTCAAGCGATGGTCCGAAGCGCAAGCCAAAGTCATTGCGTAACACGAGCGACGCCAGGCCGGGCGCCCAACCGGGGCACAAAGGCAAGACGCTCAAACGCGTCGCGCAAGCCGATCACATCGAGATTCACCCGGTGGCGCGGGTATGCGATAAATGTGGCAACCGCATCGCGGCAGCCAGCGTGGCCGTGTTGCCCGAAGGCCGCCAGGTGATTGATCTGCCGCCCACGCGCTTTGAGGTGACTGAACATCGCGTGCAGATCGCACAGTGCCGCTGCTGCGGCAAGCAGCATTCGGGGGCATTTCCCAAGGGCGTGAGCCAGGCGGTTCAGTACGGCCCCCAGATTCGCGCCGCAGCCGTCTATCTGACGCAATACCAGCAGTTGCCGGTTGCGCGCACCGCCCAGGCGCTGGAAGACCTGTTCGGTTTGCATGTGAGTACGGGAACCGTCCAGCACAGTATTGATCAGGCCGCGCAGTTACTGGCGCCGTGCGTTGATCAGATCCAGCAGGCGCTACGCGGGCAACCCGTCGTGCATTTCGATGAGAGCTGCATGCGCGTGGGGCGTGAGTCCCACTGGCTGCATGTCGCCTCGACGCACGCGTTGAGCTGGTATGGCGCGCACAGCAAGCGCGGCAGTCAGGCGCTGGACAGCTTCGGCATTCTCCCCGGCTTTACGGGAGTCGCGGTCCATGACGGCTGGCGGCCGTATGCCGGCTATGAGTGTGAGCATGCGCTGTGCAATGCCCATCATCTGCGTGAACTGGTGTTCGTCCTGGAGTCCACGCAGCAACCCTGGGCACAGCAGATGATTGACCTGCTTCGCCAGGCAAAGCGCGAGGTCGAACTCAGTCGGGCTTCAGGAAACAACATGCTGAGCCCGGCGCGCCAACGCTATTACACACGGCGCAGCCGCGCCCTGATCGCCCGGGCGCGCAAGCTCAATCCACAGCAGGCGCGTGAGCCCTTGCGCCAGGAACGTCGCGGCAGGATCAGGCAAAGCTTTACCTGCAACCTGCTCACACGGCTTCACAAGTATGCCGATGAGGTGTGGCGCTTCATTGCCGATCACCGCGTACCGTTCGACAACAATCAGGCCGAACGCGATATCCGCATGCCCAAACTCAAACAGAAGATTTCCGGGTGCTTCCGCTCGGAATCGGGCATGGAGGCGTTCTGCACGATCCGCTCCTACCTTGCCACCTTACGCAAGCAGAACCGTTCGCTGATCAACGCGCTGGCGTTAGGCTTTGCCGGATTCGTCGTTTCACCTCTGGTTACCGCTGAATAGTTACGCCGCCGCAAAGAAAAGTAGGCAAAAGAAAGCGGCTCACACCGCCAGCACTTGACGTTTGCCCACGGGCCCCCAACGTCCCCATCCTTCAGGCGGCAGCGCGCTTGCATAGGTTCGTTGCAAGCGCATCGTTTAAACGCCTCACCCGCTTCGATTACCCGTACCCGGTCAAGCGGCAGCGAATGGTATGGGCCGCCCAGGTGGCAAACTGTGTGTAGGCCGTGGTGCCTCGCACGCATCACTCCGGACCGATAGCGCACGCGTCCCAGCCGGTAAGAGCGCCACCCTATACGATGCGACAACCTACACACAGTTTGCCACCTGGGCGGCGGTGGATTGTGTGGTGCGGCGTGCTGCGACGCGGGGTATAGGAAGCGGGTGAGGCGTACAGAGAGAGCGTTGGCAACGCACGTGGGTCACGTGGTTGCCGTGCGAAGTGTGGGGACGTTGGGGGCCCGTGGGCAGACGTCAAGCACTGGCGGAGTGAGCCGCTTTCTTTTGCCTACTTTTCTTTGCGGCGGCAAAGAAAAGTAGGTGCCGCCCCGCACAGGGGCGACGCGTGAAGCGAGCTAACAATTCGCGGATGCCATCGCAAAGCCCTAAAAAAACCAACCAGCTTGCGCAGCAAAAAGACACCGTCCTCTGAGTCCAGCGCCAAGCCCAAAACCCCAGAAACAAACCCCTGCCGCGCCGCGAAAAAGAACCGCTACCGCCCGCCGTGCGCGAGTTTGGAATGCCTCCGCGAGTACCCAAAATAGACGACCATCCCGACCAACAACCAGATCACAAATGCAATCCACGTAACCTTGCTGAGATTGACCATCAGAAACAGACAAGAAGCAACGGCAAGCACAGGCACAACGGGCACGCCAGGGCACCGAAAAGCCCTCGGTAAATCAGGATGCGTGCGCCGCAGCACGAGCACCGCGATGGACACCATCGAAAAAGCCGCCAGCGTGCCGATATTGATCAGCTCAGCAAGCACATTAAGCGGCACGAGCGCGCCAATCAGCCCAAACACGATCCCAACGAGCCAGGTCGTCGTAAAAGGAGTAGCAAACCGCGGATGCACCTTGGAAAGCGCCGCAGGCAACAACCCATCGCGCGACATCGCGAACATCACACGAGTCTGGCCGTAGGCCATCACAAGAATCACGGTCAACATGCCAAGCACTGCACCGAGATCGATAAAACCGGCAACCCAGTTCTGCCCCGCAACCTGCAACGCATACGAGACGGGATGCGAAATACTCGCGAACTGCGCAGACGGCACGATCCCCGTCACGACGGCGGCCACCGCGACATACAGCACCGCGCAAACACCGAGCGACGCAATGATCCCGATCGGCAGGTCGCGCTTCGGGTCCTTCACTTCCTCGGCCGCCGACGACACCGAATCGAACCCGATAAACGCAAAGAACATCACGGCCGCCGCGCCGAACACACCGCCGATGCCGTTCGGCATGAACGGATGCCAGTTCTCCGGCTTCACATGAAACACGCCGACGACGATCACCAGCAACACCACGGTCACCTTGATCGCAACCATCAGATTGTTCACGCGCGTCGATTCGCGCACGCCGACAGACAGCAGCGTCGTGATCGCCATCATCACGAGAAACGCGGGCAAGTTGAACAGAGTCTCGTGGCCCGGAAGCGCGCCGGGTGCAGCCGTCAGCGCGACAGGCAGCGCAACGCCGAAGCCCGACAGCAACGATTGCAGATACCCCGACCAGCCGACCGACACCGCCGAAGTCGCAAGCCCATACTCCAGCATCAGATCCCAGCCGATAATCCACGCAGCCAGCTCGCCGAGCGTCGCGTACGAATACGTGTAGATCGAGCCGGCGACGGGAATGGTGGAGGCGAATTCCGCATATGCGAGCGCCGCGAAGCCGCACGCAACGGCGGCGATCAGGAACGACAGCATCAGCGCCGGGCCGGCCTGCACCGCGCCCGTGCCCGTCAGCACGAAAATCCCGGTGCCGATAATGGCGCCGACGCCGAGAAAGGTGAGATCGAGCGCGCCGAGCGCTTTCTTCAGGCCGGCAGCCTGCGCGCCGGCGATCATGTGCTCGACGCTCTTTTTGCGAAAGAGGGACATTTGGCGGGGTCTCCTGTGAAGCACGCGTGTGGCGCGCCCAATGTCGGGGAAAACCCGCAATTTTAGCGGAAGTGGGCGGGGCCGCCCCTCGTGGTGCACAACAGTTGTGCGCAGCGCGCCCGGCGCGCCTGTCAGCCCGCCATCGCCGGATTCAGGTCGACGAGGCGGTTGCTCATCACGTAGAAGGTCAGCTCGGCGTTGTTGCGCAGCTTCATTTTCTCCAGCAGCCGCGTGCGGTAGACACTCACCGTCTTCACCGACAGCGACAGCGCGTTCGCGATATCCGTCAGCCGCTTGCCCGACGCGAGCATGCACAGCGTCTGGTATTCGCGGTCGGAGAGCTTTTCGTGCGGCAACTGCTCGCCGTCGAACGATACGTAATCGGCGAGCGCTTCCGCCATCGCCGGGCTCACGTACTTGCGGCCCGCCGCGACCTGCTGGATCGCGGCGATCATCTGCGTGGCGTCGACGGTCTTCGACAGATAGCCGGCCGCGCCTGCCTTCAGCGCGCGCACCGCATACTGGTCCTCGCGGTACATCGAAAACATCAGCACGGGAACGCGCGGCAGCTTGCGCTTCAGACGCTTGAGCACCTCGACGCCGTTCATGTCCGGCAGCGAAATGTCGAGCAGGATCACGTCGTACACGTGCTTCGATGCTTCCATGAGCACCTCGGTGCCCGTCTGCGCCTCGGCGACGTCGTCGGCGACGCCGCGGTCGATCAGTAGCTGCCGCACGCCCTGTCGAACGATGGCGTGGTCCTCGGCAATCAGAATGCGCAGGCTCATAACGGGAAGTCAGTGTTCACAAACAGCAGGTTACAAGCGGGCCACGAGCGGTTCACGAGCGGTTCACAGACGGATGGCGGTGCGTCGCGCGCGCGGAGCATTGCCCAGCAAGGCTTTCCACTCGAAGCGCGCGTGCACGGTCGTGCCGCGCGCCTGACCGGCGGACGCGGCGACGCGCAATTCGCCGTCGAACGCGTTGCAGCGCGCGCGCATGCCCGCCAGCCCGAACTGGCGCTCGTCCTGTCCGGCGTGCGCGGGAATGCCGACGCCGTCGTCGCTGACGACGATGCTCAGATGCTGCGCGGTGGTTTCGATGCGCATGTCGGCCCCCGACGCGCGCGCGTGCTTGGCGACGTTGTTCAGCGCTTCCTGGGCGACGCGGAACACAGCCAGCGATGCATCGGCGGACAGGCGCGTCAGGCGGGCGTCGGCGGCGCACACGAAGCTCATGCGCAGGCCGGTGCGTGTGGCGAAGCTGTTGGTCCAGTGCGACAGCGCGCTGACGATGCCCTTGTCGAGCGTCGGCGAGTGCAGGTCGCCGACGGCCTGTTGCGCCGCTTCGGTGACGGCGTCGAGCGAACGCTGCGCGGTGGCGAGGGCGGCGGTGCATTGGGACGGGGCATCGGCGGGCAGCCAGGTTTCGACGCCCGCGAGCGCGAAGCGCGCGGCCGTCAGTTCGGCGCCGAGGCTGTCATGCAGTTCCTGCGCGACATGGCGGCGCGTGGTTTCCTGCGTGCGCATCAGTTCGGACGCCAGCTCGCGCACGCGCGCCTGCAAACGCGCGAGTTCGTCGCTGGATGCTGTACGCGCCGTGGCGTCGGCAGTGGCGTCCGGGTTGGCGTGGTTTGAGATCGCGGCTTTGCTGGAGCGGCGGCGGGCAGACGCACTGGATGCGCGCGTGGCATCGCTTGCGCGACCAGCCGCGCCGTGCACATGCATCGGCACTACGATCGACGAATCCATGGCGCTGCTCACGAAACGACTCGGCCGGCGCCACAGCGACGCATCGGCAGCATGTAGACGGAAGAACGCATGCGAACCCTGACCCCCAGATATGTCCGTCACAGGAACTATCTCGACGGAAAAACGCTACGTCGGGACGTAACGAAATTTACATTCTGTAACAAATAGAAGACAGTATTGTTAATAGTCTGTCAAATGCTGCTGCGCTGGGATCATATCTTAAAAAAAGAAAAAATGCCCGTCCATCTTGGCTTGCAGCGCAAAATTCACGCAATAGTCGAGGCGGCCGCTACAGCTTATGTCGGACAAATTCCTACATGCAAGGTTATTCAATAGCCATTGAATTTGTAACGCGATATCCGGCTGGACATGGGCGCGTCCAGGCTCGATCCGCCAACCGCTCCGCGCAGTCTGACGCGCCAAAAGAAAAAACCGGAGCGCGAAGGCTCCGGTTTCGGGTGTTGCGGCGTGCGCGCGCGTCGTCGACGCGGCGCCAGCGCGTGTGGGCGCAGTCTTAGCCGACGAACGCTTTCTCGACGACGTAGTGGCCGGGATTATTGTTGCTGCCTTCCTGGAAGCCCAGGCTGTCGAGCAGTTCACGCGTGTCGCGCAGCATGTGCGGGCTGCCGCAGAGCATCACGCGGTCGTTTTCGAGCGAGAAGTGCGGCAGGTCGAGATCTTCGAAGAGCTTCTTCGTTTCGATGAGATCGGTGATGCGGCCGCGGTTCGCGAAGTGCTCGCGCGTGACGGTCGGGTAATACACCAGCTTTTCCTGGATCAGCTCGCCGATGTGCTCGTGCGCCGGGAGGTGGTCCGTGATGTATTCCTTGTAGGCCAGTTCGTCGACGAAACGGCAGGTGTGCGTCAGCACGACGCGCTCGTAGCGGTCATAGACGTCCGGGTCCTTGATGATCGACATGAAGGGTGCGAGGCCCGTGCCGGTGGACAGCAGCCACAGCGTCTTGCCGGGCAGCAGGTTGTCGGCCATCAGCGTGCCCGTCGGCTTCTTGCCGATCAGGACCTGGTCGCCGACCTTCAGATGCTGGAGGCGCGACGTCAGCGGGCCGTCCTGCACCTTGATGCTCAGGAATTCGAGGTTCTCTTCGTAGTTGGCGCTAGCCATGCTGTATGCACGGATCAGCGGCTTGCCGTCGACTTCGAGGCCGACCATCGTGAACTGGCCATTTTCGAAGCGGAACGACGCGTCGCGCGTGCAGGTGAAGCTGAAAAGCGTATCGGTCCAGTGGTGGACGCTCAGGACGGTTTGTGGATTCAGGTTGCTCATGGCTTCTTCGATGGTGCGAAATCAAGGTCGGCCACATAAAAGCGGGGCCGGCACGGCAAAGGCAATGCACCGTCCCGAACCGGAAGCGACCCGGGAATGATGCGCAATCCGCTATTTTACCGCGTTCCGCGCCGGGCATTGCCGCAGCGGGTCGAACGGTGAATGTGGTCTGTCAAGCTGGTTATCAAGCGCCGGCGCGGCTGTCGTCCGGTTTTCCCGGAACGGCTAACTGCGGCGCGGCATGGGTGTACTGCTGGGGTGTGCGGCGCTGGGTCTGTGCCCGGATGACCCTACGAAAACCCACGCGGGTCTTGCCCTACGGGTCTAGCCCATCTGCGACGGGCGTTCGGGCCGTTGCCGCTTGACCGGCTTTCGCCCGTCGATCATCGGGCGATGGCAGCCGTCAACGAAAACAGGCGCTGGTAGGCGCTATTTCGGGATAATACCGGAAACTTTTCGCGCGCTGCAGCATTGACCCTTCTCGCGAAGCTGGAAAACTTGGCCGCAGAGGCCGCCCGCGCTCAGCTTTCGGCGGCGAGTTTTGCGCCGAGGCCGACGAGCAGTGCGCCGCACACGCCGTCGATTGGCCGGCGCAGGCGTCGGTAGCCGCGTTGCGTGCGCTCCGTCGCGAACATCAGTGCGACGCTGCCGTACCAGCCTACCGACATCATTCCGATCATCGCGAGCGCGACGCCGTAGAACCACAGCGGCGGGTGCGCTGGGAAGAGCGTCGCGAAGATGCTGGTCCAGAACGCGCAGGATTTCGGATTTGTCAGACACGTGAGCATGCCCGTGCGCCATGCGCGGAAATGGGCGCCGCGGTCGTTGGCGGGCGGCGTTTCGACGTTCACGACGATGGTTTCGCCGCGTTTCGTGCTTGCCCATACGAGCTTGATGCCGAACCACACCAGGTAGATCGCGCCCGCGATGCGAATGCCGTTGTACAGCCAGTCGATGCGTTGCAGCACGGTCGCGAAGCCTAGCATTGCGAGCGAGGCCCAGACGGTCGAGCCTGTGCCGACGCCCAGCGCGGATGCCGCGCCCAGCCCGCGCCTTCCCGCCAGCGACAGTTGCGTGATCATGAAGAAGTTGGGACCGGGACTGATCAGCGCGATCAGGTAGACGAGGGCGATTTGCAGCAGGATCGGCAGGTAGTGATGCATGGCGACGGTTTGCCGCGCTGGGCGGCGGGGCGTTTGAGGGAAGAGGGCGAAAGAAACCGCGATGTTACTCTGGGGCGGGGTTGGTTTGACCGTCGGTCAGGCGCAGCTGTGCGATACGGTTTGCGTCGTCCTGCGGGGGGCTTTGCATTGGCATACGCGTGATGACTCTGCGCTGGTGTCCTTGGGTTGCCTTTGCTTTCGCTGACATCCGCGATTTGTTAGCGTGCTTCGCGTGTCGCAGTTTGGTGTTTTGGGCTTTGCGCTGGCATCCGCTCTACGTTAGCTCGCTTCAAGCGTCGCCCCTGTGCGGGGCGGCACCTACTTTTCTTTGCCGCCGCAAAGAAAAGTAGGCAAAAGAAAGCGGCTCACACCGCCAATTCTTGACGTTTACCCACGGGCCCCCAACGTCCCCACACTTCACACGCCAGTGCCGTGCTTAGTGCCCGTTGCCAACGCTTCGAATGAACGCCTCACCCGCTTCGAATTCCCGTAGCCGTGTAAGCGGCAGCGAATGGTATGTGCCGCCCAGGTGGCAAACTGTGTGTAGGTTGTCGCGTCGTATGGCTTGGCGCTCTTACAGGGTGGGACGCATGCGCTATCGGTCCGGAGTGGTGCGCGTATGGCGCGAATGCCGACACACAGTTTGCCACCTGGGCGGCGGTGAGCTGTCTGGCGCGGCGTGCTGAAACACGGGTGGGTGAAGCGGGTGAGGCGCTCATTCAGCGCGCTGGCAACGAGCACGGGTCACGTGATTGCCGTGTGAAGTGTAAGACCCTTTGGGGGCCCTCAGGCAAGAACTAGCACTGGCGGTTTGAGCCGCTTTCTTTTGCCTACTTTTCTTTGCGGCGGCAAAGAAAAGTAGGTGCCGCCCCGCACAGGGGCGACGCGTGAAGCGAGCTAACAATTCGCGGATGCTAGCGCAAAGCTAAAGACGCCACCTGGCGGTGCTCGAAGCACGAAGGCAAATCGCGGATGCCAGCAAAAAGCAAAAAGCAAAAGCAAAAGCAAAAGCAAAAGCAAAAGCAGAAAACCTCACCCCACCGTTTGCCCCGCGCCCGCCCCCGCCCCCGTATGCTTCTTCCCCCGCTGCTTCAACACACGCGCCTGCAGCACGATCACCAGCAACAGAAACACGCCCCGTATCACCGACTGCCAATACGCCGACAGGCTAATAAACCCACGCCCATTCTCAAAGTTCAGCAAATTAAAAACGAGCCCAAGCAACAGCACGCCCGCGATCGTCATCGCGATCGACCCTTCGCCGCCCGTCAGCAACGTGCCGCCGAGCACCACAGCCGAGATCGCGAACAACTCCCAGCCGACGCCTTCATTCGGTTGCCCCGCGCCAAACTGCGCGGCGAGAATCACGCCCGCCAACCCCGCTAGCAAGCCGCTCACGGCATACACGGCGACCAGCGTGCGGCTAACATTCAGCCCCATCAGACGCGCCGCTTCCTCGCTGCCGCCGATCGCCAGCGAATGCCGGCCAAAGCGCGTGCTGCGCAGCGCGAGCCAGCCCGCGACGGCAGCGGCGAGCGCGATCAGTCCGGGAACCGGCAGGCCGAACATATCGCCCTGGCCGAAGTTCGCGAAGTTCGTATCGGACGAAATCGATACCGCATCGTTTCTGCCGAGCAGCAGCCCGAGCCCGTGCGCGCCGAGGCTCGTCGCCAGTGTCGTGATGAATGGCAGAATTTTCAGCCGCGTGATGATGATGCCGTTGAGCACGCCGACCAGCAGGCCCGCGCCCACGCCCGCCAGCACGGCAACCCAGCCGCCGTACGGGCTCGCCAGCGCGGCCACGACACTCGACATCGCCGCGACCGTGCCGACGGACAGGTCGATGCCGCCCGTAATGATCACGAACGCCATGCCGACGGAGATCAGCGCGAACATCGAGTTGTAGCGCCAGAAGGACGTGATGTTGTACTCGGATGCGAAATGCTCGTAGCGCACGAGTCCGAGCACGATCAGCGCGCCAAGCGCGATCAGGATGGGCAGGTTCTTTTTCATCGGATCGTCTTTTGCAAAGCGTTAGCGCGAACGCCGCTGCACGTACACAGCCGCGATGATGATGCCCGCCTTGACGACGAGCGCGGCCGCGTCGGGAATGCCGTGCGCAAGCAGCGTGTAGCGCAGCAACTGGATGATCAGCGCGCCGATCAGCGTGCCGCCGATATACGCCTTGCCGCCCGTCAACGCCGTGCCGCCGACGGCCACGGCCGCAATCGCATCGAGCTCGATGCCGAGCCCGACCACATTCGCATCCGACGACGAATTCACCGAAATCGAAATGAGCCCCGCGAGTCCCGACAGCGCCGCGCACAGCGTGTACGCGATCATCTTCACGCGCGCGGTCGGCACGCCGCTCAAATACGCCGACTTCTCATTGCCACCCGTCACGAGCAGATATTGGCCAAATAGCGTCTTCTTCACGACCCACGCGAAGAACGCGACGAGCGCGAACATCAGCAGCACCTGGAACGGCACGCCCGCCACCTTGCCGAGCGCGATCCACTGGAAGGCGGGGTTGTTGAACGCCTGCAGACTGCCGTCGGTGACGACTTGCGCGATGCCGCGCCCGGCGATGAACAGCACGAGCGTCGCGACAATCGGCTGCACGGCTAATCGCGTGACGAGAAAGCCGTTGAACACGCCGCACACGGCGGCGGCCAGAACGGGCAGCACGAACGCGAGCGCAATGCCGAGCGGTCCGGCGATATGCAGGAACAGCATCGGCGCAAGCGCGCCCGCAATCGCCATCGACGCGCCCACGGACAAATCAATGCCGCCCGTCGCGACAACCAGCGTCATGCCGATGCCGACAATCACGATCGTCACGACCTGCGTCAGATTGACGTTGAAGGTTTGCAGCGACCAGAAGTGCTGTGTGAAGAGCAGGTTGAAGACGAGCATCGCCAGCAGCACGACGATTTCGCGCTGAATGGTGATGCGCCGCTTCTTTTTCACGGTCGATGGATCAGGCGACGCTGAAGCCG
Source organism: Paraburkholderia caribensis (assembly GCF_002902945.1). NCBI lineage: Bacteria > Pseudomonadati > Pseudomonadota > Betaproteobacteria > Burkholderiales > Burkholderiaceae > Paraburkholderia > Paraburkholderia caribensis. The sequence continues at coordinate 116,531 of NZ_CP026101.1, forward strand.
AAGCGAGCGGCGCGCCGTCGTTGCGCAGCGACTCATCAGCCATGACGGTCGTCCTCCAGTGCATCGTCGATATGTGCGGACTGCGCCGCTTCCACCAGTTGCGAGGTGCCCGCGCTGCCGTAGGCAATCGCGTCCATGATCGCGGATTCGCTCATTTGCGCGCCGTCCAGTTCGGCGACCGTGCGGCCGTCGCGGATCACGACGGCGCGATCGGCCACGGCCGTCAGTTCTTCGAGTTCGGAAGCGGACAACAACACCGCCATGCCTTCGTCGCGCAGTTCGCGCACGATCTTCGCGACATCGGCTTTGGCGCCGACGTCGATGCCGCGCGTCGGTTCGTCGAGCAGCAGCAGCGACGGCTGCGCAGCGAGCCAGCGCGCCAGCAGCACCTTCTGCTGATTGCCACCCGACAGTTCGCGGATCGGTTGATCGGGCGAACGCAGCTTGATGCCGAGCGACGCGATGAAGCGATCGACGATCGCCTGCTGCTGTTTCACATCGACGATGCCGTGCTTCGACAGCGTGCGCAGACAGACGAGAGTGAGGTTGTCGCGCACCGACAGATCCGGCACGATGCCTTCGGCCTTGCGGTCTTCCGTGAGATATGCGAGGCCGCGCGCGATCGCGTCCTGCGGCGACTTCAGCGCGACCTCCTTGCCGTTGATCGACAGCGTGCCGCGCCCGACGGGGTCCGCGCCGAACAGCAGGCGCATCGTTTCCGTGCGCCCCGAGCCGAGCAGACCCGCGAGGCCGACGGCTTCGCCCGCGTGCACATCGAGCGACACGTCGCTCACTTTCGGATGCGCGGACAGATTGCGCGCCGAAATCGCCTTGTCGCCGCGCCGCGCGAGATTCGCCTCGCGCGCGGCACTGTCGTCCTGCACGACGGCGGCGAGCGTGCGGCCCAGCATCGTCGTGACGAGCTGGCGCTTGTCGATATTCTTCATCGCGCTTTGCGCGACGGTCTGGCCGTCGCGCATCACCGTCACGCGGTCGCACAGCGCATACAGTTCGTCGAGCCGGTGCGACACGAAGATCACCGCGCGCCCATCGTCGCGCAGCTTGCGCACGACGGTGAACAGCAGTTCGACTTCGCGTTCGTCGAGCGACGAAGTCGATTCGTCCATGATGACCATCTTCGCGTCCGACGACACGGCGCGTGCGAGCGCAACCATCTGCTGAATCGCCGTCGAATAGCTGCCGGCGGGTTTCTTCACGTCGATCTGTAAGCCGAACGATTCGAGCAGCGCGAACGCGCGCCGCTGCACGTCGCGCCAGTCGATCAACCCGAAACGGCGCGGCTCGCGGCCCAGAAAAATGTTCTCGGCCACCGAGCGGAACGGCACCAGGTTTATCTCCTGATAGATCGTGCTGATGCCTGCTTCGCGCGCTTCCTTGGGCGTGCGGAAATCGATCTCGCGGCCCTCGAAGCGCACGCTGCCGCCCGAGCGCCGGTAGGCGCCCGTGAGGATCTTGATCATCGTCGATTTGCCCGCGCCGTTCTGGCCGATCAGCGCGTGCACTTCGCCCGCGGCGACGCTGAGATTCGCGCCGCGCAGCGCGGGCACGCCGCCGAACGAAATGTCGATGCCTTGCATGTCGAGCAGGGGCGCGCGTGAGGACGGCGGCGGATGAGCGCCGGGGGCCGCGTCGGAAGGCGCGTGGGATTGCGTCACGTGTGTCTCCTTTGTCGACCCGCGTTAGCGCTTTAGCGCTTACGCGGGTCCCATGCAGCGCGGTCGACCAGCATTAGCGCCTTCGCGCCTCACGGTCGCCCCACGCTGCATCGCGAGCGATGCAGCGCCGCCCGTGGTGATCGCAATGGCCGCCGCGAGAAATGACTTGCTGTCGATCGGTTCGCGAGGTCGATGGTACGCCCGGCAAAGCGAAGCGACGTTCCACGGAACGCGAACGCGCGCGCCACGGACACGTCGCCTCGAACCCTTCCCGTCAGCCGGGCGCGAACGCCCGGTGGAGCCCTGCTTGTCGGCCGTGCCGGGCGCGCCTCGCAGCATGAAAACCGGGGCGCGCCAGCCGGGTTACATCAACGAACGCTCAATAGCCGTACTGCATGCTTTCCTGCACGTTGCCCTTGTCATAGAAGCGGTCCGACACCTTGACCCACGTCGGCACCTTCTCGCCCTTCGCGAACTTCTGCGCGACATCGCATGCGAGCGGGCCGAAGAACGGGCTCGACTGCACGCTAGCGCCAAGCTCGCCGGCCGCGATCGCGTCGAGGCCGCCCTTCGTGCCGTCGATTGTCACGATCTGGATATCCTTGCCCGGTTGCTTGCCTGCCGCCTTGATCGCGGCAATTGCGCCGAGCGCCATTTCGTCGTTGTGCGCGTACACAGCCGTGACGTCGGGATGCGCCTGCAGCAGCGTTTCCATCACCTGGCGGCCCTTGTCGCGCGCGAAGTCGCCGCTTTGCGACGCGATGATCGACATGCCCGGATTCTTCGCGATCACTTCGTCGAAGCCCTTCTTGCGGTCGTTCGCGGCGGACGCGCCCGTCGTGCCCTCGAGTTCGATGATCTTCGCCTTGCCGCCCGTCGCCTTGACGAGCCAGTCGGCGGCGCGGTGGCCCTGGTCGATGAAGTCCGAGCCGATGAACGTGATGTAGTCGCGGCCCGCCTTCGCCACCGATTGATCGACGTTGCGGTCGACGAGAATCACGGGGATGCCCGCTTTCTTCGCCTGCAGCACCACGGGCGCAAGCGGCTTCTCTTCACGTGGCGGGAACACCAGCAGATCGACGTGCTGCGCGATCATGCTCTGGATGTCGGAGACCTGCTTCGAGTTGGACCCGTTGGCGTCCGTCATCACCATCTGCCAGCCACACTTGGCTGCGATGTCCTTGAAGCTTTGCGTTTCCGCCAGACGCCACGGGTTGTTGCTCTCCGTCTGCGCGAAGCCCACTTTCAGCGGTTTCTTGGTGGGGATTTTGGGCAGATCGTCAGCTTGCGCCGATGCCATGCCAACTCCCAAAGCGACTGCCAGCAATGCTGCGGCGAGCGGCTGAAGCCGTTGCCCGCGCGAATCCCGATTGTGCGACGCCATGTCTTCCTCCAGTACCAGTTGGTGTGTTTTGCTTTTGTGCTTCAACTGCCGCCGGCACGTCGGTGGTGTGACCGGACGTGCCGATTATTTCATCGTGAATTATTATTGGTCAATCACTAATAATATTAATTGCAGCGCGTTTTGCCTCGGTAATTTCCCTGACTGACCCGCGTTCGATCAACGGCCCGTCGAGTTTCACCATCCGGTGCCGTACGGGCGCGCCGGCTGCCTGGTTGTGCACTTCCTGGAGCAGCGTATCGACAGCCCAGCGGCCCAGTTCGTAGTTCGGCAGCACGACGGTCGACAGCGGCGGATGCGTGTGGCGCGCGATTTCCTGATCGTCGTAGCCGAGCACGGAGACGTCGTCGGGCACGCGGTAGCCGAGTTGCTTTAGCGCCTCGATCGCGCCGAGCGCCATCAGGTCGTTTGCGCAGAAGATCGCGGTCGGCGGATGCGGCTCGCGCATCAGCGACAGCGTGTGCTCGAAGCCCGTGCCCGAGCTCCAGTCGCCGTCGCGGACCAGCTCCGGCGCGAACGGCAGATCGGCCGTGGCGAGCGCGGTGCGGTAGCCTTTCAGGCGGTCTTTCGCCGCGTCCTGCCAGTGCTCGCCGTTGATATAGCCGATCCGCCGGTGTCCCGCGCGCAGCAGGTATTCGGTCGCGACATGGCCGCCCGCGACTTCTGCGGGCACGATCGACGACTGGCCGCCCTCGCTCGTGTAGCAGTTCAGCAGCACGGTCGGCACGCGCGCGAGCGCGGCGGGCAACGTCACCTTGCGGGTGTAGACGGTCGCGTAGATCACGCCGAACACGGTCGGGCTCGCGAGCGCCGCGTCGAGCACCTGCTGCTCGACGTCGGCATTGCCGTGCGTCGAATAGACGGCGAGCAGCTTGCCGTTTGCGTAGGCGGCATCGCGCGCGCCGTCGATGTTCACGACTGGGTGCGGACTGGTCGAGATTTCGTCGGCGAGATAGATGATCAGATTGCGCTCGCCCGACGACGGCGGCAGCGGTTCGCGCGGGGTGAGGCGATAGCCGAGATCCTGCGCAGTTTTCAGCACCTTGTTGCGGGTCGCTTCGGAAAACTTGGCGCTGCTCGCGTTGTTCAGGACGAGAGAAACAGTCGATTGCGATACGCCGGTGAGCTTGGCGATATCGGTCATCGTCGGGCGGCGCTGAGTCGATTTTTTCATTGATCTGGCCGCGCAACGGCGGCTCGTTGACGGTGAATGCCGCAGGCATCGTGGCACTGACGGTACCATTAATAATATGCGCTGGACAACACACGCAAACCCGCTTTTTGGGTTCCCGGCGATGGCGTTTGCCGGCGGATTTTTCCGGAATTATTACTAATAATATTGACCGAAGGGTTCTTCCGTGCGATTCTCGGTCGCGCGGGCCGCTTCGGCGCATGGCATCGAACGCGCGCGCCCGACGACGTCGCAACCGCCCACGCCCATTCAAACGACTATGCGCGAAGCTTCCCTTCATCCGTCCGCAGCGGATCCTGCCACCGATCTGCAGATCGACGACCCGTCGCTCGTCGTGCTGTCCAGTGGCAATACGACGCTGGTGGTCGCGCCGGAAGTTGGCGGATCGATTGCTGCTTATTTCGATGTGGTGCCTGAGCCGACGTCGCAACGCGTGCTGCATTGGCTGCGTCCCGCGACGCGCGCGGCGCTCGGCGCGCGCGATCCGCTGCGAATGGCGAGCTTCCCGCTGTTTCCCTATTGCAACCGCATACGCGACGCGCGCTTCGAGTTCGGCGGCCGTACGATCGATCTAGGCGGCGACGGAAACGGCTATGCGCACGCGCTGCATGGTCACGCGTGGCGCAGACCGTGGCGCATAGGCGCGCGCACGGCGAACTCGGTCGAACTGCATTTCGAGCATGTGCCGGATGCCGATGCGCCTGGCGACTGGCCGTTTCACTATCGTGCGAGCCAGCGCATCGAGTTGCTGGGCGATGCGCTGCGCGTGACGCTCGCCGTGCAGAGTCTGTCGGAAAGCCCGATGCCGTTCGGCATGGGCCATCATCCGTACTATCCGCGCACGTCGAACACGGTGATCACCGCGCATGTGGAAGCAATGTGGCATGCCGATGCGCACGTGCTGCCCACGCATCTCGGCCCGCATGGCGCCGTCGACGCGCTCAGGCGCGGCATGAGCGCCGACGCGTTCGAGCTGGACAACAACTTCAGCGGCTGGACGCGCAGCGCGACGATTGCATGGCCGGACGAAAGGCGCAGCGTGACGCTGACGGCCGCTGCGCCTTTCGATTATCTGGTGGTGTTCGCACCGGCGAACGATGTGCAGTTGTGCGTCGAGCCCGTCACGAATACGACCGACTGCTTCAACGCCAACGATGGCGCGCGCCAGCGCTCAGGCTACCGCGTGCTGCAGCCCGGCGAAACGCTCAGCGCGGAACTCAACTGGACGCCGCAGCGCGACTGACGCATCGCGCCGCGTTCAGTCGACGCGCAGCCGCGCCATATACGGCAGGTGATCCGACAGCCATGCCGTCTCTTGCGCCGGCTGGATCCATTCGACGGGTTTCATCCCACGTACGAACATCTTGTCGAGCGCCAGCGCGGGCGAGAACGCCGGAAACGTGCGTCCGGGCTCGCCCAGCAGCGTCGCGACTTCTTCAAGGCCGTGCTCGCGAAAGAGCGGCACGGAATCGTTGCGCCAGTCGTTGAAGTCGCCCGCCAGCACGAGCGGGCCGTCGGGCGCTTCTTTCGAGATCCAGTGCGCGATCCAGTGCATCTGACGCAGCCGTGCCTGGCGCGTGAGCGCGAGATGCGCGCACAGCAACGTCACCGCGTGACCGCCGAACGTCGCGCGCGCGACGAGCAGGCCGCGCCGCTCGAAGCGGTGCGCGGAAATGTCCCAGCGTCCACCGAGATCGAGCGGGTGCGGCGACAGGATCGCATTGCCGTGCCGCCACGACGGTTTGAATACGTTCGGCCCCAGCGCGATCTGCAACTGCAGCGCATCGGCGATTTCGGTCGCCTGGCAATGCCACACGTCATCGTCGATGTCGCCCAGGCGCGCGCCAAACGAACTCGCCAGCACGGGGCCGGGCATCCGGCGCGCCATTGCTTCTTGCAGGAAATACGCGTCGGCATGAACCGACTGTACCCAGCGCTGCATCGCCTGCCATGCCTGGAAGCCGAGCGGCGAGCGGCCCTTGTGCAGGTTCCAGCTCACGGCGATGAAGTCTTTCCTGTCGAGGTTTTCGCGTATCAGTTCTTCGGGGTTTCGCATGCCGCGTTATCCACGTTTTTCGTTAAGTTCACGGGTTGTTTGCGACGCTTGCACGCAATCGATATACGAGATTCGGTTCCTTGTCGACGATCGTCCATGACGTCCAGTCGCCCGGCGGCACTTTCAGCCCCGGATGGCTCGCATTCACCTGGCGCGGCTGCGGCGGCAGCTTGCAGCCGGTGCTCGTGGTGCGCGTGGACGGTTCTTCGAGGGTTTCCTGCGCGTCGATCACGAACGTGACGCCGCTCGCATCAGCCTGAGTTGGCGAAATGGTCAACGTGCGCGCGAGATCGATGCTGCCCGCCGGCACGTCCTTGCAACCGACGCTGTTCTGCACCACGTGATGGTGCGTATCCGTGCGCGCCTGGCCGACGGTCGTGTTGCCGTCGAATGAATCGATCTGCTGGCCGTCGCGCATCACCTGCAACTCCCATTTGACGACGGGCGGCGCGCTGCGCGGCGGCGTCTGCGCCATCGTGCCCTGAGCCATCAACGTAGTGCCGAACACGGCGGCGACGAGGCTGGTTTTCCACATGAACAAAAAGTCTCCGGAAGCTGCGTTTCGTTAAAGCGTGCGGCATCCGCGCGTTCTTTCTGCGACCGCCGACCATCTTACGCTTTATCGGGATAACGGTTTTCTGACACCCGATCTGGAACCAAGGTTCAGCGCGCGGCGGTTACATTGCATTGCAGATAGGGGCGCGGACGTGACGATTCAAGCAATTGTCTCGCCCGGCATGTGCGGTTAGCAGCAGACCCTCGTGACTGCTGGCTTGCATGCCATTTCGGCGTCGTTACACTGAAATTGAGGCGGCGTCGGGGACGCTGCGGATGCAAGACCAGCACGACGGGGTGAAGCAATGACAACGGCCATGGTTAAACAGGAAATCGCGGTTGCATCGTTCAGCGAGGTCTATGACCTGGATCAGGTCGAAACGGCGTTGAACGAACTCAGCGAAGGCGCCAACGACGCACTGCGTTCCACATACGAAAAGATGCTGAAGGTCGGCAATCTGCGCTTCTGCGTGAAGCCGAACCGGATGCCGTCGATCGACGATCTGATCGGCTCGCTACCCAACTTCACCGAGCCGCTCGACGATATCCGCAAGCAGGTCGCGCTGTGCCTCGAAACCGACGACCGCCTCGAACTGATGCCTATTCTGCTGCTCGGCGATCCCGGCATCGGTAAAACGCACTTCGCGAAGCAGCTGTCGCGGATGCTCGGCACGGCGTATCACTATGTCGCGATGAGTTCGTTGACGGCGGGCTGGATTTTGTCGGGCGCATCGTCGCAATGGAAGAACGCGAAGCCGGGCAAGGTGTTCGACGCGCTCGTGCACGGCAGCTACGCCAACCCCGTGATCGCCGTCGACGAAATCGACAAGGCGACGGGCGACTCGCAATACGATCCGCTCGGCGCGCTGTACGCGCTGCTCGAACACGATACCGCGCAGACGTTTATCGACGAGTTCGCGGAGATTCCGATCAACGCGGGCCATGTGATCTGGATCGCGACCGCGAACGACGAACGCGCGATTCCCGAGCCGATCCTGAACCGGATGAACGTCTACGAGATTCCGCCGCCGGACCGCGACGGCTCGCGGCGTATCGCGCAGTCGATCTACCACGAAATCCGCTCGGCGCACGGTTGGGGCCAGCGGTTTCCCGCGCAACTCGGCGGCGCGGCGCTCGATGCGCTGGCGCAGGCGTCGCCGCGCGAAATGCGTCGCGCGATCCTCAACGGCTTCGGCTCGGCACGCATCGCGAGCCGGGACCATATCGGCGCCGATGACATTCGCCTTGACTACAATTCGCGCCGCAAACCGATCGGTTTCTAGCGTCATTCGCGTTATTTATGCGAACAGGCCGCCCTCGCGCGGCCTGTTCATTGTTCCAATGTTGCAACCACTCCATAGCCAAAACGGGGCGATTCGCGCCTGATTTGAGCGTATTCGAGCAACAGTCAATTCCGTTAATGAGGGTCGGCAATCCGATAGCCGAGGACTAGACTCGGTTCACTGAAATGCAAACCGCGTTTCGCTCCGGACTTCACCTCAGGAACCGATCATGAAAAAGCTTTCGCTTGCCGCTTTGCTGATTTCCGCAGTCGTCGCCGCGCCCGCTTTTGCAAGCGGCTATAGCCCGGCTCCGACGCAGACCCCGTCCAGCGTCAACGGGCCCAAGACGCGCGCCGAGGTGAAGGCCGATCTGGCGCAAGCCCGCGCGAACGGCGAACTGAGCCTCAATCCGAACGCCCCCGCCTATCCTCAGCAGTTAGCAACGGGCGGTTATACGGTACCAATCGCGCACGTCGACGTCCGTCATCTGTTCAAACGCACAACTGCGCAGGATTGATCAAGCCTGTTGTGGCTCAGGCGGAACGAGTCCGCCAAATTCACCTGGAACGACCGTCGTGGGCGTACACTGAGTCAAACGCTCGACGCGTTCCCACATATTGATGCCCGCAGCCGCACAAGGCTGCGGGCATTTGTGTCTGTAGCGCGTCGCGTTATTTCGCATTGTGCATGTGAAGCGTTCGACAGCACGCGGTCACGGTTTTGACGACACCGCACGCTATCGAAATCCTGGTGGACGACGAGGTAGAACGCGGCGCATCGAGCCGCGTCCAACGGACATGGATCAGATCGAATGTGTGGTGATCGGCGCTGGTGTCGTCGGTCTTGCCGTCGCGCGCGCGCTGGCAGCGCGTGGACGTGAAGTGATCGTGCTGGAAGCGGCGGAAGCCATCGGCGTCGGCACGAGTTCCCGTAACAGCGAAGTCATACACGCGGGCATCTACTATCCGCGCGGCTCGCTCAAGGCGGCGCTGTGCGTGCGCGGCCGCGAGATGCTGTACGACTACTGCGCAGAGCGCGGCGTGCCGCACCAGCGTTGCGGCAAACTGCTGGTCGCGACGGCGCGCAACCAGATTCCCCAGCTCGAAAGCATCATGGCGCGCGGCAAGGAAAACGGCGTGCTCGATCTGATGCGGATCAGCGGCGAGGAAGCGCAGGCGCTGGAACCGGCGCTGCAATGTGTCGAAGCGGTGTTCTCGCCGCAGACGGGCATTGTCGACAGCCACCAGCTGATGCTCGCGCTGCAAGGCGACGCCGAACGCGATGGCGCTGTCTACGCGTTCCATGCGCCCGTCGAAGCGATCGAAGCGATCAACGGACGTTTCATCGTCAAGGTAGGCGGCAGTTCGCCAACTACCATCGGCGCCGCGTGCGTCATCAACAGCGCGGGCCTGCAAGCGAACGCGATCGCGCGCAAGATTCGCGGGCTCGACGCGCGCCATGTGCCGCCGCTTTATCTGGCGCGCGGCAACTACTTCAGCATCTCGGGGCGCGCGCCGTTTCACCGCCTGATCTATCCGATGCCGAACGAAGCCGGGCTCGGCGTGCACCTGACTATCGATCTCGGCGGCCAGGCGCGCTTCGGCCCGGACGTCGAATGGGTCGATTCGATCAACTACGACGTCGATCCGCAACGGGCCGAATCGTTTTACGCGGCGATCCGCACGTATTGGCCGGCACTGCCCGATCATGCGCTGCAGCCGGCCTACGCTGGCATTCGTCCGAAGCTGTCGGGTCCCGGCGAGCCGGCCGCCGACTTCCTGATTCAAGGCCCCGCCGCGCACGGCGTGCGCGGTCTGGTGAATCTGTTCGGTATCGAATCGCCGGGTCTAACGGCCTCGCTGGCCATTGCGCAGCGCGTGTGCGAAGTCAGCGGCCGCGCTTGAGCGCGCGACTGCGCGGAAATCGAATCTGGGTCGTCACGGCGCCGTCACATCGCGCCGGCGACACCGCATGACGCGCGCGTGACATCGGCCACGCGCGCGTTGGCCCACCCACGCACACGGTACGGATTCCCTTATGACCGACATTTGACGCCTCACGCGCGGCGGCTTCATTGATATGCTTGGGGATCGCTGTCGTCAGAACGGCGTAGATCCCCACAATACCAATGGAGTGACTTCCCATGAACAATTCACGTCGTACGTTTCTGATTACGAGTATCGGTGTGGCATCGACGCTCGCGCTGTCGCGCCAGGCGTTCGCCGACGCGCCGAAGGTCGCGGAATCCGATCCGACCGCGCAGGCGCTCGGCTACAAGGAAGACGCATCCAAGGTCGACAAGGCCAAATACTCGAAGTACGCAGCAGGGCAGGACTGCGGCAATTGCAGTTTCTATCAGGGCAAGGCCACCGACGCCTACGCCGGCTGCCCGATGTTCGCGGGCAAGCAGGTCGCGAGCAAGGGTTGGTGCAGCGCATATAACAAGAAGGCCTGATACAACGAAATCCAGGCGGCATGGACATGCGTCGGGCGACGCAATGCAGCATCGCCGCATGTGCCATCTGCAGTAACGGCTAGAGCGCGCACCGTGCAACGCGGTGTCGCGCTCTTTGTCGTATGAAAGTTGCTTGAAATCCAATGTCGTGCTCTTTTACACTCGCATGGCTTGCGCGCGGGGCCTCCACGACGGCCCATTCGAACCGCTTCAAACAACGCACCCCGACGCCGCCTCGACGAAGGCCGGAGACATCGATGTCACAAGCAGCGAGGAGCCTCAATACCCGTGCGGTCACAGCGGCCGTCATCGGTAATGCACTCGAGTGGTACGACTTCACCGTCTTTGGTTTTCTCACCGTCGTCATCGCTGAACTCTTCTTTCCTTCCAGCAGCGACTACGCGTCGATTCTTCTCACCACGGCGAGCTTCGGCGTCGCGTTTTTCATGCGGCCTGTCGGCGGCATCGTGCTCGGCCTGTACGCGGATCGCGCGGGACGCAAGGCGGCGCTTTCGCTGGTCATCGCATTGATGACGCTCGGCATTGCGCTGCTCGCCGTCGCGCCGCCGTACTCGGCAATCGGCATCGGCGCGCCCGTCATCATCGTGGTCGGGCGTCTGCTGCAAGGTTTCTCCGCGGGCGGCGAGTTCGGCAGTTCGACCGCGCTGCTGATCGAAGCGGCGCCGTTCTCGAAGCGCGGTCTGTACGGCAGCTGGCAGATGGCGAGCCAGGCAGCGGCACTGCTGCTCGGCGCGATCGTCGGCGCGCTGGTGACGCGCGGCCTGTCGCCGGAAGCGCTCAAATCTTGGGGCTGGCGCGTGCCGTTCATCATCGGTCTCCTGATCGGGCCGATCGGTTTCTACATTCGCCGCAATCTCGCGGATTCCGAAGCATTTTTGCATGCGAAGAAGACCGCGCGCCGCGCGACGCTCCGCGAGCTTTTCGCGCATCATACGCGCGACGTGCTCTGCGGTCTGGGCTCGGTGATCGCGCTGACGGTGACGATCTACGTGCTGATCAGCTATCTGCCGACATTCGCGGTCAAGCAACTGAAGCTGCCTTATTCGGATTCGTTCTCGGCGGTGATCGTCGGGAATCTGCTGCTGATGGTGTTGTCGCCGCTGACGGGCGCGTGGTCCGATCGTATCGGGCGCAAGGGTTTGTCGTTGTGGTCGCTGGGTCTCACGCTGGTGCTGATCTATCCGCTCTTCGCGTGGCTCCAGGAAGCGCCGAGCGTTTCGAAGCTGATTCTCGTGCAGGCCGTGCTGTCGATCACGCTATCCGGCTATTACGGTCCGTTCGGCGCGCTGATGGCCGAGCTCTTTCCGGCGAACGTGCGCTCGATCGGCCTTTCGCTCGCCTACAACTTTGCGGTGATGCTGTTCGGCGGCTTTGGCCAGTTCATCGTCACGTGGCTGATCAAGACGACGGGTTCGCCGCTCGCGCCGACATACTATGTGATGAGCGGGCTCGCGCTGTCGATCGTCGCCGTTGCGTGCATGCCTGCGAAACGTCATGCCGATCTCGACGCGATGCGCAAGCCCGTCGACGTGCTGGGGCGGCGCTAGCTGCGCGCGGGCATCAGCGGCGGCCGCCTGTCGAACCACGGACGCGCCGTTTCCAGTTGCGCGGCGAGCCGCAGCAGCGTCGCTTCGCCGCCGTCGCGCGTAGCGAACTGCACGCCGATAGGCAGTCCGCGCGCGTTCCAGTAGAGCGGCACGGACATCGCCGGTTGTCCCGTCAGATTGAACAACTCCGTGCAGCCCGCCCAAGCGAACGCCTTGTTCGACACTTCTGTCAGCAGCTTGCGCATCAGCGGCTCGACGGGCACCGTGGTGACGGCGCGCATCTGCATTTTCTCGACGGCGGTGGGCTGCATTTCACCGATCTTGATCGGCGCGGACGCGAGCGTCGCGCACAGGATCACGTCGTAGCGCGTCATCAGATCCGCGAGCTTCGCGCTCACCTGACGCTGCGCCTCCAGCGCGGCAGGCAATTCGCGCTCGCCGAATTTGCGGCCGATATGACCCATCGTCCACGTGGCGATTTCGAATTCCTCACGATTGGGCTTGCGTCCCGTGATCTGATCGGCCCGTAGCACGAGGTTTTCGGCGCTCACCGACCAGATCATCAGGAACGCTTCGCGCAGGCTCGCGAAATCGATGCCGAGCGATACGGGCTCGATGTGATGGCCCAACGACGCCGCGAGTTGTGCGGCGTCGTCGAGCGCCGCGCGGGCGTCGGCGGACAGCGCGGGCGCGAGCATCGGGTCGGTGACGAACGCGATGTGCAGCGGCTTGCACGGTTCGCCGGCGGCGGCGAGGAAGGTGCCGGGCGCACCCATCGGACGGCCGGCGTTGCCTGAGGTGAGATCGAGCAGCAGCGCGCTGTCGCGCACGCTGCGCGAGACGGCGTGATCGATGCCGAGATCGCCGGGCGCAGGCACGGCGTTCGACGGCTGCCGTCCGCGCGATGGCTTGAGTCCGAAGAGGCCGCAACACGACGCGGGAATGCGGATCGAGCCGCCGCCGTCCGACGCATGCGCGAGCGGCACGATGCCCGCCGCGACGGCGGCGGCCGAACCGCCGCTGGAGCCACCCGGCGTGTGATCGAGACTCCACGGGTTGCGGCACGGCCCAAACAGTTCGGGCTCCGTATAAGGCATCTGGCCCATTTCCGACGTGCTCGTCTTGCCGAAGATGTTGAGTCCGGCGGCGCGCGTGGCCGTGACGAGCGGCGCGTCTTCGTCGGGAACGAAATGGCGGTAGTGACGGCTGCCCATCGACATGCGCAGGCCTTTGACGGGCAGCCCGAGATCCTTGACGAGATACGGGACACCGGCGAGTGCTCCGTCGCCAATCGTGTCGTGCTCGCCGTTCGCATGCTCGCGCGATGCGCGCTGACGCGCGGCGTCGTAGTCCTTCAGAACGATGGCGTTGATCGCGGGATTGGCAGCTTCGGCGCGCGCGATGGCGGTTTCCAGCAGTTCGCGCGCGCTCACCTTGCGCTTGCGCACGAGATCGGCGAGGCCGATCGCGTCATGATCGAGATAATCGGATTGCACGACGACCCTCGCGGACAAGAAAGGTGATGAAGGCACGCGCGGGGCGTCGTGCCCTGAATGGAAGCGCCGGGCACGACGCGGCCACCTCGCGCCTCTAGCGTACCTTACGCGTGGGTGGCGAGGAAAGTCAGCGTGCGGCCATGCGCGAGCGCCGCCGAATGCTGGTGATAGCTCGCGCGCTCGGTGCAGTTGAAACCGTGATCGGCGTTCGGGTAGATATACAGTTCGACCTCGTCGCGGCCCGCGAAGCGCTCCTTCACTTCACCGACTGCCGACAGCGGAATGCCGTGGTCGAGTTCGCCGTAGTGGAACTGCATCGGCACCTTGATTTGCGGCGCCTTGTCTAGCTGGTTCTGGATGCCGCCGCCATAGTACGACACGGCGATATCGAGCAGTCCTTCAGCCGCGGCCAGATACGCCAGACGGCCGCCGAAGCAGTAGCCGATGCCCGCGACCTTGCCCGTGACTTCCGGCATCGCCCGCAGCGCGGCAGCCGTGGCGCCGATATCGGCGACGGCGAGATCGACGTTCGTCTTCTGCAGGATCTCGATGCCCTTGTCGCGATCCGCGCCGGCGTAGGTGAGTTCGACGCGCGGCTGCGTGCGCCAGAAAATATCCGGCGCGATTGCGATATAGCCGTCCTGCGCGTATTGATCGACGACGTCGCGAATGTGGCCGTTCACGCCGAAGATTTCCTGAATGATGATGACGGCCGGACCCTTGCCGCTTTTCGGCGTCGACATGTACGCGCCGAACGAATCATTGCCGGTTTGAATGTCGATCCATCGGGAACTCACGCTCACTTTGTTTCTCCTTGCATAAACGGTGAAGCCGCTATCGGGCGGGCAATCGTTTGCGGGCATCTCGCCCGCAGCGGGCGCTCAGTGTGCCATCAAAAGAAGGCAACTGCAGCGAGAGCCCCGCGCGACGGGCTTCCCGTAAGGGGATTGAAACGACTTCCCGTTCCGGCGGACGGCGCGACCGGGTTGCAGGCGCGTTGCGGCGGTCAAAAACCGCGGCACGCGTACTCTATATAGAGTGCATCGCTTAAGCGTGTTTGCGCAGGCTCTCGACCGCGCGCTACCACTATTGTGTTTGCCCGTGATGACGCGTTCGACGCACATCCGGCGCATTAACGGACGATCGCGGCCAAGCTTTAGAGCGGCACTATAGATGCGCGCCTCGTTTGCCCGAAACCCGCGCCAGGCGTTGTTTTCCGGGCATGTCCCGTGTGTCTTTCATGACTAAGTGGGATAAACGCTATTGGTAGTGTTCCCACTTTCTCAAAAAACCCCCACAAATTAATTTGATAGCCTACACTTGCGCGCAAGCGCGGGGCGCCACCTGCCACAAACAGGCTGGAACGCGTGCTTGCCAAGTGCATGAACGATGCATCCGGCGGAGTCGTCCACGGGATTTGAGCGACACGTGAAGGAAGCGGGGCACAAGGGCGATTACGTTGATTTTGGGACCGAAATCGGAGACTTACATGAACATCAAAATCCAAAAGCTGTTGCCGATCAGCGCTGCGGCGATGCTGTTTGCAACGTTGGCGACGACGGCTTCGGCCGACACTGTTGTCAAGATCGGCCATGTTGCGCCTTTGACGGGGGGCATCGCTCACCTGGGCAAGGACAACGAAAATGGCGCACGTCTCGCAGTCGAAGAGATCAACGCGAAGGGTCTGACGATCGGCGGCCAGAAGATCACGCTGCAACTCGACGCGCAAGACGACGCAGCTGACCCGCGTACGGCTACGCAGGTCGCGCAGAAGCTGGTCGACGACAAGGTTGTCGCCGTAGTCGGCCACCTGAACTCGGGCACGTCGATCCCGGCTTCGAAGATCTATAGCGATGCAGGCATCGTTCAGATTTCGCCGTCGGCAACGAACCCGGCTTACACGCAACAGGGTTTCAAGACGACGTACCGCGTCGTGGCAACGGACGCGCAGCAAGGTCCGGCACTGGCCAACTACGCAGCGAAGGGCTTGAAGGTGAAGAGCGTCGCGATCGTCGACGACTCGACGGCATACGGCCAGGGCCTCGCAAACGAATTCGAGAAGACGGCAAAGTCGCTGGGCCTGAACGTGATGTCGCATGACGCGACGAACGACAAGGCGGTCGACTTCCGCGCCATTCTCACGAAGATCAAGGGCGAAAACCCGGACGCGATCATGTACGGCGGCATGGACGCCACGGGCGGCCCGTTCGCCAAGCAAGCCAAGCAGCTCGGCCTGCGCGCGAAGGTGCTGGCTGGCGACGGCGTGTGTACCGACAAGCTGTCTGACCTGGCTGGCGACGCAACCGACAACATCGTCTGCTCGGAAGCCGGTATGGCGCTCGAGAAGATGGAAGGCGGCGCAGCGTTCCAGGCGAAGTATCAGAAGCGTTTCGGCCAACCGATCCAGATCTACGCTCCGTTCACGTATGACGCTGTGTACATCATCGTCGACGCAATGAAGCGTGCTGGCTCGACCGATCCGGCGAAGATCCTCGCAGTGATGCCGAATACGGACTACAAGGGTGTGATCGGCGAAACCACGTTCGACGCGAAGGGCGACCTGAAGCACGGCGTGATCTCGCTGTACAACTACAAGTCGGGCAAGAAGACGCTGCTCGACGTCGTGAAGATGTAAGAGCGCCTGGCGAGCGGGCGCAAACGCGGTTCGCCGCGTTCTGCCCAACGCGGGCCAGCCCGAAAGGGCTTAGGAGGCACGCGGGTTTCGACCCGCGTGCCTTTTGTTTTTGCGTAGTTCTTTTGCGCTTGCCTGTCTGCGCATTTCTTTTGCGCACCGCACGCGGTGCGGGCGATATTGTCGTATCGGCTACAACACGCGAGGGACGCGGTCGTGACACGTATGATCGATGACGAATGGCGGCACTGGATTGCTGAGAACCTGTTGCTCGAAGCCTCGCCCGAAGCCGTGCATGCTGTGCTCGTCGAGCATGGTTTCGAACGCGAACACGCGTTATGCGAGATCGATAGCACATTGCAAAGCCCTTATTTTCAAGCGGGTTCGCGCTTGCGCAATCGTTTGCGTAAGCGCGAATGGATGCTTTCCGTGTACGGTGAGTTGAATCGCATGCGTGCGGGGGCGGCGTGTGTCGAGCGCCGCGCGCGCCTGTCGCGCGATGCGTTTTACGAGCAGTTCTATTTTCAGAACCGGCCTGTGATCATCACGGGCATGTTCGACGCCTGGCCGGCGCGCAAGCTGTGGAATTTCGATTACTTTCGCGCGCGCTGCGGTCTTGCCGAAGTCGAAGTGCAGTTCGGGCGCGAGGCGGACTCGGACTACGAGATCAATCAACCCGTGTTGAAGCGCACGATGCGCTTTGGCGATTACGTCGATCTCGTCGAAAGCGCGGGCGTGACGAACGACTTCTACATGACGGCGAACAACGCGTCGCGTAACCGCACCGCGCTCGCGACGCTTTGGGCCGATGCGCCGGCGATCGGCGAGTATCTCGATCCCGCGCCAACCGACGCAGGCTATTTCTGGTTCGGTCCCGCGGGTACCAGGACGCCGTTTCATCACGACCTGACCAACAACCTGATGGCGCAGGTGATCGGCCGCAAGCGTGTTCTGCTCGTGCCGTTCACCGACACCGCCCACATGTACAACCATCTGCATTGTTATTCGCAGCTCGACGGCGGCGCGATCGATGTCGAGCGGTTTCCGTCTTTCGAACATGCGCGGGTGATCGAGTGCACGATCGAACCGGGCGAACTGCTGTTTGTGCCTGTCGGCTGGTGGCACTACGTCGAGGCGCTCGACGTTTCCGCGACGATGACTTACACGAACTTCATCGAGCGCAACGATTTCGGGCGCACCTACAGCACGTATCGCGAACTTTGAGCGGCGCCGCGATAAACAAACGGCGGACCGATGCGCTGGTCCGCCGTCCTCCCTGACGCTCAGGTTGCCGTCGTTAGTTTTTCTGTGCGATGGATTGGCCATCCACGCGAAAGTGCTGTTTGGTTCTGTCCGGGAGAGAGTTGCAAGGGTTATGCCATTGCGATCGCACGGCCATGCGTCGCGCGAAACCCAAATGGATCAGGCGCTTCGGCGCAGCGTGTCGAAAGGACGGAGCTTCGATGAGGACGACGTGTCGCGGAACGTCCGGACATGGGCGGCTCGCGTAACGTAACGCGAGCGTCGTGACGGCAGTGCTCACGGCCTGCGTTCAGATGCCGAGGCGGCGCAAGACCTTGGGTCCGATGAATGCGACGAGCGCCGCGCACAGCGCGACGACGGACAGCCCGATGGGAAGATTCGTTACCTGTGCCACGCCGCCGATGATCACCGGCCCAAGCAGCAGGCCGAAGTAGGCGAGCCCGGCGACGTGCGCGAGGCCCTCGGCCGCGTGGATGCCTTTCACGCGTGCCGCTGCCGCGAACAGCACGGGCATCATGTTGGCGAGACCGAGGCCCATCAGCGTGAAGCCCGTCAGCGCTGCGATGGGATGCGGCAGCAGCAGCGCGCCGATCATGCCCGCGCAGGCTAGCGACGCGCTCGCGGCGATCAGCTGCGGCGCGCCGAATCGCGCGCGCACTGCGTCGCCAGCAAACCGCGCGGCCGCCATGCCGCCCGAGAACGCCGCATAGGCCGCGCTCGCGACGGCTGGCGTCGACGCTACGACGTCGCGCATATAGACGGTTGCCCAGTCGTACATTGCGCCTTCCGCGATCAACGCGATCAGCGCGATCGCGCCGAGCGCCCACAACGCGGGCGAGCGCCAGCGGTTGCCGCGCGGCGTGTGCGCGTCGGGATGCTCGGAATGCGGAACATGCGGCAGGACGGATGGGCACGCGGCCAGCAACACGGCTGCGCTGATCAGCGAGGCGAGCAGCAGATGCACGGCTGGCGCCATGCCATGCGCGAGCGCCGCGCCGCCGACCGCCGCGCCCGCCATCCCGCCGACGCTGAACATGCCGTGCAGCGCCGACATGATCGGGCGGCCGAGCGTCTCTTCGACGGTGCTGGCTTCCGCGTTCATCGCGACGTCGAGGGTCGCCATGCCCGCCCCGAAGAGCGCGAGCAAGACGAGCAGCATCCAGTAATACGGCACGACGAGAATCAGCGCCCCAGCCGCCGACATCACGAGTCCGCCCGCGAGACACGCGCGCCGCGTGCCGACGCGCGCGATCCACGGCGCATTCGTCACCATCGCGCCGATCGAACCGCCCGCCACCGCGAACAGCGCGAGCGACAACATGGCCGGGTTCAGCTGGAACCGGTCGCGGACGGTGGGCACGTGGACGCCCCAGGACGCGTACATCATCCCCGCGATGAAGAAGAGGGCCATCGTCGCGTAACGGGCGCGGTTGCGCGCGCTCGCGGACAGATTGCGATGCGCGGCGGGCAAGGATGCGGAATCGGACGGACGATCGGACACGGAAAGCTCGATGATTGAAAACGAAGAGGAAGCGCAGATGCAGCAAGTAAGCGCGATGAAAGCGCTTCCACATTCTAGCGAAGCATGATCGCGCGTGCGGGCAAGTCCCTGAACTAATATCTACGTTCCACGCGCGTCGCGTTTAACGGCATCGCGCGGCGCATCAACACCCGACGAGGACGCGCACTTGAACATTCCCGCTCATGCTCCGCTGCATCTGCTGCATCAGGCCGCCATCGGCACGCTCGCCACGCATGCGCGCCAGCCGCAAGGGTTTCCGTATCCGACGGTGCTGCCGTTCGCGCCGGATTCGCACCATCGCCCGACGATACTCGTGAGCCGGCTCGCGGAGCATACGCGTAACCTGCACTCCGATCCGCGCGCGGGCTTCCTGATCGTCCATGCGCCGGACGGCGACGTGCTCAATGGGCAGCGCATCACGCTGGTCGGCACCTTCGAGCATGTCGAGCCGACGCCGCCCGTGACCCAGCGGTATCTGCGCTACCACCCGGATGCGGAGCGCTATCTGGTGCTGGGGGATTTCTCGTTCTGGGTGATGTCGGTCGAGCGGATGCGTTATATAGGCGGCTTCGGCGCGATGGGATGGTTGACGCAGGAAGAGCTCGATCCGCTCGTTCCTGTTTCGTTCGACGAGGAAAACGCGCTCATCGAATTTTTCGAACGCCACCCGCGACGGCCGGCGCAAGTGCAACTGATGGGCATAGACCGATATGGCGCGGACCTGAGCATTTCGGGCGTCCGCAACCGCGTGATGTTCGACACGCCCGCACCCGATGCGGATTGCTTGCACGCTGCCCTTGAAGATTGCATCGCGCGACAAGCCAATGCGTGATAGATAGCGAGAGGTGGTTTTTACCGCGAAATCCGGCCGGCATTTTACATTTTGCCGGTTAAAACTCGCATGGTATGAAATGTTCGGGAATAAATTAACCATTGCTTTTCATGGCCTGCGAATTAATTACGAATTTATTCCTCAGAGGAGCGTTATTCAGTAGGGGAATAATTAGGCTTCTGACCGGGTTGATTGGCAGTCGCTAGAAAGATTATGAAATTGAGATTAATTAATTTTCGCCGGTGTCTTTTCCGAAGTTTCTATTTTGTGTTAATCTCGCCAGCAAATTCCGAGGCATGATCACTTTCCGGACTAATCGGCATAGACCGTCCGTCCATTTATCGAACCACAAGGAAACTATGTCCTCCTACAGGGAACTGCTCGCGCAGCGCGAAAAGCTCGAGAAACAGATCGAAGAGGCGAAAGCGCGCGAGTATGCGGAAGTGTTAAACGAGATCAAGCAGAAAATGTCTGATTACGGTATTACGCTGGCTGAACTCGGCGCTGGCGGACGTGGTGCGAAAGCCGTAAAGGCAGCGGGCCGTCCCCGCGCCGGCGTCGCGCCTAAATATCGTGACCCCGCAAGCGGGAGCACCTGGTCGGGCCGTGGTAAGCCGCCGCGCTGGATTGCCGGTCAAGACCGTGAAAAATTTCTCATCGAGAAATAATATGACTTAAGGCTTGCACCGCAGGCAATGGATTTAACAGAAACCGCGCTCCATTTGGAAGTGCGGTTTTTTATTGCGCAAGTCTTTGCAGTTCTTAGGAAGAACAGTGGCCGATGCGGTGTGTGCTTCGATGCGAATGAGTCGCGTTATGATAAGCACATGATTTAAAAGGTATTTTTTTGTGGGCTTAACAGCCGATTCACAAGGCGGCAGGTAGAATAAATAGTAACCAAACCGTTTGCCTTCAAATGCCTTCCAACTCGACCGCCCAATCCGCGGAGAAACGGCGCGTAGCCCGCAAAACCACCTACGTCAGCATCGGACTCAATACGGTGCTGATGTCGGTGCAGATCGTCGTGGGCGTGATTGCGCATTCCCAGGCGCTGGTCGCGGACGGCGTGCATTCGCTTGCCGATCTCATTTCCGATTTTGTCGTGCTGGTCGCCAATCGCCATAGCGGAGCCGAACCGGACGCCGATCATAACTACGGTCATAGCCGTTATGAAACGGTCGCGTCGCTATTTCTGGGCGGCCTGCTGATCGCAGTCGGCGGCGGCATGCTGTGGCGCGCCGGCGAGCGGCTCACGGATCTCGACAACATTCCCGCCGTTCATGTAAGCGCGCTCGTGGTGGCGCTCGTCGTGCTGCTGTCGAAGGAAGCACTGTTTCGCTACATGCTGCGCGAAGCACAGCGCGTGCGTTCGGCAATGCTGATCGCGAACGCATGGCATGCGCGCTCGGATGCGGCGTCGTCGCTGGTGGTTGCGTTGGGCATTCTCGGGAGCATTGCGGGCGTGCGGCTGCTCGATCCCATTGCCGCAGCTATTGTCGGCTTCATGGTGGCGCGCATGGGCTGGACGTTCGGTTGGGACGCGCTTCAGGACTTGTCCGATCGCGCGCTCGACGAATCCGATTCCGCCGATCTGCGCGCTCGGATTTTATCGACGCCGGGCGTGCGCGATGTCCACGAACTGCGCACGAGGAAGATGGGCGACTTCGCGCTCGTCGACGCGCACATTCTCGTCGACCCGATGATCTCCGTTTCCGAAGGCCACTACATCGCCGAGACTGCGCGTTCGCGCGTGCTGTCGGACAACCGCGTGCTCGATGCGCTGATTCACGTCGATCCGGAAAACGATGCGATTGCGCGGCCGCCCGTCAACCTGCCGCCACGCGCAAAGATTGCCGCCGAAGTGGAAGCGGCGCTTGCCGCGCAAGGACTCAAGGCCGCCAGCGTGAATCTGCATTATCTGAGCACGGGGCTCGACATCGAAGTGACCTTGCAACCGTCCAGGCTTGACGCGCTGGAAAGCGAAGTGCTTCAACTCGCGCGGATCGATGTTGAAGCGCTCAAGTGCAAACTGGGCGCGCGCCGCCTGAACGTGACACACGCAGTGGATGTGTCGACGGCTGGCGCGGAGCTGATGCGCGAGCCGCGCGGCGACGGCTGAGCGATTCCCGACGCCTTAGCGAGCTGGTTAAAGCGGCAACTGCGTATCGAATTTGATCTCACGCAGCACTACGCTCGTGCGCACCTGCGCGACCGCGGGAATCTTGAAAATGCGGTCGTGAAGGAAGGTGTCGTACGCCTTGATATCGGGCGCAACGATCTTGAGGATGTAGTCCGATTCGCCCGTCGTGCTGTAGCACTCGGTCACTTCCGGGCAGGTGGCGATTTCCCGCTCGAACTGCTCGACGCCGCCTTCTGTATGCCGCGTCAGGTGAATATGGGCGAGTGCGCACACATGCAGGCCGAGCTTTTCCCGATCGAGCAACGCCGTGTAGCGCTGGATGATGCCCGATTGCTCCATGTCCTTGATGCGCCGCCAGCACGGCGTGCTCGAGAGCCCGACCTGATCGGAGATTTCCTGCACCGAACGGCGCGCGTCCAGCTGCAAAAGACGCAGGATTTTTTGAGAGAACGTATCGAGTGTCAACTGCGCCTCCGTTGTCGCGTCGCCTTTTCGTCAATGGTAGAGGTCGCGGAAACGAAACGCAATGCAAACTGCCCGTGCTGAGGGAGATTCCCTAATTTGGCGCCTACTCGGCGGGTTTTTGTTCTGAGTCGTCCCCGTCAGCGCCCGCTGCCACGGCGCTCTGGCTGGCCCGCAGCTCCGCCAGCATGTTGCAGAACAGGGCGCCTTGCTCGATGGCGTCGTCGAGTGCGACGTGCGTGTGCGGATGATCGTCGAACCAGTGCTTGGGGAAGCGCGGCTTGATGCACTTGCGATACGGCAGCCCTGTCATAGCGAACGCGAGCGTCTTGATGTCGAGCGCCGACCACGAAAACGGACAGCGTCCGGCGAAGCGCATCATGTACCAGAACATGTACGTGAAATCGAAGCCCGCCGGCATCGCGACGAACACGGGCTTGCCCGGCAATGCCTCGACCCATTCGACATACGCGACGAGCGCCGCCGCCGGTTGCTGCAAGTCCTTGCGGCACGCCGCCCACGCTTCGGGCTGTGTCTTCCACCACGCCTCCTGCACGGGATGCGGCGCCGCGCCTTCGAGCAGCTCCAGGTTCGCGGAGAACGTGCCGATCAGCTGCTTGTCGGCCGTATAAGCGGCCGATGCGAAACTCAGCATCGAATGCGGGCCGGGAATCGGGCCGTCCGCTTCGACGTCGGTGCTCACATAGATTTCTGCGCTCATGCGCCGACTCCGTCCGCGACATACGGATTCGTGCGGCGTTCGTCGCCGAACGTCGAGGTGGGGCCGTGGCCGGGAACGAAGGTGACGTCGTCGCCGAGCGGCCAGAGCTTGGCGCGGATCGAGCGGATCAGGTCGCCGTGATTGCCGCGCGGAAAGTCCGTACGGCCGATCGAGCCGGCGAACAGCACGTCGCCGACCAGCGCGAGGCGATGCGCACGGCTGAAGAAGATCACGTGACCGGGCGTGTGACCGGGGCAGTGATAGACCTCGAGCGTTTCGTCGCCGAAGCTCACAGTGTCGTTGTCGTCGAGCCAGCGGGTCGGCTCGAAAGCCTCGGCTGCGGGAAAGCCGAAGCGCACGCTCTGTTCGGGTAACTTGTCGAGCCAGAAGCGCTCATCGACATGCGGCCCTTCGATCGGCACGCCGTAGTGTTCCGCAAGCGTCTTCGCGCCCGCGCAATGATCGATGTGGCCGTGTGTCAGCAGGACCTTTTCGACCGACACATTCTGGCGCTCCACCTCGCCCTTGATGATGTCGAGATCACCGCCCGGATCGACGATGGCCGCGCGCCCGGTGCTCTCGCAAACGAGCAGGGAACTGTTCTGCTGGAACGGCGTAACGGGCATTAGTGTGACTTTCATGGCGGGCGCGCGAAGCGTGAAAAACTCGATTGTACCGACCGCCGGGTCGCGTGCCATTGGCCAGAAAGCCGAGTGGTGCATGCGCATTTTTGCAGTAATAGTGAGAATTCATCGGCGGGATGGAGCAGTTGGCAACACAGAATTGTGTTTTTGCTATAATGCACGTAATGGGTGTGGGAAACCGCACTGTCTTTGGGTGAAAAAGCATTTCGTCCTATGAAACGGGAATGGACGCTGCTGCTTCACCATCAAGCAAGTGTCGTCGGGTAATCCGGTGACAAATCCAGCATCGATCGCTTTTATCGATGCGCACGTCCTGTCTAGCCAGGTGCCACGCGCCTGCCACGGCCTCGCTGCCGTAACGCTGGATGGGGCCTACGCCGCCTTCCTGAGCGCTGTGAGTTTCCGGCGCTGAGCGTGTTTCACGTTCGATGGCGGCTTGTGGGGTCTGGCCAAAACTGCGGGGACAGTTCCGTCAGACGTGAAAACTAACCGTGCGGTTGCGGCTGATTGTGCCGCGTCCGGGCTTTCGTCGTCCTGCGCCAGCGTTGCGCGGTGCGCGCTCGTTCATTGCCGCCGGAGTCGCATGCATAAGCGCTGTTTTTCGCGTGGTGCGGCTCGCATTGGTATCAAATTGTCTTATGAAAACTCGGCTACCCCGACGTGTTGGGAGCGTTTTTGCCTTTTTGGCCCTCGCCGGTTGCGCGGTGCCTCCAGGCGCTACCACGCAGGTCAGCGGCGTGTCCGCGACGACCAAGGATGCGCATACTGCGGATGCGCATACTGCGGTTGCTCCGCAGTCGTACGGCTCCGGTATGAACAATCTGCCCGACGCGGCGGATCAGAAGGGCAAGCTCGCTGACGCAGAGCCGTTGACCGACGGCCCGAATATCGGCGATTTCCATCAGATGGGCCGCGCGTCGTGGTATGGACGCGGCTTCCACGGCCGCAAGACGGCCAACGGCGAGCGCTTCGACATGCATGCGCTGACGGCTGCGCACCGCACGTTGCCGCTCGGTTCGTATGTGCGCGTGACCAATCCGGCGACGAACGATACCGTGGTCGTGAAGATCAACGATCGTGGTCCGTACGCGCGCGGACGCGTGATCGATCTTTCTTACGCGGCTGCGAAAATTTTGCATCTGGCGCATATCGGTACGGCGCGCGTGAAGATCGAAGGTCTGACGCAGCGCGAGGCGAAGGCCGAGATGAAGGAAATCCTGGCGTCGAATCAGAGCGATTCGAACGAAAAGTAAGATCGTCTTTGAACGATGGCCGTGGGCATGCGATGCCCTCGGTAGAAAAGGCTGCTTTATGCAGCCTTTTTTGTTTTCACTCGTCCTTTTTCAGCGCCAGCGCGCGCGTGTACAGCGCGTTGCGCGAAGCGCCTGTGAGCGCTGCCGCGATCTTCGTCGCGCTGCTCACCGACAACTCCTCCAGCAGCATGCCGAGCAGCGCATCGTGATCGTGCTCGCCGCCGGCATCGACGGGCGCGCCTTCGACGACCAGCACGAATTCGCCGCGTTGCCGGTTGGCATCGTCTGCGAGCCACTTAGGCCCTTCGGCCAGGGTGCAGCGATGCAACGCCTCATGTAATTTCGTCAACTCACGGGCAATCAACAGACGCCGCTCGCCGCCGAATGCGTCCGCGAGCGCCTGCACGGTTTCGATGATTCGATGCGGCGCTTCGTACAACACCATCGCGTACGGATGCTTTGTCAGCGGCGCGAGTGCGGCGGCGCGCTGCTTCGCTTTGGGCGGCAGGAAACCGATGAAAGAGAACGTCGATACCCAGTCGCCCGCTACGCTCAGCGCCGTGGCGAGCGCGCTTGCGCCCGGCAGCGGTACGACGGGGAAACCGGCTTCGCGCACGGCATCGACGAGTTTTGCGCCTGGGTCCGAGATGCCCGGGGTGCCCGCGTCGGAAACGTACGCGATACGCTCGCCCGCCTGCAGATACTCGACGATCCGCTGCGCGGATTCGCGTTCGTTGTGCTGATGCACGGCGACGAGCGGCTTCGAGATGCCGTAGCGCGACAGCAGTTGTCCCGTGTTGCGCGTGTCCTCGGCGGCGATGCGATCGACGAGGCCGAGCACATGCAGCGCGCGCACTGTGATGTCGGCGATGTTGCCGATCGGCGTGGCCACGACATAGAGCGCGGAAGCGGGGTACTGCTGTCCCTGCGCGAGTTCGGAAAGAGGAGTCATGACACGGAAGACACAGACAGACGAAACAAGGCCGACATTGTGCCACGCAGCCGCGCGCGCACCAGACCACGCGTGCGATGCTGCGCGGCGCCCGCACAACTTTTCCGATGGCGCACGGTCCAAAAACGTCGGGGCAGCGTTCGAAGCGCATGCGTTGACGTTTCTCCAGCGGCGGCGTCTGCGGCTCGTCGCACGTAACGTCGTGTGTCGCGGCGGCGAGATCGATCTCGTGATGCGCGAGCCGGACGGCGCGCTGGTGTTCGTCGAAGTGCGCGCGCGAACGCGGGGCGGATACGGCGGCGCGGCGGCAAGTGTCGTGTGGCAGAAGCAGCAGCGCATCGTGCGCGCCGCGCAGCAGTTTTTGTCGGCGCATGACGGCGCGATGCCCGCGTGCCGCTTCGACGTGATCGCGTTCGAGCGCGGACGTCTGGTGTGGCTGCGCGACGCTTTTCGTGCGGACGGCTGTTGAGCAGGCGGTTTCGCCGCGTGAGTACGCTAAACTTGCGGACGCGAAAAGTGCGGCGAGCGCGTGGTGTGTGAATACGTGCCGAACGCTTTGCACGCAGGCGCTGCGAAGCGGAACCGCGCAGCGGCTCCGCATGACGCGCCGATCGGAGCGGCTGCGGACTTCGCACGGGGAAGGGCAACACGTCCATTTGAACCTGCGCTGCCAGGCGGGCAGCGCAAGCAGTACACGATAGAGAGTCGATGTCAGTCGAACGCATTCAACAGCACTTCCGCGATAGCGCGGCAGTCACACTCGCAGCACTAGAAGCTTTGTCGATGCCGATTGCGGCGGCCGTCGATACGATGTTTGCCGCGCTTGCAAACGGTAACAAGATTCTGGCGTGCGGCAACGGCGGGTCCGCTGCCGATGCGCAATACTTCGCTGCCGAACTGATCGGCGGATTCGAGCGCGAGCGTCCGGCGTTGGCAGCCATCGCGCTGACGACGGATTCTTCGATCATCACGGGCATCGCCAACGATGCCTCGCTCGACCAGATTTTCGCGACGCAGATTCGCGCGCTCGGCCAGCCTGGCGACGTGCTGCTCGCTATCTCGACATCGGGTAATCCGGCCAATATTCTCGCTGCCGTCGAAGACGCGCACGACCGGGAGATGATCGTGATCGCGCTGTCGGGCAAGGGCGGCGGCAAGATCAATGAAGTGCTGCACGATACCGATATCCATATTTGCGCGCCGTCCGATCGCACGGCGCGCGTGCAGGAAGTGCATCTGTTGACGATCCATAGTCTGTGCGACGGCATCGATGCGATGTTGCTCGGCGAAGAATGATTCCGAAGGAGAGCGAGTTGATGAGCGCATATCGCGTGAAGAGTACGTTTGTGAGGACCACGCTGGTGGTTGGTCTCGTCGCCGGGCTGGCTGCGACGTTGCAGGGCTGCGTGCTGGCCGTGGGCGCGGCGGCGGGCGGCAGCGCGCTGGTCGCGACCGATCGGCGCACGCTTGGCGCGCAGACGGAAGACCGCGAGATTCAGGTGAAGGCGATGTCGCTGATCAGCCAGAATTTGCCGGACTCGGCGCACGTTAATGTGACCGTGTTTAATCGGCGGGTGTTGCTGACGGGTGAGGTTGCGGGTGAGGTTTCGAAGGCTCGGGCTGAATCGGTTCTGCGTAGCCTGAATAACGTGAATGCGATCATCAATGAGTTGACGATTGCGCCCGCCAGCTCCTTTTCTTCGCGTAGTAACGATACGTATCTGGAAGGGCGCGTGAAGACGGCGCTGATCGCTGAGAAGGATATTTCGGCGAATAACTATAAGGTGGTGTGTGAGCGTGGTTCTATCTATTTGATGGGGCTCGTTACTGTTGATGAGGGGAATCGCGGGGCGGATGTGGCTAGCCGGGTGCCTGGTGTCACGCAAGTCGTGAAGGTGTTTCAGTATATTCAGCCGCAAGAGGCTGCTGCGGCGTCGGCGGCGGCTGCGTCGGCGGCTTCAGGGGCGCCGGCTGCGGCGCCTCAGCCTGATGCTGAGGTGACTTCTGGGGCAGTGCCGGATTCGTCGGTTACTTCGAAGCCGTTGGAGCAGCAGGCGCCGGCGCCGGTTAGCAACTCGACGCAGGTGCGTCCGGGGAATTCGAAGGCGGGGCAATGAGGTTGGGTTTTTGGGGTGCTGGTCGTCGGGCGGTGATGGGTGGTTTGGTTGTGGCTGGGTTGTTTAACCCCGCGCATGCTGCCGATGCGCCGTCGCGTGGGCCGGCCATCGCTCGGGCTAATGCTTGTATGGGATGCCATGCGGTTGATCGGAAGCTTGTCGGGCCTTCGTTTCAGCAGGTGGCGGAGAAGTACAAGGGGAATGCTGGGGCTGGGGCTTTGCTTGCGCGGAAAGTGAAGGATGGTGGTTCCGGCGTTTGGGGCGCGATTCCGATGCCTGCGCATCCGGCGATGAATGATGCTGATATTCGGGCAGTCGTGGATTGGGTGCTGGCTGGGGCGCCTGCTTCTTCGAAGTGACCCCGGTGTTTGGTCTGGCACAGTAATTTTTCGTCGTGCTAGAATCGTTTGGTCGTGGGGCGGTAGCTCAGCTGGGAGAGCGTCGCGTTCGCAATGCGAAGGTCGGGAGTTCGATCCTCCTCCGCTCCACCAATAAAATCAAAGGGTTACAGGAGATTTTCGTGTAACCCTTTTGTGTTATTGAGCCCGTGTAACCGCTGTGTAACCAGATTTGGTCCATGTCGATTCGTCTCGATCTACGAGCGAAGAAGGATGGCACCGGTGGACCAGTGAGTGAGGGACGCAAGTACAGGACAAGTTCAAAGAGTACGGCGGAGTGGCACAGTTCGGCTTCTCGTGTACCAATCGCGCTAATGTTTGGTGGTGGCGTGTCCAAGAGGCTGGGACTAGTCGGCATGGCGAAACTGATTACAGAGTCGGCGGCGCAGTGAGGCTGGGCTCCCGTGCACAGGGCTGTCACGCACGGTCAGAATAAAGCAGCGAAGAAGCGCCTGCGATCGGCCAAACAGCAAGGACGCTGACCGGATTCGTCGCAAGGGTAGCGTCGCGCTCGCGTATAAGTCCACCATTTGGGCTAAATCGTCAGAGGCGCGGTTAGCTATGTCGCGCAACGGCGATCTCCTTCATTTTTGGATACCAGAAGCGACACGAGCGAGCAGCGTCGGGTACATGCGGGACTTCCACGACGCTTGCCGTTGGCAAAAGCGACTGGGGAATAGTCTGGTCCACTCAACCAACCGGACCAAGTACAACGCTTCGCGAGGATGTCAGATATCTGTCGACACGGCTCGATTTTGGTTTTCGTTGCGTGCCGGATGCGGAGCCGACGGTGGCGACAACCTTGTCGTATCCGTTCTTCCTTATCGAGTCTGGCTCGGGAATCAGGATACCGGGCGGTTTGCCAAGCTTGATTTTCAAATCCTCCATGCCTTTGCGCACTGCATCGGAGACTCTTTCCGCTGTCTCCTCTTCACGCTGAACTAGGTCCCATGCCCATAGACCCAATAGGACCATCTGAATTCCACCAAAGCTGTCAATGAGGCAGGTGTGGTGAGATAACGTATTGGCAAAGGCTGAGGCGTAGAACGATTCCGCTTTATCGATATTCTCTCCGGCGAATGTTGTTCTCTTGATTAACTCATGGAGCAATGCCTCTCTGAATTCCTCCATTATGGCGTCTATTCTGGTGGGAAACTCCGTAATTGGAATGGCAAGTATTAGGTGATTATCTGCTTTAATCCCATTAATCACGATTTCCGTTTCCCAGCCCGCAAAGACCTTGGCATCAACCTGACTTGAAGGGAGATAGCACCTTGTCTCTACAACCGCCGAAAGGTCCGGGTCTTGTGCGGCTTCTTCTGTATAAAGCCATCGAGCGCTTTTGTGAGGCGTATCCTCAATTTCGTCGCTGCCAAGGGCCTTGCTGCCTGATTTCCACTGCACGACTCGCGCGGGTGATAACGAGCTTGACGAAATGGGGTTGCGCCCGGTTTGGGCCAAGATAAAGTGAGTGTATAGTTTTTTTCCCGAAATCTCGCTTGTCAGACTGTATGGGCTGTAATAGACGAAGTAATTGAGTCGCTGATGCATTTCAGCTATGTCAGTCGAGTGGCGGACAAGGATGCGTGCCAGATGAGGCAAGTCTGGTGAACCAATAAGAGGGTTGCGAAAGTTGCGGTTGGCGAAATCTAAGATGTGCTCTTCAAGGCGCTCGCAAATGTCGTCAACCGTATCAGTCTGCAGAAGTTCTACGTTCTTTTTTCTCCAGCAAAAGTTCATGAGGTGCGCGAGCATCTTCGGCCGCGAGATCGCAAGCTCCTGGTTCTGAGAAATCGCAAATCCCTTTTCAGCAAGAAATCTATCTAGCTCCATCCGCATATCGAAGAGGGCGTCGTACTGAGGTCGATGACGCAACTTGAAGCGCCGCAGTACATGCTGATGAACAAGGATCGCATCAATACGCTTCAGATCCGAAATCTCGCCCAACTTTCGCGTGTGCTTCGCTTGTTGTTTTCCCCGCGAGGTGTCGGTCGAAATCGCGATTTGAATTTTGCCCATGATGAAGTTGACTGAAGGAAACGATAACGCTAGCAGAGTTGTCGAAGACTGAAAAGCTTTGTGAGCAAGCGCAAATGTGTGCTCTTGTCAACCATAGAGATTCACGGCCTTTTGCGATTGGGGTCAACTTGACGCGAATTCCCTAACGTTCGTCTCGCGTCTTTCACTGCGATTGAGCTGCATCTGCGTGAAATACGCCACGAAGACGAGCCGTGCGTGTGCTCGCCACTGTGGAGTTTTGCAATGGCTCTTTCCGCCCCCCTTCAAATCAGGATCCATCGCCCATGCACGACTGACGAGCCTGCCTTTCCGGTCCCGTCGCCTGCATATCTTAATGTGAACGATAGCGCGGCTCACATGCCGCACATTGAGCCTGAAAGGCACCACAACCAGTCACCCGGACTTGTGGCGTTTCTTTCCCTGCCTGTGTGGACGATCGAAGAAACAGCGTACTACCTGCGCATCCAGGCGCAGACGATTCGCAAAGCCATATCCCAAAAAGGCGCATATCACGGGTTGATACCTCGTCGTTTTGGCCGTCGCTGGTACTTCAAGGCCGCCGAGGTTCGCGCGGCAATGGAGATCGCATGATGAGTCCGGCAATCAACAATGCGATGCAGGTGGTTCCTGAGAGCACCATCTGCAACCTGCTGCGCGATACCTTGCTTGGCCGCGTTTCCGACGATCTCCGGCACAACTATCAAACTTCCGAGGACATGACGACGTTCTTGGTGCTCGGCATGGCCACGTTTGCGTGCCAGGACGGTGCATACGTACGTATGAGCGACGGCTCGCTCATACCGCTTACGGGTTACTTCGTTGTCAGTGCCCCTCCTGGCAGTGGCAAGTCGACCCTGATGTCCCGTTTGCTCAAGCCATTTAGGGATGTCGAGGCCGAAGCCGCCGAAGATAGCGCACAGGAATATCGGCGTTACCGGTCGGCGCAGTTTATCTGGAAGGGGCGGATCAGGCAGCTCCGTCGAGAACTCGACGAGGCAATCGCCGCCGGTAAGGACCCTGACACTGTGAGCGTTAAGCTTGACCACGTGCTATCAGAGGAGCCGCGCCTGCTGCTCACCGCCTCGTGGATCGCCGAAGACACGACTATCCAGGCACTGCGTCACCGCCTGCACAAAGTATGGCCGTCGGCTTGTGTCGTGCTTGACGAAGGCATTCGGTTTTTCAACAACCCGTTGTCGCGCGCCTTCGCCGACTTCTGCACGTTATACGACGCACGTCTTGCAAGGAATGAGCGCGTTACCACAGGCGTGGAGTCGGTCGAAAGCGCATTTCTTTCGATGGTGATCGCGACGCAGCCAGGTCCGCTATACGGATATTTGAACGAGCACGGCAAGAAGGCGTTGGGTACCGGGTTCCTTTCGCGTCTCCAGCTGCTCGACGTGCACCAGCTGATGCCGGTGCGCCTTCGGACCGGACGTGCGATGCGACACGAAGCGCTTGGCCAGTACGACGAACGCGTTGTCTTGTTGAAGCGCGACGCGCGCAAGCGCATGCGTAAGAGCGGCGCTTTCGAGCCGGTAATTATTGACATTTCCGAAGAGGCCGGCCACGTTCTGGAGGGAACATCTGAACTGATCCATGCTCGCCTCTCTGGCAATGGGTATTCCGCTGAGATGGAGGCGTACCTGGGGCGTCTGACAGTTCTGATCGCTCGTCTCGCGGGGGTGCTCCATCGATTCGAGGGCTGTGAAGGTCCCGTCGCTGAAAACACGATGCGCATTGCCATGGAAATTGGATTCTGGCTGGCTTTGGGAACAAGCAAGGTTCTCGCTCGCATGCGGGAACCTTCGGATGTGGATAAGGCCGACATTGATGCCCTCGTGCAGATGCTTCGTGGACACGCGTTCCAGCGGCGTCGTCTATTTATCAGAAAGGGTGAGCTATCGGCGATGGCGCCAAGCTTCGGCTTTGATGATGTCCGTTGCAAACGTGCTTTGCAGCGTCTGTTCGCGGCCCGTTGGGCGTGGATGGAAGAAGCCCATGGCAACTCGAAAATCATCCGCCTGTCGCCCCATTTCTTCTCGATCGGTCGCTGATCGCAACACAAGATCACCCGCATTACCCGTACGGCACCGTCTAGTGCCGTACGGGTGGCCTTTGCCTGTGGCCGACCCAACGTTTGGGTGCTACCGCTCTGCCGTATGCGCCGGACGTACGAACAAGGACTTCCAAATGAATGAACATCCGAATTACGAAGTGGCGCGCGACCAAGGCGAGACCGCCAATGCCATCTTCACTCCTGGTACCCGGGGGCGTCATCCTCACATACTCGTCACGCTGATGCTCGCACTACTTACGACAATGACTTCGGTCGATATCGCCATCATGTCCGGTCTGCAACGCGCCGTTGGGCTACCGGAGCAAGTCGCGTGCGTTGCGTTGGCCGTGGCGCCGGTTATCGGCGCGCATCTACTGCCTGCCCTAAGCACAGGGAAATCAATCCCCATCCGTTGCTTTTCGCTGGGACTGTGTGCGGCGAGTCTGTTGGTCACGCTCTACGGCCAGGTGTCCTTTTTCCTCTTGGCGCAACGAAACGCTGGCAATCAACGCGCAGATACTGTCACCGTTCCGCATTCCGGAGGACGGTCAAGTGCTGTGCTAACGCGAGACGTTATGGCAATTGCCTCTGACGAGGAAAACATCCGCAACATGCTCGCGATCAATGACTCGAAATACTGCGGTACCAATTGCCTCGCGCAACGTAGGCGTCACGACTTGCTTGAAGCCAGACTACGGATGATCGAGACGGAGGAGCACGAGGCAAAGCGGCATGAGGTCGCGGCTGACCGTGACGCCGACGTGGATCAGCGTTGGCGCGACTCGATGCGCGACGATCCCGCGACTGCACGACTTGCAAGAGCGACTGGGCGCGATGAGCAGACGCTGAATCTCCTGCTAGCCCTCGTGTGTGCAGCCGTCCTGGATTTCACGGGTAGTTTTTGCTGGTACTTGGTACTTGACCGTCGTCGTAGCACCTTTGTCGTGCACGCAAATCCGGTAGTCGCGCTCAATGACCGGGGTAGTCGCGGGCGGATCGCAGTCGACGAAGGGGCGGTTCCCGACACTACCGCGCCACTCACCGACGAGGGTGACAGTCGATTGATGCAGCTTGTGCATGACGTCGCTGCAGGAGAGGTCCGCCCGACCATCGACGGCATACGGGAGCACTTCAATTGCGCCCAGAAAACGGCCACCCAGCTGCGTCGTAGATATCAGGCGCTTTGCGAGCTGGTTCAATCCAGCGCGTCCCAGAGCTAGCGGGAGACGACCGTGCCTAACATAAAACTAACTCGCTACGAAACACAGTGGATCGCGAAAGATGCCCGTTATGTCTACACCGACGACAACAACAAGGTGCACCAGGCGGCGTTGACATACGGGGTGGTGTATCGCCGTATCCTTGATCGAGTCGAAAGTGACATGATGCATACGCTCGTGGAGCATGAGGGAGTGCGTTACGAGATCCTTTCGAAGGCTTTGGGATGTTTGTCCAGCGTCGTGCACCGAATGGACTGGCTCGCATGGCTCGTCGTTAACAATGATGGCAACGCGTTCGATTATGAGAGGCGCGAAGACGGCAAGTTGATCCGTGTTGAAGAGCATGCATTGGGGCGGTATTACGGCATGCTCTCAATTCTCGTTCGCGCCATATTTGATGGCGAGCTGGATCTTGATCGCTTCAAGCTGCCGCCGCACGCTGAGCTTTTTCGAGACGTAGTCCGATACCACGTCGACAGGATTCCAATCCTTGCCGACTGTTTCGACAGGCTGCCAACCTATTTCGACCGGAACGTGTGTCGATTCTGTGGCGAGCTTGCTAACGACCTGTTCAACCTGCTTCGCCATGAGGGGAAGGCACGGAAGATTTCCAAGATCTTAGCTTCTTGGAAGGGGGACAGTGTTCGAACATTCGAACGTATGCAGGAATTCAAGCGCGAATGTTTCGCGAAGCATCCGGAGCTATTTGTAATGCAGCTCGAATGTGGATACGCTCCACCTGACGGAAAATCCCCCGTGCCGATCAATCGAGCCAAAGGCGATCATGCAACGTTTGTTAACCGTCTCCGCCATAACGCAAGGTTCGCGGCTGTTGCAATCGGTGGGATCTGGTCGCTGGCGTGGGGCGAACTTAAGGGGCATCGTTTCCGCTGGATTTTTTTCCTCAATGCCGAGCTGGTTCAGGATTCGACCGAGTGGGTAGAACTCGTCGCCGGTGCTTGGCACGCTGCTGTTCCTGAGGACGCCGCCTATGTTCGTATCCCCGGCTTGAACGACAGCCCTTCGCCTGTCGCAGGCCTCGTCCGAGTCGATGACACGGTGAGGATGCGGTTGCTCGACGAAGAGCTTGATTACAATGCGCAGAAAGATAATTTCATTCGGTTTAGAGAAGCTGAGGGGGCACGCTCTTGGGGGACATGGGTCCCCGCGAATACGCGCGAAGATCGCCGCCGTCGCTTAATACCAGAGGAGTAGGGATGCCGACGTTGAGGCGTTCGGCAATGACGCTTAGCCTACGAGGAGGTTCAAGGTCCGGTCCCCTTTTTGGGGACCGGTGAGCTGCGGTTTTGGAGAGAAGACATGAAAGGAAGGGCGCGCTCATGCTTACCTGATCCTCCTACGAGATGTGCGATTCTGACAATCGCACATCTCGTAGGCACCTCCTAAGGGTGCCATCAGCAATCTATTGGTGTTGCCGACAACACACAACGATCGTTGGTGAGGGGTTTGCTCTCTTCCTCGGGCGGCAGTCGGGTTTGCCAGCCTCCGTTCAGTCCAGCGAGCTTACCGACCTACGATAGAGTCGGCGCAAGGCAGGTGACTAAACAACCCACGCTGCATGATGGGACACTGTCTATCCTAATCCTTAGAACGTGGCAAGAGATCTGGCTGTAGCCGATCGTTCCGTTAGGCGGGTATGCCAGCCCTTGCATCTTGGCGTAATCGCTGCGCCTGACATCGTTTTATCTTCCCGTCGATCGAGGCAATTGTGGCACTTGCGCAACGAAGCCCGCTTCACTGGCGAGCTAGTGATATAACCCGTGCCCGAATTTCCCTGTGGGAATAACACGACATACAACGAATTACTTCTGTTCGGACGATAGGGCGTTTACGCCCGATAGTTTGTACAGAAGTAATTCGTTTTCGTAGGAATTATTCGTTTGGTATAAAAATTTATTGTTTGCATCTTTGTTTTGAACCAACCGTTCTCCGAGCGAGCGCAAGCAAAGCGAGGCACTTAAAGCGCAGCGATATGCCGCAGGCATGAGCGAAGCGTTACCCTTCCATCGGTGACCCTCAAAGGTCACCGACTAACTTTTTTAAGCGGAGCGAGGACTTTCTCGTGGAGCGCTACCTATCGAGCCCCTAGACGGGGCGAGATCTAACTTTAAATAGCGAAGTGTCCAACGCGCCGTGTGGGCGCTAAGGACACGCAGCGTTAGACTCTACTCGATGTGGTCGAGACGACCACGAGACTGTTTTAAGAAAGAGCCGACTATTCCATTAGGTTCGACGGAAAGTCTGACTAGTGGGTCACCATCCACTACTGCGCGCATCATGGCTTTTTGGCGAAGCGATTCGGATGTTCCTGTGCAACCGGGAAATCTCCTTCGACTTCGGTAGCCGCAAAGTACTTCAGCGAGGGTTAGCCCGCGGGCGGCTCATGATCCCGCGGACGCGAGCAGCAGGAGCATACCGGGAAGCAGCGTCACGGAATCAGCTGGAGCCGGCCTGCGGAGATTTCCAAGGCATCTGTCATCGAAGAGATTCAAGATCGACGACATGCTGTACGACGCCTCACGGATGCTGCGGTGCCGTGGTTCCGCGAGTCGGTAAGAATGCGAATCAACGAGCGCATGACGACCTCGCGCAGAAATACATCGTAGGCCGCACGATCATTGAAAGTCGGGCGACCGCGCAGCATCAACGCTAGGTCGGCGCTTCCTTCAGGTAGCGATGCGGTGACTCAAAGCTACAGTTATTCTGATCAAACAGCGAGGTTTTCTGATTACGTACTCCCGACCGCGCTTTATTCGCCCGTCTGGACCAGCGGGATACGTTCCGGCGTCGATTTTGCCATCGCGACGATTGGCTTTTTCCTGTTGACACGCTGGAAAATTCCGCCGCTTACGGTCGTCATGATCTGTGCGCTCGCGGGTATTGCCGAAGCCGTTCTGAAGTGAACCGCCTGAATGTCCGCGCTCGCCGATCACCCGTAGGGTTCTGAAAATGGAACGAACGGCCGTTGTGCACTTAAAAGCTGCTCTTTTCCACTATCTCGGGTCGAACGGCCGGAGAGGGTCGAGAGTACGCACTGACGACTGGCCGCTTCAGGGCAGCGCAATTTCACTGGCCGCTTTCGAACGATGAGTTTGAAGAGCGGACTGACGCGGCCCGGACCCAAACCAGCCAGTCGGCCTGCCGAAGTGCTTGCCCCGAAGCGGACGGTCGCAGCAACTTTCAGCGACCGGCAGCGGTCGCTGACTTGCGGACTCTGAGTGACGGACATGCCGCGGCCTATAGCTGGACTGACGCAGCTTTTTGCCCCACGTTCCACCTACCAGTCGACGGTTTCCTCACCGACTTCCGCGTACCTCAGCTGTGCACTGGACACCGCGAAGGCGCAAATGTCATCCATCTGGTACTCGCCAGAAGCCTGCTACTTGGACGATGCTGCGATCATTCACAGCCAACCGCCTACCGTACTTAGCACACTTTAGGCTAAAGTGTGCTAAAAATGTAACATCTGCTCCACGACGCGGCCGCACCACAGCTACTGGCTATCTTCGTCGTCCGCCTTCTCTCGCGAGAAAACCGCCGCCCTTACATTAGGCGCTTCGGCCGCCAAGTTGTCGAGCTTCGTGCGAATCGTGGTCAATTGCGCAATCGTGATGTGATTTTGGGTGTGAAGGATTTCGAGTTCGCGTCGAAGCGCGCCGAACTTCGCCCCAAACATCCGGTGCTTCTCTGATCGCTCCGAAAATTTGAAAAAGGTCTGGAGGCTCGACAGCACAGCGGCTGCGACGCTGCATAACGCTGTAATCACCTTGGCATATAGTGGAATGGTTTGAGCAAGGATCGATGCGAACGCCGACGCGCTAATCACTGCCGTAATAATGATAACCGGAACCCCGTAAACCCATCCATAGCCCCCCAAACGTGCCGCAGCGGCATAGTGGGAAAATTGGGATTCGCGAGCTCGTCTTAACCATGAGAGCACAAGCTCCGCTTCAGTCGCAGGGGGGATATATCGCGTGGAATCCGTTGCCATGGTTAAATGTGTAGGAAATTCGAAACAGACCAAAAGTCGCTAGCTTGGGCGCGCCCTTTCGAGGACGTCATTCTGACTCATCTCCCAGGGTATAGGGACGTACACCCATTTCAAGATTATGAAGTCCACAGAAGAAATCGTCGCGTTGGCAAAGGAGATCGCGTACCGGTCGCATGAAGGGCAGGTTCGGCGAGGCACGCTCGTGCCGTACGTCGAGCACCCGCGGGACATGGCTGAGCGGCTAGCTGGCGATCCTGAGTTGCAGATCGTCGCCTGGCTACATGACGTGCTCGAGGACTCTAGCGAGACAGCGGAGTCGCTGGAGGCGGCGGGCATTCCCAAGCACCTTGTGGAGGCAGTAGTGCTGCTTACCCGCGATCCGAACGTATCTGACGAGACGTATTATCGTCGCATAAGAGGGTCCCGCATTGCAACTGAGGTGAAGGTTGCGGATATGATCTCGAACTTGGCCGATCAGCCGACACGTAAACAAATCCAGCGATACGCACGAGGTCTGCTGATCCTGATGCCGGAAACTGACGAGTAATCATGGAGGCCAGCGATCAATATCTTTGACCACGACAGCCTGTTGGAGGCGATCTCTAAGGGACTGAATAGCCACAGCGAAACCCCCGTTGCGTGGCTGAAGTCGTTCGTAGACGATCTCTCGGACGGCGAAGGTCTGAACGTGGTCGCTGATCGGTCGGAGATGCCCCAGGAGCTCGCCCTGTTGGAGAAGCCGCCGGTAGTAATCGTTGTGGACTGCGGCACGGGCGAGACAAAGCTTCTGCTGTACACGGTTCAAGCTGAGAATGTCAGTTTCAAGCAGCTGGTGAAGCTAGGCCCCGCGTCGTCGTATGTAGACGACCCTAAAGAATTCGTCGGTACTATTCAGAAACAGTTCGATCTACACAAGGCCGACATGGTGCTGGTCGCGGCATCGGCCTGGATGCGCGACGCCAGCACTGAGCTGGTGGAACGTGGCAATGACCTTCTGCAACAGCTGACTGACGCAGTGGTCATTTGGAAGACTTTGTCCCCGCGCGAGGAAGCTTGGCTTGAGCTGGCGGCGGCCAAATACGCTTGCGAGAAGCTCGGCGTGTCAATCGGAGCAGTATGGGCGGCTGGCGGCGGTTCTACGCAAATGACTGAATGCAGTACGGCCGACCCAAAGATCCACCCCTACTCAATTGGCAACCAAACAGGGTTGAGCCTGCTTAAATCTCAGGGAACGCAGGAAGGGCTCAGGCAGTGGCGTCAGCAAGTGCGCCGGTTTCACCAGGGCTCATCCGTGGAGTTGTCGGGGCGCATTCTCGGCATTTCAGCGGTGTCGCATGCCGCTAAGGCGTGCGGCCTAGCCATTCGCGAACCGCTCCCGCGCGAGGAGGTGTTGCACAGTTTCGATGCTTTCATTGAACGGCGATCGGCCATGGAGCACCTCTCGGAGAACGATCTGCTCGACTTGGCCAATGTTGCCCAACAGCGGGAAACGCTGGACCTCGTAGTTGCCCCGGACGCCACTCTATATTTCGTCCGAGAGATCGGCGACGAGGACGCTCGCATACGCATCACTTGGTCGCTGGGCTGGTATCTCGAGTTGCTAGCCATCTTGGACCAGTTCCCTGTGCCGCGTGACACACTGCTGCGCCTGTGGGCGGAGAAGGCGGAACTAGAGAAGATCGGCTCGAATTTCCGTGTCGGTGAGGGCACTCCCGTTGCGGCGACCGGGCAAGTCCTGCGCGATCTAGAAAGCGGCACCAAGGCTCTGCGCGATCGCGCTCGCCATCTCGAAGGGCAAGTGACGAGCCTGCTGCGTGACGTGGCCAAAGTACACCACGCCCGGCTTGAAGGCGAGAACCACCGACTTAAGACGGGCGAGTCGCTGGAGCGCAAGCTAAAGGAGCGGCTGCGTCGCCTTCTTGAGAGACATCGGAGCCACCGATTGTACTATCCGCGACTGGCCGATGTGTTTCATGAGGTCGACGATGCACTGCGCTACACCATGGTGGTCTGCGCTAAGGACTATGCGCAGACTACGGAGGCTGTGCTGCGAACCCTTGAGGAACGCTTGCTATGTACCCACGTGCGTTTCAACTATTGGGCGGAGGGCTCGACTTACCGGGGCGTCAACGCCTTCATCAAGTGGAATAGCTTTACCTTCGAGCTGCAGTTTCATACTCCCGAATCGTGG
This sequence comes from Paraburkholderia caribensis, assembly GCF_002902945.1. Classification (NCBI taxonomy): domain Bacteria; kingdom Pseudomonadati; phylum Pseudomonadota; class Betaproteobacteria; order Burkholderiales; family Burkholderiaceae; genus Paraburkholderia; species Paraburkholderia caribensis. The sequence continues at coordinate 156,651 of NZ_CP026101.1, forward strand.
CAGCTGAAACAAGAGGCGTCCCATGAAATTTATGAAAGCTTTCGCGAGCTTCCTCCCGGACGTGCCAAGCTCGTGCTATACGAACACATGAAGGGCTTATGGAACGACGTGCCGATGCCTCCTGGCATTGAGGCAATTACCGCCCCCGCCCCTATGCGCGATCCAATGATGGAACTGCTGAGCCAACAGCTGAGCCAACTGCTGGCGCTGCGGAAGCGTTACGCAGCATCTGCTATGAGCATCTTGGACGGCAGTGCCTTCTCAAGCCCCGAGGAACGACATACAGCTCTGGCCGGGCTAGGCTGCCGCCTGATCCGGGGAGTCGACCCAAGTCACTTTGAAACCCTAGCGTACCCGCCGGACCAGAAGCGGCTTGCCTGGATTTCCAACCTGAGTGAGATCGAACCGGTCAAAGATTTACGCGATGCCGTCATGAGCCTGATGGGCAAGCCTGCCGCTTGGGTCGACAAGAAGCTGGCTGAGGAACACACTTGGAAGTTGGTGATTATGCCGACGCAGGTATGTCAGCTTGCCACCTGGGATGGGTTGTTCGAATCCATTAGAAGCGCGTACCCTGAAGTCGCTAGAAAAGTCCAAAAATTCAGCGCTGCCCTGAGAGGGACCCCGTTCAAAGAAATACAGGCGCAAATCTCCCCCCCTTGCACCTTCCGCAGTGTCAAGGATGCAAAAGATTCGCATCCACAGTATATCGATCTTCAGCGCCTTGTTGATATTGCACAGCCGACGCTTTGGCAGGTGCGCTGCTTTCTTTACATTGTTATCGGCGTGAATGAACAGTTCAGGGGAGATGGTTTTACGTACGATGACCTAGGCGTTAGGCATGGACGCGAGTACTTGCTACCGAACACTGCAATCACCAAGATTCCCGGCTGCGAAGTGTTCGAACTGAAGAGCACTAACTGGCCCGACGCGATCTCAGAACCGGGCCCCGCCGGTGCGTATCTTGCCGGTTCGACCTGAAGTTGCAGCAGACGCTCAGCTTGTCTTCCATGGCTGAGCGGGTCTGAAAGGCTAGCAGTTGGCACACTTACTGCCAACTCTCAGAATGGCTGGCTTTCAGCCGTACATTGGGGACGTGGCGCAAATGGACAGCGCACAAACCATGACTTCGGGCCGTAGCCGCCCATGGTTAGCCTGCTCCAAAGCGGTCGGCCACCAGCGACCGTTTGTGGCCGATTGGGTGAGGTCACCAACGGCTGCTTTATGGCACTCCGGTCCACAGAACATGGATTCGACTGAGTGACCGCTTTGGAGAAGGCCGTCTGACCGGAGTGGGTCAACTACGGAAGCTCGCCGATCGTCAGGTCAGTGGCACCCGCGCGCATTCCGGAAACTTCCGGGTTCGGCCAGCTGCTGTCATCGAATCGCGTGGCAACTGCGTCCTTTGACAAGTCGGAGACAGGCGTTGTGGCCTTGGCGAATCTAGTCGACAGCGTGATGAAGGCAATGCATAGCTGTTGCCGCTGCAACATGCAGTGATCTTCTTGCACACTGGGCTTGCGGACATTTTGTCATTTGACTGATAGCGGCAGTGGGTCGAGATGGGAAGCTCGGTACCCGCACCTGGCAGCGGGTCTAACGGTAATCTTGGGTACCTTGGAGGTCACGAACAAAAAAAAGCGGCCCACCATTTGTCATAGGCGCAGCGATGGATCACCGCTTACGTCAGGACCGCTTCCAGTGAACCGCTATTCAACAGACGCGGCGGAGCAATTCCGATAGGCGACTGCATCGAAATCGCTCGACTTTGCCCAACCCGCGAAGGAATACGAGGGGTTACTCTCGAAGTATTTTGGATCCGCAAGCTTGATGAATTCATGTCGGCGCTGCGTGACGAAAAACGCGCCTACGGTAGGGAGCTGTTTGCGTTGTGAGTTTTGATCCGGTTCTGCATACACGTAGACAGGGTGGAGCAGCGCCAGATTTCCGTTAGCCAGTGTCTTCGTTTTTGTATAGACGCAACCTACGTCGGCCATGGCGCTAGACACGGACACGGCGGCGGCAAGGGCGCACAGAAGCTTTTTCATGGTGAATGGCCTCGTAATCAAAACGTGTATTTGAATTCGCCGTCGGTGGTGCGAATCTTGACCTTGCTGACCTGATCGCAATCCGACCTGATGTCAACGTGGTCGGACTCGCCTTTTGCCAACACGATAGGGAAACGCACCAACATATTGAGGCCACAATCACCGTCATTGACTTCGATGCCACGAATCGTGACGTCCTGTTCGGCTGTGATCCTCAGTTCCGGAATGTTCGGATAGAACTGGTTGCTGCTGAGTTTGATCTTGAGATGACTGTCTGCGCCGCAGGCGCTCAGCGCCAGGGCTGAGAGAACGAGAGCAGCGAGGCATTTGAGGGATGGGTTCATGCTCTTCACGTGATGTTTTGGGTTGTACTTATGCAGATCGATACCGCGCGCTGGCGGTGGCATCCCCCCTCCACCCGCATGCGACCGCGGATTCGAAGGGATGGCGAGCGATCCCGCGTGACGACGAGTGCATGCAACCGCGTCGTTGGCACGGCGACGATCATGCAGATGATTGTGCTTTAGCGGTTAGGGTGTCGTGGCGGTTTGGACGCCGGATATCAGTTGTGCATTCAGACTGCTGCTGAACTCGAACGTCTTCTGGACATAGGTCGACGGGTACAGGAAGCCCATACGCAGATGACCGTTGCGCAGTCCAACCACGAGCTTTGCGCCGTCGTAGACAGGGGAGAGCAGCGGGTCCGTGCCGAGCTGAGCCAGTTGCGCGGGATCGACGTTCATCACGATTACGTTCGCGTTACGGCTGTAGAGTGCCCATGAACCGATCACGACCGTCTGCTGACCGCCGGAAGAGAACGACGTTGCTGTGACCTTGTTGTCGGCGGTAAGCGTCATACCGAAACCGCCGGCGCGACCTTCAAGATTCAGTCCGATCGCCTGCCGAACCGACGTGTAAGTCGTGCTGGCGTCGCCTGTAATCAGCGAGATCACGCCATCTTCCATAACGGCTGGTTGCGCGCCGTCACAGACCATTCCGTTTGCGATCGAAGGATTGTCGCAAGCTGGCAACCAGACAGGCAGGATTACCCGATCGTTGCTGTATGACTGCAGGCCGACATACGCCTTGGTGGCAGCGCTGAAGGTCGAAGTGGTCAGCGGCGCAAGCGTCCACAACGCGCTCAATTCGTAATTCCCGGCGGGTACGGCTGTCGCGAGCGGCAGACCGCCCAGATCGACCGTCCGGTATTCGATGCTATACCCGATGCCTGTGACGGGATCGGTACCGCTGAGCACAGTTCCGTTCGCCGAAACTGCCAGCGGCGCACGATACGTCGACACAGGTACGAAGGCCGACCAGCTCGCATCGTTCCTGAGTTCGTAGGCGCCGTACATCGTTTCGTACTTGCCGTTGGTGACCGGTTGCCACGTACCTGAGCTGTATTCCTGCTGGCTCGTTGTAACCTGTGCGCCCTGCAGCTGACGCACGTCCTGCACAATTGCCTGCACCGGCTGCGCGTTAAAGCTCGAAAAATAAGGCAGATAGCCGTCAAGCGCGTAGGTGGGGCTGGACAGAACCTGCGAGGCGTTCGCCACAGTGAAGACCGGCTTGGCGGCCTGCGTCTGAACGTCTGTGAGCGTGACAGAGGCGACATCCCCCTTCGCCACGATTGCGTTCATGGTGTTGCGCACGGTGGCGGCGTCAACCACGCCGTTCGTTGCGAACGACGTGAGCTTGTCGAGAATCGCGGATGCGGTCGATGCCGTCGCGGCGTTACTCGATGCAATGTAATCGGCATTCGGGTCGACGTTACCACCGAGCAGCTGGGCGACGGCTGCGGTGGCTTGAGTCTGCGATAGCCCGGCTTCCATCTGCGCCGAAATCATCGTGGTGAGCGGGGATATGTTCTGCTGCCCTGACGCCGCGACCGTCTGGCTCAGGGTGAACGTCGCGGGAAACGTATAGCCGGGACGCGAGAGATCCTTCGTACCGGGTGTGACTGTGACGAGCAGCATCTTGCCCTGGAGATTGCCGGTGTCGGGCAACGAGTAACCGCCGCTGGCGTCGGTTGTTCCTGACGGCAAGGAAGGATCACACGCACCCTGTCCATTATCAAAACAGACGGTCGCGCCGACGAGATAGCCGTCGATCGCTTTTCCCGTCAGCTGCGCAGAAGCAGTGGGTGCCGACGGATTGGACGTCGTTGTGGCCGATCCGCTTCCTCCACCACCGCCGCAGGCCGCCAGCGCGGCTGATGCAACTGCGGACAACGTTAATTTCACAAAACCCGCATTACAAATTGTTTTCACTTTTTTTCCTTGCTCATATTGCTCCCGGCCGGGGAGCGCCTCGGATCTGATGCAAATCGCTCCGCACGGGCGGGGGCTGATATGCGCACAGTGCCGCTCTTCGCACCGCCATTTGTGAGCCTTCTAGTAGTTGCTGGCGCTGAGTTGGGGTGCTTAACTTGAGCGGACTTAGTAGTTAACGGCAAATACTAAGAAAGTCTTAGTGTTTCGAATGTTCAGGATCGACAGCATGTTTCCCTTTAAGGGGAGCTGGCCAATGTCGGTCTTTGCTGCGCGATTAAAGCAGGCACGAAAAGCGGCGGGTCTGTCTCAAGAGCGACTAGGTGTGCTCGCAGGCATTGACGAAATGTCTGCAAGTGCCCGAATGAATCAGTACGAGCGCGGCAAACACGAGCCAGATTTTGCGACGGTGAACCGTATCGCGACGGCATTGCGGCTGCCCCCCAGCTTCTTCTATTCTGAGGATGAAGCAGAGGCGAAACTGATCGCTGCATATCACAGACTGGGTTCAGCTCAAAAAGCGGCGCTCTTGGACCACGCTCTTGCTTTGGCTCGCATCAACGACTCTGGTCTTATCTGAGTTGTGCGAGCGGGGCGGATCAGTAGTCGCCTGGTAACAGTAGGGTCGTCGCTGATCGATCCGCTTCCGTAATGACCCAGACCTGTAGGTTGTCCCGGATCATGTAGCTCGACAGCAGGCGCGCGCCCGTGTACAGGGCTAGCTCGTTCTCTTGGCGATCTGCATCGCAGAGATCGCCCCAGTCACCGCAGGCGTGGCGAATCAAGAGATAAATCGCAGATATTGACGCATGCTCAAGCGCGTTGAGCGCGGCAGGCGTTGCCAGGATTCGCCCAAGCCTGAAACGTGGCACGGCGTGCGGCGTGGAAGGAGGGTTCATTTCAGTCAACCCAGATACGAAAGCGCCCGACCTGATGGGAGCGCCGGGCGACCTTGTGGATAGTTAGAAAGCGGCCGGGTGTGGCCGGCTGACGAATTGAGCTTTAAAGCGTGTGTCCGCAACGAAATGCGGCGCAACGCGCTTGCTGATGCGTTGATGAGCTGGCGAAGGATCCGTCGAACTGCCTTGCCAGGTCGCCTTCTCCGCGAGGCGTTCAATAGTCGTGCTGGAGCGATCCCATTCTGTTGCGACCACAATGCGGCTCTCATCTGGCAGCACATAGACCGATAGCAGGCGCAGACCAGCTGTGACCGACAGATCGTTCTGTTGTCGGTCTTCGTCCGAAATGGCTCCCCAGTCGCCCGCAAGGTGCCTGAGCACGACGCTGATGATGGGGATTCCGTTCGCCCGCAAGACGTCGAGTGCGCACGGCGTGACGTGCAGGCGCCCGGGATGGAACAGCGGTTTGAGACGTGTAATGTGGTTCATGACGTTTCACCGGAAAAAGCGCGAGCACCCGCCTCCGGAATGAACTGGATGCGAGACCCGCTGGATGAAGGAAAAGCGGGCGCTGAGTGCGCCCGGCTATGCCGCAGATTCGGCAAGCTGCCGACGCAGGGCAATGGCTTTGGTTTGCGAGCAGTGAAGATGCTGGCGGATGCCGGATACCGTCGGACGCAGCAGGCCGGCCGAGACATCGCGGATGAGGATGTCCAGTTCCGTTACGGGTGCGGCGATCGCGGACGGGGCGGTCATTGGATCTGGGGCGACTTGAGTTTCCGCTGCGCTATCGGTTGCGACCGGCGTGCGACTGACGTGAGGTGTCCACGCGACCCACCACAACAGGCATGCGACACCCTCGAGTACTGCCGCGAAAGCCAGCCCCGCAAACAGATCAAGCTTCGCGGTTGACGTACCCCAGAGCGCCGCGAGCCGCGCCGTGACGGGGTCGTCACGGGCGGCATCGCGACGCGCAGCGTCACGGTCATCGTTGATTTGTAACCTTCGGATATCCGCCACTTCCGCGTTCAGTGCATCGAGTCTCGCGTTCAGCGACATGCGACGCGCCTGTAATGACGGACAATCGTGCACGCAATGCTTGGCACCGATCGCAGCAAGGTTCGCTGTTACAGTCGCCCGCTCCGCCATGACAGCGGTGAGACTCCGCTGCGCCTGAGGACTACCGGCCGCGACCAGTTGCTCGCGCAATGTACCTGCATGTGACTGCGACAGGAGGAAGAACGTCGCATGTCCGTACGACGCCGTGGCCATGCAGCCGAGCCACAACACCGTACCGATCGCGCGCGCTACCAGTGGCGTTGACCTGCAAAGCACCGGTAACAGGTGTGCGCCCGCGACCAGTACGACACCCGTTGCGATCCACACGACCCGCTCGGTCACCCACCCTCCGCGTTGCCAGCCGGCGAGTATCGACATACAGACAGCAGTTCCCGTTGCCGTGAAGGCGAGAAGTGGTGCAGGGCTGAGCCGGATCATGCTTCGGTTCCGCCGAGCAACGCCGCACGCTGATCCAGCCTCTCCTTCAGACCGGACCGGCGTGGCGGACGTTCGACATCGCCGGTGCCGTTCCCACCCGCAGGGGAAGAGTTATCTTCGCCGACAGGATAGAATTCCTCGACCACGGCACCGCCATCGTCGATATTCTCCTCGAATGCACCGTTACTGAAGCCGGTGCGCGCGGCATTATCGAGCGCACCCTGATCGAATCCCGCCGACCGGCGCCGCGCATCCAACTCGCGCGCCTGGGTGATCGACGCTTCGAGCGTGGTGCCCGCGCGCACACTGATATCGACGTAGTAGATTGCCGAGCGATAGCTTTGCGTGGTCGACTTGCCTCGCAACCTGAGTTCCAGCGGCAGGCAGGCCAGCAGGTTGCCCGATACCGCGCCGAAGTAATGCAGCCGGGCGGCCAGCGTGCGAATCGAGTTGTACGAGGTGGTGCGAAAGATGAACGACCCGAGTTCATCGTCGTCGCCGATGGTCACGTTGAGCCGACCGTAAGGCTTGCAACCGCCGGTCTGGCCGAAGGCACAACCGTCCGGCGATGGACAGGGCAGTTCCTCGATGCCTGTGACGGTCGCGCGCCGGCACGTCTCGCCGTTGCCAACGCAGACCGGTCGGCCCGTGTCGCGATCGAACAGCGAATACTCCGCACGAAGATTCAGGCCGGGATCGCTGAACAGAAACCGCACGGGAATCGCGCGCAACTTGCCCGATGTCGCCTTGCGCAACGACTCGTTCAGCGGATGGAGCATCCATCCGTCGCGCGTCTGGACCTGCGTGGTGATGGTGAACTGGTCGTCCTTCTCAGGCAGACGTTTGCCGTTCTTCTCGACGACACGACCGATGGAAATCCGCCCGATGAGAGGCGGTGTAATGGAAAGGCCCTTGAGCATCGTTAGGCTCCTGATTGAAAAATTAGAAGGTGGGGGATAGGACACCGCAAAAGCAACGGACAGGTCAGGTAGAGACCAGAAACCTGCGTGAGCCTGGCTTCTGTATCGCGTACTTCGCGGCGAGGTGTGGGTGATCTGCAAGCAGCCGCTTCAGGTCGATGCTGTTGCCGTCGCGGCTGCGCCTGAACGACACTGCGCCCGTCTCGAACATCGCCCGGTCGGCTTCGCCCATGGCCTGCTGGATCGTCTGCCTGAGCGTGGCCTCGATCTGTTCGCGCACGTCGATCTCGCTACGCACTACGACTAGATCGGCGAAGACGGCCGATAGACGACGATCGTCCGAGAAATCGACGGTCCCGCCGGTACCCGGATAAAGATAACGCAATGCCCTGTCCGACGACTCAGAGCCATCGGCTGGCGGAGGCGTGTCGGATTCCACGAGCTGCCAGAACGTGGTTTCGAGTTCGATGAGACGCGCGATTAGCGCATCGTCACGTTCAATGCGCTGAACCTCTAGCGCCTGTCCGCATAGCAGCACGGCGACATCGGCCGCGGCTTTCCCTGTCACGGCGAGCTGGTGCTGCACCTGGAGTTGTACATATTCGGGCACACCATCCCGCCACAGTCGTGCGCCAAACTCCCCCGCCGTCTTGCATTCGAGGATCTGCACCTCGGGTGCGCCGACCACTTCGCGGTCGATGTTCGCGAGCATCCATGGAATTGTTGGGTGCCTGAGTACTGCATTGATCTTGCGCACCCGTCTGCCCGTCTGCTGTGTGTAGGCGGCCGCAACGATGGGCTCGAGCAGCGTGCCCCAGTATGTCGGCGACGTCGTGTCGCCAGTGTCGGGACGGGGAAGTCCCTCCGCGCGTCCTGTCTTGTCGACCCATAGCTCTAGGGGGCTCAGGTACGGATTCAGACCGACGGCGGCGGCGGCGTCCGAGCCGCCGATACCGCTGCGGCGTACGGTGAGCCAGTCCTCACGCGAAAGGCCCTTCGTTGGAACGAGTCGAAGTGCAGGGCGAGCCGCGATCTGGGTGGATCCGATGGCATTCATCGAAGCCTCCTGAAATAAAAAAGCCCGGCAGGCGAACCTGAGCGGGCCGTTGAAACTGGATAGATAAAAGTGGGTAATCAGACGACCAGCCTGAGGGCTTCATCCCACGCTTTCTGTTTGAGTGCTGCGCCCTGGCCGAACCATGCGGCATCTCGCCGGTGATCGTCGCTGCGCGCGCGTCGATGGTAATCGACGTACTCGGTGATACTGTTCACGAGCCCCCATGCCGTTCCGGATGCGGATGCAAGCTCCGCCCCCTTGCCGCGCCCGGCAAAAAGTTGACCGACTGCCTTGATGGCGCGCTCATTGATAGCGGTCCCGTCGCGCTCGCCAGGATTGCTGGCCGGGTAGGTGAGCACGCGCCGGAAGAACGACTCGGCGGCAGCGTCCGACACTTTCCGGTCCGAGAGGGCTTTCATGCGAACCATGAAAGCGTCCCAGGAAGACACGGCGATACCGAGTTGACGCTTGACGGCCTGCCCGTCGAACTGGCTTCTGTGCGGGACCTTGACAGCTCCGGTGCCGTCGCCAAGCGCGATCTGCAGTGTGTTGTTGCACACGACCCGCACACTGGTGAACTGGGCGGTGGTTGCCAGGCTGCCATCACATGCGGTGGCGAGGAGCAGGTATCCGTTGACCGTATCGCGCCCGCGCAGGGCTGCGCTTTGGCCTGTCCGGGCGAGCGCCCAGAGTTTGCGACCTTCCTTGAGCACGCCCGCTGTCTCGAGCTCGTAACCGCCGACTTCCGTCAGGTCCCGGTAGAACTCGAGAATTTCGGCCGGCTGCACGACCTGGTAGCGCGCGGAGACGACCGAAAGCGGAGTCTTGGTATCGCTGCGATAAAGTACCTTCTGCTCGGGAAACGCTTGAATTGCGCCAAGGCGGGTATTGTCGTTACCCGCGACGAAGCGCACTTCGGCTTCGTCGATACGCCAGTCCATACCTGCTGCTTTTGCCCAGGCTTCGAGTGGCTGCTTCGGGGTGAGCCGGTTGCCTAGGGCGTGCCACGGTTGCTGGCCGGTGTAGGCCATGGTCTGAACGAGATGCATGATGAGTTCCTTTTCGAGGTAGCAGGCATAACGCCCGGCGCAAGCCGGGCAGGGTTGAATAAGAGAGAGGTGCGCGGATAAACCGGTGCGCGACGAGGAGCGCCACGCAGACCGCGATCAGGCCTGATGTGCGCCGAAGGAATGACCGCAGGAACGGCATCGGAAGTTTTCCAGCAGGTTGTCGTCAATCGCGGCACCGACCGCGGAACCGGCGGCACAGCCGGCAGCGCTGCCGACCAGCCCTGCAATGACCGCACCGGCGAGTCCACCGAAGATCGAACCGATGGGCCCACCTACTGCGCCGACAACGGCACCGGCTTCTGCACCCGAGAAGGCCATAGCCATTCCGCTCGTCGCGCCTGCGACGCTGCCGATCGTCCCCCCCGCCTTGCGCGCGACATTCAGGGTTTCGATTCGTGACGAACGGCAATTGGGACAATGTAGGGTAGTGTCAGATGTGATTTCCTGCAGGGTCGACTCAGATGGCCCGAACGGGTAGTTCGCCATGCGTTTAGCAACATCCGGCTCGGTCTTGAACGACGGCATTGACGCTGTCTCGAATCGGTAGTCGTCAACGTCCTCGAAGGCAAATGCTTCGCGCGCCAGATGTGGGTGCTCAGGCCGCGAAGGGCGAATGAATGGTGCTGTCGTACGCCACGCATGTTCGGGATATGACGCGTGAGCTTCCCATTCATCTTCAAACGGATACGAAATCGGTGGTGGTACAGGAATCGCTGCCGCGGGCGGAACGGCGACGCTTGCCGGGTTAGTAATGGGCGATGTAGGTGCTGGAGTTCTGCGACGAAGAAGGAGAAACAATAATCCGGCGATGGTTGGCGCGAGCGCCGCGACGGCGAACGGGATAATCAGACCGAGGAAAGGCATGGGGGCTCCTGAGCAGGTGCACCAGCGCAGAGCTGCACTGGCGGAGAGGCCGGAATTGGCCGTGCTCAGGTCGGTGATATATAACCGAAAATGTTTTCATTGCCGTCGGGGGGGTAATCGACCAGTCCGTTAGACCCCATCCCAAAATGGATATTTCGCAGGTAGCGCTCAAGAAGCACATAAATCCGCCGTTAGACAAACGATAGGATCTTGCCCCGTTTGTCCCCGACTCCCTTTCCGATATGCTGGATCGAGAAATCATGCAGGTTCTGCCCGATGCAGGCAGAGACGAAGAACCACTTTCCACTCCGGATGTGCATCGCAAGCTCAGCGCCACGCTGATTGATCCTCCGGTTGCGAAGACCGTGCAGCGCTGGCTGGAAGATATGCTCGAAAGCGGGCTCGTCATAGTGGAGCAGCGCGGGCGGGCCAAGTATTGGCGCAAGGTTGCCGGGGCGAGCGGCCTTGCCGCGAAGGCCGCGGGCATCATGACGCACGACGAGGCACTGGCCCTGCAGACGTTGCGTCGCTTTTCGACCTGGCGTATCCCGACGCTGGTGGCTGAAACGTTAGCCCCACTGTTCGATGTGGCCGGCAAGCGGCTGGCTGCTGTCAACAGCGAGCATGAGCGGCGCTACCGCAAATGGATCGACAAGATCGAAGTCGAGGCAGGTAGCTTCACGTTGCAATACCCCGAGGTTGATCCCAGCATCTTCGCTGTTGTCTCGCAAGCGCTCTTTTATGAGCAGCAACTTGAAATCGTTTACCAGCCGCGTACGAAGATTGATAACGCCGAAGCGAAGATCGTCTACCCGCTCGGGCTGGTCGAAGTGGGCGGGCTGGTTTATCTCGTGGCTGCGATGCCGCGTCATCCGAATCCTGCGATGTACCGGCTCGATCGTCTTGTACGTGCCGCCATCTTGCCCGAGTCGTTTGCCTATCCACGTGGGTTCAGGCTCTCGGAATACGTGCGGGAGCAGCGCCAGTTCGACTTTATGGTTGAAGGCGAGGTCCGTTTGAGGCTGCGGTTCAGGAACGGCGCAGGCCATCATCTGCTGGAAGCGCCGCTGTCAGCAGATCAGCAGGTCAGCCAGAGCGGCGACGCACTTGAGGTGCATGGCACGGTGCTATTGAGCCAGCGGTTGCGGTGGTGGCTGCGCGCGTTTGGGCCAAATGTCGAAGTGTTGGCGCCGGAAGGCCTGCGCTCAGAGTTCGCGGCGGAGGCGAGAGCGCTGGCAGGGATGTACGAGGGCGGGTGAGATCGTGAAAGCGCAGTGTCCGCTATCAGATCGGGGTCTCGTGATGGCGTTCGGACATGATTTGTCTGAAGCTGAGACTAAGTTGATAAGGCGGCGTATCGATGCCGTCCTTTTACAACTCCCATAGGAAAAAGCATGTTCACGAATTGCAATTCTTCCCCCCTGCAACACCTGGCCGCGTTTGCGATCGTGTTTGTTGCAGCTGTTGTTGGAACCGCGGCAGTAGGAGCGTATGTCGAATCGGTAACGAGCGACGCGCAACGCGGATGAATGATCCGTGTCGGACAGATGGTGAGTTTGAGGTAGTCCGCCACATCGAACAAACAAACTGCCAGAAGCGATATGCCAGTACGCCCAGCGCCCTTTACGTTGAAATGCAATCAGTGTGGTTGGAAGCATACGTTTGCCCCGCGCAGCGATGTCATGACGCCGGACATGGATAGTCGTTCGCATTGTCCGAGATGTGGTGCGCATACGTTGGTTCGTTTACAGCCAAATTTGATCGAGTGGATCTCCGGCGGATTCAGCCAGATTTGGTGGGGTAGGTGATTGAAGTGCAACGCTCACGGAGCTAGTTCACCGTGAGCGATTTGAGGCGTGGCCAGTCCTGTTGGCATCATCGCGTCTGTTCGATCAATTTTAATAATTTTAGGGCGGCCTTTCTATGTCTATTGAGTTGGTGCGATATACGCCGGACGAATTGACAGACAGCAAGCTGGACAGCTTGATCGAATCAAAAGCATCGTTTCAGATCGTCAACATCCAGCACATGAGTTCGGTTGTCGAGAAGGTCGAAGGACGGATCGAGAAGGCTGGCTTGAGTTGCCGCGTGTACACGGAGTACCGGTCGGCGGCCATGGCTGGCTCTGTGCTCGGCGGAATTACAGCGATCGCTGGCGTGGCATCGGCCGCGGCGATTGCCGCGCACAATCTCGCGACGTGGGACCCCGACTACGAGCTGGGAAAGAACCAGATCAAGGAGCACCTGAGCGTCGTCTATAAGAAAGAAAAATAGAGAAATCAAAATAGCGGGATGAAGGCATGTGGGAAGGAAGGCCGCTTTCCTGCCATATCCCACGTGCGCGACTGCAACATAGTTGCGCACATTCACGTCGCTTTGCTTCATCAACAACACCAAATATCGATCCAGCATGCAACGAACCGCCGGTACATCACCGAACAACCTGCATCAGGCCGTGTTGAGCGAGGTTGGCGATTTGCTCAGGGAGCTCAAACGCGACGCGACGGACCCGCGCGTTGCGAGCACGATGACGCAGGTCGTTGATCTCGTCGCTCCAATTCACGACGATCTTGCGAAACGAATAGAGGCTTTACAGCGGCACGCCCGCTGGGATACGTTCACGATCGCGTTTTATGGCGAAACGAACGCGGGCAAATCGACGATCATCGAATCGCTGCGAATCTTGCTGCAAGAGGGGTCCAAGACCGAGGCGCGCGCTGCGTTCCGCGCGAAGGCGGCAGAACTCGGCATCAGCGAAGCCGCCTTGGCGACGCTCGCACAATCGATCGAGGCGAGCCGCACGGCGCTCGACGTGCAACGGGCGCAAGCTGGAGAACGTAACGCCCAACTTGACGCGGAGCAAGACGCGCTTCAACAGGAATTGAACCGCCTGAGCCTTGCGTTCGAGGCGAAGAGCCGAGCCGCATCGTTCTGGCAAAAGCTCGTGTGGCTATTTAGCAAGCCGCAGGAGCAACTCGACTTCGCACGTGCAGGAGAGCAACAGCGGGAACTGGCGGCGGCACACGTGGCGGAGCGCGCGCGAATCGATGCGCAAGTCGACCAGGCGCAAACGGCGCTTCAGTCGCTCGAAGCGCAGCAGGCGAAGGCGCATACCATGCTCGACAGCCTCGCGCCGTTCGCGGACGGCCAGATCATCGGCACGGGCCGTTCCGACTACACCCTCGACACGCACGGCTACGAATTCTACACGAACGGTCAGCGCTTCGAACTGCTCGACGTGCCGGGCATCGAAGGGAAGGAGGCGCGCGTGATCGATAACATTCTTGGCGCGGTGAAGGCCGCACACGCGGTGTTCTACGTGACCGGCAAGCCGTCGGCGCCGCAGACCGGTGACAAGGACGGGCAAGGAACGCTCGAAAAAATTCGTGAACATCTTGGCGATCAGACGGAAGTCTGGTCGATCTTTAACAAGCGCATCACGAATCCGATACAGCTTGAAAAAGGCGATTTGTTAAATCAGGGTGAACGCGCGAGCCTCGCGGTACTCGACGAAACGATGCGCGAACATCTTGGAAACAACTATCGGCGCTACATCGCGTTGAGCGCGCAGCCCGCGTTTCTGGCATCGGCCGACTGCCTCGTGCCAGCCTCGGATGCCGCTCGCAGTCGGGAGAAGTTCCTTGCGAAGGTGAGTCCCGCCGACATGCTCGCGCGATCGGGTTTCCAGTCGTTTCTCGACTGGCTGAGCGGCAGCATGGTGAGCGATAGCGACGCGCGCATTCGCGCCGCTAACGTGAACAAGGTGCGCAGCGCAGTGCAGAGGGCGGCTGGCACGATCGCTCTGATTCAGCGCGACAAGGTTGCGCCACTTGCGGCGGACGTGCAGCGCGATTGGGCACACGTCAGTGAGCAGCTCGAACTCGCTGTGAGTTCGCTCGGTCCTGCTTTACAAACGCATGCAGACGCCGCGATCCGCACGTTCGAAACGCGCGTGCGCGAACGGATCTACGAGCGGATCAAGGACGGCATCGACAACGACGATGTGAAGGATGCACTGAGCGCTGCAATGCAGCGCGAGCAGGCGAGACTTGAATCATCCCTGCCGTCGATCATGGAGGCAGAGCTTAAGCGATTCCAGCGGGACGTGAGCGATATGCTTGAGCGCTTCCAGCGACGCATCGCTGAACTCCAGGATGCGTATCGGTCGATCGGCACGTCGACGCTCGGCGGATTTGAACTGAACATGAAGTTCGACAGCGGCGTCAATTACATGTCACTCATTGCGGCGCTCGCAGGTGGACTCTTGATGTTCTGGAATCCGGCAGGCTGGGTGTCGCTTGCGCTCGGCGGCGTGACCCTTGTCGTGAGTATCGCGAAGGCTCTCTGGGGCCTCGTCGACAGCGATTACAAGAAGTCCCAGCAGCGCAAGGCGGCAAACCAGAACATCGGACGTGTCGTCGGACGCATGGAAGATTCAATGAAAAACAGTTGCGATAACGTGATGGGCAATGTGAAAGCGCGCATCGGAGAAATTGCGACCGAAGTCGAGCGATCGGTCGACCAGGTCGCGCAAGTCAATTCTGCGCTGATCCGTGTCAGCGCGAATCTCACGCATTTTTCTACAACGATGTCCGAAACAGAGGCAGTGTAATGGAACAGACGCTCAACTCTTTCAAGGAACGGCAGGCCGAAACCTTGAGGGTGCTCACCCAGCTTCAGGCGTTCATCGCGCAAGGCGAATCGTTTGGTGTCGATGCCGATCCGAAGGTCAAGGCGAAGCTCGACAGCGCGATCCGCAGCATGGAAGAGGAAAGGCTGCGCGTCGTCCTGATAGGCGGCTTCTCCGAAGGCAAGACGGCGATCGCGGCCGCATGGCTCGAACGGCTCGACAAGTCGACGATGAAGATCAGCCACGAAGAGTCATCGAATGCGGTGACGGTCTACGAAGCGAGTCCTGAGTGTCTGCTGATCGACACGCCCGGCCTTTTCGGTTTCAAGGAGCAGTTCGACACACAAACCAACACGCTCGAAAAGTACAAGGAACTGACGCGTAAGTATGTAAGCGAAGCGCATCTCGTGGTCTACGTGATGGACCCGACGAACCCGATTAAAGAGAGCCATCGCGACGATCTCACATGGCTTTTCCGCTCGCTCAACTTGCTGCCACGTACTGTGTTCGTGCTGAGCCGATTCGACGCAGTCGCGGATGTCGAAGACGACCACGAGTACGCGAAACTCTTCGCGATCAAAAAGGACAACGTGGCAGGCCGCCTGCGCGATCTGATCGCATTGACCGACGCCGAAGCCGCTGACCTTGCCGTGGTGGCCGTCGCCGCCGACCCGTTCGAGATGGGCACCGAATACTGGCTTGCCGACCTCGAACGCTTTCGCTCGCTCTCGCGCGTCGGGTTGCTTCAACGCGCGACGTCGGAAAAAGTCTCTGCGGCGGGCGGCATTGCGGCCGTCGTCGATGAGACTCGGCGCAGCATCGTACGCGACGTGCTAGGCAAGCAGTTGCCGATTGCCGTGCATAACGACGACCGCATCGGACAGGAAGTGAGCCGCCTGGAAACGATGAGCAACCAGTTGCGCAACCAGCTGGTTTCGTCGGATGGACGTATCAATGACGTGCGCATTGGCCTACGCAGATTCGTGACGGACTTTTTCACCGATTTGATCCTGCAGGCGCGGGGGGAATCGATGGACACGTTCGCGGAGTTCTTCGAGCGGAACATAGGGGCAGACGGTGTTGTGCTCAACGCCAATCTGCAAAACGCGTTCGATCAGCAAATGCGCTCGGTGAAACTCGAAGTCAACAAGATGGCCGTGGGGTTCGACGCGGAGGTGAACCATTTCAACGCGAGCGTGCGCGCATTCGGCAAGCAGGGCATCGACTACGTGGTCAAGAGTGGCATGATCAACAACACGTCGGTGCTGGCCGCGCGCGATGGCATCGTCGGCGTAGCTAAAGCCGTTGGCCTCGATCTTGGCAAGATGCTCAAGTTCAAACCGTGGGGTGCTGTCAATCTCGCTAAGGGACTCAACGGCCTGCTTTCGGCGTTCGGGCTCGCGATAGAGATCTGGGATTCGGTGGAACAGATGAAGCGCGAGCAGGCGTTTCGCAAGATGATCGACAAGATGGTCGAGAACTTCGAGAGCCAGCGCGCGGAATTGCTTGGCCTGATCGGCGGCCCGCAGTTCGAGGATCAGTTCTTCCCCGAACTCGTCGATTTGCGCGCCAACGTAGCGGCGGTCGAGCAAAGTGTCGTGGCGGGACGAGAGAAGCGCGAGCAGTTCCATCGCTGGCGCGATCAAGGCGAAGCGATCGACGCGGAGTTCCGGATGACGGATGCCGCTTGATCAGGCCTTGCGCTAATTCCACGGTCCGACGCTGGTCATACCGCCCGCAGTCTGGGCGGCGCGCTACGTATGACCACGCTAAGGATATGGATTCGATTTCATGGTTGAGTCACGGGATGCCCTCCTTTCTTTTCTGGAACAAGCGGTCCGCAGACGGCGATCTGCGCGCGACCGACCCGCTCGGGTTTGACGCATTGCGTGAGGCGATGTCAAATGGTCTGGTTCCGTTGCTCACCGGGGCGACGGGGGACGCTGACGAATACCTGTGGACGATGATCGGCTTGAGGTGGGCTAAAGCGGTCACGCAGTCAGCCGTGGACGCAGATTTGTTCGAGCAAGGATTCGCGCGATTCGAGCGGGCGCTGAAGCAGTTCTGGTACAAGACTGGCGCCTCCGGCCAGCGAAGAATCGCTGGCATCCAGGTTGTCAAGGTGCTGTGCGCCGGCACCCAGCCCAACGTTACGCGTCCGATTCTCGCTAACCAGCGGGCGACCGGTCTGCTCGGGAACTATATCGTCTCGCTGCGCGAACTGGGTCTGGTCAAGCGAGGTTCGCTCCAACCGGTCGAGGCAGAGGTCGACCGGCTGTTGATCGACGTGGAGTTTCCCAACGGTCACGCCTGGTACAAGAAGTGGGAAACGCTCGATGAGACGTGCAACTCGGTGAAACTCCAGAAGGCGCGTAAAGCACTCGGTGAGCGCCTGTTTGGATACTCCGATGACCGCATGCACTACGCTGCGAGGGCAGTTCTCGGTCGTCCCGACGCTGAATCGTGGTCGCAAATCGAGCTAGCGCAGCTCGATGTGGAGCAGCGGACGCTGGCCCGCGCGACCGACATCGTCACCCAGCTTGAACTGGCGGCGCTGCAGATCTTCGCCGACGCACTTCACGGTGCACGAACCGTGAGCGCGTCGGACGCCGCGAGACTTCGCCAACTCGCTTCGGCCACGCTGAAAGCGAAGCCGTTCCCCGCAAGTTGGCAGCGGGGCAACTCGCTGGCGGCCGCTTTGCAGCGCGGAATAAGCGGCCTCGCCGAGGGCGGGCGTCCGCTGGAAACGGTGCATCGCCTGCATCTGGCGGTGACGCGCGACGTCCGAGGTGGCACGCCCTGGCTCCATATGATCGGCGATCGTCCTCATCTGTTTGCCGGCTGGAAGCCGGGCAATCAAGCAAGAGATTTTCGCTTTGCGAATCTGAAATCACTGATCAAACAGACCGGATGGAAAGCTCATGCGCGTTGAAGAGCTGCAATCGCTGGAAGCGTGCTGGTTGGAGGTATTGAGAGAACTTGGTTCGCCTCGAGCAATGCTCGCGTGTACGTTCACGCTGAGCGCCGACTTCTTTGCCGCTTTGATCGCTCGGTTCAAGGATGCAGCGAGTGAGTCACTGTTGTCGAGCGAGCAGTCGATGTCAAACTTTCCGATCGACGTAGTCTGCGACAGTTCCAACTATAAGGGGCACAAGGCCGGCTTCAACGTCTCGTTCTGGCGCGACACCAGGCGGCTTTTTCATCCGAAGCTGCTGATCGCGATCTTCGAACATGAAGTAGTCTGGTCCGATGGTTCGTTGAATCTTACCCACGCGGGATGGTGCGCCAATCGTGAGATTGCGATGTTCCATCGTTCAGGCAGCAAGACCTTGCCGAAAGAACTACTTGCCTTGCTCCATTCGCTCGGGGACGTACAAAGCGCCCAGTTGATTCGAGAAGAGGCGAGGGGAGCGGGCGTCAAAGAACTCGACGGGACGTTCATGACGAGTCTCGAACAGCCGATCGGTCGCCGGTTTCTTTTGAAAGCGCCGCGTGATGCCGAAGAGGTTCACCTTGTGGCGCCCTTTTTCGAGCGGCACGAGTCGGCCGAGCCTCCGTTGGATCAGGCGTGGCTGGCTCAACTTGCGAGCCGATACCCGTCCGCCCAGTTTCACGTGTACCTTCCGCAATTGCAGTCTGATCCGGTTCTGGTTCAAGGCAGCCGCGAAGTATTCGAGGTTGTAGCGGACAGGCTACGCATGCATCCGGTTCAGCCGAAGCCGGGTCCTCTGCATGGGAAGGCGGTATGTATCGTCTATCGGTCCCGGCGTGCACGGCGGGCATGGCTGATGACCGGTTCGCCGAACATGACGGTCAGCGCGCTTCTCGAGGAGCCAGGTCGCGGCAATGTTGAAACGGCGTGGATGTTCGACTCGCCGTGGAACGCTATCGAGCACGCGGTGCTCGAACCGCTCCGTGGGCGGAACTATTCTCTCGACGAGGTGGAGTTCGAGGCACCGGTGATCAATCGGAAGCCACTGTGGATGCCGTTGAAACACGCGGTTTATTCGCCCTTCACGCGCAAACTCGAAATCGCGTGGCGTTCCAGCGAATGCATCGAGAAAACCGAACTGCGATATGGGAATCAGCGGTTGACCTATGACGGCCGTGTGTTCCAGAACTTCTCGCTGGTGGACGGGGTGGCCTGTCTGGTCACGCGCAACCGCGAAGGGGGTTTCGAGGACGGGTATTGCCCAATCTTCGTCGCGCCTGACGAGCTTCCCGCCTGTGACGGCGCACCGCTCGAGTGTACACCGGAAGCGTGGCTCGCAATGATGGGTGGACTGGATGGTCTACCGGGGAACGGTGTTACCAATAGGATACGGCGTGGCAAGCAGGGGGCACGGCCCGCGTCTCACTTCGAGTGGTCGTCGAGAGTGCGTGAACTGGCGAGTCGGGTCCGGTACTTCGAGAAGGTCATGCGCGGGCCCCAGACGTTGCCAATCGAGCGAGGGTATCTCCTCAAACTTTTCCAGCAGATATTCGACGCACACGCGCCGGACAGCGAACTCGAAGCGCTGGAGAGCGTGTGGCGCGCATGGGTGCGCCTCGAGTTGTGGCAAGCAGCCGAGAATCTGGCAAAGACCGCGTCCGGATCCGTGAGCGAAGAATGGCAGCGGCGAGCCAGATCGCTCGTCCGTTCGGTAACGAAAGGCTTGCCGGAAGCACTCTTGCCGCAATGGCAGGCCGTGGTGCGTGAGCTCAGGAACGCAACGTGATTACATTCGGCAAAGGAAAAGACATCGATCTGGCAGTATCGGGCGCCAGTCTTGGTGAGGCATTTCAGAACGAACTCGACGAACAGAACGAGCGATCGAGAGGGATCTGCGACCGGCTCTATCGCCAGGGTGAACCCGGCGTGCTGCTCGCGGATGAGGTAGGAAAAGGGAAGACATACGTGGCTTTGGGTGTCGCCTTTGCTGCGCTGGCGCGCAGGAAGGACGCGAAAGTGCTTGTGCTCACGCATAGCCGACATATGGCGAACGTGTGGCGCAAACGCTGGATCGATCTGCAGAAAAGTATGAGCGGCGAATGGCAAGCCCGCTCGAAGGACTGGTCGTGCCGGACTTACTCGAAACTTGGCGAATTCGAAGCCGACGCTGCAAGCCGAAGCCTGCCGTCCATTGCTTTCACGTCTTACGAGACGCTGAAGAACTACTCCACCGATGAACGTGACGCCGGCATTCTGCGCGCGGCGCTTAAGCTTTCGGAAGTGCAGGTTGGTATGAAGTTGCAGAGCGCCGATCGCAACCAGCTAATCAAGCAGATACTCGAATGCGATCTCAGAAGCGTACATGACGAGCCTGTATCCGAAGCCCAGGCGAGGAAAATCAACCGTTGGCTCGATCCGGAAAGCTGGGGCTGGAAGCGCGATGCACGTTCCCATGTCGAAGACGAGTTGGATCATATCCAGGCCCGCGCAAAGTTCGATGGGGCGCGTTTCGATCTGCTGATCGTCGACGAAGCGCACAAGCTCGAAGGCACGATCCGCCATCGGGTGATCGCTCGTCTCCTGCATCGGCGGTTCGAAAAATGCCTGTTGGTTACGGCGACGCCATTTGCACTATCCGTCGAACAGTTTCGCAAACGTCTCGCCGATTTTGCTCATGCGATTGGCGCCAGGCCGTCGTTCGTCGAAGAAGTGTCCCAGCTTCCGCTCGATGCATTCCGGCAGGCGGTCCTTCGACGCGAGCCCTATCCCGGCAAAAAGGCGCTTGAGACGACGCTGCGCCGTCATATGGTGCGCGCATCGTGGGAGCATGAAAAGGAGCGGGAAACTGATCGCTGGGTAGCTCAGCCGACGGCGCATTCGCTGCTTCCCACATTGCTGCTCGAGCGGAGCATCGAGAGCGTTCTGGCAAGCGGCAAGCGAGTGCATATCGCCAACCGTCGCGAATCGCTCTGTTCATCGTGGCCCGCAGCGCGGGAATCGCTTGAACGATCGCCGCTTGCCGCGGTGGACACTCGTTGGACGGACGCATTTAACGCGGTCGTTGACGGGAGAGAGGAGACCGATCCCAAGCTGAAGATCGCGGTCGAAAAGCTCGTCGAGTTGATCAAACGCAATACCAAGGTCGTCGTCTTTACGCAGCGGATCGCGACATCGGAAGCTTTAGCGAAGATGCTGGCAAAGGATCCGTACGTGACCTACCGAACTGCAAAGATCGAAAAGCGCACGAACCGGTTCCGGCGCCACGCCGGCAAGGTGGCGCAGTGGCTGGACCTCGAAGCAGACTACGCCGTATGCGTGACCAAGATCATGGCGCATTCGCCCGACTACCCGGACGAGATCAAAATGGCGGCCGTCAAGCGTTGGTGGCGACGTCATGGAAAGCATCTGGGGAATGGAAGCGACGCGGGCTGGAAAGCGCTCAACAGCGTAGCGGGGGCCAACCGACCACTGCCTCTCATCGTGCGTCACGACGCCAACACTGACAAGCTGGACCGGAACGTCGAAAAATTCAATTTACCGTCGACGCCTTTGGTATTGATCGCCACGCCCAAGGCTCAAGAGGGGATCGATATGCACGTGTACTGCCATCACGTCGTGCTCTTCGATCTGACGTGGAATCCGGCAGCGATGGAGCAGCGGATCGGCCGCGTTCACCGGATTGGCGGTAATCGCAAAAAGCACGAAAAAGTCAAAGTGATCTACTGCTATCAGTCTGGGACCTATGAAGAAACTATGGCCCGCCGTGTTCAGCAACGCTGCGAAATGATGCGCGTCTTGCTGGGAGCTGGTCAATGGCTCGACGCGGATGAAGAGGTTGACGTGCTCAAGGAGTACGAGATGTCATTCCCCGCTTAGCCCGTGAACATTTCGGCGGCCCAAATCAATGAGACATCGTTTGTTCTGTCCGGCCGTCAGACTCGCGCATCTGGAAAAATAGGATTTACGTAAGCGATAGTTTCTGCCCGCCTAGCGCGTGCGATGTTGGAAGATCAAGCTTGCGTCCGCAATCACTCAACTTGCGGACGCAACATGACCTCAGACGAACTTGATTTCCTTCCCCTTAAAGTCATGCACGTCGACGAAGGCGGTCGGCGCTGCTTTGATCCCGAAGGCAAGCGGCGACTGATTGAGGCGTGTGAGCAGCCCGGCGCGTCGGTGGCCGGGCTGGCGCTCAAGGCTGGCGTGAACGCCAACCAGTTGCGCAAGTGGATCCTGCTGGAGCGCAGGCGGGCGGTGCGCAGCGACTGCGTGGAGTTGCCCGGCACGGGCACGGCGGAATTCGTACCCGTAGTAGAAGTAGCCGATCCGCGAGCGGTGCGCGCGAATTCAAGACCGCCCGCGTCCGGGGCTGTGACGCCCATGCCCGGGGCGCCTGAACCGATGCGTCCGTCGCAACGCCCGCCGTTGCCGTCACGCCTGATGGCGCAGTTGCCTAATGGGGTAAGTCTCGAACTTGAATGTATGCAACAGGACACGGCGCTGCTCACAACGATGATCGACGCATTGAGGAGCCGGTGATGCTGCGCTTCGCTGACGACCTGCGAGTCTATCTGCATCGCGAGCCGATCGACTTCCGGTGCGGTATCAATACCTGTTGCACGTGCTCAAGGAGTTGCCGCAACGGCCGCCCGACGCGGATGTGACGGACCTGCTGCCATTCAACTATGCGCGGCAGCAGCAGGCCGGGGCACATGGCTGCTGACACATTGAGCGCGCCTCGGTGGTGCCCCTACGCACCACCCTCAGTTGCACGATTCTCCGTTCGGTGTGCTAAAGCTGCCGCTTACCACTTTCTGGTCCGGGAAGGCGTGGATCGAACCGAGATTGGACTCCGCGCCGCCCGAGACGAAACGCGCTTCGGCTTCGTCGATTCGCCAGTTCATGCCGGCTTGAATTGCCCAGACTTCGAGCGGCTGATTCGGATCAAGTTGATTGCCCAGGCCGTGCCACGGCGTTTCCTTCACGTAAGCCATTGTTTGGACGAGATGCATGCGTACATCCTTTCGAAAATTCAAGCGCATATCGCGCGGCCTTGCAGCCGTGCCGTATCGCAAGAGCAGTTAGATCAGAAAAAAGCTTGACGCCTACGGTCGTTGATCGCTAAACACGTGGCCGCAATCGAGGCAGCGATAGTTGTCGATTACCTTTGAATCGACAAGTTTGCCGACCGCTGAGCCAGTCGCACAACCCGTCGCACCGCCAACGAGCCCACCGAGAAGGGCTCCTCCAACGCCGCCCAAGAGTGCAGCAATGGGCCCAGCAATGAGGCCGACTGCCGCTCCGGCCTCGGCTCCAGAGACAGCCATGGCAATTCCACTTGCCGCACCTGCGACCGTGCCAACAGTGCCTCCGACTTTCGCCGCTTAATTGCGAACCTCGAGGTTTGTGGATCGGCAGCGAGGACATGCATCTGTGCTGTTTGCTACATTTCCGACGGACATAAGGCTTCCTCGAAATTTGAATCTGGACCAGAGCGTCCATTAGGCGCGCACCGATTGCTCGCCTCATCGACGTGATATATGGTCAAAATAATCTGGAATACGAAATATATGTAGGGAAATCGATGCCCCATGGATACGCGCGTCACTCTCGTCGGTCAGCATCGCTGTGGGTTGTTACATCGACCAACGCTTGGACCAGAAAGCCAGGCAGCATCTGAAAGGCTTAACCCCGCGTTGAGAATTGCTGGCAACTCCAATACGTGGACTACGCGACGCTATTTGAATGAGAAATGACGGCAACGTTTAGCCAAGTGAATCGCACTGAGGGCGCAGATACTAGGCTCACTGGCGATTGTTTGTCATGCACCGTTGCGCCGGAGCTACACATCTTCTTCAGGAACCCCCCTGTATCTCACTGAAAAGATGGAAATTTTCATCAATAAGTGCGAAACTATCGGCGAATTCGGTGTGTAGTATTGGTAGCGATATTTTCAACTGTGAGTGCAGTTATGACGCGCAAAGCGATTGTTGTTACAAACTGCACCAACAGAAAGCGCCACAGTGGCGTCAGCGTCCCACTGGCCTCGCTGGAAGCAGGCGGTACACTCCAATCTGTTGCTGCGCGTTGGGTCAAAGCCGTTCGACAAGCGACGCCGTCGGGTCAGGCTCGGGACGTTTACATGGGGCGTGCGTTTGTGGAGGCGCAGCGAGTGGCCGACGCACTGCAGGGTACGTTACACATCGTCTCCGCAGGACTTGGCATAGTTGGTGCCGCGGATCGGATACCCTCGTACGACCTTACCGTCTCCGATGGTGCGAATTCGTTAAAGCCGTTGCTCGCCCGGTTGGGGTTAAACCCAAGCGACTGGTGGGAGGCACTAACGGCAGAACTGGAGGGGCAGCACTCCATTTCGACCCTACTTCACCAACATCCTGATGCGCTAGCGCTCTTTGCATTGCCTGGAAGTTACGTGTCACTGGTCGCTGAGGATCTGGCTTCCCTTACTAGGGATCAAGTCAATAGAATCCGCATCATCACATCGGATCATGGCCGGACGCTCGTGCCCGATAACGTTCGGCGAGTTGCTTTGCCATATGACGAGCGCTTGGAGGGTTCGCCCTACGCGGGCACACGAACGGATTTCGCGCAGCGGGCAATGCGCCACTTCGTGGAGATGTTGGACGGACATCGACTCTCCGCTGACGAAGCACTTGCGTCTGTGACTAATGCGATGCGCGATTTGACGAAGCCGGTGGTGCCTGCGCGGGAGAAGAAAACCGACGCAGAAATTCTGGCGCTTATGCGCAAGAACTGGCATCGGTTTAATGGAGCATCCTCGCGACTCCTGCGATATCTTCGTGATGAAGCGTTAGTCGCTTGTGAGCAGGGGCGTTTCCGCAGTCTCTGGTGCGATCTCCAGCAAGAATTCGACAAAAAGGAATGAGGTCGATATGGCTAGAAACGAGATCGTGGTGCGAGCACTGCGCACGATCCAGGGCGAAAATCTAGATGTGTACGCCTTTTTTATTCAAGGCTCCGACATCGTGCGCGTCGCAGACATCTCGCGAGTAGAACGGGACGGTGACGACGTACTAAAAGGGTTTCAGCGGCCGGAAATTCGCACACACGTAAAAGGCATCGTCGACTATCTGAATCAGGACAACGTGTTGTTTCCCAACGCGATCATCTTGGCAATGTCGCCAGCGGTTCACTTCGCGGCATCGCGCGGCACCAAGCCTACCGGCGATCATGGCGTGGCACAATCCGGAACGTTGACAATTCCTGTTTACGACGAGGGGCAACGCGTCGCTTGGATCGTTGATGGACAGCAACGATCACTCGCGCTGGCGCAAGCGGAGCAAAAGCGCATTCCGGTTCCCGTTGTCGGATTCGTGTCAGACAGCCTGGAAGTTCAGCGCGAACAATTTATCCTCGTTAACAAGGCACGTCCCTTGCCGACGCGTTTAATCAACGAACTACTACCTGAAACACGTAGCATTCTTTTACCGCGAGAACTGAGCGCGCGGAAGGTACCATCGGAGATCTGCAGCCTGCTTAATCGTGATCCGGAGTCGCCGTTTCACAAGCTTATCAAGCGCATCTCGGAGAAAAATAGCAATGTCAGCGTAATTACGGATACCGCGATCATTACGATGATACGCAATAGCATGAACAATCCGCTTGGTGCGTTGGCGCCCTACAAGGGGTTGGGACGCGAAGGCGTAGATGTCGGCGGCATGTATAAGATCCTCATCACATACTGGTCAGCTGTACGCGATGTCTTTCCTGATGCTTGGGGAGTTGACCCGAAACGCAGCAGGCTTATGCACTCAGCGGGTATCGAAGCCATGGGCGTATTGATGGATAGAATCTACGCCCGCTTGGCTGGACAGAGCGAAGACTATAAGACAGTCCGCAAAGAACTTGAGAAAGTCGCGCCCGCTTGCCGCTGGACCAATGGAACTTGGGAGGCGCTCGGCGTGTCGTGGAATGAGATCCAGAGCGTCCCGCGCGATATTAGAAGACTCCAAGACACACTGGTGCAGATTTACACCAGTTCGATGAAACAATGAAATTCCTTTACTCCGACACTCAGGATTACGTTGATCCCGAGTACGACTTTATTAACGACCGCAACGCGCCCGGCCGTCGCCGCTACTGGGACGACATGTACGCGCACGAGTTGATGACTCCGGCCCCGTACGATGGCCTTCTTGTATCGATGAGCGCGGTTCGCCAAGCGGCTGGCGTTCCAAAATCCAAGGTTCGTTATTCGACTGCTGAAGAGCAACGCATGTTGCGCGATGGCGTGCGTAAGTTCCTTCGCTATGGTGGGGCGCCATTCAAGGATGCAATGGTGATGGGCGACTGTGGCGCGTTTGCGTACGCTGACAACCAGACTCCTGCGTACCCTCCAAATGAAGTAGTCGAGTTCTATCTCGACGCAGGCTTTACACATGGGGTTTCCCCCGACCACATCATCTTTGATTGCCTGACCGATAATCCGCCCGCCAGCGACATTGACGGGAGCATCGTCGAGCGGTATGAAATCACGCTTGCCAACGCGCAGGAGTTCATCAAACTCACAGCGGCCGAAGGGCATGCGTTCGAACCGCTTGGTGCTGTTCAAGGGTGGTCGCCCCGAAGCATGGCGGCGGCGGCGGTGGAGTTGGAGAAGATGGGATACCGCTACCTCGGCATCGGAGGTCTCGTTCCGCTTAAGGTCGATGTTATCAAACAGGTGCTGCATGCCTTACGAAGCGCGATCAAGCCAGAAACGAAGATTCATCTTCTCGGGTTCGCCAAGGCAGACACAATTCACGAGTTTACAAACTTCGGGATCACCAGTTTCGATTCGACCTCGCCTCTCATTCGTGCGTTCAAGGACGCAAAAGCTAATTACTACATCGACTCGCCGAAAGGCGGCTTGGATTACTACGCCGCCATTCGCATTCCACAGGCCATCGAAAACGCTAGACTGATGCAAGGCATCAAGCGTGGCGTTCTCAGTTCAGAGGACTTGCAGCGTCGAGAGGAGAAGGCGCTTACCACCCTGCGTCGGTTTGACAGCGGTGGAGTTAAGGTGAAGGAAGCGCTCGACGCGGTGATGGACTATCAACAATTCCTCACACTCGCGGACAGTGTCTCACCCGAGGCTCACTACAAAGATCTGATGAAGATGCGAGCGTTGATTCAACGCACGCTGGAAGACGCGCCTTGGAAGCGTTGCAACTGTTCCATTTGCAACAAGGCTGGCGTCGAGGTCATTATTTTCCGTTCGAGCAATCGAAACAAGCGCCGCGGGTTTCACAATCTGGGCGTTTATCACAAGCACGTACAACGTACCCTGGAGAAGCACCGGTGAGCGTCCATCGATTCAAGGCCATTCGCGCGTCGCAAGCCGCGGAACATGATGTTTTCACTTTTGCAGCCACGCCCGAGCAGATATTGGCGTTCTCGGAAATCGAACGCGTCGGGCGCGAGGAGAGTGGAGAATTGCGTGGCTTCCAGAGACACCAAATAGCCTCGCACATAAAGGAGATCCGCGATTATCTGCGACGCGAAGATGCACTTCTGCCCAACGCGCTGATTGTCGCGTTCATCGGTGGCGTCAAGGTCAAGGACAGGAGCGATGGCGTGGTGGACATCGAGATCAAAGCGACCGACAGCAAACCAGGCTTCGTGGTGGACGGCCAGCAGCGCCTGAGCGCGCTAGCGGGCATCACGAAGCCGGGGTTTCAGGTCTTCGTGTCTGCGCTCATTTGCAAGGACTACAATGAACTGCGTCAGCAGTTCGTGTTGATCAACAATACGCGGCCTTTACCCAAGACGCTGATCTACGAACTGCTGCCGAACGTGGAAGGTCTACCTGAACGATTCACCGCTCGCAAATTTGCTGCACGCATCGTCGACCGACTGAATTTCTCGCGTAACTCGGCGCTTCGCGGAGAGATACGTCAGCACACCAATCCCAAGGGGGTGCTGAGCGATACGGCCATGCAGAAAGTCGTTATGAACTCGGCGTCGGACGGCGCCATTCGCGAGTTCATCAAAGATGGCGACTTCGAGAACCGCGCGTACGATTTCGTGAACGCGTTCTTTGGGGCAGTTACCGAGGTATTCGGTAGCGAATGGATTGGTATGAGTCCGAAGACCTCGCGCTTGCGACACGGAGCCGGGCTAGTGGCGATGGGCTTCGTGATGGAGTTTCTTTACTCCAGCGAAGGAGCAACCACGCAGACAGAGTTCGAACATGGCCTTGCGCTGCTAAAGGAATACACAGCGTGGACTAGCGGCCAGTGGCGCCTCGCGCCAAATGATGAACGTCCCTGGAACGGAATTCAGAACACTCCAAGCGATATTGACTTGCTTACCAACTATCTCGTCCGGTCGATGAAGCGAGCGCTTCGTCAACACCGCCTGGTTGCGAACTCTTAGTCATTTGAGGTTGATCATGAAAACGCGCGCGATCGTTCTCTTCTCAGGTGGGCAAGACTCCACAACGTGCCTGGCATGGGCGCTCGACCGATATGAGTACGTTGAGACGGTGGGGTTTGACTACGGGCAACGGCACGCCGTCGAACTGGAGTGCCGCGTGAACGTGCTGCGCAGGCTTCGGGAGGACTTTCCCGCTTGGGGTGCGAAGCTTGGCGACGATCACATGCTTGATCTCTCGATCCTCGGCCAGATCAGTGATACCGCGCTGACTCAGGGCAAGGCGATCGAAATGCAAGCGAGCGGTCTGCCGAACACGTTCGTACCGGGACGCAATCTGCTGTTTTTCACGCTGGCAGGCGCTCTCGCCTATCGCCGTGGTCTGCAGTTGCTGGTAGGCGGCATGTGCGAGACGGACTACTCGGGCTACCCGGATTGCCGTGACAGCACGCTTAAAGCCTTGCAGGTCGCAATCTCGTTGGGAATGGATCAGCCGCTGGTGATTGAAACGCCGCTTATGTGGATCGATAAGGCCGATACTTGGCGCATGGCGGATACCCTCGGAGGCGCTGCGTTCGTAGACCTGATCCGCACCGAAACGCACACGTGCTACGTCGGAGATCGAAACGAGCAGCATGATTGGGGCTATGGTTGCGGCGAATGTCCGGCGTGCGAACTGCGGCAGAAAGGCTTCGAGTCGTTTCGGGAAGTAGCGGTATGACGCGCGGTGTTATGAGGGAGGAGTAGGAAGTGGCACCGGACCAGATGAACTACGAACTCAGCCAGAAGTTCTATTTCGAGGCGGCGCACACGCTGCACCGGGAGATCGACGCCGAAGGCAGTCGTCGCGTTCACGGGCACACGTATCACGCACAGATTTTCGTGCGCGGCCGGCCGGACCCTACCACACGCATGGTGGTCGACCTCGGTCTGCTACGCAGAGAGATCGAACGTGTTCGCGACCAACTCGACCATCGTTTTCTCGATGAAGTACCCGGCCTCGGCGCGGCAACCTTAGAAGGCTTATGCGCTTACATCTACCGCAACCTTTCGTGCGCGCTGCCGAACATCTCTAGGGTTCGGGTGGAGCGACCTGCAAGCGGAGACTGCTGCGATCTTGACCTGGCGATGGCGATGCACGCTCGGGAAGAAGCGCGCATCTGACACGGGCGACGCTTACCCCGCCGCCTGAATCTGCTTCATCACCGTCTCGACGATACGCGTCGTTCCTGTGCCCTGAACATGGCACAGGGCGTCCGGTGTACGCAGCGCGTCCTTGATACAGAAAAATGCCTGATGCGTGGCCACGCTCGACACGAAAAACACGAAGTCGGCGTGGCGAGTACTTTGACGCAGGCGCGGCGTGCACTCCGTGTCGCAATTCGTCGTGACCTTGAGTTTGGGACTCAAGGTCTTGAGCATATCCATTGCGCGTTGGGTTGCCTGGCTATCCAAACTATAGATCATCACGCGCGCTTCGGAATCAGTCGTTTCCGGCTCAACAGACCTCACGACCTCTTGCGACGGCAGCGTGAAGGGAATCGAGTTCTCACTAGCCAGCAGGCGCAAGAGGGCCTTTTGCGCATCGGCGAGGCGGGCCGAGAATTCGCTGCCCGCACTCAAAATGGCGACTAGCAAGTGGTTCCGCGCCTGATCGTCGCGCGAGGGCGACATTGCCAGTGAATCGGCGAGATCGAGCGCCCAAGGCATCGAGTGAGGAGAGCGCACGACGTCGAACATTTTCTTCAGACGTTCCATCAGATGCCTGTACTGCTCGGGCGTCGGGCCGGCCCGCACGACGTGCAGCGCCGCCTGCTTGATTAGCTCCAGTTCGCTTTCGCCATAGCGGTCGCGCACCCATATGGTGTCGAGCAGTTGGTCATACAGAGGAATGAACGGCACATGCGGCCGGGTCCGCTCGACGATCCAGTCGAACCAGACTGGCAGAAGCGCGTCGAACGTGCCGGAGTTGCTAAGCACTTCGTCTTCCATACTTTGCAATAGACGCTGTTGCATGGCGTCGTCGATCTTGATGAGCGCGTCGGCGTTGGCAAGTTCGCGCCAGAACTCCACCACGTTGTCCGCCGCGGCCGGCTCCCTCTCGGCCTCGTCCAGCAACTGCGCCTTAAGGTCTTGCGGGGGGAAAGTCTCGGCTAGTCGAGTGACATCGCCGAGCAAGCGCGTGCGGGTTTTCCGAACCTCGGCTGCTACCGCCGGGTCGCTTGCCCCCAAGCGTGCGATGGTCTGCACGGCGCGTTCGGGATCGTCGATTTCCTTAGAGCAACGCAGCAGCGCAATCAGCACATCTACGCTATCTTCGAGCGACGACAGCAGATCGTAGGCCTGTTCGTAGCGTTCAAGGTTCATGTCCTCGCACGCTACGTCAAAGCCGTTCCGGGGCGTAAGCGCTTCGATCAGCCTGACAATACCCGCCGTTGCTGGGCCGAAGGCGTGGTCACCGAGTTCGGCCAACCATTGAGCGCAGAGATCGACGGCGGGCCGGGTCTGCGACAACTCGTGCAGCACGAACGACTTCAGCGCGGCGGGGCGACGCGAGCGTCCCAGCGAACGCAGCAGATGGCCGGCGGCCGGGCGAACCTGCGTTTCGAAGGCCTTCTTCAGTCGCTCAGGATCACCGGACGCCTCGTGCGGACGGATGCAGGTTTCGTACAGCGCTTCCCAAATGTCACCAAAGGTTTCCGGCGGCAGTCGCAACTTGAGCAGGTGCGAAAAGTTTTCGTGGTCGAGGATCTCGTCCCATCGGCCGAACGACGCCGCGATGCGAATGTCCAGGAATGCGCGGTTCTCGGCGCTCAGACCGTGCTGTTCGCGCAAAGCCGCGACGGCGGCGCTGGCTTCGGCCTCGTTCTTCGCGAGCAAGGCCCAGTCGAGCGCCGCGCGCAGCTGCGCGAACGTCCGGTGCTCCAGCTTCCGGCGCTTCGGTTTGCGCTGCAACAGCTCCCAATACACGCACCACTGCTCGACGATCTGCATGTCAAACTTCGGTCGGTTCGCGGTGAATCGCACCGCATGAAAACCGTGCTTTGTGAACAGATCGTCGGCATCCTTAGGGGGGACCGTCGAAATGTCGAAATCCGCGAAGCCTGGGCCAACGAACGCATCGAGATCGGCGCGGACTGCGCGCTCGCCCTGCTTGTCGCGCGCGCATGCGTACCAGGTAACGCGTTCGTCCGCCGCGCTGCGGAATGGCAGCAGCATGGGCAGATCGGCTTCGCCCTTGCGTGTACGCTGGATCGCACTGACCAGCGCTTCGGGGACTCCATTGGTGTTGGGTTCGCCAGTATCATCGTGTCGCGCGGCCGGAAGCACGAACAGATTAGGCGCGGCGAAGAACGCATCGAGACATGCGGCCGCACTTTGCGCCAGCTGTAACTGATGCTCAGATGCCATGGTCTTGGAACTCCATCTTGGCCTGCGCTATACGCTCTCCATCGAATTCCAACGTCACGTGTTCCTCGTTGAGCGCGATTCCGCGCTCCGTGAAGTTCATCGACCCAGCGATCAACACGTGGTCGGTAAGCAGGCTCTTGGTATGCAAGGTATTGCTTTCCTTCCAGTCGCACTTGTCCTGCAGTCCGGAATCCGCCAGCGCGCCAAAGAGGCGTTTTTCGAACGGCTTGTTGTGATTTTCTGCGCGGACCCGAATCACGAGCCGCGTGTCATTGGAAGCAATTGCCACCAGAACGTCGACCAAGCGAATCTCGCGCCTGCTCCATTCGGGATTGAGCCCGCTGAAACTGCCTATGCTGTTATCGAAGATGACAATATTGCTGATCCACGGCGCAAGCAGATGAACCGTTTTGCTCGGCGCCAGCAACTCCTTGGCGAAGACAGCCGCCAAGGCGTTGCGCGCGGCTTCCGGTGCAGACGTGGCCGACTTGAAAATGCTTCGGGAGGTACTCATGCGGATTCCGGAATCGAGAATTGGAGCTCGATCGTGTCGTCGCGCCGCCTGACCGAAGACAGCGTCGCGAAAACGTTCAGATAATCGAAGTGGATTGGCTCGACAGTCAGCGTGCGAATGATCGTCGGGACGAGTTCATGCGCCTGGTCAGCCGCCACCGCAAATACTGCTTCAGAGCGAGCGATCAGTTGCTCG
Source organism: Paraburkholderia caribensis (assembly GCF_002902945.1). NCBI lineage: Bacteria > Pseudomonadati > Pseudomonadota > Betaproteobacteria > Burkholderiales > Burkholderiaceae > Paraburkholderia > Paraburkholderia caribensis. The sequence continues at coordinate 189,356 of NZ_CP026101.1, forward strand.
CGCGCGTTCTGCAGCCAACCCGGCTGGCTCGGATCGATCGGCGCTTGGCGTTGCGTAAGCCATTGTCCGAGCAGCAGACGCTCAGTCGCGATATTCGGCACGAATCGATTCGAGAGCGGCAAATTTACCGCGCGCAGTGCGTGGCCTTGCGGCCACAACAGACCCATCAACACACCGAAGCGCCAGCTTTCGCGGTCGCTCATGGGCAAGACAAGGCCAGAGGACACAAAGGCGGCGTCCAAGCGCGTGTCGCTGCTGTAGACCGCGCACATCACCCGAACATCGATCTCGATGCCGTGCAGGTGTTCGAGTCGCGTCCAGTGACCATGAATCTCGGCAATCAGCCGGTCGATTTCCTCAGGGGTTCCGGGCCTCAGCATGCGCAGACTCAGGGCCACCGCGTAGCCGTGGAATACGGCTTGTCCGCGTCGCACCAGGTCCGCGCGCAGACGGGCGAACTCTGCCTGCGCCGTGGTCGGACTGGCGGCATTACGCACGCGCATGACCGCATCGACGATTTCGGTTTTGCGATCGTTGCCGCCGAGCCACTCCACCAGCTGCTTTAACTGCGTGTTAGTCGACTCGAGATCACTGGCCTCTAGCGCGGCTTCGACGTGCCGGTAAAAGCTGTCGGGACGCGAAGCGAGCAGTTCGACCACCTGTTCGATCATGCCATTTCCGCCGGGGCTGGTCTCCGAGATCCAGATTTCCGCTCGTTGTGGCGCAGTGCCGTCGAGGCGTATGCCGGGATCGATATCCACGATCAGTCCTTCCGGGTCGACCTGGGGGCAGGCCTGCTGAATGGCCTCCAGGCAGGCGGCTCCGAGAGTGGCGCGCATGGTCCGGGCCAGCCACGTTTCCCATTCTGCGTCGATCGGCATGACGAGTACGCGTGCCGCGTCCCGCACGGCGAGCCGCACGCTTTCGAGACCGAGCGCTTCAGTGAGCGCTTGCCTGAGGCGATCGGGACTTTCATCGCCAGGCTCTGTCTCGGGCATCTGGAACACCGTGGAGAGCACGCCCTGCAGCATCTGCATGCGCGCGCCGTTGGCGAGCTCGTTCAACGCGACCGTCAGTGACAGTTTCTCCGTGGTGGCCACCAGAATGGCCGCAATCTGGAAAATCTGTGCAATCCAGCCGCGCAGAAACGGATTCGCTACGGTCTCGACGAAGCTCGGACAATGCTGCGCTTCCCAGTTGTAGCGTGCGGCACGGGCGGCGCGCACGCGTGCCTCATCCGACCAGTCGATGCTTTTGTGCAATTCGGCTGGTAGATTCAGCACGATCAGAAGCGCGTCCGCGTCGATCTCGAAGCCGACGCCGGAGGGCTTGCCCTCTTGCGTGAAGCGCCAGTCGACTGTCAGGCGGTGCGATGTGTTGCCGATCCGCATGCGCATATCCGCTCGCGATGCGATTGCGTATCGCCGCATCAGTGCGGCAGACTGCCCCGCGTGCGTGTGCGCGACGATTGAACTGACAAGGCGACTCACGCCGATATGCTCGGGCGGTCGGAATTCCGTGCCGTCGCGCGGCCCTTCGAGATGCGAGCTCCATTTGAGCTGCGCATTGGTTGTGTCGTTTATCTCGGGCAAGCCGGCGCTGCGTGCGGGCGCTGCCTGCAGGCGCGCGGTGCGGGGACGAAAGGCTTGATACTCGACCACCTTGCCGCCTTCCATGCGATGGAACGGCCGCTCGCCCTGCATTTGATACCAGTCTCCGATATCCGCATCTTGCTCGACGATCTCCTGATTCATGTCGAGGTAGCTTTTGAGCGTTTGCGCTGAAACACCCAGCCAAAGCGCGTGGTCGTAACGACGCGAGACCTTGCCTGGCGCGAACTCGCCCAGCGCCTGCTGAACCGGCAGATAGTGGTCGTCCGCTGCCTCGCCGGGCAGTGCGAGGCGCATTTCGGGTAGGCTCAGATCATCGAACAGATTGGCTGGAATGTAGTCGGGCAGGGGATGGCCCGCGCTATAGTCGGGATGCGCCGAGTCCTTGCCCAGCCAGTTCATCTGCAGACGACGCATGGCGGTGGGCACCGCGCCGAGTAGTAGCGGGCGCGGATGGTTCCACAGCAGCACATCCAGGTCTTCGCGCGGGATCGCAAGGCGTTTCTGCAACGAAGCAGCAAGGCGCTCGCCCGCATCCTGGCGGATTAGGACGTGTTTGAGTAGGTCGTGGAGACGTTTGTGAGCGAGACGCGTCTTCAACCAGTACCAGCCCGATGTTTCCAGGTTCTCGCCCCGATGCCAGCCTTTCGGCGCGAGTCGCTTCGCCTTGGTCCGCAATGCGTTGTGCTGCGCGGAAATTTTCTCGGGCTGAGTGCTTTTGAGGACTTCCCTGAGCTCGCGAAGGTTATGCGGCTCCCAGTGTTTCAGCAGGGCTTCATCGGGCGGCCCTTTCATATCACGCCAGACGTAGATTCCGAGCGGGTCTGCGTGCGTCATATCGCCGAGCTCATCGAGCAGCGCATAGACCGACTGCATGCGTTGCACGTAGCGATTTGAAAGCGGTAACTGACGCGCCGGCAGCTCGGGATCGAAAAGCGTATCGTAGGCCTGATAGGCGAGACGGTCCCGGCCGTAGTCGGTCAGGACGATCATCGTCCACGGGCGCATGTGACGCGTGCGGCCAGCCCGTCCCTTGCGCTGCAGGAACGAGGCAATGTCGCGCGGCGCTTTATGTTGCACGACCACGCCGACGGCCGGATCGTCGAAGCCGACCTCAAGTGCAGCGGTGGCCACCACGACTTCGCTGGCAGAGCTGACGCCGGAGTCGAGTGCCGTGGTGCGCGCGATTTCGAGCCGCGTTTCTAGCTTGTGACCGATATTCTCTGGCACACGCCAATCCTGGCCGCCATCGTAGCGGCGGTTCTGCTCGAGGCTTGAACGCAGCCGGGCAAGACCGCCCTCGGGATAACGCGATGTATTCGGGTGGCCAGAGAAATGGCGGCCTTCCGCATCCAGAAGGTTGCGGAACAGGCGGTTGGCTGCATCCAGTTGATCTGTGAAGGCGAACGCGCGCCATCCGAAGAACGGGTTGCTGGTCTTGTCGAATCGATTGCGCGGGTCGAGCAGACGCGCTGAGAGCATCAGCGTCTGGATGGTTGTTGACAGAAGCGCGGCCTGAGACACCGGATCGCCGCGAAGAGCGAGCAGATACTCCGCGCCTTCATCGATGATGTCATTCTCCAGCGGCTTGATCTCCTGGACCACGGAATCATCCAGCCCCGTGAGACTGGCGAAAAAGCGCCGGCCTTCAGAGATGGTCGCGGAGAGGCCGACGAAACTCGAGCGTCTGCCGCTCGCGCTCCACCATCGGCGCATCAGATACGCGACCTGTGCGCCGTAGGTGCCGGAGTACAGATGTACCTCGTCCATGAGCACGAGGCTAGGCGCTTCGAGCGCCTTCGGACCGATGCCGAAGAGATGACGCAACTGCGGGTTGGATAAGTGGCGGTTGAGCATCTCCACCGACGTGAACAGCACATCGGGCGGCTCTTTTGCCATGGCTTCACGCGTGAATGCAAGCCGGTCCGATTCGACACAATGTCCGCACGACTTGCAGACCAGCCGGTCACGTGCCAGTTCCTTGTCTTCGGCGCGGACGACCATCTCTCCGCCGCAACCAGGCTTGGGGCAGGTGAAGAACGGGCAGATGGATTCGCGTCCATTGGATCGCCAGCCGCTCTGCTTGAGCGCGCTATGACGGGTTCCGGGTGTTTCGCCGTACAGTACGCCGACTCGCAGTGGTGCGCCGCCGCGACTCGAGATCCAGTCATCGAACTTGCCGCACTGTTCGTAGACCTCGGCTAGTTGATCCTTGAGCAACTCGTTACGTGGATACAGCGCGAGGACCCGAACCGACGACCTTGGCGACTCCACCCGCTGCCGGGCGATCCACGCGAGCGCCGGCAGATAGAAGGCGAGCGTCTTGCCGCTGCCGGTGCCCGCCGAGACTAGAGTGCCCGCTCGCACGCGATGGTGCAGGCCATCCAGAATGCGCGCGGCGGCATCGACTTGAAAGCGCGACATGCCTGCATTTGGCGGCATCTGTTCGAGCCAGTGCGCGACGGCCGAACGCAACAGGGGATCGGTCACGGCCGTGTCGATGACGCTCATCACCGCATCGCGCCGCTGATCGCGCTTTGGGTAACGGCGGGCGCGGCGCAGGAAGCGGTAGTCCGCGACCAGCGTCGGTGCTGAGGTCCATTGAGTCGGCCCCGCGTGTTGCGGAAACATCTGGCGCAGCCGCGCGATAAGGCGTACGCCTTCGGCCATACGCGTGCGCCAGCGCGGGCTATGGTCACCCGAGCCGGTGTGCGAATGCGGTACTTCGAATATCATGCGGAGCGCGACGAGCTGGTCCCGCAAGTCACGCGCGGTGGCGATATTGCAAGCCACGTCGTAACGCAGTTCGGAGTTCCGTTTATCGTTGAGGACACGGTTCAGTGCCTCGTACACTTCATCATCCCCGAGCGCATTGTCGACCAGCCCCCACACGAGCGCGCGCGCCTCGATCTGCTCCAGTTCGTCGAGTGCGCGTTCTGCCAACGTGAGATCGGGAGTCAGCGCCATGTGCCCACCGTGCGGGTACGGATGACGAAGCGAGAGGTGTCGTCGTATTGTCGGAGCCAGATGAGAACTTCCTCGGTGAGGAGATCGAGCGCGGCGCCGTCTGCCTCCATTGCTTTGAAGAACAATTTGACGGACTGAGGCGTAGGCGTCAGCGTCGAGACAATCTTGCGTAATTCCTCGACGTGTTGGCGCAGCGCGTCCGCCGATCGGGTATCGGGAGGCATGGCAGCGCTCTTGAGCGAAGCGTACAGCGTGTATACCTCGCGATATCGGGCGAGCGCCTGCTTGTTGCCGGGAGTTTCCGGTTCGCGTGCAAGCAGCGCCGAGGAGGCTTCCGGTTCACCAAGATCACGGATCAACGCGCGCCAGCTTGCGCGGATAGCATCGCTGCTCAGGCTGTTGGCTTTGTCGGCCTGGGCCAGTAGTCGTATCCAGAACTCATCGCGTGACAATGCATCGACGCCGTCGCTTTTGCTGAGCCGTTCGCGCGCTTCCGCGCATAGAGCTCGCGTTGCCTCGTCGGCGCTTGCAAGCTCGGCCAGTTTGGATGCGGGCGGCGCAAGGTAGCCGGACTTCACGTGCAGTTCAGCGCGCTTTTCCTTGCGGCGGGACCATTCGGCCGAACGGTTCTGAATGGCCGACAAGTGAGAACGTAGCCGATTGGTACGGATGACTTGATCGAGTCCGGTTCGTGTCAGTTGAGCCTGTTCGAGCAGTGTTGGCATCATTCCTCCCAAGCCAGATCGCGGAAGAGGGCGTCATGCGCTTGGACGGCTGCCTGATCGTCGATCGAAGTGGTCTGTGCTTTGATGGATTTGTCGAGGTCAATGAAGAAGCGCCGAAGCAGGGCGACTTCCCTGTAGATTGTGATGAGTTGCGGCAACGGGACGAGCGAGAGGGCCGCCAGTTTCTGATGCGTTTCCCAGTTCGCGTCGACGGGCTGTACTTTTCGCAGACGTTGGATCGCCTGATCGAGCGGCTCGGCCGCCAGACGATCCACCGCACCGCGAACTTCGCTCAGCGCAACGGAGCCAGTCGGCCAAGCGGGCGTCTGACTCGCCTGATCCACTATCGCGCGCATTTCGTCTCGCCATGCAACGCGTGCATGGTCTTCGGCGAAAGCCGCGGCAGCTTCCGGCAAATACAGGTCGACTGCCGTTGCGAGGTCTCGCACGATCATATCGACGGCTTGCGGCTCAAGTCGGTCAAGCATATCCTGCACTTCGTTGCCAGCCTCGCCATTGCCGTTGAGTACGAACACCCAGCGATCCTGAACTTCCTGCTTAATGGCCTGGCGGAAACGTTCGTTGTCGATGGCCAGCACCTTGCCGCCGTCACCCTGATAGCACGATAAGTAGCGGCGCAGGCGCTCCTGCAGTCGGGGGCGCGTGTCAGTCGCCAGTTTCCGGGTCGTCATCGCTCTGCGCACTTGTTGCGAAAGATCATCGACCGCGACGGCGATTTCCTTAGGTGCATCGGCAAGCAAGTCCCGTAGACTGGGGTTGTCTGCACGCGTGGTCACGCCGAGCAGCAAATCTTGTCGATGCAGTGTGAGCGCGGCAATCCCAGTGTCGCGAACGGCCTCATCAAGCACCATGTCGAGTATCTGATTTTCAAGCCGTTCCAGTAAGGTGTTGGCTGCGGCATAGTCTGTTTCCCCGTTGGGATAGGACCAGGATTTCCCGTTGCTGTCCCAACGGTCGAGCGCTTTCAGACCGGCGATGACAGTCGGCGAAATCGGCGCGTCCGGCGGCGAAACTTCAATCTTCAAGCCCTTGGTGGGATTGCTGATCGTGCTGGCGGGCGGAAGCCAGAACCAGTCCCGGTTTACTTCCTGCCCGCTCAGGCAGTAGTCGCCGAAGTTCATCCGCTTGTTCAGAGCATCGGCGAGCAGGGTGCGCGTTCTGACCGGATACGTTCTGATCAGGCGCGTGTTCTGGTCCCACAACTCGAGCGCCTGTGCATATGGGCTTTCCGCTGGTTCGGGCGGTGGTGGCGGTGGCGGGGGTGGTGGCGCCACTTTGCCGCCTCGATGCGGATCTGGATCGACCGGTACGGGTTTGGGCGTCACGACCGCATCGAAAGGCCATGGCAGCGAGAACGCGTCGAACACGTTGCGCGTGGCTGGTGGGGCTGTATCGAGCGTGTTGGGATTACCACCCCAGTGAGCGAGCCCCGATGTCACTCGACCGAGTTGTTCGGATGTCAGACCTTGATAAGTCAAACCGACGCTCACTGCGGACAGTAGCTTTGGATTGCGGAAGTTGGCGGGAGGAAAGCCGGCAGCCTCGAAGGTAAAGCGCTGACTGAGCGTGCTGCTCAATACCTCGTTGATGTAGGCGCGTGGATTGAATGTCCAGGCGTCGCCGATTTTGAGGACGCTCGAAGCTAGCGATTTGATCGCGTCGACATTGAACGGAAAGAGGCTATAACCCGATTCACTGCTGCCGAACGACGCCAGTTTTTCGGACCAGGCCGCGTCCAGCGTGGGATCGAATTTGGGCACCCACGAATAGAGATCGTCCCGGTTCGGTGCCACTGTGTTGAAACGCTGCTTCAAATAAGCAATGCCGTGGCGGGATGCGTTGAGGTAGCGTCCCGTGAACTCGACCAGCAGACGCGTGACGGTTTCCTCGTCGATGCCTTCGCTCGGCACGACCCATTGCTCCCGCGCGCGCGTCAGCACGGTCTGCCGGCCGGCAAGGAAACCATCCGTGACAGCCACTGCCGTGCGGATCGGGGCGCGCACGCGCACGCCCTTCTCGTCGCTCTCGGCGATCATGATGTCCAGCAAGGGTTGCTGAATGCCTGAGAGGGCCGCCAGATCCTCGATGAGCAGCACGAGTTCCTTGCCGTCTGCGAGTAGTTCCCGTCGAATCTCGTCGACGACGTCCTGAATAGTGCGTTGATTCAGGGCTTCTGTGAATCGGAAAATGGTGCGCAGAGCCGCATCCAGCACTTCCTGCAGCACTTCTGCGGCGATGCCGCGGGCGGCGCCGTTCGAGCTGGCCAAGAACGCGAGCGCCTGGCCCACGGTCCGGCGCAGTTCCATGCTCGCGATGGCTGCAGGTGGTTCGAAGTCCGCGACCTGGAATTGCCGGCGCGCTGGGTCGGACGTGCCGCTGAGGCTTGCATCGACGATTCTCAACAGAACGTTCCGGAACCACTGATCGCGAATCTCGGGGTCGCGGATCAGATCGCGCACCCGGTTTGCAGCGACGATGCGAGGTCCGAGCGATCGGTCGCCGTTCGCGCGGATTTGCTCCTCCACTTGTGCAGCGTAGGGGCCAAGTTCCTCGGCGAGCGCGGTCGCGAGCAGTTCGGCCGCGCGTGGCGGGTCGAGCGACTCCACCGCGCGGCTCAGATCCGCCCTCAGCGCGTCGTACCGCGCGCCGCTCAGTGGGGCGAGAATCCGTTCGACTACTTCGCGGAGACTCGCCGTCTTCGGAATTGGAACCACGACTAGGTCTTTGCGGCGCGGATGGCGATCGAGTTGCGCGCCGAGCCAGCGGATCATGTGCGATTTGCCGACGCCGGACGCGCCGGTGATCGCAATGATGACCGAGCTGCCGTCGTTGACGGGGCGCATGAGCGAGTCGAGCAGGTCGACTTCAGACGCGTCTACTTCATTGCCGGCCTGAGCGGAGCGTCGCTTCAGCGTGATGGGCAGGTGTACTGCGAGCAACAGGGCCTGATCCACCGTTTCGGCTTCGGTGCGCAGACATTCCTCCACATGTTCGCCGGAGGGCCAGAATTCGATCAAAGGGTTCATCACATGGCTCCTGCGCCGGGTCTTGCGATCCACTGAAAACTCAGATCGGCGCGCATGCCGTTCACACCTGTAAGAACGATAGAACTGCCGACGTCTGCGCGACGCTGCAACAGCAGGTCTCCTGATCCGCGTAGATTGAGCAAAGCCCTAGACAATGCGGTGCTGAGTTGACCCGCCTGTAACGGCGCGAGCGCGTTGCCGTCCACGGAGGAGAGGACTTCTTGCCTCCACATGCCACGGTCGAGCACGGGCAGGGCCTGCGCGATTTTGTCGACAAACTGGGTAGCGTCGATGTCTTCGCCTTCCTTCAGGATCTTGGGCAAGACATCACGTATTGCGACGGTGGGATCGATGTCCGCAAACGGTTGCTGGCTGAAGCCGAGGAAGCGCGCCCAGTATTGCAAACCAGTGCGTCGAGTCGGGTTGCGGAACAGCAATCGGTCGGACTCTCCCATTTGCTGCACTTCCAGCGCCTCGAACTGGCTGAAGCCGGTTCGATATACGTCCTGAGCGAGCATCCATGCAAGGGAACGAGTTAGGTCCGCCGCGGCCGCGCCTTCGGACATCCAAAACTCCCCATTGTTTTCTGCAGCCATGACGCGCGCGCAGGCAGTCCGGCGTGTGAACGCGAGCAAGTCCTTTGCGCCGTCGCGGCGGCTGGCAGGACGCTCAGTTACCGTGATCGCACCGTCGACTTCCTGAAATAGTCCCAGCGCCGTCCAGCGCAACAGCGTGCCGCGCGCCAGTTTTCCAGCATCGGAAACCAGAGCGGGCGGCGCGACGGCATCGAGCAGGGCTTCGCGGGGAATTGGTTTGATCGCACGCAGGACCGTGGCGTGCAGCTGGACTAGGATGTTCGGCAGCCCGTCGTTGGTGAGATTCAGTAGGCTCATAGGGTCAATGCCCGGATCAGGGACTGTTCATCGGTATGCGGAAGTACGCTTGACCATAGACGGTCGGGGCGATCCGGATCTCGAGCAGAATTGGGAAGAAGCACGATAGTCATCGCACAGGGCGACGTTTTCAAAGCCAAACTTAGGGAGTGACCGATTGATTCGGAAGACAAAATGACGATCCGTACTTCATGTTCGGCGCCATCCAGGCCGTCGGGCCGGGCCGGATCGAACAAGTCGATGAATGCATCGGAGCGCAGGCGTCGCAAGCGCGCCCGCATCGCGTTCAGCGCGACATCCTGCGTCTCACGCTCGAGCGCGATCGTGTGTGGCTTCAAAGCGCTGACGAGCGCGTCGAGGACGTTTGTGGTCGACTGCTGCAGAACACGAGAAACGTCATCCACTACGATGAATGACAGATTGCCATACACGCGAGGGACGCCCCGCAATGCGTTCGGAACATCTGGTCTCCGCGAAAAGATGTCCAGTCGAGCAACGAACGGTGACGGCGCCATCGGCTTGCGCGGTCGCTCGGACCAGTGATGGTTGCAACCGCCGCAATAAGGACGAACCGGAGCGAAAACCGTATGCAGCGCGACCCGATAGAGTTCACTCAGGGCGTCTTCTACCTTCCGTTCATTGCGTGCGATCGACAGCATCAACTCCATGCCCTTGTTGTTGGCGGACCGCGCGTCACTTCGAGCGCGCTGCATTTGCTGATCGAAAGTCGCTCTCGCCAGATGGCCTGCATTGGAGAGGCGTACCGCTGCATATGTAACGGTCGTTTCGGATTCTTCGAGGTCACTATCAGGTTTGCCGAATCTGTCCGGCGGAACCGTGGATAGTGCTGTTATATCGATTAAGCCAGCGCACGCCATGAGATTGAGCGTGCGGAGATTCCATTCGAGATTGGTTGAACCTTGAACATTTAGCGCCGGACGGAGCCGGCGCAGATCCACCCAAGTCTGGTCGCCTTCGGCGTCACGGGCAACCGGACGCTCGATCATCATGCTCCAGCGCTCGAAGGCGATTTCGTTGCCAACGTAGCGTGGCGCTGCGAGCCCTTGCGCCTGCTGGATATCCTCCTGTGTGTAGAGCAGCAGACTGGCGGACGCGATGCCGTCACGCCCGCCGCGCCCGACCTCCTGATAGAAGCGGTCCAGCGATTCCGGCAGCGTCGCGTGGACGATGGTGCGGACATCACTCTTGTCGACGCCGACGCCGAACGCGGAAGTGGCGATCATGCCGTCCAACTCATCTCGTTTCCATTGGGCGAGCAGCGTTTTTCGCGCGCTTGCACCCGTTTCGCCAGTGAACTGCGCGATGCGTTCGAAGCCATCTTCGAGGAGTATTCCTAGCAACTCCTCGGCCTCGTCGGGCCGTGTGACATAGAGGATGAACGGGCGCGGCGCTAATCTGAGTGCCTCGACGACACGTTGCTTCCGTTCGGCGAGCGTTGCACAGAAATGAGTTGCGTAACGCGGCTCTGGCCGTAGGTAGACGGCAGAAATGAGCCTGGTCTTCTCAGGCGGTCCGAACTGGCGTTGCAGCACTTCGATAGTGTGCGAGGTGAGCGTCGCAGACGCGAGCACGACTCGGATCGAGCGCGGCGCCATGCTGCGCAGGCGTGAAATTAGCGCGGGAAGAAGTTGAAACGCTGGCCGGAAGCCACTGCCCCAAGTAACGACGAGATGTGCTTCATCCACGACGACGTGGGTGAGACGCCCGGCTTTCGCACAGTCTTCTAGCAAGCCTCGCAGCGAGCCGGTTGCTGCCTCGGGCGAGGTGAACAGCACACGCTGAGTGCCATTATTCATCGCACGAAACACTGCGGTGCGCTCGTCCGGGCTGAGGCCGCCGTGATACGCGAGCGGCTTCTCCTGCCAGTTGACGTCTTCTCTGCGGAAGAACTCGGCCATGCGCTCGCCCTGATCGATTGCCAGCGCGACGGTGGGCACAATCGCCAGCGTGACATGGCCTTCACCGTTCAAAAGTGGCGGCAATTGGGCCAGCAATGATTTGCCGCTCCCCGTCGGCAGCGCGGCGATTAGCGTGATGTCGGAAGGCATGTGAAGGAGGCTGCGCACGGCCTCGCGCTGACCAGCGCCGGTGAAGAACGGCAATCCCAGCGCGTCGCCGACGACGGGCTCCGCTGCGATCCATTTGCGGTCGAGCGCCTGAGTTTCGACTAGCACGTCGTCGAAGAGGTCGCTCTGCTTGCCCAACCAGCTTAGCCGGGGACTTTCTGCGCGAATCTCGAAACGGCGCTTGAAAGCGATCACCTGGAACTGAGCTGCTTCCCACGCGTGGCGATCCGGCCATATCGGTCCACTTGGCACGCTCAGCCATTGCGCCCCGCCGCGGTGGGTATGCAGCAGTAACCACTGCCGCAGCAAGGCCGCCAATTCGACGTGCGAGCGGTGCGCATGACCATCGACATATCGCAGCAGTACTTGTCGGAGGCGCTCGAGCAAACCTGTGGCCCGATGCGTTGTCAGAATCTGATCCGCCCGCCCCCAATCCGCTAGACACTCCTTGAGTTCGGCGTCACCGAAGAAATCGCGCTTCATTGCTCGAACGGGTCTTCAGAGGCCAGGAAAACCACACCCGCAACATCGAGATCGATATCGGGTTCGGCAAGCGAATTGCGAATCGCGGCGTAAAGCGCGTCGTCGTTGGAGCGCTCTTCGAGTTCGCATCGCCGCTGCGCGCCCGTTAGCCGCGCCAAGCGTGATTCGGTCTGGGCGTGACGTAGCCGCTCTTCGCGGTCCAGCGCGGTCAGCGCCTGTCTGACGTGCGCACGGCACCCGTCGGACTGAAGCGCGGCGGCTTCGGCAGTCTGCCGCGCTTCTGCGCACAGGGCCGGCCAGTCTCGCAGCCAACTGGTTTGGATCGGCGACGGAAGGTCGCGCCATCGGCGAGGATTCAGGTTGAAGTCGCGGCGCGTGCCTTGCCAGAAATCGGTATACGACGCTTCCATCAGTTCCGACGGGGCCGATACGACCGCGCCAGAACCATCCACCCAGATGCGAAGGAACATCGGCGCGAGCAGCGCCTGCGACTTGCGGCTGAGTGACTGTTCAAGAATCGACTGTCCGTCGGCACCGCGTCCGTCCAGCTTCGCGACGAGTGCGGCCGGCCGGATGATGAAATCGAACCGGAAGAACAGATCGGCGCCGCTCGGATCGTGCACCTCGTACTCACGGTCGACGCGCCACATGGCGAAGGCGCGTCCGCGGTCGTCCTGCTCGCAGAACGCCTCGAGCGATGCCACCAGCGGATCACCCACGCGCAGTACGCGCACGCCCTGCGACCGCGCAGCGCGCGTCAGCGCATTCTGCCGGCGAAACACGTAGCGATAGGTCAGCGGCGAGCGCGAGCGATCGCTCGGCGCATCGACGTCGATGCTCTGCAGGAACGTGCGCAGATAGCCGCCCATCGGGATGAGTGTTCTGGGCACACCATGTTCCATCACATAGGCTAGCCTGAATGCCTCGTCCGAGTCTTGGTTGATGGGGCGCGAGCCGTCGTAGCGAACTTGAAATTTGAGGGCTTCGCCAGCAAGCCGGATCAGCGCGGCGCGCCACTCACGCCACGACTGATCACATTCGTCGACTTGTTCCATGGCGTCCAATTCTTGCTCACCGAGTGCATCCAGCCCGTCCTGATGATCGATCTGCTTTCGTTCACGTTCGACCAAGCCCATTGGCCCGCTGAGCGCGGTCGCGTGTTCACGAATAGCCGGTGTACCTTGCGCGAACCACTCTTCCTCTAGCGTCTGCAAGGCTGATTCGATCAGGTACTGCAGGCTCGCAACCGAGCGGTTGAAAACCTGCCAGCCGGTATCAAGCGTGTCGATCCACGCACCTTCATCGGGGTTTGATTCGTCATGCAGCGCATAGGACACGATGGGATCGCCTTTGCCGAAACGGTCAAGCCGTCCGAGACGTTGCTCGCAGCGGTTCGGCGAACCCGGCATGTCGAAGTGAACGGCGATCTTTTTGCCTCCATGGAGATTTACGCCTTCTTCCGCGCGCGCGTCGCACACGAGCACGCGAACCTTGTCGGTCGTCGACAGGAATTTCTGCCAAGGCAGCGGGGTGTCTTCGTCCTCGCAGTTCGCACGAACTTCGTGACGAACGACCTGGGCGCCAAAGGAGCGCTGCAAGTGTTGAGCGGCGCGGTCGGCATCGGTGCGATCGCTGCAAAAGACGACCACCTGCGCATTGGGTGTCGCCAATATGCCTTCGAGCGTGGCAATGAGGGTATCTAGGCGCTCCTGACCGTCGCGCATGCGTTCCGCGCTGCCGTCCAATGCGTCGGCAATCTCGAGCGCCTCGTCGTCGCGGATGTTGTGTTGCTCGAGCAACTTGCGCACCGAGGTACGGTCGCGCGAATTGAGCACATGACCGAGCACGGCAGTTCGCAGCGTTGCGGGCAGCGTGTCCAAGCCGTTCAGATGCAACCGCAACTCCTCCAGTTGACGTCTCCAGCGCTCAGCCCCGGCGCTCCTGAACGGGACTCGCTTGAGGCCAGCACGTCTAGGCGTGGCCCATTGCAGCGACTTGCGGCGATTCCGCAGAATACGTCGATGCAAACGATAACTCTCCACCAGATGCGTTTTTAGATCCGCAAGTGCGTTGACGTATGCCTCGTCTTCTTCATCTGGAAAAGCGTTAAGAATCGCGCGCAACGCATCGACTTTTTCCATCAGCGTGATGTCTTCACCGTACGCCTCTTGAAGGCGGTCCAACTCGCCAGTGAGACTCCAAAGATTTTCAGGAGTCAGCATTGCGACTACCTCCGCGACGACCTGGCGTGTTGCTATTCGTCGATTGAATCCATCGAGATCGTCGAGCGGGAATGCCACCGGATCGAGCAGATGCAGTACGCGTAGGAAGCCTTCAGGGTCCGACAGTACGGGCGTTGCTGACAGCAGCAATAACCGGGGAATGCGGTGCGCGTGGGCCTGCAGTCGCCGGTACAGCGTGATCTCGTGCTCGCTGCTAAAACGTGAAAGGTGATGCGCCTCGTCGACTACGAGCAGTCCGGCGTTAGCGAGTTCGTCTTCAACATCCGCGACATTTTCGTGGCTGACAACATGAAGAAAGTCATCGAGGTCGTTGCCGAGGCCGAACCTCGTGGTTAGTTCCTCTCGCCATTGCGCGACGAGAGCGGGAGGCGCAAGAACGACGGCATGTGAACTTCCCGGCGGTGTGTCAAGAAAGAATTGGCGGATGATCACGCCGGCTTCGATGGTCTTGCCCAAGCCCACTTCGTCCGCGAGCAGGTAGCGCTGCACCGGATCGGTCAATACGCGCCGGACGACCTCAAATTGATAATCGACCAGTTCGATAGAAGACGAGAGAGCGGCTGTGATGCCCGAAGCCGCTCTGTACTGAAGCGCGACCTGACGCGTGAAGGCGCTGCGTGCGTCAGCGAGAAATGGTGTTTCAGTGGCTTCGCTGGTGAGCAGTGGCAGAGGGTCGCGCAGGGGGCGGTTCCAACGGACCTGAAGATCTGCGGCCTCGACATTGGCCGATTCACCATTTGGGAATTGCACGAAAATGGCAGCGCCATTTCCGTCGGTCACGCGTCCCACCTGCCAGCGGCCAGTCGATTGCCGCCTAAATACGCGTGTCTGGGTAGGCAGGCAAATCGACTTGATGTTCGTCAGGGATGATTCAACAACCTGCGGTTCAGCCCCGGGTGCATCGAAATATTGAACACGGGCGATTCCGTTCGTTGCACCGGCGAACTTTCCGATTCCCCAGGCAGAGTACGGCACGGCGGTGATCTGGACGAATGCGCCGACTTCAGGTCGAGTGGCCGGCATCACCGCGCTCCCGCCAAAATAGACCCGGATTCGCTCGATGTCGGGCTTTTCCGATACACGTCAGAATAGCATTCCCGAACCCGACCCTCACAAGTGAAACAACCAAAGTGAAATTGCGGCATCTCTGCTGGCGCCTTGCGCTTCTAGACTTTCTGTTTATCGCTCACGTGAGCGGCTAATGGTCGCTTCACTCGACCCCTCTCTCATGAGGTCCCCGGTATGCCTTACAACGTCGCAATCTTAAGATCTTTCGACGATTGGCGCGACGGTGAAATGTTACCTATGTCTCAAAGCAACAACTAAGGCGCCTACAGAGTAGTAAACGGCACCCGCAAATCCTTTCTTGAACGCTAAATAGAAGTTGAGACGTGCGACAACTTGCAAATATGCGCGATTTGCCACTGCTATCATTCAGGCGATCGAACCCCATTTCTAATTGCCTTCGCGTCGCGAGTGTGCTTAAGGGCGTGCCGGCGATTCAGCGCTTCCATACAAGGTGCGATGTATCGATTTAATAATTTGATTTTGCACGATACTATTCCTCACCCTGACAGGGTTTGGAGTGACCGGTGCAGAAAACGGGGTCCGAAGTGCGGGGAGACTACCAACTGCCAGGCGAGAACTGCAAGGCGCGAAAGAGCAAACCTACGCTCGTATCTATAGCGTTTCCCCGCTTTAAGCGATGCGAACCTTGCGCAACAACACCCAAGACCAGATAGCGCCCCCTGTAACCTTCGCCAGAAATTGCAGTCCTGCGATTGTCGGGAATATCGTGCCAAATGCGATCAGCGGGAATACGACAGAGTCAATCGCTGCGCTGGCTACGTTTGCGCCATTCGCACGCGTGAGAACGGGATAGCGTCGCACCGCTTGGAACACGACCGCGCTCGTAATGGCCGCCGCGCTAAATGCGACGAGAGACGCCAAGGATATAACGCCTGAAGCCGGATTGAGCATATAGCTGACGACACCGGCGCCGGTGATCAGGCAGACCATACGAGCCCACAGCGAGTGCCCATGCCAGTCCAAGTGAAGACGATCTCGGATAGCAAGGTCGAGGCCGATCAACAAGAAGGCGTTGATCGGAGTGGACGCCGGGCCGAAATGCGCGACGCTCAGGTTTGCTGCGGCAACCGCTGCAATGTAGATCAAAATGTACACGGAAAATGACAAGGAGAAGTTGGATGTGCAATCGATGCCTTCAATAACTAGCGAAGGTGACATGGACCGTTTGCGTTCTATGGTTTTTTATCTTCTGCTCGATAGTTTGCTGGCGATTTTAGGAAGGACTCGATGTCGGCAACTCGCCAGCCAATCGATCTTGGCCCGATCTTCAACTGGGGAGGGAAGGTCCCCTCTTTGACCCGTTGATAGATCGTAGAGCGAGATAGCCCAGTTTCCCTCTCGACCTCTACGCGCCTCATGATTGCGGCTGGTGGCCGCGGATTCGCTGGCTTCATCGGGGTGATCGCCGCTTGCGGTTCGGGACCTTGAGGACCGTTGTGTTCTTCCTCTACTTGTCGGACGGATTTTGCTCCGAACTCTATCAGCATTTTTGCGAGTTCGTCACCCACTGCGCGCCATCGTGCGAATGCCTCGCAGTAAGAGACGACGGAACGTGCATCGACGCTGCTGAGCACTCCAGCATCGGAGAGTTGTTGGGCTACCGTAGGCCAGTGCGCGATTGCTGCGGGAGAAAGCTGCCACAACACATCTGTATCAGCACCGTGTTTAGGACGGTTTCGCCGATTTGCCTCATTCGATTGATCCGATGCACTAGCTTCTCCGGTTTGGCCTGATTTCCGCGGGCGCATATCACGCTCCTTTCAGTTGCCTGTGAACTTGATCCCTGCTTGATTGAGCACCCAGGCTTCGATCTTGTCATGCCACATCCGCAGCAGGTCGAGTGGCCGACGTCGGTAGTGCTTCTCGGCAAGTGCCGACGGTTTGTGTCCTTGGATCTGCGCGACGACGCCAACGGGAACCTCGACCCACTCTGACAAGGTTCCGAACGATCGACGTAGGCCGTGCAGCGAGACATGCGGCAAACCTGTCGGCGCCAATGCTCGGTTATGCGCATGACGTGGTTCGGCAATCTTTCCATCCGCCGCCGTCTTGCTGGCAAAGACCCACTCGGACGGTTCCCATTCTTCTCGTCTTTCGGCAAGTCGCTTCGTTTGACGTTTGTTAGGCGGGGTCTCGTTCAGTCGCCGAAGATTCAACAATAGGCTCGCCAAATACGGGGTGAGCGGTATCGTTCGTCCACCAGTACCCTCGACTTTGTCGTTCATAGTGAGACTGCGCCAGCGGAAGTCCACATCTTCCCACCGCAATGCAGCTAACTCTTCCCGCCGGGCGCCCGTGATCAGCAGGCCTTGGAGATATGCGCTGATGACTGGATTCTCGATGCCGCGCACCGCGCTAAACCAAGCCGATAACTGCTCCCGTTGCAAGCAGTCGTCTTTCGCGGCGCTTCGCGGAAGGATGCCTTTGACCTTTGGAGATGTGTAAGCGTCGTGAGGAATGATGCCCGCATATGCCTCGTCACTGTCACACCATCGAATGAACGCTTTGAACAGACCGAAAGCATGGCCAGCATTTGTCGGTCCCCGGGGTATCTCAGCCTCGAGCCACTCCGACATGGACGTCGCAGTGATCTCGGTCAACCTCCGAGGCATGAGCGGCGCCAATGGCCCACGCACCTTCTCTTTGCCGCCGCGTTTGGCAATACCGCCCCCAGGCGAGGAGAGGTTGATGTGATCAATGATGTATCTCTCGGACCGCGGCTTTTTCGTTTTAGGGGAGATCTTCGTTCGCAGATGCTCCAGGTAATGCTCCCACGCTTCGCCGACAGTCACGTCCTGACGGCGCTTCGCTGCCTGACGGGCTTCGTGTTCGGCCTTCTGCTCAGCCTCTCGCTCGCGCGGATCAACTCCGCCGTCGATAATCGTCTGGAGACTGCGAGCGCGCTCTTGAGCCTTGTCGATCGTCCAGCTCCTCGGATCGCCGATCGTCATCCGGACCGTCGAGCCATGGATCTTCCCTTGGTAGATATAAGCCTTGGCTCCACTAGGCGTGGCTCGCAAGCCGAGGCCGGGGGTCTTGCTGTCCCAAAGAAACGACTGCGACTTACCCTCTTCGCAGCGATGCGCCTCTACACGAGCCGCAGTGAAGTTGACCTTAGCCACCCAACCCCCTTGCTCATAAGCCGGCGATTTCATGTAACCGCCATGTAACCAGATTATGCGCCAACGAGGGAATCTCGATCAACAGTAATGAGGGGTGGTTTCAATAAAAATCGTTTAAATTCATGGAATTAAATATTTTGATAAGCGTGAATTCATTTCGATCAACGTCGACTTGTTCGCATTCGCAATGCGAAGGTCGTGAGTTCGATCCTCATCCGCGCCAGCGAACCAATAACACGCCCCTATAGCTGAAAAAGTAGTAAGTCTGTGTCGATCGCCTCGACACATTCCCGAAGCTTCCCCGCCCCAACCACTTCATTTCCCCCACATCACCTTTCACCCTGCGTAAGCATGGAACGTTCTCACTCGCAACGGTTCCTACACCACGTAAACCCCGACACCCTGCGACCCTTAGCGCCGCCAAACCCGCGCTACCTGCCCCGCACTTGCCAAAAGAGCCGTTCGAATGGACCCGCACCGCCCGCGCTCTATCGAAGTGGATTTTTTCCGAGGGATCGTGCTGATCGTGATTGTGCTCGACCACATCCCGGGCGGGGTGTTACAGCACCTGATGTTGCACGCATACGCCTTATGTGACTCAGCAGAAGTCTTCGTCTGCCTCGGCGGCTACGCATCCGCAGCAGCCTACGGCGCGGTCCTAAGCAAGAAAGGCGAAAAAGCCGCCCACAACCGCTTCTACAAACGCTGCTGGGAAATCTACCGCGCCTACCTGCTAACAGCCGTCCTCACCTTATTCTCCGGCGCGATCCTGCAGCGACTGCAGCTAAACCACCCAATGGTCGACCTGACAGGCTGGCCAATATTCACAGCAGCACCAATCAAGGAAGCGCTAAACATAGCAATCCTCAGACGCCAGCCTTACCTATCAAGCGTCTTACCGATGTACGTGATCTTCGCGATCACCGTCCCCTTCATCGTCCCACTAGCCCGAAAAGCGCCACTTACCGCGCTAACCGGAAGCCTCATAATCTGGGCGCTAGCCATACCCCTAGCCAAACTCTTCGCCATAGACGACGTCATCGACTGGGCTTTCAACCCTTTCGCCTGGCAACTGATGTTCGTGATCGGTATCCTGTGCCGTGAGCATCCGGTTTCGGATCAATTCCTGGAATCAAAACCCGGCCGCTGGTTTACAAAAGCGGCCCTAACAGCCGTGCTAGCCTTCGCAGTGGTGAAGCTTTTCATCCTGACCCAACCGCTCCCTGGCCACCTGAAACAGAACTTGTCGATTGAACGCGTGATCAACTTCCTCGCTATCGCCTGGGTTGCCGTCGTCTTTGTCCGCGCCGGCATCATTGCGAAACTCGCGCAAAAAGCGCCAGCCGTCATCAAGGTCGGGCAGACGGGGTTAGTGTGCTTCGTCGGAGGCACGCTGATCTCGCTGATCGTCGACACGGCGACGCCTCGCAGCATCCACGGGCTGACCCACGGGCTCGCGGCGCTTGCCGGCGACCTGGCAGCGATCATCGCCGTCCTGCTACTGGCGCGCTTCTGGAAAGACTGGAAGGGCCCGACGCAGCCGCGCGCCGCTGTTAGCGGAGCCGATTGCCGATGAAGCGCGGTATCGCATGGCCGCGTGCGGCGTTCCGGCTAGCACGCACGGCGCTCCTATGCTGCGCCGCCAGCGCAGCAACAGCGGCAACACCCGCAGCACCCGCCGCACCCGAAAGCCAAACGCAAACAACCTCAAAACCCAAACCCCCGTTCGCCACGCGCTGCACAGACCTGACCGGCCTCTGGCTCGACGCCGAAACCATCGCGCTTCCCACGCACGGCGCCCACGTCGAAACCGCAACCGTCATCACAGCCCAAACCCCGGGCAACGGCGCGGGCGAGTTCTGCCGCATCACGGGTGTCATCCGCGCGATCAAAGGCACCACTCCCGACATCCGCTTCGACCTCAACCTGCCACGCCGCTGGAACGGCCGCGCCTTGCAGGTCGGCGGCGGCGGCTACAACGGCACAGTCGTAACGGGCATCGGCGTGATGCCGTTCTCGCCGGTTCGCGCACCGCTAGCCCAAGGCTACGTCACGTTCGGCGACGACTCTGGCCACGTCGGCAACTCTGCGCTCGCGGTATTCGGTCTGGTCGACGAAGCCGTCGTGAACTTCGGCTATGCGCATCTGAAGAAAACCCACGACGCCGCCCTCGCGCTGATCGTGCGCATGTACGGCCATCCACCCGACCGCATGTACTTCGCGGGCGGTTCAACGGGCGGCCGCGAAGGCTACACCGTCATGCAGCGGTTTCCGGAAGACTACGACGGCGTCATCGCCGATTCCCCCGCGCTGAATTTCTCCGGCGTCCGACTGATCGGCATACGCGTAGGCCAGGCCGAATACGCGACGCCCGGCGGCTTCGTCCCGCCCGCACTACTCGAACGCGTCTACCAGAAGTCGCTTGAAGTCTGCGACAAGCTGGACGGCGCGACGGACGGCATCGTCAGCGATGTCGCCGAATGCCGCCAGCGCGAACCCGAAATCATCGACTCGCTGCGCTGCCATCGCGGCACGTCCTACGCCCACGAAGGCGGCTGTCTGACCGACCCGCAACTATCGACACTCAACGTCCTGCGCGACGGCCTCAAACTGCCGTACAAGCTCGCCTACGACATCAGTGGCTACCACGGCTACAACGTCTTCCAGGGCACGCGTCTGAACGGCATGCTCGGACTCGGCCGCGACCCGGCGCGTCAAACATCGCCTACCTTCACAGGCAACGGCTATCTGTTCGCGCAAGCCGACGGCTACATCCGCTACTTCGTCACCCAGGACGCCACGTTCGATTCGATCAAATTCGACGTACTGCACCCGGGCAAATACCAGAAGCAACTGACCACGCTGTCGCAGGTCATCGGCGCGATGAATCCCGACCTGGGCCGTTTCATCGCGAAGGGCGGCAAGCTGATCACGATGCAGGGCCTCGCCGACGAAGTCATCAGCCCCAACCAGACGATCGCCTACTACGACCGCCTCATCGACCAATACGGCGACGAGCGCGTCAACGCCTTCATGCGTCTCTACATGGTGCCGGGCTTCCAGCATGGCGGCGGCGTGTTCATTCCATCCGTCGATCTGCTCGGCGCACTCGACAACTGGGTCACGCGCGGCGTTTCACCGGAAACGCTGCTCGCCACCGACATCTCCCCGCCGACCAACGGCCGCTCGCGTCCGTTATGCCGCTATCCGATGTACCCGCGCTATCTCGGCAAGGGCAATCTCAACGAAGCAAACAACTTCGTCTGCAGCGAACCCTGAGCCAGACGGAAGCGCGCATCGCAGCCCGCGGAACCGCCGTCTCGCACCGCACATTTCGGCCCTCATTTCACCCGCAATCACGCAGCGCCCCTGTAGTATTGGACGATTCATGCTGCAAGGCGCCGCTATCTGCCCGCATCACACGCCTTCCGGTAATGTTTGCGCACATCGAATGCGCGTGAACAGTTTGCACACAAACAACTGGGCAAAATTTACCTGCACTCTTCCCGGAGACCTTATGACCGCATCTAAAAGCGCGGCCCTCGTCGAGGTGCTGACGCGTCATCGCGATACGCTGCTCACGGAATGGTTGAACCAGCATCTATCGATCTCGCTGCGCCGCGGACTCGCCACAGAAGCGGAGATGAGCGACCAGTTCCGCAACTTCCTGAACATCTTCTCCGACACGCTCGCCAAAGCCGATACGTTCGACGCGACCCGCCCCGAATGGGAGCCCGTGCGGGCGTTTCTCGCCGACATGTCGGTGCATCGCGCGCGTCAGGGCTTCACGCCCGTCGAAACCGCGACCTTCGTCTTCTCGCTGAAGCAGCCGCTGTATGTGCGCCTTCGCGAGGCGTTCAGCAGCCAGCCGCAAGAATTCGCGGACATGAGCTGGACGGTGAACCTGTTGCTCGACTCGCTCGGCCTCTACACGACGGAAGTGTTCCAGCGCAGCCGCGAAGCGATCATCGCGCGTCAGCAGGAAGAACTGCTCGAACTGTCGACTCCCGTCGTGGAGCTATGGGACGGCATTCTCGCGCTGCCGTTGATCGGCACGCTCGATTCGGCGCGCACGCAAGTGGTGATGGAAAGCCTGTTGGAAAAGATCGTCGAAACGGGCGCCGCCATTTCGATCATCGACATCACAGGCGTTCCGACCGTGGACACGCTCGTTGCCCAACATCTGCTGAAGACCGTCGCGGCCGCGCGTCTGATGGGCGCGGATTGCATCATCAGCGGTATTCGTCCGCAGATTGCGCAGACCATCGTGCATCTCGGCGTCGACCTGAACAATGTGATCACGAAGTCCACGTTAGCGGATGCCTTCATCATTGCGCTGCAAAAGAGCGGGTCGAGCATTCCGACGCGCACCGTCAGCTAAGGTCGCGCCATGGATCGCATTCCAATCCTGCGGATGGGTGATTGCCTGATCGTCGCGATTCAGGTGGACATGCACGACCGTCTCGCCATCGCGCTACAGGACGACCTGACCGCGCGCATCGTCAAGGACAGGGCGAAAGGCGTGCTGATCGACATCTCGGCGCTGGATATCGTCGACTCCTTCATCGGCCGCATGATCAGCAACACGGCCGCCATGGCGACGGTGCTCGACGCGCAGACGGTGGTGGTCGGCATGCAGCCGTCCGTCGCGATCACGCTGGTCGAACTGGGACTCACGTTGACGGGGGTGCGCACGGCGCTCAACGTCGAACGAGGCATGGCGCTGCTCAAGCAGCGGCAGCCCTGATCAGGTGGGGCGCTCATACATGAACTCATTCGGCGTGGTGGTGACATCGACTGTCGAAGTCGGTCTGCGCTCGGATCAGGAGATCGTCAAGCTTCGCCAGGTCGTGCGCGACGAAGCCATCGCACAAGGTTTCTCGCTCGTCGATCAGACGAAGTTCGTCACGGCCGCGAGCGAACTGGCACGCAACACGCTTTTGTACGGTGGCGGCGGCGACGCGACCTTGAGCGTGCTTCTCAACGGCACGCGTAAGGGCCTGAAGCTGACGTTCGTCGACCAGGGCGCGGGCATTGCTGATATCGAACGCGCGTTGCAGGACGGCTTCACGAGCGGCTCGGGGCTCGGCCTCGGGCTCGGCGGCGCGCGGCGTCTGTGCGACGAATTCGAAATCCAGTCGGAACCAGGAAAAGGCACGACGGTGTCGATCACGAAATGGAAACTTCGCTAAGCGGTCTGCGCGCCATGCACGCGTCCTTCGAAATCGCCGACGCAAGCAGCGTCGCGTTCGCGCGGCGCGGCGCCAATGACGCGGCGCAAAAGGGCGCGCTCAATGAGACGGATCTGGGGCGGGTCGCCCTGATCGTCACGGAGACGGCGACCAACATCCTCAAGCATGCGCAGCACGGCGAACTGCTCGTGCGGGTCCTGCCGTCGGATACGGCGGGCACACTCGCTGACGGCGTCGAGATCATCGCGTTCGACAAAGGTCCGGGCATGCAGGACGTGCAGCTCGCGTTCCGCGACGGCAGCACGACGGCGGGCTCGCCGGGCACGGGGCTGGGCGCGATCCGGCGCCTGTCGGAAGAGTTGTCGGTGTATTCGCAGCCGAATCTCGGCACCGTGCTGCGCGCCGTGGTGCGCAGCCGCAGCACGAAAGAGCGCCCGGGACGCGCGGCGGCAGGCACCGACATCGGCGGCGTATGTGTGCCGTATCCGGGCGAATCCGTGTGCGGCGACGCGTGGGGAGTCGAAGCGGATCGGGACGGCCTGACCATCACGCTTGCCGATGGTCTCGGCCACGGCCCCGACGCCCATGTGGCGGCGGCCGCTGCCGTCGATGTCGCGCGGCGCCGTGCGGGCCGCTCGCCCGCCACGCTGATGGAGCTCGCGCACGGTGCGTTGCGCCCCACACGCGGCGCGGCCGTCGCCATGGCGCGGCTCGATCTCACACGCTCGCAACTCGTGTTCACGGGCACGGGCAACATCGCGGCGTCGATCTTCAATACCGGCAAGCCGGCCCTCGTGGGCGGCGGCGCGAGCCTCGGCTCGAGCACGGCAGCCGAAGCCGCGCGCAACACGTGGCAACTCACGTCGCGCAACGGCATCGTCGGTCATACGATGCGCGACTCGCAGGAATTCGAAGTGGCGTGGACGCGCGACGCGCTGCTCATCCTGCATTCGGACGGCATCGGCACGCGCTGGGATCTGGCGGCGTATCCCGGCTTGCATCTGCAGCCGGCCGTGATGATCGCCGCCGTGCTGTACCGCGATTTCTCGCGACGCCGCGACGACGCCACCGTGGTAGTCGTCAAGGCAGACCAGGGAGTACATTTCAGGCATGACGACCCCCATACTGCGCATCCGGCTCGAGGCTGAGGAAGACGTCGTCGCAGCGCGCCGCAAGGCGCGCGCGATCGCCGCGGGCTTCGGCTTCTCCATGCTCGACCAGACACGCATCGCAAGCGCGGTCTCGGAGATCGCGCGCAATGCATTCGAATACGCGTATGGCGGCGAAGTGACCTTCGCATTCGACGGCGCTTCTAAACCGCAGGCGCTAATCATCGACGTGCGCGACCGCGGTCCTGGCATCCGCGAACTCGAGTCGGTGCTTGACGGCACCTACCGGTCGTCGACGGGCATGGGCCGCGGCATCGCCGGGAGCCGCCGGCTGATGGATCGGTGCGAAATCGAATCGTCGGCGGAACGCGGCACGGCTGTGACGATGGCGCGCTTCCTGCCGCTCGACCGCCCCGAAGTGGCCGCGTCGGGCATCGACGCGATCATGCGCAACCTCGTCCAGCAGAACGCGCTGGGCGGACGTCCGGGCGGAGCAAGGAGCGCAGGGGACGCGGCGCGCCGCTCGTTCGACGAAGTGCTCGAACAGAATCGCGAACTGCTCGCCACGCTGACGGAACTGCGCGACCGCCAGGACGAGTTGACCCGCCTCACGCAGGAACTCGAAGCCACCAATCGCGGCGTGGTCGCGCTATACGCGGAACTCGACGAACGCGCGGACGAACTGCGGCGCGCCGACACGATGAAGTCGCGCTTCCTGTCGAACATGAGCCACGAACTGCGCACGCCGCTCAGCTCGATCCGGGCGCTGTCGAATCTGCTGGTGAACCGGCTCGACGGCGACCTGTCCGCCGAGCAGGAACGCCAGGTGCTACTTATACGCAAATCGGCCGAAGATCTGACCGAAATCGTCAACGATCTGCTCGATCTCGCCAAGATCGAAGCAGGCCGTACTGAATTGACACCTGCCTGGTTCAAGGCCACCGGGCTCTTTGCGGCGCTGCGCCCGATGCTGACGCCGCTTCAGACTGATCCGTCGGTGAAGCTGATTTTCGAGGACGCGTACGGTTTGCCACCCATCTTCGCCGACGAAGCCAAGCTCACGCAGATACTGCGTAATTTCGTCTCCAACGCGCTCAAATTTACCGAGCGCGGTGAGATACGCGTCGGCGCGCGAATGGAGCCGGATGGCGAGCACGTCACATTCTTCGTGGCCGACACGGGAATTGGCATCGCCGAGGAGCACCAGCAAGTGATTTTCGAAGAGTTTGGCCAGGTGCAGAACCATCTGCAGCAGCGGGTCAAAGGTACGGGCCTCGGCTTGCCGCTGTGCCGCAAGCTCGCTGCGCTGCTCGGCGGCCACGTGGGTGTCGACAGCAAGCCGGGCGTGGGCTCGACCTTCTCCGCGACGCTGCCGCTCGAAGCGGTAGCCGGGCCGCGCGCGGACGACGCAACCGGCGGCCCGGCCATCGTGCACGGAGGCACCTCATGACGGTTGCCGCTCCGCTGATCCTCAACGTCGACGACAACGACGGCGCGCGTTACGCGAAAACGCGCGTGCTCGTGCATGCCGGTTTCGAGGTCATCGAGGCGGCGACGGGCCAGGGCGCGCTCGATCAGGTGCGCACGCACAATCCAGCGCTCGTGCTGCTCGACGTGAAGCTGCCCGATATCAGCGGCATCGAGGTCTGCTCGATTCTCAAGCGCGATCCACAAACGCGCTCGACGCTCATCCTGCAGACGTCGGCGGCCGCCGTGCAATCGTTCGACAAGGTCCGCGCGCTCGACGGCGGCGCGGACAGCTATCTGACGGAGCCGATCGAGCCGGCCGAACTCGCCGCCAACGTGCGCGCGCTATTGCGGCTGCACCGCGCGGAGGAAGCACTGCGCGACGCCGACCGTCGCAAGGACCAGTTCCTCGCGACGCTCGCGCACGAACTGCGCAATCCGCTTGCGCCGATCCGCAATGCCGTCGAACTGATGGACCCGCGCCATCACGCGAACGCCGAGACGGTGCGCGACGCGCGCATGATCGCGCGCCGTCAGGTCGAGCATCTGAGCCGGCTCGTCGACGATCTTCTCGACGTGTCGCGCATCACGCACGGCAAGATCGCGCTGCAGATGGAATGCGTCGATCTCGGCGCCGCCGTCGCAACGGCCGTCGAAGCAAACCAGCCGTCCATTGAGAAGAAGCAGCACACGTTGCACGTCAACGTGCCCGACGAGTCATGCATGATCTACGGCGACCCGATCCGCGTCGCGCAGGTGATCAGCAATCTTCTGTCGAACGCGGCGAAGTACACGCCCGAAGGCGGCGTGATCGAGCTCGACGCGAGCGTGGCCGAAGACACCATGACGATCCGCGTGCGCGACAACGGCATCGGCATTCCGCCGAACGAACTCGCTGACGTGTTCAATCTCTTCATGCAATCGGAAGATTCGCTGGCGCGCTCGGAGGGCGGTCTTGGCATCGGGCTGTCGCTTGCGAAGACGCTCACCGAACTGCATGGCGGCTCTATCGAGGCATTTTCTGCGGGACTTGGAATGGGCTCGGAATTTGTTGTGACATTGCCGATCGCGGCATCAGGAAAGGTGGCGGCGCCGTGGCCGGCAGCCTCCGGGGCGGCGACGTCCGGCGACGACGCCGCGACTGACACGGCGCCCGCCGCCGCCAATCCCGTCGACGACACCCAGGGCGCGCCCGATGCGAAGCGCCGTGTGCTGGTGGTCGATGACAGCGTCGACGGCGCCGAATCGATGTCGATCCTGCTCGAAATGCTCGGCCACGACGTGCGCGTGATGTACGACGGCGCGGCGGCGATCGCGGCGGCGGGCGAGTTCAAGCCGGAAGTGGTGCTGCTCGATATCGGCTTGCCGGGCATCGACGGCTACCAGGTTGCGCGTGCGTTGCGCGCCGAGCCGGCTACGGCGGGCGCATTGCTGATCGCGCTCACGGGCTATGGTCAGGACAGCGACCGGCAGCGCACGCGCGATGCGGGCTTCGACCATCATCTCGTGAAGCCTGCTTCGCTCGACGACATCGAACGCGTGATCGCGACAGACGGCGCGAGCGGCATGCCGCGCAATCCGGGCACGCCCGTGCGGTCGGACGCGACGGGGTGATGGGGCTTCGAACGGAACGCAGCGAAGCAAGGTAGCGCGCGAGGGCAGCAAGCATGGACACCGGTGTACCGCGTGTGGCCGCAGGGCGAGAGCGATACGGCGGGACGCAGAGTCAGTTCACCTATGAGACGTGCCCCTCTGACTTCCGGACCGATTCCACGGGAGCGCCCAAAACCGGCCGGCGGCGGCGTCGCGCGTCGCCTGTCTGGCGCGCCGAACGGCGCTCCTTGCTCCTTGCCCTGCGGCCAGTTTCGGACGTTCGCATGTACGTTTCATAGATAAACAGACCCAAGGTTGCGTCGATGAAACCGGACAACACGATGGCGGGCGCGTCCACTGAGGCGGACGCGGCGCTCGCAGGCAGTGCGTCTCCCAGCTTCCTCGCGGGCGGCGGCGAGATGGGCAGTCTGATACGCGCCTACGACTGGCGCGCGACGCCGCTCGGCGCGCCCGACGACTGGCCGCAAAGCCTGAAGACGGCGATCCGCATCATGCTCACGTCGCGCCAGCCGATCTGGATCGGCTGGGGGCCGGACCTGATCTACTTCTACAACGATCCCTACAAGTCGATCATCGGCGGCAAGCATCCCGCTGCGCTCGGACAGCCGACGTCGACGGTGTGGCGCGAAATCTGGGGCGAGATTCAGCCGTTGCTGGAGACGGCGCTGACGGGCAGCGAAGGCACCTTCACGGAGCAGAAGCTCCTGATCATGGAGCGCAACGGCTACCCGGAAGAAACGTACTACACGTTTTCCTACAGCCCGATTCCCGACGATCACGGCGGCACGGGCGGCATCATCTGCGCGAACAGCGACGACACCGTACGCGTGCTCGGCGAACGCCAGCTACGCCTGTTACGGGAGATCGGCGCGGCGACGCGCGACGCGCTGTCGTGGCGCGATGTCTGCGAGCGCAGCGTGCGCGCGCTCGAAAGCGATCCCTACGACCTCACTTTCGCGCTGTTCTATCAGACCGAGCCGGGCGGCGCGTCGGCGTCGCTGGCGGGCGCATGCGGCATCGGCGCGGGCCATCCCGCCGCGCCGCAATCGATGGATGCCGCGCCCGGCGCCGCGTGGCCGTTCGCCGACGTGCTGCGCAGCCAGCGTCTGGCCATCGTGCCGGATCTCGCGGAGCGCTTCGACGCGCCCTTGCCTTCGGGCGCATGGCAGCGGCCTAGCGCGCAGGCGGCTGTGCTGCCCGTGCAACCGTCGGGCGAAGCAGGGCGCGGCGGCGTGCTGGTCGTCGGGCTGAATCCGTACCGGCTCGTCGACGACAACTACCGTACGTTTCTCACGCTGGTCGCGCGGCAGATGGGCGCGGCGCTCGGCTACGCGGACGCCTACGAAGAAGAGCGGCGGCGCGCGGAAGCGCTCGCGGAAATCGATCGCGCGAAAACGACTTTCTTCTCGAACATCAGTCACGAGTTCCGCACGCCGCTCACGCTGATGCTGGGCACGCTCGAAGAACTGCTCGCGAAACCCGATGCGGCCAGCACGGCTGACCGGCCGCTGCTCGAAGTCACGCATCGCAATGGCTTGCGGCTGCTGAAGCTCGTGAATGCGCTGCTCGACTTCTCGCGCATCCAGGCGGGGCGCATCGAGATCCATCCGCAGCCGACCGATCTCGCGGCGTTCACCGCCGACCTCGCGTCGCTGTTCCGCTCGGCGGTCGAATCGGCGGGCATGACGCTCGAAGTCGATTGCGAACCGTTGCCGTATCCCGTGTCGATCGACCGCGAGATGTGGGAGAAGGTCGTGCTCAATCTGCTGTCGAATGCGTTCAAGTTCACGCTCACGGGCCGCATTGCGGTGAGCCTGAAAGCGACGCAGGGCGGCAGCATCGAAATGAGCGTCGCCGATTCGGGTATCGGCATTCCCGAGCACGAGATTCCGCGCCTGTTCGAACGTTTCCATCGCGTCGAAGGCGCGGTGGGGCGGTCGGTCGAAGGCAGCGGCATCGGGCTCGCGCTCGTCAGCGAGCTGGTGCGGCTGCACGACGGCGTGATTCATGTCGAGAGCGAACTCGGCGTCGGCACGCGATTTACGGTCGTGCTGCCGGCTACGCTATCGATGGACCCTGCGTCCGGTAACAGCGCGCGCGCGACGACGAGCGCGAGCGCGCACAGCTACGCGGACGCCGCGCTGCGCTGGCTGCCCGATGCGTACCCGGATGACAGTGCCAGCGATCCGGGCCCGCTGCCCGCCACCGGCGAAACACCGTCCGCCGGGGTAGACGGCCGAGCGACGGGCAAGCTGCTCGTCGTCGACGACAACGCCGATCTGCGTGACTACATGCGGCGTATTCTGTCGGCGGCGGGTCATGATGTGCATCTTGCTTGCGACGGCGAGGAAGCGCTCGCGGCCGCGCGCAACCTGCAGCCCGAGCTGATCGTGTCCGACGTGATGATGCCGAAGCTCGACGGCTTTGGCCTGTTGCGCGCGTTGCGCGCCGACGCCGAACTGCGCGAAACGCCCGTGCTGCTGCTGTCGGCGCGTGCGGGCGAAGAGGCGAAAGTGGGCGGACTCGAATCGGGCGCGGACGACTATCTGATCAAGCCGTTCGCGGCGCGCGAACTGCTCGCGCGCGTCGCGGGCAATCTGCAACTCGCGCGCTTGCGGCGAGAAACAGGCAACCGTCTGCGCGAAGAGTCGCGCACGCTCGAAATCCTGAACCGCGTCGGCACCGCGGTCGCGGCGGAACTCGACCTGAACCGCGCGGTGCAGGTCGTCGTCGATGCCGCGACGGAACTGACCGGCGCCGCGTTCGGCGCGTTTTTCTACAACGTGCAGGACGACAAGGGCGGCAGCTACATGCTGTACACGCTGTCGGGCGTGCCGAAAGACAGCTTCGCGAAGTTTCCGATGCCGCGCAACACGGCCGTATTCGCACCGACGTTCCAGGGCGAAGGCATCGTGCGTTCCGACGACATTACGAAAGACGCGCGCTACGGCCGCAACCCGCCGCATCGCGGGATGCCCGAGGGCCATCTGCAGGTGTGCAGCTATCTTGCTGCGCCCGTCGTGTCGCGCACGGGCGAAGTGCTCGGCGGACTGTTCTTCGGACATCCGACGCCGGGTGTGTTCACCGCGCGCGCGGAGCGCGTCGTCGAAGGCATCGCCGCGCAGGCCGCGACGGCCATCGACAACGCACGCCTCTATCAGGCCGCGCAACGCGAAATCGCCGAGCGCACGAAGGCGCAAGAGGCGCTGCGCGAATTGAACGAAACGCTCGAGGCGCGCGTGATC
This sequence comes from Paraburkholderia caribensis, assembly GCF_002902945.1. Classification (NCBI taxonomy): domain Bacteria; kingdom Pseudomonadati; phylum Pseudomonadota; class Betaproteobacteria; order Burkholderiales; family Burkholderiaceae; genus Paraburkholderia; species Paraburkholderia caribensis. Next base: position 220,249 of record NZ_CP026101.1, read on the forward strand.
GAAGCCGTCGCGGATCGCGACCGTCTGTGGGACTTCAGTGAAGACCTGCTGGTGGTCGCGGGTTTCAATGGCGAGTTGCAGCGCATCAGTCCTTCGTGGACGCGCGTGCTCGGTCACGACATGCACTGGCTCGCGTTGCAGTCGTACTTCTCGTTGATTCACGCCGACGACCATTCGATGGTCAAGGCGCACCTCGACGAACTGCGCCGCACGGGTGCGCCGACGCGTTTCGAGAACCGGCTGAAGCATATCGACGGCGGTTGGCGCTGGATCGCGTGGACGCTTTCGCTCGATCCCGATACGGAGCGCATTCACGGCGTCGGCCGCGACGTGACGAGCGACCGCGAAACGCAGGAAGCGCTGCGTCACGCGGAAGAAGCATTGCGCGTCGCGCAGAAGATGGAAGCCATCGGCAAGCTGACGGGCGGCGTCGCGCACGACTTCAACAATCTGCTGCAGGTGATCGGCGGCAATCTGCAACTGCTCGCCGACGACGTGGTTGGCCAGGAGCGGCCCGCGCAACGCGTGCGCAATGCGCTCGGCGGCGTCGCGCGCGGCGCGAAGCTCGCGTCGCAACTGCTCGCGTTCGGCCGTCGTCAACCGCTCGCGCCGAAGGTGGTGAACCTCGGGCGCTTCGTGCGCGGTCTCGACGACATGCTGCGGCGCGCGTTGGGCGACGGCATCGAGATCGAGACCATCGTGTCGGGCGGATTGTGGAATACGCTCGTCGATCCGTTTCAGGTGGAGAACGCGCTGCTCAATCTCGCGATCAATGCGCGCGATGCGATGGACGGCCACGGCAAGCTGACCATCGAAGCGGGCAATGCATCGCTCGACGATGCGTACGCGAAGCGTCACGCCGACGTCACGCCGGGCCAGTACGTGATGGTCGCCGTCACCGATACCGGCTCGGGCATGTCAACCGACGTGCAGGAGCATGTGTTCGAGCCGTTCTTCACGACCAAGCCGGAAGGACAGGGCACGGGGCTGGGCTTGAGCATGGTGTATGGCTTCGTCAAGCAGTCGGGCGGCCATGTGAAGATCTACAGCGAGATGGGGCACGGCACGACGATCCGCCTGTATCTGCCGCGCGTACGCGAGGAAGAGGATCTCGAAACGGATGTCGACGCAGGACCGGCCAAAGGCGGCGCGGAGACGATACTCGTCGTCGAGGACGATGAAGACGTACGCACGACGGTGGTCGAGATGCTGGCGTCGCTCGGCTATCGCGTGCTGAGGGCGAAAGATGCGCAAAGCGCGCTGGCGATCGTCGAAAGCGGCGTGCCGATCCATCTGCTTTTCACGGATGTCGTGATGCCCGGGCCGCTGCGCAGCACGGAGCTGGCGCGCAAGGCGCGCGAGCGTCAGCCGGGCATCGCGGTGCTGTTCACGTCGGGCTACACGGACAACGCGATCGTGCACGGCGGGCGGCTGGACGAAGGCGTCGAGCTGTTGAGCAAGCCGTATTCGCAGGAAGCGCTCGCGCGCAAGATCCAGCACGCGCTACAGGTGCAGTACGCGCGGCCGGACGATACCGTCACGCTGCAGGCGCAGGACTCGCAAACCGTCAGGGTCGTCGACCGGCACAGCAACGAGACGTTCGAAGCGATCCGCGATCTGCGCATTCTGTTCGTCGAAGACGACGAACTGGTGCGCGTCAGCACGGCGGAGCTGCTGCGCACTTTCGGCCTCGAAGTCGCCGAGGCGGCGAGCGCGGCGCAAGCGTCGCAGATGCTGCAGGAGCGCGATTTCGACGTGCTGTTGACGGACGTCGGGCTGGCGGGCGAGTCGGGCGTCGATCTGGCCATCGACGCCGCCGCGCGCCAGCCCGGCATGCGCGTGATTTTCGTCACGGGCTCAGACGCGGCGTTGTCGGCTCAGCAGCGGACGCAATTGCAGGGCGTCGCGCAATTGCGCAAGCCGTACGATCCGCTCGATCTCGTCAACGCATTGCGCGCATGTGTCGAATGATTTTTCGCCGCGTCTGGCTCGGTAGGTTCTGCCTCAGTAGGTGATCGTCGCGATCACGGTGTCGATGTAGGTGCCTGCTTGCGGCGTCGTTTGCGGCAACACGCGCGCGTAGACCGTCACGCTTTGCGACGAACCCGTCCCCGTGCCCGTCAGGGCGGTCGTGCCGTTCGTGCCGTCGCCCCACGGCAGCGAGTGGCTGGCGTTCTGATACAGCTGGTAGTGAATCTTGTCGCTGCCGCCGCTGCGCGTCATCACGCGGTCGGCGACGGTTGCGCCGCTGCCCGCGCCCGCCGACAGCGCAATCGAATACGCGTCGTTGTTCGTGCACGCGACGCTCAGCGTGCCCGTCGCCGTGAGCGTCGAGTTGAGCACGCCGGCTGTGCCGAAGTTGATGTTCGTCGACGAGATCGTGCAGTCGTTGATCACGCTTGCGCTGACCGCGAAGCTGAAGGTGTTGCTCGGCGAGGTCAGCGAAGCACACGCGGGCGCCACCAGCAGATACGCCGCATAGTCCAGCTCCGCCTGCAACGCACCCGCGAAGGTCGACGTATAGGTGCCTGCGACGAGCGAAGTCTGCGAGGCGGGCACGCGTCCATAGACGGTGAGCGTCGCGGAGCCGGCGCCCGTCAGGCCGTTCTGGACGACGTCGACGGCGATGGGCGCGTACGTCGTCGAGCCGCGCGAGCCCCACACGGTGCTGCCGCCCGATGTCGTATAGAGGTTGTATTGCAGCTGACTCGTGCCGTTCAGCGCGACACGCGGCAGGTAGCTGCTGCCGCCGCTGCCCGTGCCGATGTTCACGCAGGCGCGCACGGGCAGCACGCCCATGCCCGTGCAATTGATCGTGATGGTCGACGACGTGCTCGCCGTCGTGCCGGCAATCGGGCTCACCTGACCGAAATTCAGACTCGACGCGATGGCGTTGCAGGTCTGCGCGAGCGCGATGCGCGGTGTGCAGGCCAGCCATGCGACGAGCAGAACGACCAGAACGGGCCATGGTGCGCGCTTCATGGTGAACGCGCCTTGCAGGTGAACGGGCCGAGCGTCGGCAGTCCGCCGCCTTCGCGCTCGAACGTCACATCGACTTCGCACGGTCCCTGCGCCGATGTCGACGTGAACGCGTTGGCCGCGCGCATGTCGTCGATGAAGGCAAGGCCGTCATAGCCGACCACATAGCGCTTGCCCGTTTCGCGCTGCGTCAGCACGGCGCCCGCAGGCAGCGGCTTGCCAGCAGTATCGACGACGATCAGTTGCGCGCCCGTGAAGTCGCGCAGCGGGAAACGTGCGAGCACGCCCGCGCGCGATTGCGGCGCGAGGTTCAGGCGCGTGGTGGCGACGGAGGTGTCGGCGGGCAGGCCGAGCGGATCGATGGCGAGATGGTTCGGCTCGTAGGCGACGAGGTCGGGCACGAGCAGATGCCCCGCGCCGTTCGTCTCGCCGATCTCGCGGTTTTCGTGCAGCACGGGAACGTGCGGCACGCCGTCGGTGGAGACGAGTGCGAAGGCGTCGTCGATGCGGCGTCCCGCGAGCACGTCGCCCGCCATCAGCACGATCGACCCGGACGCGTCCACTTCGCCATACGTGCGCGAGCCGACGTTCGCGACGCTGCCGATCAGGTCGCCGTAACGGCCGCGCCAGGTGGCCTGCGCGAGCGATTGCTGCTGACCGTTCTGGCGCGAAGTCTGCACCTGTCAGCCGAGGCCGCCGCCGTAGTCCGGCGTGCGCGTGACGGCCGCTCCGAACAGCGGCTTGCCGTGATCGCTGCCCGCGTTGACGCTCGCGTTCATCGAGCCGCCCAGCAGGAAGCTCAGCGCGACGAATACGCCCGTGTTGCCGGTGTCGCCGAAGTCGTGATAGACGCTCGCCGACAGCGACGTGCTCGCGGGCAGCGTCGTCGTCCACGCGAGCGAGCCGATGCGCGAATCGCCGTAGTAAGGATCGTCGAGGCCGACGAGGCTCGCGCTCGCCGTGCTCGACGAGCCGAACAGACGGAACGGCAGCGCGAGCGTCGCGCGATAGGTCGTGCGCGGCACGGGCGTGCCTTCCGCGGAGGCAAGATCGCTGTAGTGCGGTGTCGCGTGTTGCGCCTGCAGGTCGATGGAGACGGCGGGCAAATGCCATTGCCAGCCCGCCGACCACTGCGCGCCGCTGCCGCCGGGCGTCGGCAGTACGCCGCCTGACGAGGTATTCGTCGTGCCTTCGACGAAGCCGATGCCGACGGGTACGCCCGTCGTGTTCGACAGACCCGTGACGGGCACGTTGCGCGCAAGCGATCCGTCGCCGCCGTTGCCCGCGCTGCCCGCCACGGCCAGGTTCAGCACGCCTGCGCCGCCCGCTTCGAGCAGCGCGCCGACGCCCGCGTTGTAGACGCCGCGCGTCGCTTCGCCATGCGTTTCGAGCGTGATGCGCGACGTCAAGCCGTGCCGGAACGATACGGATAACGAAGGATCGCCCGCGTAGTCGAACGAACTGAGCGCGTATGAGCGGCGCAGAAAGCCTGCTTCGACCGAGAAGTCGGTGAGGCCGGGTGCGAGCAGCCGCGAATCGATGTAGAGCGGCACCGTCGTCATCACGCTGCGGCCCAGTACGTCGCGCGTGACGATCACCGCTTCGCCCGCGCCGTTGATCGCAGGCACGGCGTTGATGACGAACGGCCCGGATGGCGCCGAGCCGGTGAATTGCCGCACGTTGTTCACGTACAGATCGACGGCGCTTGGCACGGCGGAGCTGCCCGCGAGCGTCGGCACGGGATAGGTGATGAGATCGGGACGCAGCGTGAAATCGCGCGATACCTGCGCGCCGCCGAGACGCACGGGCCGCGTCCATGTCAGCGACGACGAGATCGTGTCGCCGATACGCGTGGTCACCATCGTGTCCGGGTTCGAATGGCTCCACGTGGTGTCGAGCCGCACGTAACGATGCAGGTTGCGATACCAGTACGCGGTGCCCGTGTTGTCGAGCAGGCCGCCCGGGTAGAAGAAGCGTTCCTCGCTGTAGAGACCGTACTGTGTCGGCGAATTGGTCTGCGCGCTGAACTCGTAGTTGATCACGAGCCCCGTGCCGCTCGCCGACATGGGCGGCCGCGCAGGAATGTTCTCCAGCGTGGCAGGCTGGCGGCGCGCATCGACGACCTGCAGGTCGAGCCGCTGCTGCTCGGGACGATACGTGTAGCGCAGGCCCGGAATGGTGCCGAGCGCGATCAGGCCGTTGGTGCCGGGCGGCGGCAGATCGTCGGTGCGAATGCCGACGTCGCGTAGTTCATTGGGTGTCGTGTAGATCATTGCGTCGGTCACGACGAAGTGCGCAATTTGCTTCGTCGATTCGCCGTTGATCGTCACTTCGAGATAGACATCGCCGTTTGCGGGCGCAGCCGGGATGGGCACGTTTGTCGGTGCGCGCGGCGACGACAGCATCGGCTGTGCGGCGACGCTGAGCGCGGGCGCTGTCTCGCCCGCGGCGCTGGTGTCCGGCGGCGCGCTCCACGCCTGCGCGCACATCAGCGGCCACGCGATGCCCGTACAGGCGCTGTAGATTGCAGCGTGTCGCTGGCGCCATGGCATCGATTCGCCGTTATTAGCGTGCGGGCGCGCTGTCGGCAGGCGTCGCGGCACCGGATTCCACGCGTACACGCGCGGTCACCGGCTGCCCGTTGACGACCACTGACAGCGTTGCCTCGCGCGCATCGGCGGGTGCGTTCGCGATGGGCCAGCGTCGTGTCGCGTGCGGCAGCGCATAGCCGAGCAGGCCGGGCGTGAGCAGCGTCGACTGGCCGTCGTGCCAGGTCAGCTTGACCTTGCTCAATTGCGCGTGCGTCGCGTCGCGGTTCACCGCGCGCAGCATCAGGGCGGTTGCTGGTGGAGCCGATCCCTGGGTGGCGCCGTCCGGTGCGGTGCGTTCGAGCGCGAACTGCAGCGCAGGCGGCTTGCCGTCGGGCGGCGCACCGACGAACACAGGCACGGAGTAACGCAACTGCATGCGCACGCCGGTCGCGTCCGTGCTCTGGCCGTTCGGAATCTCGTCGATCAGCAGACGGTAGGTCTCCTCGGCGCTCACTTCGCCTTTCGCGACGCGCAGGATGCGCACGGTCTGATCGGCCCCCGGCGCGACCTGGACGATGGGCGGACTCGCGACGATGTCGTCGGTGCGTTCCAGATGGTCTTCGTCGGCGCTTTGGCTCCACGCGAACACGCGGACCTGCGCGTTGAGCGGCGTGGTGCCGACGTTGTGCAGCGTGAGGACGGCGGCGGGGCGGTCGGCGGCCAGGTCGAGCCGGATGGGCGTGACCTGCAGCGCGGCGGCGTGGGCCGCGCCCGTGTGCAGGGCGGCGATGCAGCAGAGCGACGTCGCTACGAATCCGCGGCATGTCGAGGCCAGTCTAATGCTGCGCGCGGACCGCGGCGTTCGCGTCACGGCCGCCGCGCGGACTGTGTCGCATGGATGACTGTCAGCGGCTGCCACCCGCCGCGCGCGGCGCAAAGCACCGCCCGCGAGCCGGCATGCGGCTCGTTTCAACGACGCGATCATGGCATCAGAAAGTGACGGTCGCGGTGACGGTCGACGTATAGGTGCCCGCCGCCGGCGTGTTCTGCGGCGCGACGCGCCCGTACACCGTCAGCGTTTGTGCTGCGCCCGTGCCTGTGCCGGCGGCGGTGTCGGTGCCGGCCGTTTGGCCCCACGTCAACGAGCGCGCGGAATCGCGATACAGCTGGTAGGCGACGGTCGGCACAGGGGTGCCCGTTCCGCCGAGCAGCCGGTTCGCCACCGTCGAACCCGTCACCGAGCCCGCGTCGAGCCCGACCGTATACGGCGCGCCATTCGAGCAGGTGACGGTCAGCGTGCTGGTCTGGTCGATATTCGCGGCGATCACGCCGGACGTACCGAAGTTCAGATTCGTCGCGGCGATCTGGCAGTCGGTCTGCAGAGTCAGTGTGACAGTGAAGGTGGTCTGACGGGTTGCGGCATACGCGTTGAAGGGGACGACGGGTGCGGCAGCCAACGCGACAGACAGACACGGAACGATCAGGTTGCGCCAGCGCATCGAATTATCTCCACGGAGCCCTAAGCGCTTTGTGCGCTCTTTATGGCGACGATCCGAGTATGGAACCGCTATTGTCTGAAGATGTAACTATTTGTTAGATACGGCTTAAAAGTTGGACAAACGGATGCTAAACGAATGTTTTGTCGCAGATTGTGCTGAATTTATGCGATTTGTTAGAAAGCAATCTCTACCGCGGTCTGGTGCGCGGCACCGGCAAAAACACCCAACGGCTGTTCGTTTCCGCGCGCGAAGTGGCCGTCCCGATAGACGCGGAACGGCGCACCTGCCGAGCACGTGACTTTCGGCTGAACGGCATCGGTGTTCATCGTGCAGACATCGTGGATCGTGAGCGATACCTGGATCTCGCTGGCGGCCGTCGCGGCGTAAGCGGTCTTCTCGACGACGGCAGGTGAAAGACAGATCGAGGCGGCGAGCGCAAGCGCACCCCAGCGTCCCGCCAGCGATGACGGACGACGCGAATAGCGGTGAAGGAACATGGAACTACCCGGACAGATGTTGCGGCAATGGCCCTGGCGATCTTTCGTCGTCGCGGCCTCTACTCTGGATAACGGCAATGCGGCGTGGGTTTTTAGATCAGATGTCGTCCGATGGGTGTTGTATTTTTATCCGGGTGATATTGCATTTTATATTTATACCCGGATAAAATGCGGACATTGATTCCACGCGATGCGAGGCCCGACATGGCAATTCACGCAACAACCTGCGCGGCCTTCGAAGGCGTTCGACTTCTCGCGTCGGGCGCGTTGAAGGACGTTGCGCTGGCGGTGAAGGCTGCGACGGAGCGCGGCGGCGGCGCTTCCGTGCTGATCTTCGACGACCAGACCAGCCGTCCCATCGAACTCGACCTGCGCGGCTCCGCGAGCGACGTGCTTGCCCGGCTCGCCGGTCAGCCCGACGGTGAAGTGCGCCAAACCGACCCCACGAGCGACGAAGCCACGGCCTCACGCGGTCGCGGCCGGCCGAAGCTGGGTGTGGTGGCGCGTGAGGTCACGCTGCTGCCCAGGCATTGGGAATGGTTGAACGGGCAGCCGGGCGGCGCGTCGGTTGCGCTGCGCAAGCTGGTCGACGCGGCGCGGAGCGCGAGTGAAGGAAAGGACCGCCTGCGCCAGGCGCAGGAAGCGGCATATCGTTTCATGACGGCGATGGCAGGCGATCTCGCCGGTTACGAAGAAGCGACGCGCGCGCTGTTTGCGAACGACGCCGCCCGCTTCGATGCCATGACAGCCGCATGGCCCGTCGATGTGCGCGATCACACGCGCAAGCTGGCGAAACGGGCGCTCGACGTGGATGCGGCGGCCAATGCCTGACGCCTGAGCGCGCACAGCCGAAAAGCAACAGGCGAAAAAAAACCGCTCACGCCGGGGAGCATGAGCGGAAAGTCGGAGAGTTACAACATCGCTTGCGCTACTCAATCGGGGTCACGCAGCCTATGCAGTGTAGGGACCAGGACACGCGGTCCGATATCAGATAACTCCCAAAGGGTGACTTCCGAAGTCGCCCTGCTCCCCGCGCCGGCTTCGTCCGATAACAGGCCAATCACTTCGCGCAAACCCTCATGCCGGCTTTCTTATGCCGTGCATCCGTTCATCAAGTCCGCATAACGGGCGCCGTAAAGCATTGCAGCCCGCCGGCCCGCGTTGCCTGCGACTCAACCCGTCGAAGCACGGCTGATGAACTGTCGAGGATCTCACGATGAAGTGGTTTGACCGCATGACCGTCTGGAAGAAGCTGCTGATCGCGTTTGCGACTGTGATCGGCTTTGGTGTGGCCGTTGGCGTGGCGGGGTTGTCGGCGCTGGCGTCGATGCACGGCATCACGGAAGAAATATCGAGCCGCCACATGGACGGCCTCTACTGGATGGAAGAGGCGAACCGCTACAAGATCGACACCGATCTCGACGCCGCCAACCTCGGCTACGCCCCCGACGACGCCGCGCGTCAGAAGCTGAAGGACGACATCGTCGCGTCGCTGAAGCACATGCACGACGCGTACGCGCGATATCGCGAGACGATAGCGGGCGGCGGCGGGCAATCGCAGTACGACGACGTGCTGCGCAAGACCGAGGTATGGGAAGCGATCGTGCATCAGCAGATCGGGCTGCAGCCCGTCCCTGCCGGCGTCGACAGCGCCGAACTGGTACGACGCGCGATCGCCGCGAGCGAGGCGTTGCGCGACCGGATCGTCGCGCTGATCGATTACCGGCGCCAGCAGGCCAACGCCGCGCAGCACGAAGCGGGCGCGGAATACGCGAGCATGCGCGTGGTGCTGTCGCTGCTGGTGCTGGCGTCGATCGTCGTGGGCGCAGGGTTCGCGTGGCTGATCGCGCGGCGTCTGACGCGCCAGCTTGGCGGTGAGCCGGATTACGCGGCGCACATCGCGAGCCGCATTGCGGCGGGCGATCTGGGCGTGCGCGTCGACACGAAACCCGGCGACACCGCGAGCCTGCTCTACGCGCTCGCCAACATGCGCGAGCAACTGGCCGCGATCGTCGGCAAGATCAGCGAGTCGAGCGAATCGATCCTGCTGGCGTCGGGTGAAATCGCGCAGGGCAATACCGATCTGTCGCAACGCACCGAGGAGCAGGCCGCGTCGCTGGAAGAAACGGCGTCGAGCATGGAGCAACTCACGGCGACCGTTCGCCAGAACGCCGACAACGCCCAGCAGGCGGGTGGCGTCGCGGCAGGCGCGTCGGAAGTGGCCGTGCGCGGCAGCGGCCTGGTCGGCGATGTGGTCGAGACGATGCGCGAACTCGCGGCCGGCTCGAAGCGGATGACGGACATCATCGGCGTGATCGAGAGCATTGCGTTCCAGACGAATATCCTCGCGCTGAACGCCGCCGTCGAAGCAGCGCGCGCAGGCGAACAGGGGCGCGGCTTCGCCGTCGTCGCGGGCGAAGTGCGCGCGCTCGCGCAACGCAGCGCGGTGTCGGCGAAAGAGATCAAGGAACTGATCGAAAGCTCGACGTCGCGCGTGGACAGCGGCGCCGTGCTCGCCGAGCGCGCGGGCCGGACCATGACGGAAGTCACGCAGGCCGTGCAGCGGATGACGGACATCATGGGCGAGATTTCGGCGGCATCGAGCGAGCAGAGCACGGGCATCGAACAGGTGAACCGCGCGGTCGCGCAGATGGACGAAGTCACGCAGCAGAACGCCGCGCTCGTCGAGCAGGCGGCGGCTGCGGCGGGCGCGATGGCCGACCAGGCACGGCATCTGAAGACGGCCGTCGCCGTGTTTTCGCTTTGATACAACACTCGAAAGACACCGCCGCGCCAACGCATTTCGCGCGGCTTGTCAGCGCCAGGCGCTCTCCGTACACTCGCGCGTAGTTCAAGAATCCCATCCTGGACCGCGCTGCGGCATCACACAAAAAGGTGGCGCTTCCATACAAGATCTACGCCAATAGAGGAGAACCCCCGCGATGGCCGATTCCTATTTTCCGCGCTGGCGCGTCCAGTCCAAGAGCGTCGAGGGGCGCGTCGTCAATACCGACGAGCGCCTGCCCGGGCCGCAGATGCTGGCGATGGGCATCCAGCACGTCGTCGCGATGTTCGGTTCGACCGTACTCGCCCCGCTCCTGATGGGCTTCGATCCCAATCTTTGCATCTTCATGTCGGGGATCGGCACGTTGCTGTTCTTCGTGCTGGTGGGTGGGCGCGTGCCGAGCTATCTCGGTTCGAGCTTCGCGTTCATCGGTCTCGTGATCGCGATCACCGGCTACAGCGGTCATGGCCCGAACATGAACATCCCTGTTGCGCTCGGCGGGATCATCGCGTGCGGGGTGGTGTACGTCATCATCGGATTGATCGTGTCGGCCGTCGGCACGGCATGGATCGAGACGCTGATGCCGCCCGTCGTGACGGGCTCGATCGTCGCGGTGATCGGCCTGAATCTCGCACCGATCGCCGTCAAGGGCGTGAGCGGCAGCGCGTTCGAGTCATACATGGCGCTCGTCACCGTGCTGTGCGTCGGTGCCGTGGCGGTGTTCACGCGCGGCATGCTGCAGCGTCTGCTGATTCTCGTCGGCTTGCTGATCGCTTACGTGATCTACGCGATCGTCACGAACGGCATGGGCATGGGCAAGCCGATCGACTTCTCGATCGTCGCGAATGCGGCGTGGTTCGGCATGCCGCATTTCACGGCGCCCGTCTTCAACGCACAGGCGATGGCGCTGCTCGCGCCCGTTGCGGTGATCCTCGTTGCCGAAAACCTCGGCCACATCAAGGCGGTTAGCGCGATGACGGGGCAGAACCTGGACCGCTACATCGGCCGCGCGTTTATCGGCGATGGTATTGCGACGGTCGTGTCGGGCTTCGCGGGCGGCACGGGCGTCACGACGTACGCGGAAAACATCGGCGTGATGGCCGTCACGAAGATCTACTCGACGCTCGTGTTCGTGATTGCTGCCGTGATCGCGCTGGTGCTCGGTTTTTCGCCGAAGTTCGGCGCGGTGATCCAGACCATTCCCGGCCCGGTGCTGGGCGGCGTGTCGATCGTCGTGTTCGGTCTGATCGCGGTGACGGGCGCGCGCATCTGGGTCGTCAACAAGGTCGACTTCTCCGACAACCGCAATCTGATCGTCGCCGCCGTGACGCTGGTGCTCGGCGCGGGCGACTTCTCGCTGAAGTTCGGCGGCTTTGCGCTCGGCGGGATCGGCACTGCAACGTTCGGCGCGATCATTCTGTACGCGCTGCTGCGTCGCAAGGGGCCGCAAGAGCCGGCTGTTTGAGTTTGAAGCAGTTATCCGCTTGAGCAGTTCGAGCCGCTCGAGCACAACGGGCGCCCGCAGTTCAGCGAGGCGCCCGTTTTTTTACTTCTTTCCTTTTCCGCGCGTCAGCAACGCGGTTTCCGACAGATCCACTTCGCGCATCAGCTTGTTCATCGTGTCGTCGTTGATCAATTGACTGCCGCGCAGGTCGAGCAGCGTCACGCGTTCGGCGCGCATCGCCGTGAGCTTCATCTGAAACTCCAGCGCTTCAGCGCGCCGCGCGTTTTCGGCGGGTTCGATGTCGTCGTCGAGTGTGGCGAGACGGCGGCGGTAAATGTCCATCACGCGCGCGGTCACATCGGCGGCATGGGCGGATGAGGCTTCGTCGAGATCGGCGGTCGCCGTTTCCTGATAGCGGTCGATTGCGCGGATTGCCGCCTGCGCCGCCTGAATGCGCGCCATGCGTTCTTCGGCGGCATGCGGATCGGCCCGGCGGCGCGCGCCGTTCATCAATAGCGGCAAGCCGATCACGGCGACGAATAGCGACACGAGAATCACGCCCGACGCGATGAAGATCGCAGTATCGCGTCCAGGCAACGGCTGTCCATTCGACAACGCAACGGGCAGCGACAGCACGCCCGCGAGCGTCACGGCGCCGCGCACGCCTGCGATCGTCGTCATCGATACGGTGCGCAGGCCGGGCACTGCATTCGCGACGCCTTGCTTCGCCGCGCCGCGGCTCGCGAACCAGCGCAGCAGCCAGACCCACACGAAACGCAGCGCGTACAGCGCCACCGCGACGGCGGCGACGTAGAAGATCAGCCGCAACTCCGAGCCGCTCGCTTCCTGATGCGCGTCGAGCAGCGCGCTGCCGATGATGTGCGGAAACTGCAGGCCGAGCAGGATAAAGACCATGCCGTTGAAGACGAACTCGATCATCGTCCATGTGACGCTCGCCCGCACGCGCGCGGACGCGGGGCTCGAGGTCGCGAACGTCGAGTAGTTCATCGTCATGCCGGCGGCGACGGCGGCGAGAATGCCGGAAAACCCGAAGTGCTCGGCGAACAGATACGAGGCGAACGGAATCAGCATCGTCATTACGACGCCGGGCGCAGGGTCGCCTTCTTCGGTGAGGTTGAGAAAGCGCGTCGATGCGAAGCTGAAGAGCCACGCCACCGCCGCGCCTGTGGCCAGCCCGCCGAGCGCGATGATCACGAAACTCACCGACGCGTCGCGCAGCGAGAACACGCCCGTCAACGCGGCGGCGATCGCGAACTTCAGCGCGACGAGACCGGACGCATCGTTCATCAACGCTTCGCCTTCGAGGATATGCATCAGATGCTCGGGCAAGCGGTTGCGCCCGGCGATGCCCGACAGCGCGACGGCGTCTGTCGGCGACAGCACGGCGGCGAGCGCGAACGCGATGGGCAGCGAGATCGACGGGACCATCGCGTGAATGAAGTAGCCGACCGCGACCACGGTCATGAACACGAGGCCGAGCGCGAGCATCAGGATCGCGCGGCGCTGCATGAAGAACTCGCGCTTGGGGATGCGCCAGCCGTCCGCGAACAGCAGCGGCGGAATGAACAGCATCATGAAGAGTTCGGGATCGAACGTCACGTGCAGGCCGAGACGCGGCCACGCGAGCAGCGCACCGAAGGCGATCTGCACGAGCGGCAGCGGCAGCTTGAACGGCACCAGCCGCACCACGACGCCCGAAGCGGCGACGGCGAGCAGCAGGATCAAAACGGTGAAGACGATATCCATCGGAAACCGGGTGTGGGGAAACAGGCAGTGGCGCGCGACGGGAAGAGCGAGACTCTGTCCACGCGTCGCGACATGAATCGCCGCGTCTGGAAAGACGATGCGGCGTGTCGGTCAGCCCGAAGTGTAGCCCGACGGGATGACATCGCGCATCGAAGGCTGCAAGTCGTCCGAAAGCAGAATGCACTGCTACGGTGCACTGTGCGCCCTTGCGCGACGCACGGGCGCTTCGCGCGGTGCAGCCTTCCATGCAAATTTCGTTTGTAGGTGCGCCACCGTGCGCATGGAGCTTGCTTAATAGGAACTGATAACGCACATTTCGAGGACGGCGGCGGCCCTTCGCCTTTGCGACGCGCCCGCCGTGCTTTTGCGTGAGAGGACTGCATGACGATTGCGCAACAGGAAAGAACAACGGTGCCGCACGGTTTCGAGATCAGCATGACCTCGGGCCTGCAGCGCTATTCGGTACAACACGGCGACCTGACGCTGACGAGCGTTTTTCAGCCGATATTCAGTTTGTCGCACATGCGTGCCGTGGGCTACGAGGGCTTGCTGCGCGCACACGATCCCTTCGACCGCGCGGTGTCGCCCGTCGACGTGTTCGGCCACGCGGCACGCGTCGGCGACGTGCTGCATGTCGACCGGCTCGCGCAGTCTCTGCATCTCGAGAACTTCAAGGTGCTCGGCGCGGAGCGCGAGTGGCTGTTTCTCAACGTCCATCCGGGCGTGCTGATCGACTCGTATCATTCGGCGGCGCTGCTGGCGAACCTGCGGCGGCTGAATCTGTCGCCGCGGCGCATCGTGCTCGAAGTGCTCGAACAGAGCGCGGAAGACATCGAGCGTCTGGCCGATGCCGTGCGCCAGTTTCGCGAGCGGGGCTTCCTGATCGCGCTCGACGACTTCGGCGCCGGGCATTCGAACATCGAGCGCATCTGGCAGTTGAATCCCGATATCGTGAAGCTCGACCGCATCATGCTGTCGCATGCGGCGCATCGCGCGGACGTCGCATCGATACTGCCGGGTCTTGTCGCGCTGCTGCACGAGGCGGGCAAGCTGGTGTTGATCGAAGGTGTGGAGACGGAGCACGAGGCGCACATGGCGATGGAGTGCAACGTCGATTTCGTGCAGGGCTTTTTCTTTGGGCGGCCGCATCCGGGTCTTGCCGACGCGACGCATGCGGCGGCGTGCATTGGCGAGTTGACCGAGCGTTATCAGACGCAGACGGAGGAGCGCGAGCGGCGCAACGCATCGCGGCTCGCGCCTTACATTCGCGCGTTCGAGCGCGCGGCTGAGCGGCTTGCTGCGGGCGAACTGCTCGACGAAGTGTGCTGGAATTTTCTGGCGCTCGATCACGCTGCGCGCTGTTATCTGCTCGACGACAAGGGGCGGCAGGCTGGGCGCAACGTCGTGCTGCGCGCCGACCGTGCTTCACACGAAACGCGCTTTTTGCCGCTATCGGATGCGCAGGGCGCGAACTGGCTGCGACGCCCGTATTTTCGTGCGGCGATGGAGGCGCCTGAGCGTGTGCATGTGACGCGGCCGTATCTGTCGATCAACGAAGCGGTGCCGTGTGTGACGTTGTCGGTGGCGACGCAGATTGGCGCGCGCACGTGCGTGTTGTGCGGCGATATCGACTGGTTCGAGGAGCCTCACTTCTGAGATCATGAGGGTTTTGTTTTTCACGACGTGACTCTCTGATATGCGAAGCGAACGGGTAGTGCTCGAAGTCATCGCGACGACGGTTGCCGATGCCATGGCCGCTGCGCGCGGCGGTGCGGATCGGCTTGAACTGATTACGGCGACGGGCGAGGGCGGGTTGACGCCGAGCATCGGGATGATCGAGGCCGTGGTCGCGGCGGTGTCGATTCCCGTCAATGTGATTGTGCGGCCTCACAGCCGGTCGTTTGTCTATGATGCCGATGACTTCGCGGTCATGTTGCGCGATGTGCGCGCTGTGAAGTCGGCGGGGGCGAATGCGGTTGTGATTGGGATGTTGACTGCGTCGCGTGAAGTTGATCGGGATGGGTTGTTGCGGGTTGTCGATGCTGCGGATGGGATACCTGTCACGTTTCATCGTGCGTTTGATGAGGCGCGTGATCTGCATGAGGCGCTTGATGTGCTGCTTGAGTTCGATGCTGTTACCAATGTTCTGACTTCAGGTGGCAAGGGTTCGGTGCTGGATGCTGTGGATGAGGTTCGGTCGCTCGTTGCGCGGGCCGCGCGTTCGCATTGCACTGTGCTGGCAGGGGCTGGGCTTACCGTCGATCGTGTTCAAGAGTTTGTTCGCGCTACGGGCGTTCGGGCTGTGCATTTTGGGGCTGGTGTTAGGTGTGCTGCGCACGCTTCTGTTTCTGAAGAGAAGGTGAGAGTGGTTCGCGGGTTGTTGGGCGGGTGAGGTTTGGTTTTGGTTTGGTTTTGGTTTGGTCTCGCATTCGGCTTCGCTGGCATCCCCGGTTTGCCTTTGCCTTTGCCTTTGCTTTCGCGGGCATCCGCGAATTGTTATCTCGCTTCAGGCGTCGCCCCTGTGCGGGGCGGCACCTACTTTTCTTTGCCGCCGCAAAGAAAAGTAGGCAAAAGAAAGCGGCTCACACCGCCAGCGCTTGACCTTTGTCCACGGGCCCCCAACGTCCCCACACATCACACGCCAGTGGCCCTATTTGGTGCCCGTTGCCAACGCTTCGAATGCGCGCCTCACCCACTTCAAACACCCGTACATGAGCCGGCGGCAGCGAATGGTATGTGCCGCCCAGGTGGCAAACTGTGTGTAGGTTGTCGCGTCGTATATCTTGGCGCGCTTACAGGGTGGGACGCGTGCGCTATCGGTCTGGAGTGAAGCATGTGGAGCACCGAGGGCCGACACACAGTTTGCCACCTGGGCGGCCGTGGCCTGTCTGGCAAGGTGTGCCATGGCGCGGGAGCGTGAAGCGGGTGAGGCGCCCAGCAAGAGCGCTGGCAACGAGCAGGAATGATGTGGTTGCCGCGTGAAGCGTAAGACCCTTTGGGGGCCCTCAGGCAAGAATTAGCACTGGCGGTGTGAGCCGCTTTCTTTTGCCTACTTTTCTTTGCGGCGGCAAAGAAAAGTAGGTGCCGCCCCGCACAGGGGCGACGCGTGAAGCGAGCTAACAAAACGCGGATGCCAGCGAAGGCCAAAACACCGAACGGCACCGCGTGCAACACGCCAACAATTCGCGGATGCCAGAAAAAAAGCAAACCGCGAATGCCAGCACAAACCAACGCCAACCAAAGCAAACCAAAACAGGCGTCGCAGACAAAAAAACCTACTTTGCTACAACAACAGGAATCCCCCGCAACGCCCCAAAACCTTTAGCTTCCCGAAGCGCCCCCTCCACAGCCGCCCCAGTCGCGGCCTCGACATCCAACTGCGCTGCCAGCGCGCGCTCACTGCGCTTAACCGCAGCCAGATTGGCAAGCTTCACATGCCCATACCCGCGCACCCGCGCATGCAACCCAGCAAGGGTAACGACATCATCCGCCGTACCGGCATCAAAAACCGAAAACGCCCGCTGCATCGTCGCTTCATAGTCGGCGGACAACTGGCGCTCCATTCGCCGCTCGACAGTGCGGCCAAACGGATCGAGCATCGTGCCCCGCAGCCCGCGCCACTTCGCCATCACACCGAACACCGGCCACATCCATTGACCAAACGTCTTCTTCTGCGCCATAGCGCCATGCTTCGCTCGTGAAATAGTCGGCGGCGCAAGGTTGAACTTCACGCCAAAATCCTTCCCCGCGACACCTTCAAATTGGGCTTCGAGCGCAGCACGGAATGCCGGATCGCTATGCAGACGCGCGACTTCGTATTCATCCTTCACGGCGAGCAGCCGATAAAACGTCGTAGCAACAGCGCGGCTCAAGCGCTCTTCACCCTCAACCGCGCCTGCGAGCTTGCGCTCAGCCTGACGCGCCGCATCGACCAGCGCACGATAGCGCTTCACATATGCCGCGCCGCCATACGCCATCAAACGCGCTTCGCGATCTGCGACCAATGCATCGAGCGTCTCCAACGAATCAACAGCCTGCGCCGCATGACGCTGCGTCCACAGCGCCTCCAGTCCGGCAGGATCGGCGGCCGCCATACGGCCAATCGAAAACGCCAACTGGTTCATCTGCACAGCGACATTGTTCAACTCGATTGCGCGCATCATCGCGGCGAACGATACGGGCACGAGGCCAAGCTGCCACGCAAAACCCAGCATCAGAATGTTCGCGCCGATCGTGTCGCCGAGGAAACGCGTCGCGAGCGCCTGTGCATCGCATGACGACATGCGCTCTTCACCCGCCGCATGACGCATCTTGTCGAGCAGCGCGTCGGCATGCAGATTCGCATCCGGATTTTGCACAAACGAAGCATTGGGAATCGCATGCGTGTTCACGACGATGCGCGTGCGGCCGTGCCGCACCGTCTGCAATGCATCCGCGCCCGCGCCGACCACCATGTCGCAGGCGAGCAGAACGTCGGCCTGTTGCGTGTCGATGCGCACCTGGTTCAGCCATTCGTCGCGCGCGGCGAAGCGCACAAACGACAGCACCGAACCGCCTTTCTGCGCGAAGCCCATGAAATCGAGCACCGAAGCGCTCTTGCCCTCCAGATGCGCGGCCATGCTGATCAACGCG
Organism: Paraburkholderia caribensis; assembly: GCF_002902945.1. Taxonomy (NCBI): domain Bacteria; kingdom Pseudomonadati; phylum Pseudomonadota; class Betaproteobacteria; order Burkholderiales; family Burkholderiaceae; genus Paraburkholderia; species Paraburkholderia caribensis. Next base: position 238,383 of record NZ_CP026101.1, read on the forward strand.
CCAACCGTCACGACACCCGTGCCGCCCACACCCGTTACGAGAATGTCGTAGGGCGCGGCGTCGAGGTGCGTCGCTGGCGTCGGCAATGCGTCGACGCGCGCGGCGAGCGCGGCTGCATCGAATGCGACGCCTGCCGCCTTCTTCAGCTTGCCGCCTTCGATCGTCACGAAACTCGGGCAGAAACCGTTCACACAAGAGTAGTCCTTGTTGCACGACGACTGATCGATGCGGCGCTTGCGTCCGAGCGGCGTTTCAACGGGCTCGACGGACAGGCAGTTCGACTGCACGCCGCAATCGCCGCAGCCTTCGCACACTTCCTCGTTGATGAAGAGACGCTTGTCCGGATCGGGAAATTCGCCTTTTTTGCGGCGGCGGCGCTTTTCGGCGGCACAAGTCTGGTCGTAGATCAGTACCGTCACGCCGTCGATGTCGCGCAACTCGCGTTGCACCTTGTCGAGTTCGCTGCGGTGATGGAACGTCGTGCCCTTCGGGAACTGGCCATGATGGCCGTCGTACTTTTCCGGCTCGTCGCTGACCACGACGAAGTGCGACACGCCTTCCGCTTCCACCTGACGCGCGATCTGCGGCACCGAGATGCTGCCGTCGACCGGCTGGCCGCCCGTCATCGCGACCGCGTCGTTGTAAAGGATCTTGTAGGTGATCGTGGCTTTCGCCGCGACCGCCTGGCGGATCGCGAGAATGCCCGAGTGGAAGTACGTCCCGTCACCGAGATTCTGGAACACGTGGCGCGTCTTCGTGAACATCGAATGCGAGGCCCAGTCGACACCTTCGCCGCCCATCTGGATCAGGCCCGTGGTGTCGCGCTCCATCCACGACGCCATGAAGTGACAACCAATGCCTGCTTGCGCGATCGAGCCCTCGGGCACTTTCGTCGACGTATTGTGCGGGCAGCCCGAGCAGAAGTAGGGCGTGCGCTTCACGGCATCGGCGGCATTCGAGAGAATCTGCGGCGCGACGAGATCGACTACGCGCTCGCGGCGATCGAGCGCGGGCTTGTGCTTCGCAAGCCAGTTCGCGAACACGGGCAGAATGCGTGACGGCCGCAATTCGCCGAGCGACGACAGCAGCATCGAGCCATCTTCAGCATGCTTGCCGACGATCACCGGGCGCGCGCCTTCCGTGCGGTTGTACAGATAGTCCTTGATCTGCTGCTCGATTACGGGTCCCTTTTCTTCGATCACCAGCACTTCCGACAGACCGGCGACGAACGCGTCGATGCGCGTCATTTCGAGCGGAAACGACAGCCCGACCTTGTAGATGCGCACGCCCGCCTGCTCCAGATCGGCGACGGTGAGATCGAGCCGGCGCAACGCTTCCATCAGATCGAGATGCGCCTTGCCGCACGTGACGATGCCGACGTTCGCGTGAGGGCTCGGCGCGATCCACTTGTCGATGCTGTTCAGACGCGCGAAGTGGCGCACGGCGTCGAGCTTCGCGTGCAAACGCTGTTCGATCGTGAGACTCGGCAAGTCGGGCCAGCGGTTGTGCAGGCCGCCCGCGGGCGCCTGAAAGCCTTCGGGCGTGGGCCATTCCATCTGCAAAGCATCGAGATCGACGGTCGAGCCCGATTCAACCGTTTCGGAAATCGCCTTGTAGCCGACCCAGGCGCCCGAGTAGCGCGACAGCGCCCAGCCGTAGATGCCGAACTCCAGCATGTCCGCGATGTTCGACGGGTTCACGACGGGCATGTGCCACGCGATCATCGCGAAGTCGCTCTGATGCGGCATCGACGACGACACGCAGCCGTGGTCGTCACCCGCGACGACCAGCACGCCGCCATGCTGCGACGAGCCGTAGGCGTTGCCGTGCTTGAGGGCATCGCCCGCCCGATCGACGCCGGGTCCTTTGCCGTACCACATCGCGTACACGCCATCGACGGTGCGTTCCGGGTCCGCCTCGACGCGCTGCGTGCCGAGCACGGCCGTGCCCCCGAGTTCCTCGTTGATCGCAGGCAGGAAGCGCACGTCGTTCGCTTCGAGCAGTTTCTTCGCTTTCCACAACTGCTGGTCGACCATGCCGAGCGGCGAGCCACGATAGCCGCTGATGAAGCCGGCCGTGTTCAGGCCGCGCGCCTTGTCGAGCTGGCGCTGCATCAGCGCGAGACGCACGAGCGCCTGCGTGCCCGTCAGGAAAATGCGGCCGCGCGTGGCGGTCAGGTTGTCGGAGAGGCGGTAGTCGGCGAGTGCGGGGGTGCCGTCGATGGGTAGACGAGCGGTCATTGTGGAGTCTCCGTGTTTTTGCGTTTCGCTGGCGGCATCGTGTTGCGGCTTGCCGTCGCAGCGAAAGAGACTCCATTCTTTCGCGTCAATTGGAGAAGATTCTTGCTACTTTTTGTCTCTGATTCATTTACTGCGACACGATTCCGGCTATTCGGGCTCGTATTGAGATAGATCCACCGCCTTCGGATGCTGGGGCGTCGGAAGGGCGTTTGAGAGCGTTACCTCGAATGGCTATTGAGACATGCCTATGCCATTCAGACGAGGTTCGTGATGCCCGCCCTTGGGTTACGCTATGCCAACAGCTTTGCAACCCACAGGAGACGGGCGATGAAACTGTACTACTGGCCGAAAACGCGGGCTTTCCGCGCGCTGTGGATGCTCGAGGAAATCGGCGAGCCCTATGAGCTGGCGCGCGTGAACCTGCGCACGGGCGAGCAGGACACCTCCGATTTCCACCACGTCAATCCGATGTGCAAGCTTCCCGCGCTCGACGACGGCGGCGTACAGGTCGCGGAATCGGGCGCGGTGCTGCTGTATCTGGCGGACCGTTTTCCCGAAGCCCGTCTCGGCGCGCCCGTCGGCGATCGGTTGCGAGGCCGTTTCCTGCAGTGGCTTTTCTTCACCCCGGGCTGCCTCGAACCCGCAATGGCCGAAAAATTGACAGGTGCGTCGGGAAATTCATTCAGCTTCGGCTGGGGCAACCTGGAGCGCGTGAAGGCGGCCATCGACACGGCGCTCGATGAAGGCGACTGGCTGCTCGGCGAGCGCTTCTCCGCCGCCGACCTTCTGCTGGCGGGCACGCTGCAGATCGCGTTTGTCGCGAAGCTGCTCGAGCCCTCGGGCCGCATCGGCGAATACGTCGAGCGCGCGATCGCGCGGGAAGGTCACGCGCGGGCAATGGCAATCGAGCAACGTGAAATAGACACGTTGAAGGCGAAGCACTAGCCGCCGCGTGGAAAAACCACGCGCTCAGCCTGTCGGCGCCTGCTGCAGTTCGTGCGGCTGAAGGGGCTCGACGTCGTCGAAATGCGTGTAGTCGATATGGCTCACCCCGTTCACTTCGCGGATCAGATCGACGAAGCGGTACTGCCAGCGTATGTCGTCGCTGAGCCACGAATAGCGCGCTTGCATCGTCTGCGCAGTGTTTTCGTCCGAGCCTTCTATCGTCATCAGCAGCGACGCGTCCTGCCCGGCGAGGCTCTCCGGCGTCTGGCCAAAAAGCGGGCTGGCTTCGTCGATCACGTGCATCAGGTTCCAGCCGAGGTAGAACATCGGCTGCTGGTCGCGCACCAGCCGCAGGTCGTAAATCTTGCGCAGCACATAGCCTTCCGACGACCGCTCGACGCGCATCAGCCGTAACCGCGCACGAGCCTCGACGATCACGTTTTGCCGTGCGTTCGCGGTGCGCACCATCAGCGTGGTGCGTCCGTCGATGGGGCGCACCACCGCATATTGCGAGAACATGATCTTCGCGCGCGGCCGCGAAAAGCGCGCGAAGATCAGGCCCGTGGCCAGCGCAATACCCGACATGCCGACGAAAATCTCGAGTGTCGCGACGAGATGCCCGTAAAGCGTGCGCGGATGCATGTCGCCGTAGCCGACCGTGGCGAGCGTCTCGACGCTGAAGAAGAACGCGCCCGCAAAGCCCTTCGGATTCTGATTGGCGATGGCGTCACCGCCGAGTTCGTACAGCGACGCGAAGACCGAGTTCAGCACGAGGAACAGGAACGCGAGCGAGATGAAGAACACGGGCCAACTGATTGTCAGCGCGCGGTGATAGAGGTCCTGCCAGACGCGCAGCGGCAAGCCATGCGCGATGACAGTGTGCGAGCGCACGCGAATTTTCCGGTCGAGGATCCGGCCTTTGCGCGCGCGGTGAGGGTTGGATTCGGGCGGGGTCGCGCTCATTCTTTTTCTGTTCTGCTAACGGGTTTGTTGCGCAGCGTCGCGGCGCGGTCGTCATGCCGGTTGCCCGCTGCGGCATGTAGTGTAGCCCGTCCGCCCGGTTAGCGGCGGCAATGCGCGACTTCAGGCGACGCGACCTTGGTCCGCTCAGGGAAACGCGCGCGGCTTCGGCACGCCCGCGCCGTGCTCGATATCGGCAACGGCCTGCTGATGTGCCGTTTCGACAGCTTCGGCTTGCGTCGCGAAGCCCGTGTCGCCGCCTACCGTGGTCCAGCGCTGTACGGGATGATCGCGATGCCGGATTTCGTATTCCGCGTCCCAGCGCGCGCCCTGAAGTTCGAGTGGCCGCACGTGTATCGCGTACACGCCGTAGAGAAAGAGCGGTTCTGTCATGATCGCCTCCGCCTGTTCAACGAAGAAAACGTCGTCGGCGCGGCGCGCGGCGGACGCGCCACGTATCGTTCAATGCGAAAGCCCCGTGCCTAAAGTTCGATCTCGCCGAGGATTCTGTGGGCTAGCGCCTTCGCGTCTTCGAGCGCCTCGTCGGCTGTCGGCGACGTGGCTTCGACTTCGTAGAGCGTGTCTTCCGTCTCGTCGCCTTCGTCGCGCGACAGTGCAACGACGCCCTGGTATTGCCCGCCATCTACCGGGCGCACGCTCGCCGTCGCCGTGTAGAGGCCTTTGGTGTAGGTGACGTCCTCCATGATGCATCTCCTGCAAGGGGGAGATTCCATCCTAGCACGCGATGTCGACGCTCACATGTCGGCGCCCGAAGGCGCGCTCTTCCGGGCTCCCAGCATGTTTGCAGGCCGCCGCGCAGCGGACGGCGTCGCCCGGTCAGGCGCATGCGCCGGCAGCCTCCGCCGACGGCGCCGGCCGATCAATCCTGCAGCAGCGATACCACTTCATCGAGCGTCGGCGAATGCGCGCCTGAATGGCGGCAAGCCGCCGCGCCTGCCGCGAGCGAGAACGCCAGATGCTCTTCCCACTTGCGCTGCGGCGCCGTCATCAGACTGAACAGCAGCCCGCCGATCGACGCGTCGCCCGCGCCGACCGTATCGGCAACGGCCACGCGCGGCGGCGTTGCTTCGACGATCCGCTCGCCGTCGATCAGCGTAGCCGCCTCCGAGCCGCGCGTGACGAGCACGATCGCCGTCGGATTCATCGCGCGCAGCTGCGCGAGGGCGGCTGCTTCGTCGTCGGTCTTGAACAGCAGCCGCAGGTCTTCGTCCGATACCTTGATCAGATCGGCGAGCGACGCCATGTGGCGCAGCGTCGGCTCGTAGCCGTGCGCCATCAGGTTGCGGTAGTTCGGATCGAAGCTGATCTTCACGCCGCGCTCGCGCAGCGCGGCGGCGAGCTTCGCGAGCGTCGCGCCGAGCGGCTGGCGCACGAGGCTGATGCAGCCGAAATGCGCCCACTTCACCTGCGACATCCAGCCTTCGGGCAGCTTCGACGGATCGAAGGCGAGGTCCGCGCTGTTGTCGCCCATGAAGAAATACGCAGGCGGGTGAGTCTGATGCACGACGGCGAGCAGCGGCGCACGCTCGACACGCTGCATGAAGCGCATGTCGAGACCCGCGGCGACGCTGGCGTTCCACAGGTCGTCGGAGAAATTGTCGACGCCGAGCGATCCGGCGCAGGCCGTCGGCAGACCCAGCCGCGCAACCGCGCGCGCCACGTTCCAGCCCGCGCCGCCGGGAACCGACAGCCAGCTGGCAGGGCCCGTGCGCACGAGATCGGTGAGGATGTCGCCGGCGGAAACGAATTCGGGAAACTCAGCGTGAAATTCAGGGCTCGCGCTCATGTTGCTCACCGTACGAGGTTATTCGGACGCGCCGGAAGGCTGCGCTGCGGGCCGCAGTGCGTGCAGCAGCACTTCGTAGCATGCGCCCATGGTGTGATAGTCGGTCTTGCCGGCCGGGCTCTTTTCGTCGCTGTACTTGCGGTTGTCGCACGTCAGAATGCGGTACCACGCGCCATAGCGATGATCGACGAAATGCGCCCAGCTGTAGCGCCAGATCTCGTCGTACCAGTCCCAGAAGCGCTCGTTGCCCGTGCGCTGGCCGAGCAGCGCGGCTGTCGCGAAGGTCTCGGCCTGCACCCAGAAGTATTTGTCGTGGTCGCAGACGGTGTAGTCCGGGCCGAAGCCGTAGTACAGGCCGCCGTGATCGTTGTCCCACGCGTGCGTCATCGCCGCGTCGAACAGTTCGATTGCGCGCGGCAGCAGCCACGGCAGCGGACGGTGGCGCTCCAGGATCAGCAGCAGCTTCGCCCATTCTGTCTGGTGGCCGGGCTGGAAGCCCCACGGACGGAAGATGTTCGAGCTGTCTTCCTCGTTGTAGTGCCAGTCCACCGACCAGTCGGCGTGAAAGTGCTCCCACACCAGACCTTGCGACAGCTTGGCCTGGCGCAGCGTGATGTTGGTCGCGACGCGCTCGGCGCGGTCGAGGTACACGAGATGGCCCGTCGCCTCGTAAGCGGCGAGCAGCGCCTCGGTGGTGTGCATGTTCGCGTTCTGGCCGCGATACGAGCTCACGCTCCAGTCAGGCGTGGCTTCGTCGGCGTACAGGCCGGCTGCCGGGTCCCAGAAACGGTGCTCCATCAGCTCGAAGGTCGCGGCGATCATCGGCTTCGCTTCTTCAATGCCCGCCATCGCCGCATGTGCGTACGCGAGCAGCACGAATGCGAGGCCGTAGCAGTGGCGCGTGGCGTCGAGCGTGCGCTTGTGGCCGTCGCGCCAGTCGATCTCCCAATCGTAGCCCTGGTGATGCGGGTCCCAGTGGGCATCGCGCAGAAACTTCAGCCCATGCTGCGCATACTCCAGATGCTGCGGGTCGCCGAACTGCCGGTACGCCATCGCGTAGTTGAACACGTAGCGGCAACTGCTGACGAGGTGACGCGTCGCGCGGTTGTAGATCGTGCCGTCGTCGCGGAAGAAGTGGAAGAAGCCGCCGCTCGGATCGAGCACGTTCGGCGCGTAGAAGCGCAGCGTGTCCTCGATGTGAGACAGCAGGAAAGCGCCGTCGCGGAAGCTCGCGACAGGCGGCGCCTGGTGATTGGCGGTGTTGTTCGAAAGAGTCGTGTCGGGTTGTTTCATGGCGTGTTCACCGAAGTGCTGGCACGGACAACGAGTTGGACCGGAATGCGAATGTCGAGTGCTGACGGCGTGTCTTCGAGCAGCAGTTCGACGCCGCGCCGGCCGAGTGCTTCCTTGTCGACGGCGATCGTCGTGAGCGGCGGGCGCGCGTGCGCGGCGGCGGGAATGTCGTCGAAGCCGACGATCGCGATGTCTTCAGGCACCCGCAGGCCGCGCGCGAGACACACGCGCAGCGCCGCAAGCGCGGCGAGGTCGTTGTACGCGAAGACGGCGTCGGGGCGCGGGCCGGGGCGGTCGAGCAGTTGCTCCATCGCGAGCGCGGCGCCGGCGTCGGGGTCCAGCCCCGCGTCGATCGTCACTTCCAGCGACGGATCGAACAGCAGCCCCGCTTCGAAAAACGCGCGCCGGTAGCCGAGCGCGCGCTGCGCGATGCTGTAGTGCGCGAGCGAGCCGCCGATGAACGCGACGCGCGTGCGCTTCTGCGCAAACAGATGCTGCATCGCGAGCGCGGCGCCCGCCTGGTTATCGAGGTTCACCGAGCGCAGGTTCGGCGCCCACAGGTCGATCAGCACCAGCGGGCGCTTCATCGCCACGAGCGTCGTGAGCGTTTCCGGCTCGACGAACCCGGCGACGGCGATCGCGTCGGGCGCATGCAGGCGCATCTGCTGGACGACGTCCTCGGTCGGCCCCGCCGTCAGCACGGAAGGCACGATGCCGCGCTCGCGGCACGCGTCCTCGACACCGTGCAGCACGTGCGAGAAGAACGGGCTGACGGCGAAGTTGTTGTGATGACGATGTAGCAGAAACGTGAGCCGGCGAATGCGTGGACGCAGCTGCGCGGAATCGTAGCCGAGCCGGCGCGCCGTTTCGACGACGCGTTCGCGCGTCGTTTCCGACAAACCGGGCTGATTCTTCAGAGCGCGTGAGACGGTGCCGATCGACACGCTGGCCGCGCGGGCGACGTCGCGGATCGTTGTAGCCATCGAATAGAGCGGCCGCACGAGAGACGCGCGGCGGCGGAGTTCAAGTTCGGGTGATTGTATAGTAAAACCACTGAGCAAATCCCTCGCTCAATGGCTTTCGACACGCGTAGATACCCGTATACAGGCGGAGTGAAGGTGAATCGCTTGTTTAGTAAAATGCACTAAACGGCACGTTGGATTCATCAATCGATATTGACTGCCGCGCCGCCCGGCAATGCGATGAAATGGATAGCGAACGTGTGCAGTCCGAGCCGTGCTGCGAAGGTGATGGTTCGTCGTGACAGAGGAATGTCGTCGCGGCGTGCTGCGCGGCTGGAGAGCACGCCGGAGGTCGGGAAGCCGGGCCTAGAAGAAGCTCAGTCGATGGCCACCGCCGTGCGCCCTTGCAGCAACATCTGACTTTCTTCGAACCCGATCATCACGAGACCAGACGCTGCGCTCTTCGCGCGGCGTTTCGCGAGCGCCGCAACCGATGCAATGTCTTCGCTGCTGTATACGGCTTCGCGCGATTGCGGCTGCACCAGCACGCAGCCGATCGCCATCGTCACGAAGCCGAAGAACGTCGGATTGCCGCGCCGGTCCTCACCACGGATGCCGCCCGCCAGGCGGTCGCCCGGCGCGTAGAAGCGCTGCGCGCCTTCGTTGAACACATGGATGGCGCGCTCTGCGCGCTCGCGCCAGTCTTCGCTCTGGAACAGGATCAGAAAATCGTCGCCGCCGACATGGCCGAGGAAATCGCGCGTCGGATCGCAGACTTCCGCGAGCACGTGCGCGGCGAACTTCAGCACTTCGTCGCCTTGCCAGTAGCCATATTGGTCATTGAACGGCTTGAAGTGATTCAGGTCGACGTAGCAGGCGTAAAAGGCCGCTTCGTGGCTCAGCAGCCGCGTGATGTGCGAACTGATCGGAATGTTGCCCGGCAGGAAAGTCAGCGGATTCGCGTAACGCGCCGCCTCGATGCGCACTTCGGTCACCGCTCGCACGAGGCTTTCGCCCGTGCCGAGGCCGACGTACTTGCCGCCCTCGGTGATGACGAAGCCGTCCGCGAGGTAGCGCTGGTCGTCGCTGGCGAGCAGCTTGGCCATGTCATCGACCGTCATCGATTTTTCGATGACCACGGGCGATGCATTTGCAAACAGCAGGCACGGCCGCTTGCCGAACAGTTCACGGTGGTAGGGCAGCGCATAACGGTCCATGAACGCGCGCCGGTTGATCAGCGCGACCGGCTCGTTGTGCTCGACGACGGCGACGGCATGGAGGTTCGGCAGACGGTTGAAGAGTTCGAGCACGTCGTTGTTGGTCGCGTTGCGCGGCAGCGCGGGCGCATGCACGACCATCTTCGCCGATGCCATCCCGCCCGACGGCGACGCGCTCATCGCGCGCGTCGCCTCGGGGAACACGGCGATATGGCCGGCGCGCAATGCTTCGCGCGCGTCGTCGGAGACCTTGCGCGGCGGGTGCGCATGCGGCTTGCCGAAGAAATAGCCTTGGCCGCAGGCGATCCCCATGTCGCGCACGACGATCAGATCCGCCTCGTTTTCGATGCCCTCGGCCACCAGGCGCGCGCCGCTCGCGGCCGCGAAGTGCTGCATCGCCTTGACGGCTTCGAACTTGAGCGGGTCGCTGGCAATGTCGTGAATGAAGAACCGGTCGATCTTCACGACGTCCGGCTGCAGGCGCACCCACAGATTCATGCTGGCGTTGGCGGTGCCGTAGTCGTCGAGTGCGAACTGGGCGCCCGCCACCCGCAACATGGCGATGGCGGGCAGGAAACCGGCGACATCGGGAATCGCGCTCTGCTCGGTCAGTTCGATCACGATGCGTTCGGCATCGACGCCCATGTTCCGAAGCATGACGAAGGTGTCTTCGCGGTTGTCGGCGAGTTGACGGATCGCGCCGGCGCTGAAATTCAGAAACAGCTTGCCCTCGTACTTGAGCTTCGCGAATGCCTCGATGCAGGTGTGCGCGGCGGCGCGTTCCAGTTCGATCACGCTGCCTTCGGCGGCCGCCTGCGCGAACAGCGCGTACGGCGCTTCAAGCGCGGAGCCGGCCGGCCCGCGGATCAGCCCTTCGTAGCCGAGAATCTCGCCGTCGTCGAAATCGACGATCGGCTGGAACACGGCGGACAGGTCACGCTGCGCAATCAGATCGACGATGCGCGGCGCTGCGATGGTGGAGAGCGAGCGTTGAGGCATGACACATGGCCGGAGCATTGGACCGTCGGCTTATCGGCAGCAAGTCGCTGAAATTAAATGAATTTTTAATGACGCCCCGCACCGTTCTGGTGCCCGGCGGAAGCGTTTTCATTATTTGGGGCGGCGGGCGTGTGCGTTTGTCCTATGCCGTCGTGCCGAGGCGACGGCAGCGGCCGGGCAGGATGAAATAACGAAAAAGCCGCCCGTAGGCGGCTTTCACGACATGCACTCAGGGAGAGCGCTTATGAATCTCGACTCATTCGAAACAGGCCTAGCGGCGCGCAACAGCGGCCGTCGTGCTCTTTTGCGCGGCGCGCTTCTCAGCGCTGACGTCGCGTGCGCCCCAGCGTTGCGCGAGCGCGGCGCAGACCATCAGCTGAATCTGATGGAACAGCATCAGCGGCAGCACCACGGCGCCGACCGCATGGGTGGCGAAGATCACTTTCGCCATCGGCACACCGGCGGCGAGGCTCTTCTTCGAACCGCAGAAGATAATCGTGATCTGGTCGGCGCGGCTGAAGCCCAGACGCTTGCCGACGAACATCGTCACCGCCAGCGCGAGCGCCAGCAGTACCGCGCACACCACGAGCAGCCCGCCCAGCGCGACGAGCGGAATCTGATGCCACAGCCCTTCGTTGACGGCCTCGCTGAACGCGGCGTACACCACCAGCAGGATCGAGCCCTGATCGACGAACTTCAGCACGCCGCGATTACGGTCTATCCATCCGCCAATCATCGGCCGCAGCAACTGCCCGGCGACGAACGGCACCAGCAGTTGCAGCACGATGTTCCACACCGTATGCCACGGCGACGTGCCGCTCGCGGCCTGGCTCGTGACGATCACGCTGACGAGCGCGGGCGTGATGAAGATGCCGAGCAGGCTCGAGGCGGACGCGCTGCACACGGCGGCGGGCACATTGCCCTTCGCGATCGACGTGAACGCGATCGAAGATTGAACCGTCGACGGCAGCGTACAGAGGAAGAGGATGCCGGCGTAGAGCGCAGGCGTCACGAGGGGCGAAAGAAGCGGTTTGAGTACGAGCCCGAGTACAGGAAACAGCGCGAACGTGCTTAGCAGCACCACGAGGTGCAGCCGCCAGTGCGTGGCACCGGCAATGATCGCTTCGCGTGAGAGCTTGGCGCCGTGCAGGAAGAACAGCAGCCCGACCGCGAAATCCGTAACCCAGTTGAACGCCGTCGCCGCGTGGCCGTGCACGGGCAGCAGGCTGGCGAAAATCACCGTGCCGATCAGGCACAGCGTGAAATTGTCGGGCAGGAGTTTCGGACGTGCCATCTTTCAAATCTCGATGCAGGTGCAGCGATCGCCTTGATTGCCGCGGGCGGGCGCCAAAGGGCTATTGTCCGCGCAAAGTGATTGAAAAAGCAAATTCATTTGCCGAATCGATTAATTACCTTGGCGCATGAAACGCCCGTTGACGTACATGGTTGCGTTCGCATCGAGTCTGCTGCTCGGAGCGACCGTTGCGAGCCTCCGGAATCTGTCGAAACGACACCTCGAAAGGGGCATATTTCAGCCTCACTGTTCATACGAATTCAGGTGTTCGAACGACCGCGTTTCAGCGCTTTTTCGCCTTGCGCCGCAAGAGGTTTGTGGCGAAAAAACGTCGCAGTAACAATGCGTTACAAGAGTGCCGCAGACCTAACATATTTTGGCTCGACACCCTTGGAGGCCGCCAATAAATTACTGTTCGAAGGCCGATGGGGCATCGCGCGAGACAGCTTGTCATGGCAAGTCGCGCAGCTCCGGAACCAGCCAAGCCGTAGCTCGAACGGCGGGCTCTCAGGCGGGTCGTCGGGCAGGTGAAACATGGTGCTTGTAGGGCTGTCCAGGATCAAATGGTGGGTGACGGGCGCGCTGATCGTCGCGCTGACTTCGCTCGCCTATGCGAAGCCGTCATTTGTCGGTCATGGAGGACACGGGTTCTTCGGCGGCGCGTCGAGTTTTCAAGGGGCGTCGTTCGGTGGCCCTGTCCATGGAAACGCTGCGCCGCGCGCCAACATCTCGCGCGGCATGGCGACGCCGCACTACAGCGGCCGATATGCGCGAAGCGAAGCGCCGCGCTCCCGCGGCAACGCGTCGGACCGGAACAGTGTGAACAACACATTCGCTGGGCGTGTGGGTGGCAGCAATGCGTCCGGTTACACCGCGCAACGCTTGACGCTTCCCGCCGACGTCTACCGCAACCGCCCCGCCGCGCAATACGGCGGCACCCAGTATGCCGGTGCGATCACGCCCATCAGCACCGAGTCGCGTAACGCGCCGCGACCGCCTGCGAATGCGCAATCGGCGCACGTCGGATCGATCCGTGACGACGTCACGCGCTACAACGAAGAGCGCGGCGCATCGCGTCCGATCCCGCGCCCGCCAGGGGACTCGTCGCGCATCCCGTCCCCGTCGCCTTACCGTAACTGATCACATCTCAGTCTCCTGCCGGACGTTACATAGTTCGGTCCATTCTGTTGTTCCCCGCCTTTCTCTGAGACCGGATCGGTCTCGTCTCAAGTTCAGCTACTCAAACTTCTCGGCGTCCGCACGTCCGACAAAATACCCCGTTTGATCTGACGTAAGCACGCCACACATTTTTGAAAACGCTCGTCAGCCTACGGCGTTTGTCATCAAATCGCCTCTTCGTTGTGGCGGCGCATCAATCATCGTCGATGCGCTTCGCATTACCCGCTGTGCTGTAGAATCCGCGCGCTTCGAAGGGCGGGCGGGTGATTGCGGCACTGCGGAAACAAGGTGCGTCGGCAACCAGTATCAGGCCGAAAGTCCACCAAACTATTCAGTCCCATATACCCGCAATAACCACAGATATTTTTGTCCATAAAAATGGTCCGCAAAGATTTGTCCCAGCCCAGATTGGCTCGACGATCAAACGGATAAACAAACACGGATCGGCGAGCGCCCCGCTGCACAGCCACACCTTTTGACAAAGACAGGAGAACCCATGAATACCACCATCAGCCGTGCGCTGAGAACAACCCTGAAGGCGAGCGTCATCGGCGCCATGCTGGCCGTCGCATCGACGTCGTCGTTCGCGCAGTCGAGCGTGCAGCTTTATGGTCAGGTCGACGAATGGGTCGGCGTCACGAAGTTCCCGGGCAGCCAGAGCGCATGGAACGTGTCGGGTGGCGGTATGTCGACGTCGTACTGGGGCATCAAGGGCGCCGAAGATCTGGGCAACGGCTACAAGGCGATCTTCACACTGGAGGACTTCTTCCGCGCGCAGAACGGCAAGTACGGCCGCTTCGATGGCGACACGTTCTTCGGGCGTAACGCGTACGTCGGCATCGAGTCGCCGTACGGCACGTTGACGGCGGGCCGTCTGACCACGCAACTGTTCGTGTCGACGATTCTGTTCAATCCGTTCATCGACTCGTATGTGTTCTCGCCGATGGTTTATCACGTGTTCCTCGGCCTGGGCACGTTCCCGACCTACACGACGGACATGGGCGTGGTTGGCGATTCCGGCTGGAACAACGCGGTTCAGTATTCGTCGCCGGACTTCAACGGCCTGTCGGGCAGCGCGATGTATGCATTGGGCAATTCGGCCGATCACAACGGCTCGAAAAAATACAGCGCGCAGTTCCTGTATTTCCACGGTCCGTTCGCGGCGACGGGCGTGTTCCAGTACGTGAACTTCAACAACTCGCCCACCGACCTCGGCTCGCTGGTTTCCGGCCTGAAGAGCCAGTCGGTTGGCCAGCTGGGCGTGTCGTACGACCTGAAGTTCGCGAAGTTCTACGGTCAATACATGTACACGAAGAACGATCAGGACGTCGGCAGCTGGCACGTGAATACGGCCCAGGGCGGCGTGTCGGTGCCGCTCGGCACGGGCACGGTGATGGCGTCGTACGCGTACTCGCGCGATTCTGGCGGCCTGGACCAGATGCACCAGTCGGCGGCGATCGGTTACGACTACCCGCTGTCCAAGCGGACCGACGTCTACGCGGCCTATCTCTACGACAAGTACACGAGCCTGGCGTCGGGGTATACGGCCGGCGTCGGTATTCGCGCGAAGTTCTGATCGCGACAGCTACACGACAGCGGCGCGACGGCGTGCGCGGCGCGCCGTCGTGCAGTTCTCCGCGAAGCCCTGCCTTCCTCACGGAAGGCGGGGCTTTTTCTTTCCGATGCTCGCTCGTACCGCGCATTGTCGACCGCTCCTTGATAAAGTCCCGGAAACCAGCCTGATTCATTCCTATTCCGAGCGATCGCCATGGATACCCTCGTCAGCATGAAAGTGTTTCGCCACGTGGTCGAGGTCGGCAGCTTCGTCGGCGCGGCGGAGAAGATGGACATGTCGGCGGCGATGGCGAGCAAGCATGTGATGCATCTGGAGCAGCAACTCGGCGCGCGGCTCCTGAACCGGACCACGCGCCGCGTCGCGCCCACGGAAGCGGGCCGCGAGTACTACGAGCGTCTGAGCCAGGTCTTGAGCGAACTCGACGAAGCCGAGCAGGCGGTCGGCGCGGCGAGCATCGTGCCGCAAGGGCGCTTGCGCGTGTCGACGTTGTCCGCGTTCGGCTTGCGGCACGTGATGAGCGCCGTCGCCGACTATGCGACGCAGTATCCGCAAGTCACCGTCGATATCACGCTGTCGGACCGCGTCGTCGAACTGATCGACGAGGGCTACGATGTCGCGATTCGCGCGTCGCCGTCGGGGCTGAAGTCGTCGTCGCTGATCGCGCGCCAGGTGGCGACCGCGCATCTCGTGCTGTGCGCGTCGCCGGACTATATCGAGCGGCACGGCGCGCCCAAAACTACCGCCGATCTCGCGCGCCACAACTTCATCCAGTACGCGGGCGTGTCGGCGCTCGAACTGGTCGCGGGCGCGAATGCCGAAAGCGCGCGCGTCAAGCTGTCGGGCAATCTGGTCGTCAACCATCTGGAGGCGCAGCGCGTCGTCGTGCTGCAGGGCGCGGCGCTCGCGCTGCTCGGCACGGAAGTGATCGGCGACGATCTCGCTGCTGGCCGCCTCGTGCCGCTGCTCGTCGATGCACTGCCGCCGCGCGAGCTACCCATCCATGTCGTCTACGCGAGCCGACGGCATCTGTCGGCAAAGGTGCGCTCATTCGTCGATTTCATCGCGGAGCGTTTTTCGAGCGAGACGCTGTGGCCCACGCTCGAGCAGATCAGGGCGCTCGCCGCGCGGTGAGATTCGCGGCGCGGCGCACGTCGGTTCGCTCCCACTGAACGCCGCACGGACGATCGGGTCGTATCGTTATACTGGTTGCAGCACCCGAAGCAGAGACGAACGAACCTGACGATTCGATCCGGGGGAGACATGACTGATCTTTCCACGCCGCAGCGCATCGGCGACGACGCGCCCGCTTCCCGCTCTTCCGCGCCGCGCTCGCCGCACGAGCCGTCCTCGCGACGCCTGCGTTTCGTCACGGCCGCCGCGCTGTTCGACGGCCACGACGCGTCGATCAACATCATGCGGCGCATCCTGCAGGCGAGCGGCGTCGAGGTGATCCACCTTGGCCACAACCGCTCCGTCGAAGAAGTCGCGACGGCGGCGCTGCACGAAGACGCAGACGGCGTAGCGGTGTCGAGTTATCAGGGCGGGCACGTCGAATATTTCCGCTATCTGGTCGATCTGTTGCGCGAGCGTGGCGGCGAGCGGATCAAGGTGTTCGGCGGCGGCGGCGGCGTGATCGTTCCCGATGAGATCGCGGCGTTGCAGCGCTACGGTGTCGAGCGTATTTACTCGCCGCACGACGGCCAGCGGCTCGGCTTGCAAGGGATGATCGACGACATGATCGCGCGTTGCCGCGACGCGGCGCGAGCGGACACCCGGCCTGCGCAACTCCTTGTCGACCTGAAGGACGCGATGCACCGCGACACGGATCGAGCCGGGCGTGTCGCCGCATTCCGCAAGCTCGCGCAACTGATCACCTCGCTCGAAACCGGCGACGTCGATCCCGCCACGCGCGCGGCACTCGCCGCGCAAGCCGGACCCACGCGCGTGCCCGTGCTGGGCATCACAGGGACGGGCGGCGCTGGCAAGTCGTCGCTGACCGACGAGTTGATCCGGCGTTTTCGCCTCGACTACGGCGACACCTTGACCATCGCCGTGATCGCCATCGATCCTTCTCGCCGCAGATCGGGCGGCGCGCTGCTCGGCGATCGTATCCGCATGAATGCGATCGGCGACTGGGGCAGCGGCGCGCGCGTCTTCATGCGTTCGCTGGCGACGCGCGAGGCATCGAGTGAAATCTCCGACGCGCTGCCCGACGCAATCGACGCCTGCAAGATGGCGGGCTTCGATCTGATCGTGGTCGAAACGTCGGGCATCGGACAGGGCGATGCCGCGATCGTGCCGCACGCCGACAAGTCGCTGTACGTGATGACGCCGGAGTTCGGCGCCGCAAGCCAGCTTGAGAAGATCGACATGCTCGATTTCGCGGATGTTGTCGCGATCAACAAGTTCGACCGCAAAGGCGCCGCCGACGCGTTACGCGATGTCGCAAAACAGGTGCAGCGTAACCAACATAAATTCACCTCGAAAATTGAGGAGATGCCGGTATTCGGTACGATTGCGTCGCGTTTCAACGACGACGGCGTGACGGCTGTGTACCAATATGTCGCGAAGGCACTGCACGACCACGGTCTGCATGAGAGCGACGGGCGATTGCCGAAACTGCAAGGCGTGCGGCATTCGACAGGCCGTAACGCCATCGTGCCGCCCGCGCGCGTGCGCTACCTGTCGGACGTCGCATTGACGGTGCGCGGTTATCGGGAGCGCGTCGAAGCGCAGTCGCAGCTCGCGCGCGAACGTTGGCAGCTCGACGAAGCGCGCCGCATGCTGAACGAGGCGAACGGCGGCGTGCAGGATGCCGCTGCGTTCGATTCGCTCATCGACGCTCGCGCGTCGCAGATGGGCGAGCGCGAGAAGGCGCTGCTCGATGCGTGGCCGAACACAGTCGCTGCCTATTCCGGCGACGAACATGTCGTGAAGATTCGCGACAAGGAAATCCGCACCGCGCTCACCGTCGAAACACTGTCGGGCTCGAAAATCCGCAAGGTCGCGTTGCCGGCGTTCAAGGACCCCGGCGAAATCCTGCGCTGGCTGATGCTCGATAACCTGCCCGGCTACTTTCCGTTCACGGCGGGCGTGTTTCCGTTCCGCCGCGAGAACGAAGACCCGACACGCATGTTCGCGGGCGAGGGCGACCCGTTCCGCACCAACCGCCGTTTCAAGCTGCTGTCCGAAGGAATGCCCGCGAGGCGCCTGTCGACGGCGTTCGATTCCGTCACGCTCTACGGCGAAGAGCCGCACGAAAGGCCCGATATCTACGGCAAGGTCGGCAACTCGGGTGTCTCCGTGGCGACGCTCGACGACATGAAAGCGCTTTACGACGGCTTCGATCTGTGCGCGCCCGACACGTCGGTGTCGATGACGATCAATGGACCCGCGCCGACCATTCTCGCGATGTTCTTCAACGTTGCGATCGATCAGCAGATCGCGCTCGCGCACGCGAAAGCGCAACAGGAAAACCGCGAACTTTCCGAAGACGAACTCGATGCCGCGCGTCGCTTCGCGCTGGAAAACGTGCGCGGCACGGTGCAGGCCGACATCCTGAAGGAAGATCAAGGGCAGAACACCTGCATCTTTTCGACGGAATTCAGCCTGAAGGTGATGGGCGACATACAGGCGTATTTTGTCGAGCACGGCGTGCGCAATTTCTATTCGGTGTCGATCTCCGGCTATCACATCGCGGAGGCGGGTGCGAACCCGATCTCGCAGCTCGCGTACACACTCGCAAACGGCTTTACGTATGTCGAGGCGTATCTCGCGCGCGGTATGGCTATCGACGATTTCGCACCGAACCTGTCGTTCTTCTTCTCGAACGGAATGGACCCGGAATATACGGTGCTCGGCCGTGTCGCGCGGCGTATCTGGGCCGTTGCGATGCGCGACCGCTACGGCGCGAACGAACGCAGCCAGAAGCTGAAGTATCACGTGCAGACATCAGGCCGCAGCCTGCACGCGCAGGAAATCGACTTCAACGATATCCGCACCACGTTGCAGGCGCTGATCGCGATCTACGACAACTGCAACTCGCTGCACACCAACGCGTTCGACGAAGCGATCACCACGCCGACGGAAGACTCGGTGCGCCGCGCGGTCGCGATCCAGCTGATCATCAATCGCGAATGGGGACTCGCGAAGAACCAGAACCCGAACCAGGGCAGCTTCGTCATCGACGAACTGACGGATCTCGTGGAAGCGGCCGTGCTCGCGGAGTTCGACCGGCTCACCGAGCGCGGCGGCGTGCTCGGTGCAATGGAAACGGGGTATCAGCGCGGCCGCATTCAGGACGAGTCGATGCTGTACGAACATCGCAAGCATGACGGGTCGTATCCGATTGTCGGCGTGAATACGTTCCTTGGCGCGCATGCGCACGACGCGCCGCCGCCCATTGCGCTCGCGCGCTCGACGGAAGAAGAGAAGCAGGGGCAACTGAAGCGCCTGCGCGCGTTCCAGTCATCGCGTGAAAGCGACGCACCGGCGATGCTGGAGCGCCTGAAGCAGGCCGTCATCGACGATGAAAACGTCTTCGCCGTGCTGATGGAGGCGGTGCGCGTCTGTTCACTGGGACAGATCACCCATGCGCTGTTCGAAGTGGGCGGTCAGTACCGGCGCAACATGTGAGGGCTTCGTGAAACGAAAAGGCCGCGTCTGCGGCCTTTTCAGATTTTGCATGCGGACCCGCCCGGCGACTCAGCGACCAATCCCGAGCCGAGTCTTCGCTGCCTGATATTCGTCCTTCAAACGGGCGACGAGTTCGGCGACGTCAGGCACATCGTGCATCAGACCCACGCCCTGGCCCGCGCCCCAGATGTCTTTCCACGCCTTCGCCTTATCGCCGCCGAAGTTCATCGCCGTCTTGTCCGACTCGGGCAGCGCATCGGGATCGAGTCCCGCGTTCTGGATGCTCTCGCGGATGTAGTTGCCGTGCACGCCCGTGAAGAGATTCGTGTAGACGATGTCGGCGGCATTCGCGTTGATGATCGCCTGCTTGTAGCCTTCAACGGCGTGCGCTTCCTTTGTCGCGATGAAGCGCGTGCCCATGTATGCGAGGTCGGCGCCCATCGCCTGCGCGGCGAGGATCGAGCCGCCGTTCGCAATCGAGCCGGACAGCACGATCGGGCCGTCGAACATGCGCCGCACTTCGCCGACCAGCGCGAACGGCGACGTCGTGCCCGCGTGGCCGCCCGCGCCCGCGGCGACCAGAATCAGCCCGTCGACCCCGGCGTCCAGCGCCTTCTGCGCGTGACGCAGATTGATCACGTCATGTAGCACGATGCCGCCATAACTGTGTACGGCATCGACGATCTCCTTGGCGGGCGCACGCAGGCTCGTGATGAAAATCGGCACCTTGTGTTCGACGCACACGCGGATGTCGTGCTCCAGTCGCGCATTCGACTGATGCACGATCTGGTTCACGGCAATCGGCCCGATCACGGCGTTCGGGTTCGCCGCCTTGTGCGCGGCGAGCGATGTCTGAATCTGCGTCAGCCATTCGTCGAGCAGTTCGGCCGGGCGCGCGTTGAGCGCCGGAAAAGAACCGACGATCCCCGCCTTGCACTGCGCAAGCACAAGCTCGGGGTAGCTGACGATGAACATCGGCGAGGCGACGACGGGCAGAGCAAGGTTCTGCAGAACGGCGGGCAAGGCCATGGTGCGAGTCTCCAGATCGACATGCCGGTGCATCCGATGCCCGGCGATATGAGTGTAGCGGCTGCCGTCCACGTGTCGCTTCAAACAGCCGTTGAGTTTCAAATTTAAGAACGATCGTTCGATTATAGGCGAGTCTGGGCCGCGTTGCTCGTTCGGTGTCGTTGGAAGGAGTGTTCAGGTTCTACGAAAGCGTGGGCTATCCCACTCGCCGCGACACACTCGCCTTCTACAATGCCGAGATTTACAACGACAACGAGTTCCGTCATGCCCTTCGCGGACTTCACACCTTTCCGGGTCACGGCCGGCGACGTCGATATTCATGGAGTCAAGGGCGGAGCAGGACCGCCTTTGCTGCTGCTGCACGGTCATCCGCAGAGCCATCTGATCTGGCATCGATGCGCGGCGCAACTCGCCGAGCATTTCACCGTGATCGCGACCGATCTGCGCGGCTACGGCGCGTCGGCGAAACCGCCGAGCGACGCGACGCACGCGGCGTATTCAAAGCGCGCGATGGCGGCGGACCAGATCGCCGTGATGCGGCACTTCGGCTACGAGCGGTTTCTGGTGTGCGCGCATGATCGCGGCGCGCGGGTCGCGCACCGGATGGCGCTCGACTTTCCCGATGCCGTCGAACGCCTGATGCTGCTCGACATCGCGCCGACGCTCGCGATGTACGAAGCCACCGACCGCACGTTCGCAACGCTCTATTTCCACTGGTTTTTCCTGATCCAGCCGGAGCCGCTGCCCGAGACGCTGATCGAAGGCAATCCCGACGTTTACGTCGACCGCGTGATGGGCAGCCGTCACGCGGGCCTCGCGCCGTTCGCGCCCGAGGTGCTCGCCGAGTATCGCAAGGCCTTGCGGCAGCCGGGCGCCGTGCACGCGATGTGCGAGGACTACCGCGCCTCCGCGACGATCGATCTCGAGCACGATCGCGCCGATATCGAACGCGGCCACAAGATTGCCTGTCCGCTGCGCGTGCTGTGGGGCGCGGAAGGCGTGATCGAAAAGTGCTTCGAGCCGATCGCCGAATGGCGCAAGGTGGCGCGCGACGTCAGCGGCCGTTCGCTGCCGTGCGGCCACTACATTCCCGAGGAAGCGCCCGCCGAACTCGTTGCGGAGATGTTGTCCTTCTTCGAAGCCGTCGAGCTTTGATTCCCGGGGGCTTTCGAGCCGCTCGCCGCCTCAGGCGAGTGGCGGCAAGCGCCGCGGCACCGGCGTCGATTTGACGATCGCGGTGCTGGTTTCCGCACGCTCGGTCACTTTCGACAGGATCTCGTCGAGCTGATCGATCGAACGCAGATACAGGCGGCAGATGAAGCAATCGTCGCCCGTCACCTTGTCGCATTCGACGAACTCCGGAATGCGGCGAATCACGTCTTCCACCAGATGCAACTGACCCGGCAGCGGCTTCACGCGCACGATCGCCTGCAGCGTGTAGCCGAGCGCGCGCGGATCGATCTGCACGGTGAAGCGCTCGATCACGCCTTGCGCGTCGAGGCGGCGCAAGCGGTCCGCCGTCGCGGGCGCCGACAGGCCGACATTGCGCGCGAGGTCGCTGACGGGCTGGCGCGCGTCGTCGGCGAGACTCGCGAGCAACATGCGGTCGGTGTCGTCGAGCGTCGTGGGCGCGGGCGCTTGCCTGGTGTCGGGATTAAGGCGCTTTGTCATTTGGGCCTTCGCATTTAAGGTGGATTTGGTCGATGGCCTGATTTTAGATATGTATCGGCCACTTCAGATTAATTACACTGATCGCAAGATGTGATTCTTCTGGAGGCTTTCAGATGGCGGCAAACAACGAGGTGCGGCGCGGCGCGTTCGAGATGACGCTCGCGATGCTGATGTCGGGGACGATTGGCTGGCTGGTCGTTTCGTCGCAGCAGTCGGCGCTGAACGTCGCGTTCTTCCGATGCCTGTTCGGCGGCGCGACGCTCTTGCTGATCTGCGCGGTGCTCGGACTGCTCAAACGCAAGCTGTTTTCCTGGAAGATGATCGCGCTCGCCACGTTCAGCAGCGCGGCCATCGTCATGAACTGGGTGCTGCTGTTCGCTGCGTACTCGCGCGCGTCGATCTCGATGGCGACGACCGTCTACAGCACGCAGCCTTTCATGCTCGTCGCACTTGGCGCGCTGGTGTTCCGCGAGCGCGTGACGGCATCGACGCTCGCCTGGCTGCTGATCGCGTTCGTCGGACTCGTGTTCGTCGTGAAAGTGGAGCCGGCCGTACTCGCGATGCCGGGGCAATATCTGCAAGGCGTCGCGTATGCCGTCGGCGCGGCTTTCCTGTACGCGGTTTCGTCCATCATTACAAAACACTTGAAGAACACGCCGCCGCACCTTATCGCGCTGATTACGGTGACGACAGGCGTCGCCATGCTCGCACCGTTCGTGCAGTATGACGCGTTGCCCACGACGGGCGCGCACTGGTTGCAACTCGTCACGCTCGGCATCGTGAACACGGGAATCATGTACGTGCTGCTGTACGGCGCAATCCAGAAACTGCCGACGGCGATGACGGGCGCGCTGTCCTTCATCTACCCAGTCGTAGCAATCGTGGTCGACCGGATCGCGTTCGGCCAGAAGCTCGCGTGGATTCAGGTGGCCGGCGCGGTGCTGATCCTGCTGGCGGCGGCCGGCGTGAATCTCGGGTGGCGCATCGTGCCGGCGCGCCGCTACTCCATATAACGGTACTTCATACCGATAGTACGGAATCCGAATAACGTGTCAGGTCGGACGTTAAGAATCTGTAGGGAAATCACCGATGCGTTCGAAAGCTACGCGCGGTTATTATTTCTTCGACGCTGATCACGTCAACAGTAATTGCGCCGCTCGAACCGAAAGCCGAGCGGCTTTCTTTTTATACGGCCGTGCACGCGGCTTCGTGCCCACGAATCAATCGGCGCGCGCAGTGATCTGCTCGCCGTCGAATCGCAGCGGCCCGTTCTCCGCCGCCAATCCTTCTACCAGTTCACGCAACAGTGCGGGCCATGCGCTGCGCGGCTTCAGCATCGATGCCGCGGCCCGCATCACGCTCGCGTCGTCGAGCATGCGCAGTAAGGCTTCGAAAGATAGCGACCGTGCGTCGAGCAGCTTGAACACGATCAACACCTTCAGCGCGTTTTTCGCGTTGCGCGCCGGATCGGCGCGCAGCCATGCAACCCGCGACAACGCGCGATCGAGCGCCGCATGCACATCGGAAAACGGCGCGCCGTGGCCGGGAATCACAGTCTTCACATCCAGCGTGCCGATCAGTTCGAGCACGGCCTGTTGCTCCGAGAAACCGCTGTCGCCTTCGAGTTCTGGAAAGATCACACCGAAGCCGTTTTCCCACAGCGCGTCCGCGCTGATCAGCAGCTTTTGCCCGGCGCAATAGAGCATCAGCGAGTGCGGGTCGTGGCCCGGCGCGCCGAGCACATCCCAGTCGAGCGTGCCGAGTGTCAGGCGCATGCCCGGTTCGATCGTGTCTGAAAACGCGAAACGTTCGCAGAATTGACCCGTTGCGCGAAACGTCAGACGCGACTCGTCCCATTCGCGCACCGCATCCGCTTCCGTCGATGGAATCAGCGTCCGGCATGGCCACGTTGCCTGCAATTGCGCGTTGCCGCCGCAGTGATCCGAATGCAGATGCGTGTTGACGATCAGGTCGAGTGGCCGCGTGCCGAGCGCATGCCGGACGAGCGCCGCCGTTTGCGCCGCGTGCGACGCGTAGCCGGTATCGACCAGCGCCGTGCTTGCATCGTCGACGAGCAGCACGTTGTTCGACGACAGCCAGCCGCGTTCGAACACGCGTATCGACGGAGGCAGCGCGATCATGCGCCGCCTTCCTGTGCGGCGGGCTTCGGCATCACGAGTATCGTCGACTTGCCGATCAGTACCGTTTCGCCGCGCTGGTTTACGACGCTGCCTTCGAGTTGCGTCAGATCGCCATTGAGACTCGCCTTCCAGAATGCGCCGACGACGCGCCAGGTCATCGTCAGCGTGTCGCCGCTGTGCGCGGCTTTCTTCAGCTTGATGTCGAACTCGAGCCCAAGCGGCTGTGCGTAGGTCGAGTAGTGCGTGGCGAGCAGCGCCATGAAGTGCGCGGTCGGCTGCGTGCCGGAGGCGATCAGGCCGCCGAAGCGGCTTTGCGCCGCGTACGCGTCGTCGTGATGAAGCGGGTTGAGGTCGTTCACGAGCGTGGCGAACGATTTGATCGATTCCGCAGCAAGGCTCAGCGTCGCGCTGAATGTCTCGCCGACGGTGACGACGCGCGGCGGCGTGTTCATGTTTTCGTCTCGCGTTTCGGTGCTTGCTTCGCCATGAAGTCCACGTGGCGCCTGTCGATTGCATCCCACACCGCGCGCTTTGCCGCGTCGTCGAACGAAGACCAGTTTGCGATTTCGTCGATCGTGCGCAGGCAACCGTCGCACAGCCCCGTGGACGGGTTCATCCGGCACACGTTGATGCATGGCGAAGGAACGGGCGCGATGGATTGTGCCGGGTCCTGAACGCGAGCGGTGTCGGCTGTCATGCCGTCTCGCGCAACGCCACGTCGATGACGGGTGCGCCCGTCAGCGTGGCCAGTTCCTGCGGCGTCAGGTTGAACACGGCGTGCGGATGACCGGCGGCGGCCCACAGGCTGTCGAGCGTGAAGAGATCGGCGTCGATCAGCGTGACGGGCGTCGTTGCGTGACCGATCGGACACACGCCGCCGATCGCATAACCCGTCTTTTCGCGCACGAACTTCGCGTCCGCGCGCGCAATCTCGCCGACTTGCGCGGCCACCTTCTTTTCATCCACGCGATTCGCGCCGCTCGCGATGATCAGCACGGGCGCGTCGTCTTCGCGGCGACGAAACAGGATCGACTTGGCGATCTGCGCGATCGAGCAGCCCAGTCCCGCCGCCGCTTCCGCCGAGGTCTTGCCCGTTTCCGGCAGCATCACGACCTGCCCGGCATGGCCGCGCTCGCGCAGCAAGAGCGCGACGCGGCGCGCCGAATCGGGCAGCGAATCCAGATCAGGCGTGTGAGGTGTTTGTACCGTTGCGTTATCCGACATGTGGTGGGTTCCTGTGATGGGTCATACGCAGGTGGACTTTTCGCTGCGCGCCTTCGCCAGCAGCGCTTTGCCCGCGCGCGATACGTTCGGCTTGCCGATCGACGTCGAAATGAAATCGCCGATCTCGACGACCTGCGCGAGGTCGATGCCTGTCTCGATGCCGAGTCCGTTCATCAGATACAGCACGTCTTCCGTGGCGACGTTGCCCGTCGCGCCCTTTGCATAAGGACACCCGCCGAGGCCCGCCACCGACGCATGAAAAATCTCGATGCCTTCCTGCAGCGCGGCGTAGATGTTCGCGAGCGCCTGGCCGTAAGTATCGTGGAAATGCCCTGACAGACGCTCGCGCGGAAACACTTGCGTGACGGCGGCGAACACTTCGCGCGTGCGCTTCGGCGTGCCGACGCCGATCGTGTCGGCGATGTCGATCTCGTCGCAACCGAGCGCGGCGAAACGCTCGACCACATCGACCACGGACGCGACGGGCACGTCGCCCTGATACGGACATCCCAGCGAGCACGACACGCTGCCGCGTATGCGCAGGCCCTTGTCCTTCGCAGCCTCCGCGACGGGCACGAAGCGCTCGATGCTTTCCGCAATGCTGCAATTGATGTTCTTTTGCGAGAACGCCTCGCTGGCCGCGCCGAAGATCACGATCTCGTCGGCGCGCGCGGCGAGCGCGCCTTCGAAGCCGCGCAGGTTTGGCGTCAGCACCGAGTAGATCGTGCCCGCGCGACGCGCGATGCCCGCCATCACGTCGGCGCCGTCGGCCATCTGCGGCACCCACTTGGGCGACACGAACGACGCCGCTTCCACATTTCTGAACCCGGCCGCCGACAGACGATTGATCAACTCGATCTTGACGTCAGTGGGTACGAATTCCTTCTCGTTCTGCAGCCCGTCGCGCGGACCGACTTCGACGATTTTCACTGCTTGTGGCATGGTCATGTTTGTCTCCTGTGTCGACGGCAACCGGCGCTTGCCGCGAGATTATCGTGCTGCCAACGCGCTCAGTAGCCGCGCCCGATATCGACGATTCCGCCGATCGGCTCGCCACGCATCAGCGCGTCGATCTTCTGCGCAATCTGCGCAATGCTTTCTTCGCGCAGCGTCAATGCCGAGATATGCGGCGTGATCGAGATGCGAGGGTGCGTCCAGAACGGATGCTGCGACGGCAACGGTTCCTCGACGAATACATCGAGCGTTGCTGCGGCGATCTGGCCTTGCTCCAGTGCAACGAGCAAATCCTGTTCGACGAGATGCGCGCCGCGCGCGATATTGACGAGGTACGCGCCGCGCGCGAGCTTCGAGAAGTTGCGCTGATTCAGCACGCCATGCGTGTCGGGCGTGTGCGGCAGCAGATTGACGAGCACGCTGAGGCCATCGAGGAACGCGTCGAACTGCGCTTCGCCCGCAAAGGTCGTGACGCCGTCAATTTCGCGCGCGCTGCGGCTAAAGCCACGCACCGGGAAGCCCGCCGCGGCGAGCGTCGTCGCGACATGCGAGCCGAGCACGCCCAGACCGAGCACGCCGACCGTGAAGGTTTCGCGCGTATGCGGTTCGAGCACATGCCAGCGCTGTTCTGCCTGCAGCCGGTCGTATTCGTCGAAGCGTCGCATGTAGCGCAGCACCGCGTGCATCACATACTCGGACATCTGCTGCGCCATTCCTGTGTCTTCGAGCCGCACGAGCTGCGCGTTGCGCGGCAGCGTGCCGGGATGCTCGCGTTCGAGCTTCAGGATCGCGTCGACGCCGGCGCCCAGGTTGAAGATCGCACGCAAGTCGTCGCGGCCGGCGAGCATTTCGCGCGGCGGTTTCCAGACGACGGCGACATCGGCGGGGGCGTTGTCGCCCGGGTGCCATTCGCGCAAGTCGACGCCCGGCAGTACGCGCGACAGATCGTGCAGCCAGACATCGGCATCGGATTGCGGTGTATAGAACAGGACTTTCATGCGTGGCAGGTGGAGCGTTGCTGTCGCCAGATGTCGGGCGGCTTTTATGGATAGGCTTCATTCTACTTTTTCGCCGGCCTTCGCGCGCATTCCCGCGGACGCGAGGCGCACGATGCGGGCGCGAGCGGGCACGCGCAGCGGCACGGCGATATGCAAAGCACGAAAAATTGGTTCAAGCCATGCGCCGCCCACGCGACAATGATTTCCAGATTCCCGCTACGAGGAAAGAATCATGTTTTCGTGCACCCGATCGATCTGGCCGCCAAGGCTCGTGACCGTGCCGGGCTTGCACGGCAGCGAAGGGGCACACTGGCAAACCTGGCTGGAGCGTCAGTTTCCGCGTGCCTTGCGAGTCGAGCAGACGGATTGGGACGCACCGGATCTCGCAAGATGGGCGCAGGCGGTGCGCGATGTACTGGCCAGGGAGCGCGGGCCGTTTGTGCTTGCGGCGCATAGCTTCGGGTGCCTCGCCGCCGTGCATGCGTTGCAACAGGGCGTGCCAGTTGCCGATATAGCGGGCGTGCTATTCGTCGCGCCTGCCAGCCCGAAGAAGTTCGAGTTTGCGGGTGCATTCGACGCACGCCGTCTTGGCGTGCCTTCCATTTTGATCGGCAGCGAGACCGACCCGTGGATGGCGCTTGCCGACGCGCGCGAGTTGGCAAGGCATCTGGGCAGCGCGTTCGTCAATCTGGGCGATGCAGGTCACATCAATACTGCCGCGGGCTTTGGACCGTGGCCGCGCGCGAAATACTTCGTGGACACGCTCGCGCATTGCGCCGCGCCGCTACGGTTTCACGATGATAGCGAGGCGCTTGCCACGCAGGTAGTCGGCTAGCCTGCGGCCTGGCAAGGTCATATTTGTCAGATCCAGTGGAAGCCCTTGGCCAGCAGACCGGCGAGCGCGAAGTTCGCCGCCCATAGCAGGCGGAATTCGGTGCGCATGATACTTTCCAGCGCACTGAAGCGCTGGTCGACGTAGGCCCTCAACTCTCGCACTTCACGTTTGAGGTCTTCGAGGTCCTGGAGAATATGTTCGATTGTGGTTTCAGCCCGGGTCATGCGTGCCTCCATATTGAGACCACCGTGGATCAGTCGAAGCGTGTGAAAGCGGTGCTTCACAAGGGGTTTTTCTAGCGTTTCCATTCGTATCATCCTAAGCAAAATCTTTCTTAAGTAGGGTTCTGAATGATCAGAAACCCAACGGACGAACAACGGCAAATTGCGCTGCAACGCGACGATCCGCGTTTCGCGTGCACCGTTACGAACCAATCGTACGCGCGGCTATCAAGTCGAGAAACCTGGCCGGACGACGTAGGAATTTATCCACGCGTTCTCACGAATCGATCCGCTAGAATCGCTGCTCCAGCTGCAACGTCGCGGCGACATGCTTCATCATTGACAAGCGGGGAAAAGATGGCAGGCAGAGGGGATCAAACGCGCAGGCTCGTGGTTGGCTTCATGACGTTGACGCTTTCGCTCGGCGCTGCGCAGGGCGCGCGTGCGGATGCATCGCTGCTGAACGTGTCGTACGACGTCACGCGCGAGCTGTACAAGGACATCAATCCGGGCTTCATTGCGGCGTACAAGCAGAAGAGCGGCGAGACGGTCTCGGTCAAACAGTCGCACGGTGCGTCGAGCGCACAGGCGCTGTCGGTGTTGCAGGGGTTGCAGGCTGACGTCGTGACGATGAACCAGCCGAACGACATCGATCTGCTGGCCGAGCGTGGCCAGCTCGTGCCCGCGAACTGGCGGGCGCGCCTGCCGGACCACAGTGCGCCGTACACGACGACGATGGTGTTCCTCGTGCGCAAGGGCAATCCCAAGCACATCAAGGACTGGGACGATCTGGCGAAGCCCGGTGTGCAGGTCGTGATTCCGAATCCGAAGACGGCGGGCAATGGCCGCTACACGTATCTGGCCGCGTGGGGTTACAAGAAGCAGAATGGCGCAACGGATGCACAGGCGCTCGATTTCGAGAAGGCGATCTTCCGCAACGTGCCGGTGCTCGATACGGGTGGGCGCGGCGCGACGACGACGTTCACGCAGCGCGACATCGGCGACGTGCTGGTGACGTTCGAAAACGAAGTGTCGCTGATCGACACGGGCGTGGGCGCGGGCAGTTTCGAGGCCGTGTATCCGTCGATGAGCATTCTGGCCGAGCCGCCCGTCGCGATCGTCGACAAGGTCGTCGACAAGCGTGGCACGCGTAAGGAAGCGCAGGCGTATGTCGACTATCTGTACACGGCGCCCGCGCAGGAGATCATCGCGCAGCACCACTTGCGTCCGCGGGATCCTGCCGTGCTTGCGAAGCATGCGAGCGAGTTCAAGCCGCTGAAGACGTTCACCGTCGAACAGGTGTTCGGCAGTTGGCAGAAGGCGCAGCAAACGCATTTCGCAGATGGGGGTACGTTCGATCAGATCATCGTAGACAGGAAATAGGCGCAGAGCGCTGGGGGGGTCTTGTCTGCGACGCTGGGTGGTTTGCCTGTTTTGGTGCTGGCATCCGCGGTTTGCCTCTGCCTTTGCTTTCGCTGGCATCCGCGTTACGTTAGCGTGCTTCACGCGTCGCCCCTGTGCGGGGCGGCACCTACTTTTCTTTGCCGCCGCAAAGAAAAGTAGGCAAAAGAAAGCGGCTCACACCGCCAATTCTTGACGTCTGCCCACGGGCCCCCAACGTCCCCGCCCTTCGCACGGCAACGCACCTGTTCACCTGCGTTGCCAACGCTCTCTCCCTGCGCCTCACCCGCTTCACACTCCCGCGTCACAACACGCCGCGCCAGACAGTCCTCCGCCGCCCAGGTGGCAAACTGTGTGTCGGCCCGTGGTGCTCCACATGCTTCACTCCAGACCGATAGCGCATGCGTTCCACCCTGTAAGAGCGCTACCCTATACGACGCGACAACCTACACACAGTTTGCCACCTGGGCGGCGGCGGGCTGTCTGGCGCGGCGGCTGCGACGCGGGAGCATGAAGCGGGTGAGGCGCAGTGCAAGTGCGCTGGCAACGAACGTGGGGTCATGTGGTTGCCGTGTGAAGCGTAAGAACCTTTGGGGGCCCTCTGGCAAGAATTAGCGCTGGCGGTGTGAGCCGCTTTCTTTTGCCTACTTTTCTTTGCGGCGGCAAAGAAAAGTAGGTGCCGCCCCGCACAGGGGCGACGCATGAAGCACGCTAACAAATCGCGGATGCCAGCGAAAGCAAAAGCAAAAGCAAAAGCAAAACACCAACAAGCGTCCGCGCAGGACAAACCTCTAACGCCCCAAAACATCATTCAGCCAGCATCGACCACCGCACCCGCCACGCGGCAAAAAAACCTCAATGCCCCTCACAGCCCCCGCCCTCGAGCGGCATCTGCTGCGCGGCCTCCGCGCGAATACCCAGGCGCTCCAACAGCTTGCGGTCGGCTTCCGCCTGCGGATTGCTCGTAGTCAGCAACTGATCGCCATAAAAGATCGAGTTCGCGCCCGCGAGAAAGCACAACGCCTGCAGCGCTTCATCCATCTGCTCGCGGCCAGCCGACAGCCGCACCATCGCGCGCGGCATCGTAATACGCGCGACAGCGATCGAACGCACGAACTCGAACGGGTCGAGCGCTTCCGTACCCGTGAGCGGCGTGCCTTCCACCTGCACCAGATTGTTGATGGGCACCGATTCCGGATACGGCTCCATATTCGCGAGCTGCGCGATCAGCCCCGCGCGTTCCCGGCGCGACTCGCCCATGCCGACGATGCCGCCGCAGCACACATTGATGCCCGCGTCGCGCACGCGTTCGAGCGTTTCGAGCCGGTCCTGATACGTGCGCGTCGAAATGATCTGGCCGTAGAACTCGGGCGACGTGTCGAGGTTATGGTTGTAGTAGTCGAGACCCGCGTCGCGCAGACTCTGCGCCTGGTGCGTTTCGAGCATGCCGAGCGTCACGCAGGTTTCGAGACCCATCGCCTTCACGCCGCGAATCATGTCCTTGATCGGTTCGAGATGCCGGTCCTTCGGATTGCGCCATGCCGCGCCCATGCAGAAACGCGTCGCGCCGTTTTGCTTGGCGACTTGCGCAGCGGCCAGCACGTCTTCGACATCCATCAGCTTTTCGGCCTTCAGCCCCGTGTCGTGATGCACCGATTGCGGACAGTACGCGCAGTCTTCCTCGCACCCGCCCGTCTTGATCGACAGCAGCGTGGACAGTTGCACGGTGTTCGCGTCGAAATGCTCGCGATGCACCTGTTGCGCGCGGAACAGCAGGTCGTTGAACGGCAGTTCGTACAACGCGACGACGTCGGCGACGCGCCAGCGCGCGGCGGCGGCATCGGCAGCGGCGGCGGCCTGCGAAGGCGTGACGGGCAGTGCAGCGGTAGTGATATGGCTCATGGGATCGATCCTCGATGATCTGATTTCTTGAAGGCGTTTGACTGGCGAGAGGCAAACCGCGCGCGGCTAGCGCTGCGCGGCACGCAGCGTCTGCAACAGCCGGTTGGTGTCCAGATGCGTCGCGGCGATATCCGCCGACGCAGGGCTCAGATGCGGCACGATGCCAAGCAACGGCGCGCCGTACTGCCGGTCGAGCCGGTCGCGTAGCGCCGCGATGTTTTCGTCGGGGAACAGCATCGACGGGTCGACGCGGTTCGCGACCCAACCGGCAATCGTCAGGCCGCGCGCGGCGATCGCTTCCGCCGTCAGCAGCGCATGACTGATGCAGCCCAGCCGCATGCCGACGACCAGCACCACGGGCAGATTCAATGCGAACGCGAGATCGGCGGTGTCGTGCGCGTCGGTGAGCGGCACGCGAAAGCCACCGACGCCTTCCACGACGACGACATCGGCCATTTGCAGCGCCGCGCCATGCGCGTCGACGATACGCGTCATGTCCAGCACCACGTTGTCGAGCGCGGCGGCAATATGCGGCGCTGCGGGTTCCCTGAGCATGTACGGCGTGCGAATCTCGCGCGGCAGCAGCACATTGGCGGCTGCGTCGAGCTGATCGGCGTCTTCGTTGTGCAGCACGCCGTCCACCAGCGACGCGCCCGCCGCGATCGGCTTCATCGCGGTCGCGCGCAGTCCTTCGCGCGCGAAACCGCGCAACAGCGCTGCCGAAACCAGGGTCTTGCCGATTTCCGTATCGGTGCCCGTGACGAAGAGGGACAGTGCGTTGCTCATACGGCCGCCTCCGCAGTCTTCGTCAGCGCACTTTCGAGCAGGTCGAGATCGTTGTGCGAATGCGCAGCGGACAGCGAAATGCGCAGGCGCGACGTGCCTTCGGGCACGGTCGGCGGACGGATCGCGGGCACCCACAGATTCGCGCGATCGAGCGCAGCGGCAATGTCGAGCGTCGCCTCGTTCGAACCGATGATGAGCGGCTGAACGGCGGTATGCGAATCGACGGGCAGCCACGGCGTGCGCTTCATCATCTCGCGCGTGCGGCCAATCAGCGCGCGCAGATGCGTGCGACGATGCTCGCCCTCGTCGCCGCCGATGATGCGCAGGCTCGCCGATACGGCATGCGCCGCCGACGGCACTGACGCCGTCGTGAAGATATACGGACGCGCGCGTTGCACCAGCCATTCGATCACCGTTTCGTGCGCGACGACGAACGCGCCGGACACGCCCGCCGCCTTGCCGAGCGTGCCGATGGAGATCAGATGCGGCGAGCGCAACGCCGCCTCTGCGATCGCGCCGCGACCTTGCGGGCCGAGCACGCCGAAGCCGTGCGCATCGTCGACGACGAGCCATGCGCCGTGCCGTTCCGCAAGTTCGAGAAGACGCGCGAGCGGTGCGATATCGCCGTCCATGCTGAAGACGGTGTCGGTGACGATCAGCTTTACCGCGGCCTCCGACGCTTCGAGCATCGCGCTCAACGCTTCGGCATTCCCGTGCGGATAGATCTGGATGTCGGCGCGCGACAGCCGCGCGCCGTCGATCAGCGATGCGTGATTGAGCGCATCGGAGAACAGCGTGGTGCCACGGCCCGCGAGCGCCGTGAGCGTCGCGAGATTCGCCATATAGCCGGTGCTGAAATACAGCGCGCGCGGATTGTCGATGAAGCCGCCCGCAAATTCGGCGAGGTCGTCTTCGAGTTGCGCGTGCGCGCGCGAATGGCCGCCGAGCAGATGCGAGCCGCCGCTGCCCGCGCCGTAGCGGCGCGCGCCTTCCGCAATCGCCGCGACCAGCAGCGGGTGCGCGGCGAGACCCAGATAGTCGTTGCTCGCAAAGCCGATGATGTTGCGGCCGTCGACGGTCATATGCGCGGAGCACGGCGAGTCGACCGTGCGGCGGCGGCGGCGCAGGCCGCGTGCGTCGATGTCCTGCAAGTCTTGTTCTAGTGTTTCGAGCAAGTGCATCAGCGCGCCTCCGTCAATGTCGCGTCGAAGGTGGCGCGCGTGCGTTCGGCCAGCAGCGCGATTTCTTCGTCGTCGAGAATGTACGGCGGCATCAGGTACACCGTCGTGCCGATCGGGCGCAGCAGCAATTCCCGCTGCAATGCGTTCTCGAAGAAGCGGCGCGAGAAGGTCTTCGCGGCATGGGTATCGTCGATGACGGCATCGAACGCGATGATCGTGCCGCGCTGGCGCAGATTGCGTACCTGCGCGTGTTGCGCGAGCGGTTCGAGCGCGGCGCGCAGTGCCGCCGATTTCTTTTCGTTCGCGGCGAGCACGTTGTCGCTTCCAAACAGGTCGAGCGTGGCGAGCGCCGCGCGGCACGCGAGCGGGTTGCCCGTGTACGAATGCGAATGCAGAAAGCCGCGCGTGGTGTCGTCGTCGTAGAAGGCGGCGAAGATCTCGTCACGAGACAGTACGATCGACAGCGGCAGATAGCCGCCGCTGATGCCCTTCGACAGACACAGGAAATCCGGCCACACGCCGGCCTGTTCGCAGGCGAAGAACGTGCCCGTGCGTCCG
The DNA here is from genome assembly GCF_002902945.1 of Paraburkholderia caribensis. Classification (NCBI taxonomy): domain Bacteria; kingdom Pseudomonadati; phylum Pseudomonadota; class Betaproteobacteria; order Burkholderiales; family Burkholderiaceae; genus Paraburkholderia; species Paraburkholderia caribensis. The sequence continues at coordinate 272,391 of NZ_CP026101.1, forward strand.
CAGCCGACGGCGATCTCGTCGGCGATCAGATGAACGCCGTAGCGGTCGCAGAGCGCGCGCAAGCCTGCTATATACGACGCGTCGTGCATCGACATGCCCGCCGCGCATTGCACGAGCGGCTCGACGATCAACGCGGCGATGTTGTCGGCACGCGATTCGAACAGCGAGCGCACGTCGGCGAGCGCGCGCTGCGCGACGTCGGCGGCCGTTTCGCCTTCGCGCGCGAAACGGGCGTCGGGTGACGCGACGACGTGCGCATTGCGGATCAGCGGATCGTAGGCGTCCTTGAACAGCGCGACGTCGGTGACGCCGAGCGCGCCAATTGTTTCGCCGTGGTAGCTGTTCGCGACGCAGACGAACTCGCGCTTGAAGTCGTAGCCGCGGTTGCGCCACGAATGGAAGCTCATCTTCAGCGCGATTTCGACGGCCGACGCGCCGTCCGACGCGAAGAATGCGTGACCGAGCGTGTTCTGCGTGAGCGCGCTCAAACGTTCGGCGAGTTCGATTGCGGGCTCATGCGTGCAACCGGCGAGCATCGCGTGTTCCAGCGTGTCGAGCTGATCTTTCAGCGCCGCGTTGATGCGCGGGTTTGCGTGGCCGAACAGATTTACCCACCACGAACTGATCGCGTCGAGATAGCGGTGTCCGGCGCGGTCGTAAAGCCACGCGCCGGCGCCGCGCGATACGGCCACGAGCGGATAGCGCTCGTGATGCTTCATCTGCGTACAGGGATGCCACACAGCGCGCAGGCTGCGGGCGATCCAGTCTTCGTTTGCCTGTGTATTCAAAACTGCTCCGGACATGAACCGGGCAGGGCGCGGGCGTTGGCGGTGCGGCGCGTCTTGCGTGTCGGTCATGCAAATGCTGCTGGCGAATCGGGACGGTTGAGGTCCACCTGAAATCCATCGACGGGAAGCGTGACTGGCAGCGCGCCGGAGACGGCGACTGCGGGCGTTTTCCGCGCGTCGGATTGGCTGCCGCGACGATGTGCTGCAAAGGCTTGCAGTGCCTCCGCAGCACGCCTTTTTTGCGACAGAGGAGGTGAGATTAGCGCGAACTCCGCTGCGATGCACTATCTGAAAACGCCCTGTTTTCAAGGACCTGCGTGCGATTTTTGGTGGTTCGCGACAGCTCGCGACCGTTCGATTTCAAAGACCGCAAATGGCCGTAGATGACGACGGCAAAGTCATGGGCCCCCTGTGAAAAAATTCTGACCGCATGTCGGCGTTTTCAGTGCTGTATCGGGGAACGCTTGTGGCGGAGGGCGTGCTGGCAGGGTGCAGAGGGCGGTGTGCAGCGGGCGCGCGTCAAAGGCGCGACGGATGCGGGCTCGACAAGCTCGCGTGCGATCTGGCGGCCTGTGCTGGACGAGCTGACAAAGATTGCGCACGCCAGCGTAGCGATCGATCGAACAAGTTGATGACTGGCTCGTTTGGACGGCGGTGGACGAAGCGGCGACGAAGCGCTTCGCGCAGTTCACGCGCTGCGCTTGCGCAAGCACGCCGTACGCAGCTGGGACGCGTGCTCGAAATGCGGCGGAAGTCTGGAGGTGTTGCCCGTCGCGCTACACGCAACGGGCGGAGACGGAATCAGCGGCTAGCCAGTGCGGGCTTGCTGCCGTCCTTCGAAGGCGAGTCGGCGTCGGCCGTTCGGGTTGCGCCGTCTTTCCACACGACGGCGTCGTTGACCGCGTACAGGTGGCACGGGTCCGCGCTCTGCTTCTGGCAGTTGGCGACGGCCACGGACATCGGATCGTCACCGCCTTCCGCCCACGACCACGCGCCCGAATCGGACACGGCGAACGCGCGGCTCGGATACTGATGCAGGAAGTTGCGATAGCCTGCGCGGCCCGCTTCGTCCACGAAAGGCACGGAGTCGACGGCGTCGATCGACGCGAAATGCGTCGCCTTCGGTTGCGTCGGCTCGGCGACGCGATACTGGACACCTGTCGGCATGCCGACGCGCGCAAGGAACGCTTCGACGGACGGCCACCAGACCTGCACGCCGTCGCGATCGCCGACCAGACGGTGAGCGTCATTCTTGTACGAACCGAAATCGACCATTTTCGCCGTCGCGCCCTTGCCCTGCGCGTTATCGGTATATGCCGCGTACATCTTCGAAACGAGTGTGGACGGCCAGATCGAGTCGTTGTCGCCGTACAGCCACAGCGACGGCACACGTGTCTTTTCACCGTACGTGCCGAAGGCGTGCGTCAGATTGCCTTGCCAGTCGGTGCAGGCGTCCTGGCGCAGGCCGCCGGAGAAATTGATCAGCCCGCGCACGCCGGACGCGGCGTTCGTGCCGTAGGCAATCGTCGCGAGGCCGCCATGCGAGGTGCCCGCCACCACGATGTGCTTCGCGTCCACATAGCTTTGCTTCGACATGTAGTCGACGGTCGTCGCGACGTCGGCGGCCTGGCTCATGCCGTTGCGCGTTACGTCGCAGCCGTCCTGTACATAGGTGCCGCCCGAATCGGCAAAGCCCTGGCGGTTCGGTGCGACCACGACGTAGCCGCGGCGCACGAATTCGCGCGCCAGCGACACGGGATCGCTACGCGTCTGCATGCGCGGATCGCCGTGAATCTTGCCGTGGTTGAACACGACCATCGGGAACGGGCCCGGACCTTCGGGCTTGTAGATGGTCGTTTCGAGGGTGACATCGCCGTCGGCGGCGACGGGAATGCGGACGATCTGTTCGCTCAGCTTGACGACGGGCAGATAGCCATCTTCATCGAGCGCGAGGCGTTGCACCTGGGCGCGGCCCAGCGGGCCGCCTTCGACGTCCGCGAGCGGGTCCGCGTGCGCGGTCGTCACGGCGCTCGCCACGAAGGCCGCCGAGATCGCACATACCGTCAGAACTTTGCTGAACACCATCCGCAACACCTGCTCTCAAAAACGCCCGAACCTTCTCTACGGTTCCCCGTAGAACGGATTTCGGTACGGTGACACACCAAAACAAGGGTCAAAAATATCGTACGGTGCGTGGACACGCACTTAGATAGATCAAGACCGCATTGGAATGAACCGAACCCGGTCGACGCGACCCCACGCGTCGAATTGAGCGCCTCGCGATGCCCCTGATCGCGTGCCCGCTGAAGAGTCAGCAGGCGGTGCGTCTGGACATCCTGCGGGAGCGGTGGACCGCCACCTCGCTACGGAGCGCTGCAACATCTGTGAGGCTCATCCTGGCACGACAATTTATATTTGTGCAATTCAGTACAAACCCCTTGCGCCACGAATTTCCTTTTGTCGGATGTGCACGGCGCCGTTCGGAGCGGGTTTCAGCGGCGATTCGGAAAGAATGGGTAATTGAGGGACGTGGCGCGCGCCCAACACGTTGATTTTCTTACAGAAATGTCCCTTATTTGAGAAATGTAAGGGAGGCTTGATACGTTGTTGCAGCGCAACCGGAATACGGGCGTCAGCGATCGCTTACATCGCCATCGACGTAACGCCATTGCCCGTCTTCCCCTCTGCTGAAGCGGCTGGATTCGTGCAGCCGATGCGCCCGCCCACCCACTTTGTAGCGCGCGACGAATTCCACTTCAGCGTGCGTGGCGTCGAGCGGCGTGAAGCGTTTGATCTGCAGACCTAGCCAGCGGGGTGCGTCGGCGGCGCTGGGGTCGACGTCGAGATCGGCGGGGCAGGTTTGCGGCGCCCACGTTTCGCGCAAATATTGGGATTCGCCGAGCACGTAGGCGCTATAGCGGGAGCGCATCAATTCGAGCGCAGTCGGCGCGGCCGCGCCGCCGTCGATGAACCGGCCGCAGCAATCCGCGAACCGCGGCGGCTTGTCCGAATCACGCCGGTTCGGCGCGGCGCCGCCGCAAGGGCAATCGGTCGGACGTTGTTGTGTTGATGCCGTCATGGAAGATTGAGAAGGGTTCAGCTCAGTCCGCGTGCGATGAGAATCTTTTGGATATCGCTTGTGCCTTCGTAGATCTGGCAGACGCGAACATCGCGATAAATGCGTTCGACGGGAAAGTCGCTCAGATAGCCGTAGCCGCCGTGAATCTGCAGCGCGGCCGAACAGATGCGCTCCGCAGCCTCGGAGGCGAACAGTTTGGCCATGGCCGCTTCCGTCAGACATGGCCGGCCCGCGTCCTTCAGCGACGCCGCGTGCCAGATCAACTGGCGCGCCGCTTCGAGTTGCGTCGCCATGTCGGCGAGACGGAATTGCACGGCCTGGTGCGCGAAGAGCGTCTGCCCGAAGCTTTCGCGCTCCTTTGCGTAAGCGAGGGCCGCTTCGAGCGCCGCGCGCGCCATGCCGACGCTCTGCGCAGCAATGCCGATACGCCCGCCTTCGAGCCCCGACAGCGCGATCCGGTAGCCTTCGCCTTCCGCGCCGATCAGGTGCGCGGCCGGCACGCGGCAATTGTCGAAGACGATCTGCGCGGTATCGGACGAATGCTGCCCGAGTTTTTCCTCTAACCGCGCGACGACATAACCGGGCGTGTCCGTCGGCACGATGAACGCGCTGATGCCGCGCTTGCCGGCGCTTTTGTCCGTGACGGCCATCACGATAGCGACATTGCCGTTCTTGCCGCTCGTGATGAACTGCTTGACGCCGTTGAGCACGTAGCAGTCGCCGTCGCGGGTAGCCGTGGTGCGCAATGCCGAGGCATCGGAGCCCGCCTGCGGTTCGGTGAGGCAGAACGCGCCGAGCATCTCGCCGCGCGCGAGCGGCGTGAGCCAGTCGCGTTTTTGCTGCTCGTTGCCGTACGCCAGAAGAATGCTGCAGACGGGGCAGTTGTTGACGGAAATCGCCGTCGACGTGCCACCGTCGCCCGCCGCGATCTCTTCGAGTATCAGCGCGAGCGCGAGCGCATCGAGCCCGGCGCCGCCGTATTCCTCCGGCACCAGCACGCCGTACGCGCCGAGTTCGGCGAGTTGGCGATGCACGTCGGCGGGAAACGTGCGCTCGCGGTCCCATCGCGCCGCATTCGGCGTCACGGCATCGCGCACGAAAGTGCGTACCGCGTCGCGGATCATCAGGTGGTCCTGATCGAGCAACATGCGGGTGTCTCCTGATTATTCGTGTGTTGTTTGCCGTTACCAGTCGATCGCCGTGCCGTCGTACTGGAAGAACCGGCCGTGAAAGAGATGCGGCGTGCTGGCCGCCTGCGCCAGCACTTCGCGCATGCCGCGCACGCTATGGGCGGGATCGAGGGCAGCCGATGCGCCGCCCATGTCGGTGCGCACCCAGCCCGGATGCAGCGACACGCAGGTCGCGTGGCGCGTCTGCAGCGACGTCACCTTCAGCACGTCGTTGAGCGCCGCCTTGCTCGCGCGATACAGCCAGCCCGTGGTGCCCGTCGTCTCGCCGATGCTGCCCATCCGGCTCGACAGCACGGCCAGCACGCCGCGTGCGTCCTCGACGAGCGGCAGCAGAACGGGGATCAGCTGCATCGGCCCGCGCACGTTGGTCGTCATCACGAAGTCGAAGTCGTCGGCGGTGACGGTTTCCACGCCTTCCGTCTGCGGCCCGTACACGCCCGACACGATCACGGCCGCATCGAGCCGCTCGCCGTCCAGCTTCCAGCCGAGCGCGGCAATGTCCTCGGGCGCGGCGACATCGAGCGAAAACGCTTCGGCGCCGAGCGCGACGAGCTCGCCCAGCGACGCCTCGTCACGCGCGGTGGCGAGCACACGCCAGCCGTCGTGCCGATACTGCTTCACGAACTCGCGTCCGATGCCGCGCGACGCGCCTACGATCAACACTGTCTTCATGAGATGTCCTGTCGTGTCTCGTGGCGCGCGGGCCGCCGCGCGCCACCATCCGAACGATGCGTCAGACCAGTTCGACACCCATCGCCGTCGCTTCGCCGCCGCCGATGCACAGGCTCGCGACGCCGCGTTTCAGGCCGCGCTTTTTCAGCGCGCCGATCAGCGTGACGAGGATGCGCGCGCCCGATGCGCCGATCGGGTGGCCGAGCGCGCACGCGCCTCCGTTCACGTTGACCTTGTCGTGCGGCAGGCCGTGCTCTTTCATCGCGGCCATCGTGACCACGGCGAACGCTTCGTTGATTTCGTACAGGTCGACGTCCTGCGCTTTCCAGCCGTTCTTGTCGAACAGCTTGCGAATCGCGCCGACGGGCGCCGTGGTGAACCTGGCGGGTTCCTGCGCAAACGTGGCATGGCCGACGACGCGCGCGAGCGGCTTCACGCCGAGCCGGTTCGCGGTCGATTCACGCATCATCACGAGCGCGGCCGCACCGTCGCTGATCGACGACGAGTTCGCGGCCGTCACCGTGCCCGTTTTGCTGAACGCGGGCTTGAGCGTCGGAATCTTGTCGGGATTCGCCTTGAATGGCTGTTCGTCGCGCTCGACCGTCACGCTGCCTTTCTTGCCTTCGAGCGTAACGGGCGCGATTTCCCACGCGAACGAGCCGTCTTCATTGGCGCGCTTCGCGCGCGTCAGCGATTCGATGGCGAATTTGTCCTGCGCCTCGCGCGTGAAATCGTACGAGCCCGCGCACTCTTCGGCGAATGTGCCCATCAGACGGCCCTTTTCGTAGGCGTCTTCGAGGCCGTCGAGGAACATGTGGTCCATCACCTGGCCGTGGCCCATGCGCATGCCGCCACGCGCCTTCGGCAGCAGATACGGCGCGTTCGTCATGCTCTCCATGCCACCCGCGACGATCACGTCGGCGGAGCCGGCCGTGAGCATGTCGTGCGCGAACATGGCGGCGCGCATGCCGGAGCCGCACATCTTGTTGACCGTCGTCGAGCCTGTCGATAGCGGCAGCCCTGCGCCGAGCGCCGCCTGGCGCGCGGGCGCCTGGCCCTGGCCCGCGGGCAGCACGCAGCCCATCACGGCTTCCTCGACCTGTTCCGGCTTGAGTCCCGCGCGCTCGACGGCGGCCTTGATCGCGATCGCGCCCAGTTGCGGCGCCGTCAGCGACGCGAACTCGCCCTGGAACGCGGCCATCGGCGTACGCGCGACGGAAACGATGACGATCGGGTCCTTGCTTGTCTCACTCATGTTTTAGCTCCTTGATAACACCGTGAACGACCGCGGCCACGTCGCCGAGCTTTTCGGCGTCGGCGGCGACCACGTCGTTGTCAGCCGTGTGCGCGCGGCTCGCGGAAACGGCCTTGACGCAGCTGGTGTAGGTCTCCTCCAGCTTCGACGGATCTTTGACCGTCATGCCGAGATCGCGCACGCGGCCGTCATGCACGCCATACACCCAACCGTGGATGGTGAGGTCCTGGCCACGCGCCCATGCGTCGTTGATGATCGTCGTGCGGCACACGTTGACGACCTGTTCGATCGTGTTCAGTTCGACCAGGCGGCGATGCCGCGCTTCGCCCATCGGCCATTGCTCGAGCAGCGCGGCGTGCTTCGAGCGCACGTCCTGCACGTGATGCAGCCAGTTGTCGGCGAGACCGACGCGCCGGCCGTGCAGCGCCGCGCCGACGCCCGAGCAGCCGTAGTGGCCGACTACCATGATGTGCTTGATCTTCAACAGATCGACGGCGAACTGGACCACGGACAGACAGTTGAGGTCCGAGTGCACGACGACGTTGGCGATATTGCGGTGAACGAACACTTCACCCGGCGGCAGGCCGATGATCTCGTTGGCGGGCACGCGCGAATCCGCGCAACCGATCCACAGATACTCGGGCGCCTGCTGATGCGCGAGCCGCGAGAAAAACTCGGGGTCCTCTTCGAGCTTGTGCGAGACCCATGCATCGTTGTTCGCGAACAGATGGGCGAGGGGATGTTCAGTAGCAGAGGCGTTCATAGTCATGATTCGTTCCGACGTAAATCTGGTTGTTTGATGTTGTTCAATCGTGGACGGCGCGCGCTTTCATGCTACGCGCACCGTCGGCGGGGTAGATGCATTGGCGGCGTGATTCTGATCCGCCGCGAACCGTTCCGGATAGCGCACGGAAAACCGGAGGCTGCCGTCGTACGGATAGAAGTCGGGCAACTCGCCGCGAAGGATGTGATCCTTGTGCTTTTGCCAGAGCGCCGGGTCGAAGAAATCCGCGTGATGCTTGAGGAAATATTCGCGCACGCGCGTGTCGCCGAGCAAAAACGTGTTGTACGTCTCCGGAAAAATGTCGTGCGGACCGACCGTGTACCACGGCTCGCCCGACATTTCGTCTTCCTCGTTGCGCGGCGGCGGCACGGCGCGCACGTTGCAATCGGTGAGATATTCGATCTCGTCGTAGTCGTAGAACACGACGCGCCCGTGCCGCGTGACGCCGAAGTTCTTGTACAGCATGTCGCCGGGAAAGATGTTGGCCTGCATCAGTTCTTTCACCGCGTTGCCGTACTCGCGGATGCCGTGCTCGACGTCGGCATCGGTGCCGTTCTGCAGGAAAATGTTCAGCGGCACCATGCGCCGCTCGATATACAGATGCCTGATGACGAGATTGTCGCCTTCGTATTCGAGCATCGACGGCGCGTCCTTTTCGAGCTCGCGAATGAGCGCGTGATCGAGCCTCGACAGCGGCAGTGCGACGCTCGAATATTCGAGCGTGTCGGCCATGCGACCCAGACGGTCATGGCGTTTGACGAGCTGATACTTGCCCAATACCTGTTCGCGCGTCGTTTCCTTCGGCGGCGGGAATGAATCTTTGATCAGCTTGAACACGTATGGAAACGACGGCAGCGTGAACACGAGCATCACCATGCCCTTGATGCCGGGCGCGATGATGAACTGGTCGCTCGAATGCTTCAGATGCTGTAGCAGATCGCGATAGAAGAGATTCTTGCCCTGCTTCTGCAAGCCCACCGACGTATAAATCTCCGCCTTCGGTTTGCCCAAAAGAATGCTGCCGAGGAACGCCACATACGCGGACGGCACTTCCATATCGACGAGGAAGTACGAATGCGCGAAGCTGAAGATGATCAGCAACTGGTCGCGCTTGCACAGCAGCGCATCGAGCGCGAGCAGGCCGGGCTTCACGTGATGGATCGGCAATGCGAACGGCACCATCGTGTCGCCGTTGATGATGCGCCCGATGACATACGCCGCCTTGTTGCGGAAGAACAGCGACGACAGCACGTGAATCTGGAAATTCGGCGCTTCGTTGAAGGGGCCGAAATTGTCGTGCAGTGCCTGAATCACGCATCCGACGTCGCGCGTCAGGTTTTCGAACGGCGGGTTCAGCTGGAAATTCGTGACGATGCGTTCCAGCGTGACGGCGAGACCGTCCCTGCCGGGGTAATACGCACGATACGTCGGCTTCGCGGCCGGCTCGTCGTTCTCGATGTACTCGGTCGAAATCGCGGGCCGCACGAAGATGAAATCATTGTTGAAGTACGAGCGATGCAGTATCTGGCAGCACACCGAATTGAAGAACGTCTCGGCGCATTCGGGCTGGCGGTGCGACGTCAGAAGGCCGATGTAGTGCAGCTTGATCTGCTGCCACACATCGTCGTCGATGCTCTCGGCGTCGTATTCGTCCTCGAGCTGTTCGATGCATTCGCGCACGCGCTCGTCATACGATGTGATCCGGTCGCGCGCGAGCTTCTGCAGGCCGTGCCAGTCGGCGGCTTCGAACAGGTCTTTCGCGTGGACGGCCGCTTCACGGAAGATCCGGTAATGTCGGTCGAACCCCGCGAGTAGCGCCTCCGCGACGTCGAAGCCGATCTGTGACGACAGCAGTTTGGGAAAGTGATTCATGTCGACCGTGCATTCGCTCAGTGTTCGCTCAATGTCGTGAAGACCCCTGCGATTGTATCGCCCGCGTGAGCTTGCGAGACGCCTTCAGGCCTTTTGAGCACGGCGCCGACGCATGGCTGTTTGAAGCATGTTGCATGGCGTTCGGCGCATCTTCACGCAACGCCGCGCCAACTGTCGTGTTTGGCGTCCGATCTTCCGATCAGGATTTTTCTTTCAGCTTGCCTTCGTATCTTCGTGCGCGAGTTTCTCTGCGTCGCTGTAGCCGTCGCCGCGCGTGCCGCTTTCGAGCAGCGCACGCGCCTGCGCTTCGTATTGGGCGAGATCTTCGAGCGTCGCGTTGAGGTCTTCGCGCTGACGTTCCAGCACTTCGCGATGTCGGACCACCGTCGCGAGGAACGCCTGCAACTGCGGTTGGGTGTCCGTCGGAGAATCGTACAGGTCGAGCAGATCGCGAATTTCCGACAACGTGAACCCCAGCCGCTTGCCGCGCAAGGTCAGCCGCAGCCGTGTGCGGTCGCGGCCCGAGTACACGCGGCGCAATCCGCTCGAGCCCTCGCGGCTCGGTGAGAGTAAACCCTGGTCCTCGTAAAAGCGGATCGCGCGCGGCGTCACGTCGAATTCGCGGGCCAGTTCGGTAATCGTGTATTGGGTGTTCATCGTTGGGTCTGGGTCGGCCTGTCCGGTCGGTCCGATCTGTCCGATCGGTTCAGACGGGCCGGGCACAAAAACGGATTGAACGCTAGAATCGACGTTTACGTTATCGTCAAGCTGAACAAAGCGCAACCACGCGCATGGCCGCTTCATGTAACCGACCGTGCCGCCGACGAAGGAAACCCCACGATGAATGCTCTCGAACACCAACTCGACTATCCATTCGCGGACCAGATGCCCGCCGCCGGCATGACGCAGGAAGTCGCGCCGGGCGTCTACTGGCTGCGCATGCCGTTGCCGTTCGCGCTGAACCACATCAACCTCTGGCTGCTGCGCGACGAAATCGACGGGCAGAAGGGCTGGACGATCGTCGATTGCGGGATCGCTTCGGACGAGATCAAGGCGAACTGGGAAACGCTATTCGACACGGCGCTCGAAGGCCTGCCCGTGCTGCGCGTGATCGTCACGCATTGTCATCCGGATCACCTCGGGCTCGCGGACTGGTTGTGCGAGGGCGGCGAGAAGAAGCGCTGGAACGTGCGTCTGTGGATCACCCTCGGCGAGTACATGCTGGGCCGCGTAATGGCGGCGGGCGACGGCTCGAACGCGGGCGGCGAGGGCGCGGCGCGGCACTTCGCGCGGCATGGACTGCGCGACGAGGCGTCGCTCGACAAACTGCGCAACCGCAAGAGTTATTACGCGAACCTGGTACCGGCCGTGCCGGGGCAATACCGGCGCATGCGCGACGGCGATGCGCTGTCGATCGGCGGGCGGACGTGGCGGGTCGTGACGGGCTTCGGTCATTCGCCGGAGCATTGTGCCTTGCACGCGGAAGCGGACGGCGTGCTCATTTCCGGCGATATGGTGTTGCCGCGCATTTCGACGAACGTATCGGTATTCGACATCGAGCCGGAAGGCAATCCGCTGGCGCTGTATCTCGGTTCGCTTGGGCGTTATGAAACGATGGCGCCGGATACGCTCGTGCTGCCTTCGCATGGCAAGCCGTTTCGCGGTCTGCATACGCGCATCGGACAGTTGCGCGATCACCATGCGGCGCGGCTGGCGGAAGTGCGTGAAGCGTGCGCCCAGAAGCCGTGTAGCGCGGCGGATATCGTTCCCATCATGTTCAGGCGGGAACTCGATATTCATCAGATGACGTTTGCGATGGGCGAAGCGCTCGCGCATTTGCATCTGCTGTGGCTTCAGGGCGAATTGAAGCGGGTGTTGGGGGAGGACGGGGTGATCCGGTTCGAGGGCGAGGTCAGCTAGGCCGTTTGCATCACACGGTGAGAGTCCGGGCTGGGCATGAATCCGTGCCTTGCAGACACACCTCAGAAGAACTTGGAAATTGCCCGAATCGTCATAAACGCGAAGTAACGCGGGCTAAATTTGATTTTATGGTGAAAGTGTTCGGCGCACGCGATGCGCCCGAGCCACTTCACTACCCCAAACAAAAAGCCCGGCCGCATCTTGCAGGCCGGGCTTTTTTCATGGTGTGAAGCGCAATGCCGCTTACTGCACCACCACCGCCCCAAAATTCTGGCGGCCAAACGGGCTCACGTGATACCCGCTCACGTTCGTCCGCGTGATCGCCGCCGCGGTCGGATAACCGAGCGGAATCCACAGCGCGGCATCGTGAATGATCTGCTGCGCGGCTTCATACGCTTTCGTGCGCTTGCCCTGATCCGCCGTCTCTTTGCCTTGCGCGATCAGCTTGTCGAGTTCGGGGTCGCAATACCGCGCGAAGTTGATCCCTGACTTCACCGCATTGCAGCTGAACAGCGGCGACAGATAGTTGTCGGGGTCGCCGTTGTCGCCGGCCCAGCCCATGAACAGCGTGTCGTGCTGTCCCTGCTTGGCCTGCTTGATCAATTCGCCCCATTCGATCACTTTCACCTCGGCCTTCACGCCGATTTTCGCGAAGTCCGCCTGCAGCATTTCCGCCCCGGCCTTCGGATTCGGATTCAGCACGCTGCCGTTCGGCCGTACCCAGATCGTCGTTTCGAAGCCGTTCGGGTAGCCCGCTTCGGCGAGCAGTTTCTTCGCCTTCTCCGCGTCGTACGGCCACGGCTTGACGGCCTTGTCGTAGCTCCAGGTATTCGGCGGATACGGATTGGTGGCAGGCGTTGCCGTGTTGTCGAACACGGCTTTCAGGTACGACGTGCGATCGAACGCCATGTTCAGCGCCGCGCGCACCTTTTGATTATCGAGCGGCTTCTTCTGCGTGTTCAGCGCGACGAACGCCGTCATGAACGCGGGCGTCTGCACGACGGCGAGCGATTTGTCCTGCTTTGCGTCGGCGACATCCTGCGGTTTCGGCGACAGCGCGATCTGGCATTCGCCCGCCTTCACCTTTTGCGCGCGCACGGCGGCATCGGGCGTGATCGCGTAGATCAGACGGTCGATCTTCGGCTTCGCGCCCCAGTACGACGGGTTCACGTCATAGCGGATGATCGAATCCTTCGTGTAGCCCTTCAGCACGAACGGGCCCGTGCCGATAGGCTTCGCGTTCAGGTCGGCCTGTTTGCCCGCCTTCAGCAACTGGTCTGCGTATTCGGCCGAATAGATCGACGCGAAGCCCATCGTCAGGATCGACACGAAGGTCGCGTTCGGCTCGTTCAGTTCGAACTTCACCGTGTTGTCGTCGACCTTCGACACCGCCTTGATCAGCTTCACGAGACCCATCGACTGCGCGTGCGGAAAGCCGCTCGCGCCCGCGACCTTGTGCCACGGATTGTTGTCGTCGAGCATGCGGCTGAACGTGAAGACGACGTCGTCGGCGTTCAGCGCGCGCGTGGGCTTGAAATAGTCGGTGGTCTGGAACTGCACGTTCGGACGCAGATGGAACGTGTAGGTGAGGCCGTCGGTGCTCACATCCCACTTGTCGGCGAGCGACGGCACGACTTTCTTCGCCGCTTCGTCGTACGACACGAGCGAATTGAAAATCACATCCGCCGATGCGTTGGTCGTGACGAGTGAGTTGTACTGGACGACGTCGAAGCCGTCCGGGCTCGATTCCGTGCAAACGGTGAGCGGCTTCGCGACGGCCAGCGCGGGCACGGTGGCGAGGGCCGTCAGCGCCGCGGCGGCGGCAAGCAACTTGAAACGCATAAGATCTCCCGGGATTTCGAATTGTTCGTGGCGGGGCGGCGTCGTGCGTTGGCTGCTCACGACGCGCGCTCCGGGCGGGTGCTTTCACGCAAACTGATTCTGATACGGTTTCGGTGCAGGCGTACGTGACTGCGGTGCTGCGCGTCTCGCCGGCTCTGGCGCAAGCTTATCGAACGCTTTCAGCAGCGACAACAATTGAATCTGCATATCCATATGGCGGCGGATACGCGCTAACGGCTGGCGTAGTCCAGAAGATACGCGATGCCGTCGATCGCGCGCGAGCCGTACCACGACACCTGCTCGCTGTCGACCAGCCCGATCCGTTTGCCCGCGAGGCGTGCATCCTGCGAGAGAGCGTCGCAATGTTGCTGGGTGAAGCGATACGGCTCGCTCGACAGCAGCACGCGGTCGGCCTGAGCGAGCCACGCGGCGTCCAGATCGAACGAAGGATACCGCGCCGCGCCCGTTGCGCCGCCGCGCACATCGGGCAGCGTCTGCCAGTTCACGAGGCGTAGCATCGCCGAGATATAGGTGTCGCGCGCGACGGTCATCCACGGCTCGCGCCAGATTGCGTACAGCACGGTTTGCTGCGGCCATTCGCGCGATGCGCATGCATCCAGTTGCGTCTGAAGCTGGACGCCCAACGCGCGCGCTTCGTCGTCGCGATCGAAAATCGCGCCGAGCAGCGCATACAGCGCGAAGTTGTCCTCGGGCGCCAAGGGATGCGTGACGACGACATGCGGCACGAACTCGCGCAACTGTTCGACAGTTGCGCGCTCGTTCTCGTCGATATTCACGATGACATGTGTGGGTTGCAGCGCGCGCACGGCGTCGATCTTCACGGCTTTCGTACCGCCGACTTTTGGCACACGGCGCACCTTGTCGCGCGGATGCACGCAAAAACCCGTGCGCCCGACGATCTGCGCATCCAGCTTCAAGGCAAAGAGAAGTTCGGTGATGCTCGGCACCAGCGACACGATGCGCGCACCGCGTTCCGCTTTCGCGTGCTCGACACCGGCTGCATCGAAGTCACGCGTGCGCATGCTCTACTGCGCTGCGCGCGGCTTGCGCGGAGCCTTTTCGAAGACGGCGTCGTACAGCCAGCGAGGCGCGACGTGCAGCAGCATGGACACGAGGCGCATCTGCCACGGGAAGGTCGCGAAGCGTTTTTTGCGCGCGATCGCATCGGCGACTTTTGCGGCGAAGCGGTCCGCATCCATCAGGAAGGGCATCGCGTACGGATTGTGCGCCGTCATCGGGGTGCGGATATAGCCCGGCGCGATCGTCACCACCGACACGCCGAACGGCCGCATCTCGACGCGCAGCGCTTCCAGATACTTCGCCGCCGCCGATTTCGACGCGCTATAGGCGCCCGAACCCGGCAACCCCCGCACGCCGGCGACGCTCGCAATACCGACGAGGGCGCCCTTGCGCGCATCGACCATTGCTTGCGCGAACGGCTCGAAGGTCGCGACCATGCCGAAGTAGTTGACGTCCATCACGTCGCGAAACGTTTGCAGATCGCCGTGGCCCGTGACGGCGCCGCGGCTGATGCCCGCATTCGCGATCACGATGTCGGGGCAGCCGTGCTCGGCGATGAACTGCTGCGCGGCCTGCGCGAGCGCCTCCGCATCCCGGACATCGACGGAATACACGGAGATTGCGTTCTGGGGATGGGACTGCTGGAAGGCGGCGAGCGCGTCGCCCCGACGGGCGACGAGGCCGAGAATCGCGCCGCGCCGCGCATAGTCGGCGGCGAGCGCTTCGCCGATACCGCTGGACGCGCCGGTGATGAAAACCTTCAATGGTGAATTCATGCGGCGCGTGCGAACCGAATTACATCTTCTTGGCGCGAACCTGCGCAACCAGGTAGTCGAGTACCTGAATCGTGCCCGGCAGGCTGTTGGTCTGCGCCGGACCCGTTTCGTACTTGCCCTGCACGGCCAGCGTCGGCACGCCGTCGATCTTGAAGTCTTCGAGCAGCTTCTTGTCGCGCTGGATCGCGCTCTGCGTCGAGAACGAGTTGTACGCGTCCATGAACTTCTTCGGATCGACACCCTTCGTCTTGAGGAATTTGGCCTGGTCTTCCGGCGTCAGCAGATAGTTCTTGTTGACGTGGATTTCGTGGAAGATGTCCGGCGTGAGCTGATTGGCAAGGCCGAGCGCATCCACTGCGTGATAGAGCTTCGAGTGCGGAATGAAGTCGTCGCGGAACGCAACGGGCACGCGCTTGAACACGACGTCCGGGCCCTGCTTCTTGACCCACGCTTCGAGATACGGGTCGAACTCGTTGCAGTGCGGGCAGCCGTACCACATGAACTCGATGACTTCGATCTTGCCGGCAGGTGCTTCGACGGGCTGCGGCGTGGACAGCACCGTGTAGTCCTTGCCGGCGACGGGCGCGGCAGGCGCCGCTTGCACCGCGCTCGCGACGAGACCGATCGAAAGGAAAAGAATGCTGAGCAGTTTTTTCATGTCTTGTGAACCCAATCAGGGAAAGTAACGGTGGCCGGCTGTTGCGCGCCGCGACCGCTACGGATTCGACGGCAGACTGCCGCACCTGAGACTTGCGCCGCGCGCCGAAGGTTCAGCGGCGGCGCATGACAATGCATTACCGAATGTGAATCACTGCTTGGTGAAGCGGATCACGGCCGTATCGACGCCCGCATCCGAAAGACGCTGACGCGTGGTGTTCATGTCCTCGAACTTCGAGAACGGGCCGATACGCACGCGATAGTACGTCACACCACCCGCATCGCGCTGCGTGACCTTCGATTCGAAGCCCTGGAACGCGAGGCGCGCGCGCTGCTGTTCGGCGTCGGCGGACGTCTTGTAGGCGCCGACCTGCAGCAGATAGCCGGTGTTCGCGTCGTTCGCGGCGGGCGGCGCGGCGTTGGCGTTCGGCGTCGAGCCGGCCTTGGGCGGCTGCGTCGGCGCGTTGCTGGCCGTCGTGGCGGGTGCGCTGGTCGGGTTCGGCGCCTTCTTCGGCGGAATGGCTGCCGTGGTCGTGCCGTTGTTGGCACCGTTGTCCTGCGCGGGCTTCGGCGCGACGGCGACGCCGTTGTTCGACGGCGGCACTTCGACGATCTGCGGCTCTTCGAGCATGCCCGACGTCTGGGTCTGGTTCGTGGTCTGGCCTGGCGCGGTGTTGGGCGGCGCGGGTTGCGCAGCTTGCGGCACCGGCTGGCCGGGGGTCTTGCCTTGCAGCGGACGGTTCGGGTCGTATTGCGGCTGGCTTGCGCCGCTATCGGACGCAGCGGGCGGCGCGACCTTCGCAACGAACGGCGTCGGTGCGCGCGTGATGTAGAGCGCCACCACCACCGCGATGGCCAGGCCGACGATCAGGCCCAGCACGATACCGAGAAAAGTGCCCCCGGTTTGTTTCGACTGCTTTGTAGTGCGGCGTGGTTTTGCCATCGTCTAATTCACCTGCAAAAGGAAATCTGGAATGACCGTCGATTATAACGACGGTCATCTTTGTATCGTCCCAATTAAGTTCAATTGAACCGCGCGGAGATTACATTTTTGCGGGTGCCGACACGCCGATCACAGCAAGGCCGTTAGCCAGCACCTGGCGCGTCGCCGCGAGCAGCGCGATGCGCGCGTTGCGCGGCGCTTCGTCGTCGACGAGAACGCGTTCGGCATTGTAGAACGAGTGAAATTCGCCTGCGAGGTCGCGCAGATAGAACGCGACGGCATGCGGCGCAAGCTCGTCGGCGGCATGGGTGAGCATGTCGGGGTATTCGGCGAGCTTCTGCAGCAGGGCCATCGCGCGCTCGCTGTCGAGCGGCGCGAGACTGACGGACGGCAGCACGGCTTCATCGGCGCCGTAGCGCGACTTCCATTCGTTGATCACCGAGCAGATGCGCGCGTGCGCGTACTGCACGTAGTACACCGGGTTCTCGTCGTTCTGCTTGAGCGCGAGATCGACGTCGAACACGAACTCCGTGTCGGCCTTGCGTGAGATCAGGAAGAAGCGCACGGCGTCGCGGCCGCGGCGGATCGTTTCTTCGTCGAGCAGGTCGGGCGAGGCCTCCTGGCCCGGCAGCGCGCCGCCCGACCATTCGATCAGATCGCGCACGGTCACATAGCTGCCCGCGCGCTTCGAGATTTTCACTTCCTGGCCGTCGCGCATCACGGTGACCATCTTGTGCAGCACGTAGTCGGGATAGCCCTTCGGAATGCCGATGCCAAGACCCTGCAGCCCGGCGCGCACGCGCGCGATCGTGCCGTGGTGGTCCGAGCCCTGGATGTTGATGACCTTGGTGAAGCCGCGTTCCCACTTCGTCTCGTGATACGCGACGTCGGGCACGAAGTACGTGTACGTGCCGTCGGACTTGCGCATTACGCGGTCTTTGTCGTCGCCGTCGTCGGTGGTGCGCAGCCACAGCGCGCCTTCCTGCTCGTAGGTTTTGCCGGCCGCGATCAGTTCGCTCACGGTTTTCTCGACGCGGCCTTCCTTGTACAGCGACGATTCGAGGTAGTACTGGTCGAACTTCACGCCGAACGCCTGCAGGTCCATATCCTGCTCATGACGCAGATACGCGACGGCGAAACGGCGAATCGCTTCGAGGTCTTCGACGTCGCCCGCGCCCTTGACGGGTTCGCCGTCGCTGGCAGAGACGGTCTCGCCGTTCAGGTAGTCGCGCGCGATGTCAGCGATGTATTCGCCGTTGTACGCGGCTTCGGGCCAGCCTGCGTCGCCCGGTTTCAGGCCACGGGCGCGCGCCTGCGTCGAGATGGCGAGATTGCCGATCTGCACGCCGGCGTCGTTGTAGTAGAACTCGCGGTGCACGTCGTAGCCTTGCGACGCGAGCACGTTCGACGTCGCATCGCCGAGCGCGGCCTGGCGGCCGTGGCCGACGTGCAGCGGGCCGGTCGGATTGGCCGAAACGAACTCGACCAGCACGCGCTTGCCGGCGTCGCGCTGCGAGCGGCCGAAGGTTTCGCGTTGCTCGAACACGGCGGCGATCACGGCCTGCTTGGAAGCCGCCGACAGACGCAGGTTGATGAAGCCCGGACCCGCCACTTCGGCGCTGTCGACGAGGCCTTTGGCGAGCGGATGCGCGAGCAGCGCATCGACGACCTGCTGCGCGAGCTGGCGCGGGTTCGCGCGCAGCGGCTTGGCGAGCTGCATCGCGACGTTGCACGCGACGTCGCCGTGCGCGGCAACCTTCGGCCGTTCGAGCGTGATGGCGGGCGCGATGAACGCGGCTTCGGATTCACCTTGCGTCGCCTGGGCGACCTGCTTGACCACGTCGGTCAACAGGGTTTCGAGAGTGTGTTTGTGTGCAGGCAGCATGCTTGTTGCGAGTCCAGTGAGGCAGTCCGATGAAGCGGGGCAGCGCCGCGAACGGCGTGATGCAAGGCCGTCGACGGCGTGGAAAGCGCTTGGGCGCCCGATGCGCGGCGCCCGCGTGACGCTGCGGCGGCGCGGCAGGCGGCTAACGTATCGTGGCGCGGGCCGTGGCGACAGTCTGCAACACGCGCAGCCGCAGCGCAGCGTGCCCGGCCGCACGGCAGCGAGCTTTTTCCGTCAATGTCGGATTTTAGCAGGTGCTAATATGTCCAATGAGATGCCCAGCAAGGGCCGTGGCCGCCAGCCTGCCGCCGGTTGACAGGCGGGCGCGTCAACGGAACCCGTGCGGCCGGTTGTTGCGATGTCGCGAGTGTCCGGCGGCTGGCCGCGCGAGAAGCCAACATAACGAAAAGGGAACCGTCATCATGCTGATTACTTTCAAATGCCGCTCCGCCCCCGATGTGGTGATGCTGGAGAATCTCGCCCAATATTTGCTGGGCATCATCGGCAAGCGGCTCGGCGAACGCGGCGTGATCAATCACGACGAACTGGGCGTGGCGATCTCGAAGCTCGAAGCCGCCATCGTCACGGACAAGCAGGAGCGCGCCGAGCATGAAGGCCACTTCCACGAAGGGGAGGAAGGCCACGAGCACCACGAAATTCCGATTGGTCTCGCGCAACGGTCGTATCCGTTTCTCGACATGCTGCGCGCGGCGCAGAAGGACAATACGGATATCGTCTGGGGCCTGTGAAGCGAGCCGCCAGCGTGCGTTGAGCGGCGCCTGTCCAGGCGCCTGCGTCGGGTTTTATGGCCGCCGCTTTCGTGGTGGCGCAGACCGCGCATGGCGCTCGGTCAGCCCCTTGCGTCGAGCCCAGAAGCACAAAAGCCCGTCGAACGACGGGCTTTTGCTTTTGCAGCGCCGCAAGCCTTACTGACTCGCGCCCTGCGGCGCAGTCGCGGGAGCCGATGCGCCGTTCTTCTTCTTTTTCGGTTTTTTCACATGCTTGACGGTGGGCGGGGAGTACGAGCTCACCGAACTCGATCCGCCCGGCGCCTGAGGCTGGGCCTCGGCGATCGGTGCAATGGCGGCAAGCGATAACGCGGTCAACATCAGCGTCAGCTTCTTCATACGATTTTTCTCCGTTGACGGTTGCAAGTCGTTGAGCCGACGCGTTTTTTTCGGTCGCGTCTGGCAGGTCGGCAAGTAATGCCCACTCAGTCTACAAAGCCGAAAATACTCGCTGTGCTTTCAACTGAAAATATTCAGCCTACGGCCAGCGATATAGTCCTGCCGCCCGCCGTCCCCGACTTACAGCAACGGCGCGAGAGCGCGCTGGGCATCCGCCTTCGACAGCGACATGCGCTGCGCGTAGTCCTCCAGTTGATCCTGCCCGATCTTGCCCACCGAGAAATACGTGCTGTCGGGATGCGCGAGGTAGAAGCCGGAGACGCTCGCGGCGGGCAGCATCGCGAGCGATTCCGTCACGCTCATGCCGATTTCGCCCGCCTGCAGGACGTCGAACATGTCGCGCTTGACGAGGTGATCCGGGCAAGCCGGGTAGCCCGGCGCGGGGCGGATGCCGCGATACTTCTCGCCGATCAGCTCGTCGTTCGACAGCGTTTCGTTCTGCGCGTAGCCCCACAGATCGCGGCGCACGCGTGCATGCATCGCTTCGGCAAAGGCTTCGGCGAAGCGGTCGGCAAGCGCCTTCAGCATGATCGCGCTGTAGTCGTCGTGATCCTGTTCGAACTGCTTTTCCTTCGTGTCGACGCCGAGACCCGCCGTGACCGCGAACATGCCGATGTAGTCGGCGACGCCCGAGTCCTTCGGCGCGATGAAGTCGGCAAGCGACCGGTTCGGGCGCATCACGCCGTCCACGACGGGACGCACGCTTTGCTGGCGCACGTTGCGCCACGTCATCGCGACTTCGCTGCGTGATTCGTCCGTGTAGATTTCGATGTCGTCGTCGTTGACGGTGTTGGCGGGCAGCAGCGCGACTACGCCATTTGCCGTCAGCCAGCGGCCCTGGATCAGGCGCGCGAGCATCGACTTCGCATCCGAGAACACGCGGCGCGCCGATTCGCCGACAATCTCGTCGTTCAGGATCGCGGGATACGGACCCGCGAGATCCCACGTCTGGAAGAACGGACCCCAGTCGATATAGTTCGCGAGCTCGTTCAGATCGAAGTTCTTGAACACGCGCCGGCCGATGAACTTCGGCTTCACCGGCTGATAGCCGCTCCAGTCGATCTTCGTTTTGTTCGCGCGCGCTTCGGCGAGCGTGACGAGCGGCAGCGCCTTCTTGTTCGCATGCTGGTCGCGGATGCGGTCGTAGTCGGACTTCAGTTCGTCGAGATACTTCGTCGCGCCTTCGTCGGACAAGAGGTTCGACGCGACCGACACCGAGCGCGACGCGTCCGGCACATACACGACCGGGCCTTCGTAGTGCGGCGCGATCTTCACGGCCGTGTGCACGCGCGAAGTGGTTGCGCCGCCGATCAGCAGCGGAATCTTCTTCACGCGGAAGTAGTCGTCGCGCTGCATTTCCGAGGCGACGTAGGCCATCTCTTCGAGCGACGGCGTAATCAGACCCGACAGCCCGATGATGTCCGCGCCTTCGACCTTCGCCTTCGCGAGAATCTCGTTGCACGGGACCATCACGCCCATGTTGACCACTTCGAAGTTATTGCACTGAAGCACCACGGACACGATGTTCTTGCCGATGTCGTGCACGTCGCCCTTCACCGTCGCAATGACGATCTTGCCTTTTGCGCGCACGTCGCCGCCCGCTTCGGCAAGCTGGCGCTTCTCTTCTTCGATGAACGGAATCAGGTGAGCGACAGCCTGTTTCATCACGCGCGCCGACTTCACGACTTGCGGCAGGAACATCTTCCCCTGGCCGAACAGATCGCCGACGACGTTCATGCCGTCCATCAGCGGCCCTTCGATCACGTTGATCGGGCGGCCGCCGCCGTCCATGATCTTCGCGCGCGCTTCTTCCGTGTCTTCGACGATGAAGTTCGTGATGCCGTGCACGAGCGCATGCGCGAGACGCTTCTCGACAGGCTGATTGCGCCATTCGAGGTTCTCTTCTTTCTTCGCTGCGCCCGTCTTGAACTTGTCGGCGATTTCGAGCAGACGGTCGGTTCCGTCCTCGCGGCGATTCAACACGACGTCTTCGACGCGCTCGCGCAGCTCGGCGTCGAGGTCCGCGTACACACCAAGCTGGCCCGCGTTGACGATACCCATGTCCATGCCCGCCTGGATTGCATGGTAGAGGAACACGGTATGGATCGCTTCGCGCACCGGGTCATTGCCGCGAAACGAGAACGACACGTTCGACACGCCGCCGCTCACCTTCGCATACGGCAGGTTCTGCTTGATCCAGCGCGTCGCTTCGATGAAGTCGACGGCGTAGTTGTTGTGCTCTTCGATACCCGTCGCAATTGCGAAGATGTTCGGGTCGAAGATGATGTCTTCGGGCGGGAAGCCGACTTCATTGACGAGAATGTCGTACGAGCGCTTGCAGATTTCCGTCTTGCGCTTGAAGGTGTCTGCCTGGCCCTGCTCGTCGAAGGCCATCACGACGGCCGCCGCGCCGTAGCGGCGAATCAGGTTCGCATGATGGCGGAAGCTATCTTCGCCTTCCTTCAGCGAGATCGAGTTGACGATCGCCTTGCCCTGCACGCACTTGAGGCCCGCTTCGATCACCTCCCACTTCGACGAGTCGATCATGATCGGCACGCGCGCGATGTCCGGCTCCGACGCGATCAGATTCATGAAGCGCACCATGGCCGCTTTCGAATCGAGCATCGCTTCGTCCATGTTGACGTCGATGACCTGGGCGCCGTTTTCGACCTGCTGGCGCGCGACGGCCAGCGCTTCGTCGAACTGGCCGTTCAGGATCATCCGCGCGAATGCCTTCGAGCCCGTCACGTTGGTGCGCTCACCAACGTTGATGAAGAGCGTCCCCGAAGTGACGTTGAACGGCTCGAGGCCGGAAAGGCGCATCGTGTGATCGGTCATGTTGGTGTGCGTGTTTCGTCAGTGCGTCAAAGCTTCGGTGTGCGCGCGCCGTCAAGCGGGCTATGAATGTGTCAGGCGGCGTCGCGATACTGGCTCGGCCACTTGCGTGGCTTCACGTCGTTCAGCGCTTTCGCGATTGCAGCGATGTGCTCCGGCGTCGTGCCGCAGCAGCCGCCCGCGATGTTCACGAGGCCCGCTTGTGCGAATTCCTTCAGGAGGCCGGAAGTATCCGCAGGCAGTTCGTCGAAGCCCGTGTCGCTCATCGGATTCGGCAAACCGGCGTTCGGATAGCACGACACATACGTGTCGCACAGTTTCGCCAGTTCCGCGATGTACGGGCGCATCAGAGCTGCGCCGAGCGCGCAGTTCAGGCCGAACGTCAGCGGCTTTGCGTGACGCAGCGAGTTCCAGAAAGCCTCGACCGTCTGTCCCGACAGGATGCGGCCCGATGCGTCCGTCACCGTGCCCGAGATCATGATGGGCAGGCGCTCGCCCGTGTCTTCGAACAGTTCGTCGAGTGCGAACAGCGCGGCCTTTGCATTCAGCGTGTCGAAGATCGTTTCGACCAGGAACAGGTCCGCGCCGCCTTCCAGCAGTGCTTTTGCCTGTTCGTAATACGCCGTGCGCAGTTCGTCGAACGTGACGTTGCGCGCGCCCGGATCGTTGACGTCGGGGGAGATGCTCGCCGTTTTCGGCGTCGGTCCGATTGCGCCCGCGACGAAGCGCGGCTTGTCGGGCGTCGAGTACTTGTCGCATGCGGCGCGCGCGAGCTTCGCCGATTCGCGGTTCATCTCGACGGCGAGATCTTCCATGCCGTAGTCGGCCTGTGCGACGGTCGTCGCGCCGAACGTATTCGTCTCGATGATGTCCGCGCCCGCCGCCAGATACTGCTCGTGAATCTCGCTGATGACCTGCGGCTGGGTGATGGACAGCAGTTCGTTGTTGCCCTTGATGTCGCGCGCGTAGTCCTTGAAGCGCTCGCCACGATAGGCGGCTTCGTCGAGCTTGTAGCGCTGGATCATCGTGCCCATTGCGCCGTCCAGGATCAGGATGCGCGATTCGAGCAACGCGGGCAGGGCCGCGCCGCGCGTGTAGGCGGCGCGCGGGCCGACGGCTGACGGGGCTGACGTGACGGGCTGGTTCATGGTCTGATCGGGCTCGTGCCGGACGGGCCGGCTTTTTTCAGGAAACTCAATATTGTAGCCGCATGGTCGCGGGCGTGCCGCGCGGGACGGACTGGCACAGGGCGCGGCGGGTGCGGGCAGGCCAGCGCGACGCGTAAATCTGACGCGGGTCGCTGCTTTCGCAACAGAGCGCCCCCGCGTTTCGCGACGCGATATCACACAAAAGCGCCACATTCAGCGCCAGCCGGCCGCATAAAACGAAAAACCCCGCCCGGCGCGGGGCCGGACGGGGTTGATGGGGACGTGTCGCCTGGAGGATGGCGCCTGTCGATCAGTGAAGAATGACCGGCTGGTTCATCAGACTGTCGAATTGACCGAGAAACTCGTCGACTTCGTCGAGCGTCGGTTCGTCTTCGATCAGTTTCTGCACGTGTTCGCGAAAACTGGCTGCCATCGCACCGTCGATGTAAATCTCGCGCTGCGTGTTCTTGTCGACGATCTCATACCCGCCGGATAGCATCGAGACATGGCCGTCTTGCGGCGGGAACTCGACGACACAGTAGTTGGGGCTGTTGTAGATCATTTGCATGGCGACACTCCTTATTTCCGATGGCTCCTGGCCAGTGTTGCAGCGTAGATGGAGCCCTTGGTTTGGAATTCAAGGGGTGGGTCCGGCCTGACGCTTTGAATTCTCCGGACCTATCGGTTAGACCCGTTTTTGCAAAAACGATTCCAGCAAAGCGGTGAAGCGTTGCGACTGTTCGATCGGTGCGAGGTGAGCTGCGTCCAGCAACTCGAACTGCGCGTTCCGGATGGCATTCGCAATTTCGTGTGTAGCAGCAGGTGGCGTGCCTGCGTCGTGGCGTCCAGCCACAGTCAGAGTAGGAAGATCGATTTCGCTCAGTCTACTGCGCACGTCGAAATCGCGCAGCGCAATGCACGCTTGTGCGTAACCTTCAGACGAAGTGTTCTCCAATACCTCCCGAATCGGTTCGACCACCTCCGGATGCGCGTCACGAAAACCCGCCGTGAGCCAGCGTTCCATCGTTGCCCCCGCCAGCGCCGCGACGCCTTCGTTGCGCGCCTTCGCCGCGCGCTGCTCCCATATGGCACGACCGTCGGGCGGCGTGGCGGCGTGCGTGTCGGCGAGCGTCAAGGTTTCGATGCGTGCCGGGTGATCCAGCGCGAACTGTTGCGCAATCATCCCGCCCATCGACATACCGACAATATGCGTTTTCTCAACGCCAAGCGCATCTAGCAGCATGCCCAGATCCTGCGACAAATCTGCAACACCGAAGGGCCTGTCTGATACGGCCGTTTGACCGTGCCCGCGCACGTCGTAGCGCAAGACCGTGTAGTCGTCCCGAAAATATCCGGCGAGCTGATCCCAGATCGACAGATCGCCGCCAAGCTGATGAATGAACGTGAGCCAGGGGCCACCGCCCTCGTTGCTCACGACGTAGCGCGTATCGATGCCATTCACATTGATTTGCATGCAGACTCCATAATTGATGTCGCAATGAAAGTACGAACGGATCGACAGTTCATTGGATCTGCATGAACCGCCGGCGCGTATCAGCGCGCTTTGTCGTGCGATTCATGCAAACGACGGAAGTTTCTGACGCGCAGCGTTTGTAGTCCCGGTTTGACAGTGTCCTGCATGAAGAAGGACCTGTTTGCGTCAGGGCTTTTCCGGCCCTGCGCCTGGATCGGCGACGGACGGTTGGGAAGGGGCGGGTGGCGTGTCGTCGGACGAAGCGGCGTTGCTGCTGTTCGCCTCCGGTGGCGCGATCTTGCCGCGCCATACAAGTTCGATCTGCGTGCCGTTCGGCTCGGTTTGCACGAGACGCGCAGGCAGCCAGCCGAGCGACGGCGCCAGCCATACGTCGATGCGCCGCCGGTCGCCTTCGTGGCGGGGCAGGCGCATGAAATGGCGCGCATCGATGGTGCCCTGATCGGTGCGCACGCCTTCGTCGCCTATTGTTTCAATGGACCAGATTTCGCCGCTGTCGTTGTCGGTCACGAAGAACTGGCGCGTCACGCCCGGCTGATACGCGTCGGGGTCGCCACGCACCAGACTGGCGAGTTGCATCACCATGCTGAAGCGGTCTTGCGCGCCGTCCTGCAGCGGCAGCGTGTTCGGCGTACGGGTGAAGCCGATCTGTTTCGTGTCGCGATGGAAGGCGGTGATATCTTCGCCGCGCCGGCCGCGCTTTTCGATGTACTGATCAGGCGCGAGGCCGAAGGCATCGACATGCCCATGGCTCGAATAGCTGAACGTGCCTATGAACGGCAAGGGCACCGATACGACCATGTCGTACGAGCGGCCATCGCTCGACCAGTGGATCGTTCCGGGCTGATTGCGCACGCCGTTGTAGAACGTGTCGTATTGCAGTTCGCCCGAGGGCGGCACGGAAAACTTCACGCCCGGCGCAGTGTGCGGCGCGTTGCCTTGACCAGCAGCATCGGCGTTGGAACCGGCGTCTGCCGTTGCGGACGACGCAACGTTCGGTGCTGAAGCGGCAGCCGTAGCGTCTGCAGGTGTGCTTGCGGTTTGCGTTGCGGGCGCTGTTTCAAGCGGTTCCGGACGGGGCCGGGTGGCCGTCAGTACATGTTCTCGAGGCGCTCGCGCCACGCGTTTTGGGGTAGCAGGCGCCGCCTTCACGGGCGGCGGCGAACCGGCCGCCTGCGTTTCGATACGCTCGGGCTTGAGCAGCGCGACCTGCACGGGAACATGCTCGGGCGACGCCGGTTTGAAGGTGTCGTGATGCCGTTCGAACCATTGCGCCGCGATGAAATGCGCGCCGACCACAGCCGCCAGCACGCCCGCCCAACGCCAGCGCGACGAGCGTCGCTGCGCAGCGGCGAGTCGAGCCTGTGTGACGGAACGGAGAGCGGCTGGAGATGACATCGGAAGAGGCAGAATCCTGAAGGCGGAACGCAAGGCTATGCGCGTTTGAACACAATTCGACCGCGCACCGCCGTCATGTGTTCCTCACGCTCATCGAGGCGTCGGACTATACCCGAGTTCATACGACAGCTTCTGCGCGCATTCGCGCAGCGCTGTGTCGACTTCCCCGCCCCACGCGATATCGAACGCGCCCTCGTGACCCAGCGCGATCAATCCGAGTGCGAGATCGCCATTCGAATCGAACACGGGCGTGCAAAACGCGTGAATGGTCGGCAGCAACATGCCTTCGACGCGTGCCGAGCCATGCGCACGCACGTCATCGAGCACGCGTTCGACATCTTCCGGCGTGCGCGGACTGTTGGCGGCGGCCCAACGCCGGGTGTCGGCGAGTTCGCGCGCGATCATCGCAGCCGTCTTGCTGCGCGGCAGATAGGCGGCGAACAGCAGACCCGTCGCCGAACTGAGCATCGGCATCACGTCGCCGAGTTTCAGCGATGCCTTCGCGGGATAGCTCGATTCCATCCAGTGCACGACAGTCGGCCCCTGATTGCCCCATACAGCAATGCCGACGGTCAGATCGAGCCGGTCGCGCAATCCGGCAAGCGCGATGCGCGCGAGCTTTACGCCGTCGACGCGCGCGAGCCGCGCCAGCCCTAGCTGCAACGCGAAACCGCCCAATTCGTAGCGGCCCGTCAACGGGTCCTGCGCGACGACGCCCAGGCGCTGGAAACTCACCAGATAGCGGTGCGCTTTCGCGGGGCTCATGCCCGCGCGCTGCGCGAGATCGCGCAGCATCATCGCGCGTGGCTCGTGCGTGAGCACGTCGAGCAGACGGAACCCGACTTCGATCGACTGGATGCCCGAGCGCAGTTTTTCTTCGCCAGCGTCCTGTTCGTCGGCGGCATCGTCGTCGGCGGGATCGAGCGGTTCGGCGGAATGGGCATCCTTGCGGATCGAACTGGAGCGGGCGGTCGGCGGCATAGGCAGTGGTTGAACGGTGAGCCTTAAAGCGGCGAAAAGCGACGCGGGCTTTGCAATGGACATCGTCTGCTTGAAGCGTCCGTTTGGGCCGCGCCGATTCACCATCGTAGAATAGATTCCTCTTATCGTCATCCACATGCCTTTTCCGCCATGAAACTTGCCTCGCTGAAGGACGGCACGCGCGACGGTCAACTGATCGTCGTTTCCCGTGACCTGCATACGGCCGCCATCGCCGACGCCATCGCGCCGACGATGCAGCGCGTCCTCGACGACTGGATTTTCTACGCGCCGCAACTGCGCGATCTGTACGACGAGCTGAATCAGGGCCGGGCGCGCAACACGTTTTCGTTCGATGCGAAGGAATGCATGGCGCCGCTGCCGCGCGCGTTCCAGTGGGCCGACGGCTCCGCGTATGTGAACCACGTCGAACTGGTGCGCCGCGCGCGCGGCGCGGAAATGCCGCCCGAGTTCTGGACCGATCCGTTGATGTACCAGGGCGGCAGCGACGATTTCATCGGTGCGAAGGACGACATCGTGTGCGCGTCCGAATCGTTCGGCATCGACTTCGAGGCCGAAGTCGCCGTCATCACGGGCGACGTGCCGATGGGCGTGAAGCCCGAGCAGGCGTTGAAGAGCATTCGCCTCGTCACGCTCGTCAACGATGTCTCGCTGCGCAACCTGATTCCCGCCGAGCTCGCCAAGGGCTTCGGCTTTTTCCAGAGCAAGCCGGCGACGTCGTTCGCGCCCGTTGCCGTCACGCTCGACGAACTCGGCGACGCGTGGCGCGAGGGCCGCGTGCATCGTCCGATGATCGTGCATTGGAATAGCAAGAAGGTCGGCCAGCCCGACGCGGGCACCGACATGGTGTTCCATTTCGGCCAGTTGATCGCGCATGCCGCGAAAACACGCAACCTGCGCGCGGGGGCCATTGTTGGATCGGGCACGGTATCGAACAAGGACGCGAAACGCGGCTATTGCTGTATCGCCGAGAAACGCTGCCTCGAAACCATCGAGCACGGCAGCGCACAGACGGAATTCATGAAGTTCGGCGATACCGTGAAGATCGAGATGTTCGACGAAGCCGGCAAGTCGATTTTCGGTTCGATCGATCAGGCTGTCGCGCCGCTCGAAGGCGGGCTTTGATTATGTAGCCGGCGCGAGGCGGCAGGCGAACCGAGAGGGTTTCGCCCGATGCCGGCAGCGCCACGCGCGCCGCTACACTGACGCTCGCGCGAGGCCATCGGGTCTCGCACGCTCGCCCGCGCGAACGACACCACGCGCGGGCAGGAACATGCAACACGCAGCATCGCAGAACGCACAAAAACCAAAGGAGACAACGCATGCCGCGATACGGGACGTTTGCATCTTCAACTTTGCGCAACCGCGCTCGCAAATTCACACTCAGGCGGCGCACGACGCTCGCCGCTACGCTTTCCCTGTTACCCGGACTTGCGCTCGCGCAGGTGAAAATCGGTCTCGTGCTGTCGCTGACGGGGCCGGCTGCGTCGCTTGGCATTCCCGCGCGCGATACGGCGACGCTTTTCCCGAAAGAGATTGCCGGGCAGAAAGTCGAATACATCGTGCTCGACGATGCGTCCGATACGACGCAAGCCGTGCAGGACACCAAGAAGCTGATCTCCGAAAATCACGTCGACGCGATCATCGGCTCGTCGATCACGCCGAACTCGCTGGCGATGATCGACGTAGTCGCCGAAGGCGAAACCCCGGCGATCTCACTCGCTTCGTCGGCGAAGATCATCGAGCCTGTCGACGCGAAACGGCACTGGATGTTCAAGACGCCGCAAACGGACGCAATGATGGCATCCGCGATCACCGAGCACGCGAGCCAGCACGGCGTGAAGACCATCGCGTACATCGGCCAGGCGGACGCGCTCGGCGAAACGTTTTACGCCGAGGTCGCGAAATTCGCGCAGATTCACAAGATCAACGTGGTGGCCAACGAGCGTTTCAATCGCACCGATCCGAGCGTCACGGGCCAGATCCTGAAGATCATGGCGGCGAATCCCGATGCCGTCGTCGTGGGCGCAGCGGGAACGCCTGCCGCGCTGCCGCCGAAGACGCTGATCGGACGCGGCTACAAGGGGAAGATCTATCACAACCACGGCGTCGGCAATAACGATTTCCTGCGTGTGTGCGGCGCGGACTGCAACGGCACGTTCCTGCCCGCGAGCCCGGTGCTGGTCGCCTCGCAGCTGCCCGCGGACTACGCTTCCAGGCGCCTCGCGCTCGATTACATCGCGCGATTCGAGAAGCTGCGCGGGCCGGGCAGCGTGTCGGCGTTCGGCTCGTATGCGTGGGACGCGAGCATGCTGCTGAACAACGCGATTCCCGTTGCGCTGAAAACGGCCGCGCCCGGCACGGTCGAGTTCCGCCGCGCGCTGCGCGATGCGCTCGAAGCGACGAAAGGACTCGCCGATACCAACGGCGTCGTCAACATGAGCGCGACTGATCACCTCGGCCTCGATCAGCGCGCGCGCGTGATGGTCGAGATCAGCAACGGCAAGTGGGTGTATCAGCCGCGTTAGGCAAAGTGGTTCGCGTGGCGCGGCGTCGGCTGCGTTACGCGCATGATGTGGGTATCGACGCCGACGCGTCGCTCTTACGGATGTCTGCCATGTCTCACGAATCGGAATCGCAATCGGTTGAACCCGCGTTTTACGCGCACTACACGTCGCTGCGCGTGCGGCGTCATGCGCACGGCATCCTCGAAATCGTGATGAGCGGCGAAGGCGCGAACCGCAGCGCGCTCGCTACCGCCGATGCGAACATGCATCGCGAACTGGCCGACATCTGGCGCGATGTCGATCGCGACCCGGAGACACGCGTCGCGGTGATCCGCGGCGAGGGCAAGGGCTTTTCGGCGGGCGGCGATCTCGCTCTCGTCGAAGAGATGGCGACCGACTTCGACGTGCGCACGCGCGTGTGGCGCGAGGCGCGCGATCTCGTCTACAACGTGATCAACTGCAGCAAGCCGATCGTCTCGGCCATGCACGGGCCGGCCGTGGGCGCGGGGCTCGTCGCCGGATTGCTCGCGGATATTTCGATTGCGACGAAGTCGGCGCGCATCATCGACGGTCATACGCGTCTGGGCGTCGCGGCGGGCGATCATGCGGCGATCGTGTGGCCGTTGTTGTGCGGCATGGCGAAGGCCAAGTACTACCTGCTGCTGTGCGAGCCGGTGAGCGGCGAAGAGGCGGAGCGCATCGGCCTCGTCTCGCTGACCGTCGACGACAACGACCTGCTGCCGAAGACCTTCGAAGTCGCGCGCAAGCTCGCGCAGGGTTCGCAGACGGCGATTCGCTGGACCAAGTATGCGTTGAACAACTGGCTGCGCTCGGCGGGGCCGACCTTCGATACGTCGCTCGCACTCGAGTTCATGGGTTTCGCAGGACCCGACGTGCGCGAAGGCGTGGCGTCGCTGCGCGAGCGGCGCGCGCCTGATTTCCCGGGCAAGGAGCCGTTCTAGGCGAACGCGTGTGCTTGCGTCAGGCGGACGCAAAAGCGTCATGGCGGCGTGCGCACGATACCCCGCGATTGCGTCTGCGTCTGCGGCTCGACGCGAAAATTTCACGCGGTATGATCGAGCCGTGAATGTCGAACGTCGCTTCGAAGGCTGGATCGAAGGACAATAAGCGAACCACGATAAGCGAACCGCGATAAGCGAACGGCAACAGGCGCCACAGGCCCAGAACCGAACACAGGAGCTCAGCAATGACCGACAATCCCGGCTCGACGCCGCCTTTCCCCGGATTTCCAGGTTTTCCCCCCGCCGAGATGCTGGATCGCATGTGGGGCATGATGCGGCTCACGCCGTTCGGCGCAGCATTCCCGGGCACGAGTCCGGCTTCGGCGCAGGGGTTCGTGCCGTCGCTGTCGATGATGTCCGACATGATGGCGCCGCTCACGAACGTCGAGGAACTCGACAAGCGCATCACCGACATGCGCGCTGTCGAGCAATGGCTCAAGCTGAATCTGAACATGCTGCAGTCGGCGATCCAGGCGCTCGAAGTGCAGCGCGCGACGCTCGCGACGCTGCGCGCGTTCGGCGCGTTTGCGCAGCAATCGATGACGCAGCCCGCGCCTGAAGCGCCGCCGCGGCACGAGCCGCCGCCCGCTGCGAGCGCGCCGGAAGCGGGTGAAGCAGGCGAGTCGACGGCATCGCCCGCGTTCGATGCGTCCGGCTGGTGGAATCTGCTGCAAGCGCAGTTCAACCAGATCGCGCAGTTCGCGATGGCGCAGCCGCCGGCCACGACGGCGACGGGCGCATCCGAAGCGGGCGCGGGAATCGAACCGAGCGATCTCGAACCCGACGACGCGCCCGAGCCGGACCCGGAAGGCGCCGCGCAGGCGAAATCCGATGACGCGCCGCGTCCCGCCGCGAAGCGTGCGGCCAGCACGAAACGGCCGGGCGCATCGTCCGCCAGGAAGACCTCGTCGACGTCCGAATGAACGCGGGTGTATGCGATGAAACGGGCGCGCGCGGCCGCGACGGCCAGCGCGCCTCGAACTGCGACGGAATGTCGCCGCGTTAGCACATTCCTTTGACAGCGTGCGGTCAACGCGTGCCGACGTTGTTTTACGTCAATGCCAAAGCGGGTTTCGACGGTCCGAAAATGGGGCGTGTAAGGGCCGCATGCTATTATTGTGTAAGCTTTTTCTGGCCCGCGGACGCGTGCGAAGATCGCCAGATTCGCCGTTTTAGCCGGTGTCATGCGGTGCCGGTTCGTCCGCTGCGGACCCTAATGCCGTCGTTCGGCGGCAGGCTGGCACGACCCCAGGCAAAGGTTCTCCCTCACCCACGGTTGGCCGCGCACGCGAGGCACGAAAATCGCGTACGTATCACGAGCCGCAGTAGTTCTTTTGCCAAACACTTGCATCTTGGCAACCGATTACCGCGTAAAATTGAATGCTGCGCTGACGACGGAGAAAGTTTCCGAAAGTTCCCGTTCGTCGGCCGCAAATGTAGCAACAGATAACAGACGTCGCCTTGCGCAGAACAGGGGTGGGATCATGAACACCATGCTTTATCCGGAACTTTATAAATCGCTCGAGTCCGTTCGATGGGATATGGAGAAGGACATTCCCTGGGACAAATTCGACGCGTCGCTGCTCACAGACGAGCAGGCGGCGACCATCAAGATGAACGCGATTACCGAATGGTCAGCGCTGCCCGCCACGGAAATGTTCCTGCGCGATAACCACCATGACAGCGACTTCTCGGCATTCATGAGCGTGTGGTTTTTCGAAGAGCAGAAGCACTCGCTGGTGCTGATGGAATACCTGCGCCGCTTCAAGCCGGAGATGTGCCCGACGGAAGAAGAACTGCATGCGGTGCGCTTCGAATTCGATCCGGCGCCGCCGCTCGAAACGCTGATGCTGCACTTCTGCGGCGAAATCCGCCTGAACCACTGGTATCGCCGCGCGGCTGAATGGCACACCGAGCCTGTCATCAAGCACATCTACGAAACCATCTCGCGCGACGAAGCGCGTCATGGCGGCGCGTATCTGCGCTACATGAAGAAGGCACTGACGAACTTCGGCGACGGCGCGCGCGCCGCGTTCGCCAAGATCGGTGTGCTGATGGCATCCGCGCGCCGCACGGAAAAGCCGCTGCACCCCACCAACCTGCACGTGAACCAGTCGCTGTTCCCGCGCGACACCGTTCAATCGCGCCTGCCCGATCCCGAGTGGCTCGAGCGCTGGCTCGACGAGCAGATCCGTTTCGACGACGGCTGGGAAAAGAAGGTGGTCGAACGCATTCTGCATAACCTGTCCATTCTGTTCGAGCGCTCGTTCACGACGGCTCAGGAACTGAACCGCTATCGCAAGGAAGTCGTGACGCGTCTGCAGGCTAGCCAGCAGACTGCGCAACAGCAACCGGCCTGATAGGGGCCGCGCGCCGGCCGGGCCGACCGCCCGGCGCGTCGCACAGAAACGCAACGGCCCGGCAGGTGAGAACCCGCCGGGCCGTTTTTTTTGCCTTGTCGCGGGCGTGCGTCTTCTATTCTCGGAGGCGCGTCTCGCCTCTCCAACCTGCTCAACGATTGCTCTCATGGCTGCTACCTTCGAACGCAAGCTCACCACACGCGACGCCCTCGCTCAACTTCGCCCGTCGCTGACAGGCCCCGTGGTGTTCACGAACGGCGTTTTCGACATCCTGCATCGCGGGCACGTCACCTATCTCGCGGACGCGAAAGCACTGGGCGCGACGCTGATCGTCGGCGTGAACAGCGACGCGTCGGTGCGCATGCTGGGCAAAGGCGACGACCGGCCGATCAACAACGAAGCCGACCGGATGGCGCTGCTGGCGGCGCTGGAGAGCGTGGACTGGGTGGTGTGCTTTGGTGAGCAGACACCCGTCGCGCTGATCGACGCACTGCGTCCGGACGTGCTGGTGAAGGGCGGCGACTACGACATGGACAAGTTGCCCGAATCCGCGCTGGTGCGCGGCTGGGGCGGCAAGGCGCTGGCAATTCCGTTCGAGCACGACCGCTCGACGACAGCGCTTCTGAAGAAGGTGCGCGCTCAAGGCTGAGCGCAAGGCGACGCGGGCACGCAGCCCGCGTCGTAGAAGACGTCCGCGTTACTGCGGCAACGCCGAAGCCGCGATGGGCGCAACGGGCGCCGGACCGCCGACGACAGCCAGATCCGCAGCATCGGCGGACGACATGGGCTGCACGCGCAACTGGTCCGGACGGACCTGCCGGTTCAGGTGATTCGGCTCGCGCGGCCCGGCGGCGGGCGACGGACCGAACAGCCCGCGCATCGTGACGAACGCGAGGATGTTGGCGAGAAAGAGCAGGGCGAGTAGCCAGCGCAGCATCGTTGAAATTCTCCAGCTTGCTTGTTCAGTAGCCCGGCGTTCAGGCCGGGTGAGCGTCCGTCGGCGGACTGGCCGATGCCTGCGCGGCGATCAGCGCGAGTCCCGCCAGCACGAGCGAGTCGTGACGCGTGTACGGCACGCCGAGCGCCTGCACCAGTTCGCCCGCGGCGCCACCGCTCACGACGAGCCGCACGGACACTTTCCATTCGTCCTGCAGATCGCGCCACATCCGCTCGATCAGGCCGATCTGCGCCAGCGCGCATCCCGACGACAACGAACGCGGCGTATCGGTTGCGAACCACGCTGCGCGCGCGAGCGGCGCGCCTTGGCTCGCGCCGGCGGCATCGCCGTCGAGCAGGCCGCGCGCGGCCGTGGCGTCGAGCGTCGGCAATTGCGCCGTGTGCTCACCGAGCGAGCGCATCATCAGCGACCAGCCGGGCGCGATCAATCCGCCGACGAACACGCCGTCGGCGTTCAATGCTTCGAGCGTCGTCGCCGTGCCGAAGGTTGCGATCAGGAGCGGCTCGCCCGGAAATGCGGCGCGCGCGCCGATCATACCCGCCCAGCGGTCGCTGCCAAGCTGCGTCGGCGCCGTGTATGCGTTCGTGACGCCGCACTGCTGCGCGGCCGAGCGGATCGTCGTGCGCGCGAGACCGGGCCAGCGCCTGTCGATGAATGCATCGATACGGCGCGCCGCCGCGTCCCCTGCAACATTCGATAACCATGCAGAACCCGGTGCGGGCAACGTCGACCAATCGGGTTCATGCCGCGACTGCAACGGATCGCCAGTGCCCTTTACCAGTTGACCACCATGCGAGAACGCGCCCGAGTGCGTCTGTGTACCATCCGCATCAACCAGCGCCCATTTGACGCGGCTATTGCCCGCATCGATCAGCAGATACGGCGCGCTCATGCGGCGCCGCTTGCTTCGTCCGCGAGACGCAGCGACACGTCTCCCGTCGCGATGGCTTGCTGGCCGGACGGCGTATCGAGCAGCAGTTGCCCGAGATCGTCGACGCCCGCAGCCACACCGCGCGCGATTTCCACGCCTTGCTCGAACAGCACGACATCGCGTCCCGCATACGCATGGCAGCCGTTCCAGCGCTGCCGGAAGGGCGCGAAGCCTTCAACGCCGAAGCGTTGCAACGCGGGTTCGAGCGCGTTGAGCTCGGCGGCAAGCGTGTCGGTGAGATTCGCGTTCGGCAGGGCACGCGAGAGCGCCGTCGGCGCCGCGCCGCGCGCTTGCGCCGGCACGCCGGCGTTGAGCGCGCCGACTTTGGCTGCGAGTTCCTCGGCGCCCTTCACGTTCGTGCCGATGCCGATCACGACCGCGCTCGCGTCCGGCGTGCTCCATGCCGTTTCGATCAGGATGCCGGCGAGCTTGTCGCCTTCGAGCAGCACGTCGTTCGGCCATTTCAGCGCGATCTGGCCGGGACCGGCGACGGGCAGCGAGCGCAGGCCGTCGACCAGCGCGACACCCACCGCGAGGCTCAGACCCGCGAGTCCTTCGAGCGGCCGCGGCAGCACGCAGGCAACCGAGAACAGCAGCGCATTGCCCGGCTCCGCATACCAGGGGCGGCCGCGCCGGCCGCGTCCTGCCGTCTGAAGATAGGCGACGCGCACGATCGGCCGCGCAAGCGCGCCGGGTTCGCGCGGCAACGCTTTCACACGGGCCATCAGGTCGGCGTTGGTCGAGCCGGTTTCTTCGACGATTTCGATCGGCCAGTCATTGGCAGCCGGGCCGAACAGCGCGACGGCGCGCTGCCGGTCGATTCGCCAGTCGCCCGAAGGGCTGGGGGAGAGTGGAGTATTCATGAAGGGTATTTTAGCTACTGCGCCTGTCATCGTGATCGATAGATGCGCCGGCCGCGCCTTGTTCACGAGATGCGCGCGGTATGCCGCCCTGCCGCGCATCCCACCAGGACCCAATCTCGAACGCTTCGTTACAATGCCCGTTAATCCGATAACCACATCCAGCGATCCTTGAACTACGACACTCCTCCCGGCCTCGAAGTGGCGGCAGGCAGCCAGGGCAAGATCGTCCGCCTGTCCGGGCAGTGGACGGCGCTCGCGCTCGCGCGCGACCGACTGCACGGAAAGGCGCTGCCGCGTCTGCGTGAACTGATCGACAGCCGTGCGCACGTCGCGCAATGGGATCTGTCGCGAGTCGAGCGGATGGACCACGTGGGCGGCCAGGCGCTGTGGCGCGTGTGGGGCTACAAGCTGCCCGTCGATCTCGTCGCGCTCAACGACACGCAGCGCGACATCTTCGATCGCATTGCATTGCTCGACACCGTGCGCGAGAACCCGGAGCCCGTGCACCGCTTCGATCCGTTCACGAAGCTCGGCCTCGGTATCTTCGCGCTCGTCGAGCATCTGTATGGCGGCATCGCGATGTTCGGCCGTGTGATCATCGATCTGGTGGCGATCGCGCGCAATCCGAAGCTCGCGCCGTGGAAGGAGATTTCGGCGAACGTCTACAGCGCGGGCACGCAGGCGCTGCCCATTACCGCGCTCGTCGCGTTTCTGATCGGCATCGTGCTGAGCTATCTGTCCGCGCAGCAGTTGCGGCTATTCGGCGCGAACCAGTTCATCGTGAATATTCTGGGCATGTCGGTGTTGCGCGAACTCGGGCCCGTGCTGTCGGCGATTCTCGTCGCGGGGCGCTCCGGCTCTGCCATCACCGCGCAGATTGGCGTGATGCGCGTGACCGAAGAGCTCGACGCGATGCGCGTGATGGGCATTCCGCACGGCCTGCGCCTGATCCTGCCGCGTGTGCTCGCGCTGTCGCTCGCGATGCCGCTGCTCGTGATGTGGACCAACATCATCTCGCTGCTCGGCGGCGCGCTTGCCGCGAAGCTCGTGCTGCAAATCGACATGTCGTATTTCGCGCGCGCCTTGCCGACCGTCGTGCCCGTCGCCAATCTGTGGATCGGGCTCGGCAAGGGCACGGTGTTCGGCATGCTGATCGCGATCGTCGGCTGTCACTTCGGCTTTCGCATCAAGGCCAATTCGCAGAGCCTCGGCGAGGGCACGACGACCTCGGTCGTCACATCGATCACGGTCGTGATTCTCGCCGACGCCGTGTTCGCGATTCTCTTTCAGAACGTGGGGCTGTCATGATCGCGCCGCTCACCACCGCCGTACGGGACCAGCCGCTGCCGGAAATCGCCGAAACCGTGATCGAGGTGCGCAACCTCACCAAACGCTATGGGCGCAACATCGTCCACCAGCACCTGGACTTCGACGTGCGGCGCGGCGAGATCGTGTCGATCGTCGGCGGCTCGGGTTCGGGCAAGACAACGCTGATGCGCCAGATTCTCGGGCTGGAGCGGCCGACCTCGGGCAACATCAAGGTGTTCGGCGAGGACATGGCCACGCTCGACAAGGAAGAAGCCCGCCTGATGCGCGTGCGCTCGGGCATGCTGTTCCAGCATGGCGCGCTGTTTTCGTCGCTGTCGGTGTTCGACAACATCGCGCAGCCGCTGCGCGAACTCGGCAAGGTGCCCGAAGACCTGCTGCGCGACATCGTGATGCTGAAGCTCGAAATGGTCGGGCTGCCGTGCAAGCACGCGTCGAAGATGCCGGCGGCGCTGTCGGGCGGGATGGTCAAGCGCGTGGGCATCGCGCGCGCGATCGCGCTGGAGCCGGAACTGCTGTTCCTCGACGAACCGACGGCAGGGCTCGATCCGCAGGCCTCCGACGAATTCGTCGAACTGATCAGCGCGTTGCATCGCGCGCTCGGCCTGACCGTGGTGATGGTGACGCACGATCTCGACACGATGGTCGCGCTGTCGACCCGCGTCGCGGTGATCGCGGACCGCAAGGTGATCGTCGCGGCGCCCGTCGAAGAAGTGGCGGGCTACGATCATCCGTTTATCCGCGAGTATTTTCTCGGGCTGCGCGGGCGGCTCGCGTTGCAGGGCCTGTCGCCGGAACGGCGCATGAAGCTGCCGCCCGAAGCGCTGGAGCCCGCGTCGGAAGCGATTCCGCTGCGCACCGCGCCATGAACGCCGAAGGAACCTGACAATGGAAAACAAATCACACGCCTTCTGGGCCGGGCTCTTCACCGTCGTGATGGTGGTTGCGATTGCTGCGGCGGCGTTTCTGTTCAATGTCGACCGGTCGGTGCGCATACCTTTCGATCTGATTGCGCGGACCAATGTCACAGGTTTGTACCCGGATGCTGCGGTACGATATCGCGGCCTCGACGTCGGCAAGGTGCAGTCGATCAAGTTCGACCGCGCGCATCCGGGGCAGATTCTGATCCGCATTCTCGTCGACAAGAACGCCCCGATCACGCATTCCACCTTCGGCACGCTTGGGCTGCAGGGCGTCACGGGCCTCGCGTTCATCCAGCTCGACGATACGGGGAAGGATCTCTCGCCGCTCGTGTCGTCGGCCAAGGACGTCGCGCAGTTGCCCATGCGTCCGGGTCTGTTCGATCAGTTGCAGGCGCGCGGCGACGTGCTGCTGCGGCAGATCGAAAAGACGGTGCGCGATGTCGACTTGCTGCTGTCGCCGGAAATGCGCGACCAGTTGATGGCGACGGCGGCGAGCCTGCAGCACGCCGCCGATGGCGTCACCACGCTCACCGCGCAGATGGGCCCCGCCGTCGGCAAGTTGCCGGGCACGCTCAATCAGCTGGATCAGACGCTTGCTTCGACGAACCGGATGATCACCAGCCTGAACCGCCCGGATGGTCCGCTGGAAGGCACGCTGAACAAGGTCGGCACGGCTGCGCAGCAGGCGGGCGACGCGCTGACGGCGATGAACGCGACGCTGCAGGACATTTCGGCGCGCGTCGGCTACGACACGCTGCCGCGCGTGAATTCGCTGGCGGAAGACGTGCGCTCCGCCGTGCGCTCCGTCGACCGCGCCGCGAACACGTTCGACGAAGCGCCCAACAGCGTGCTGTTCGGCGCGCCGCGCGCCGCGCCCGGTCCCGGCGAACCGGGCTTCGTGTGGCCTGCGGGCCACGCGGCCAAATGAATTTCAAAGGAAACACAGCATGTCACGCTCGATCAACCGTCTCTTCACCTCGCGCGCCGCGCTCGCTGCGGTGCTCCTCCTGCTCGGCGCGCTGGCCGGCTGCGCGGGCAATCCCGCCGCGCTCTCCGATATCCGCTACGACCTCGGCCCGGCCCCGCTGCCGGGCAGCACGGGCACGATGCCGGCCATCAAGGTGCTCGAGGTCACCGCGCCGGCCACGCTCGATTCCGACAAGCTGATCTATCGCATGAGCTATTCGGACTCCCAGCAGACGGCCTCGTACGCGAACAGCCACTGGACGATGCCGCCCGCGCAACTCGTCACGCAGCGCCTGCGCAACGCGCTGTCGTCGCGCGGCACGGTGCTCACGGGCGGCGACGGCGTGCGCGCGCCCGTGCTGAAGGTGGACCTCGACGAGTTCGAGCAGGACTTCGACGGCCAGTCCGAGAGCCACGGCTCCGTCACCGCGCGCACGACGCTGTTCGTCGACGGCAAGGTGGTCGGGCAGCGCACCTTCATGGCCCGCGCGCCCGCGAGTTCCGCCGACGCCGCAGGCGGTGCGCGCGCGCTCGCTGCAGCCACCGACGACCTCGTCGCGCAGATTTCCGCCTGGCTCGGCGTGCAGGCGCTCGTCGCGCAGCAATGACGCGTTGTCGCGCGGTCACGGGAGCGCTGGATGGCTGACAAGCCATGGCAGCGGCGGCCGTCGGCGTTTGCGAGGCAGGCGCTGCTGCTGTATGCGGCGCTGATCGTCTACGGGTCGTGGTATCCGTTCTATGGCTGGCGCTCGCTCGGCATTGGCCCGCTCGACTATCTCTTCGATCCTTTCCCGCAGTATCTGACGGCCTTCGATGTCGTCACGAACGTGCTCGGCTATATGCCGTTCGGCGCGCTGGTGGTGCTCGCCGTCTATCCGCGCTGGCGCGGCGCGGCTGCCGTGGCGTTCGCATTCGGGCTCGGCACGCTGCTGTCGGGCTTGATGGAAGCCGTGCAAACCTGGCTGCCGACGCGCGTCGCGTCCAATCTCGATCTCGCCGCGAACGCGCTGGGCGCGCTGCTCGGCGCGACGCTGATGTCGCCGTTGACGGGCGCGCTGCTCGATCGCGGCATGCTGCGGCGAATGCGCTTCCTGTGGTTCGAGCGCGACAGCACGGCCGTGATCGGGCTGGCGGCTTTGTGGCCGGTCGCGACGATGTACCCGGCGCCGCTGTTGCTCGGCCTGGGCTCGTGGCCGCGCGAGCTGTGGCTGCGCTCCGACGCCTCGATGCAGGATGCGCTGCTCGCCTGGGCGCCCGCCACGTGGCACGTGCCGGCGTGGCCGGCGCTCGTCGCCGCGTGGATGCCCGACGATGCGTGGGAAGCCATCATCACCGCGCTCAATCTGCTGGCGGCAGGCGCGCTCGCCTCGCTGCCGATGCGCGAGCGCGCGCCGCGCGTGCGCCTTCTGATCGCGTTCGTCGTGGCGACGCTCGCCGTCAAGGCGGGCGCGACGTTTCTGCAATCGCAATCGGGCCTCGCGTTCAACTGGGCGACGCCGGGCGCGCTGATCGGTCTCGCTGGCGGTTTCATCGCGATGCTGCTGACGCTCATGCTGCCGCGCAGCTCGCGCGTCGCGCTCGCGGCGATCGCGCTCGGCGTTTCGCTGGTGTTCGTCAATCTGCTGCCCGTGAACCCGTATTTCGACGTCGTGCTCGCCGACTGGCGGCAAGGCCGCTATCTGCATTTCAATGGCCTCGCGCGCTGGCTCGCGTGGATGTGGCCGTATGCGGCGCTTGTTTGGGTAGGGTTGTCGGCGGAACGCGCATTGCTGTCGAAGCGGCGCGGCTCGCGCGCGTAGCAGGCATACATGCCGGGTCGCTGCCGGTGCGACGGCGCCATCGGCGCGATCGACGCCCGCGGCAATCTGCGATGTTCGATCCCCGTCGTTATAATCGACGGGACCTCTTATCTCCGCTTACGACGAGCCGCGTCACGCATGCGCAGCGCTTCGTCCACGCACCTCACACGTCGGCCACCATGGATTCCTTCTTCAAGTATCACGTCTTTTTCTGTCTGAATCAGCGCGAACCGGGCGCAACGCGTCCGAGCTGCGCGAACTGCGGCGCGCAGGAAATGCAGGAATACGCGAAGAAACGCGTGAAACAGCTCGGCCTTGCCGGTCCCGGCCAGGTGCGCATCAACAAGTCGGGGTGTCTCGACCGCTGCGAGGAAGGGCCGACGGTCGTCGTGTATCCGGAAGGCGTCTGGTACACGTACGTCGACAAGAGCGATATCGACGAGATCGTCGATTCGCATCTCGCCAACGGCAAGATTGTCGAGCGCCTGCTGATCGACCGCTGATCCGTAGCGTTTCAACCGCGTCACTCGTCCATACAAGATGAACGTACACACGAAGAAATATCTGATCGACGGCCCGGTGGGCAAGATCGAAGTCGCCGTCGATGCGCCCGACGCCAGCCGCGACGGCGGAGCCGCGCCGCGCGGCATCGCGCTGGTCGCGCATCCGCATCCGCTGTTCGGCGGCACGATGGACAACAAGGTCGCGCAGACGCTCGCGCGCACGCTGGTGCAGCTGAACTACATCACTTATCGCTCGAATTTCCGCGGTGTCGGTGAAACGCAAGGCACGCACGACGCCGGTATCGGTGAACGGGACGATTTGCGCGCGGTGCTCGACCACATGCGTGAGCAGCCGGGCCACGCCGATCTGCCGCTCGTGCTCGCGGGCTTTTCGTTCGGCACGTTCGTTCTCTCGCACGTCGCCGCGCGGCTGCGCGAAGAAGGGCAGGAGATCGAGCGGATGGTGTTCGTCGGCACGGCGGCGAGCCGCTGGGAGGTCGCGCCCGTGCCCGAAAACACGCTCGTGATTCACGGCGAAACCGACGATACCGTGCCCATCCAGTCGGTTTTCGACTGGGCGCAGCCGCAGGAACTGCCCGTCGTGGTGATTCCGGGCGCGGAGCATTTCCTGCATCGCAAGCTGCATATCCTCAAGCGCATCATCGTCGACGCGTGGCGCTGATTTCACGGCGCAGGCGTATCACGAAAACATCGGCGGCCGCGTGCCGCCGATGTTGTAAAAACCCGCGAAAAATGCGGGAAAACTCCATGATGTACGGCAAATTGTCAGGCGGCGGCGCGTATAATGAGCGCTCTTTTTTGGGCGCAGCATTGCCCGTCTGGTGGATCGAATCGCCTCGCTCGTGAGTTCATGGCAGCGGATTCGGCGCGAGATGCGAGGCGCGCTGCGCGAACCGACCGCGTGACAGACAGTCTGACGAGCAGTCAAAACCACGCCGTGCCGCGTTTATGTCATTCAGGTCACTTGTACCGCTTATGACACTCGCGCGCGGCGGTGACTGCCAGTCCGGCATCACGCGAATCATCCGAACTGCGCATCCTGCGCACCAGCCCATTTCTGCCCGAATCGATCCTATGCGCTTTTCGAATCCCGGCTCTTTCAGCCTCCCCAGCCTTGTTTCTTTCGTTCCGCAATCCGCCGCCAGCAAGCTGGCGCTGGGTCTTGCGCTGCCTGCCGCGCTGATCGCCGGCACGGCGTTCGCGCAGGTGCCGCCGCCGGGCGTGAACGCGCGCTCGTGGGTGCTCGTCGACGCAACCAGCAACCAGGTGCTCGCATCGGGCAATCCGGATGAACGCGTCGAGCCGGCGTCGCTGACCAAGCTGATGACCGCATACCTCACGTTCGAGGCGCTGCAGACCAAGAAGATCACGATGGACCAGTCGGTCAATCCGAGCGAGGCTGTGCGGCGCGTGAAGAACGACGAATCGCGCATGTTCATCGAGGCGAACAAGCCCGTCACGGTGCACGATCTCGTCTACGGGATGATTATCCAGTCGGGCAACGACGC
Source organism: Paraburkholderia caribensis (assembly GCF_002902945.1). Taxonomy (NCBI): domain Bacteria; kingdom Pseudomonadati; phylum Pseudomonadota; class Betaproteobacteria; order Burkholderiales; family Burkholderiaceae; genus Paraburkholderia; species Paraburkholderia caribensis. The sequence goes on from NZ_CP026101.1 coordinate 315,841, forward strand.
CGCTATCGCGCTGGCTGAGCTGGTCGGCGGCAGCGAGGCGCAGTTCGTCAACATGATGAACGCGGAAGCGCAAAAGCTCGGCATGAAGAACACGCACTTCGCCGACGTGAACGGCATGCCCGACGCGCAGCACTACACGACGGCGGGCGACCTTGCCATTCTGTCGGCGCGCCTGATCCGCGACTATCCGGATTACTACAACATCTTCTCGGTCAAGGAATTCACGTATAACAAGATCAAGCAGCCGAACCGCAACCGTCTGCTGTGGATCGACCCGACCGTCGACGGCCTCAAGACGGGTCATACGCAAGCGGCCGGCTACTGCCTGATCGCGAGCGCGAAGCGTCCGCTGCCGGGCGTGCCCGATGCGTCGCGCCGTCTGGTGACGGTGATGATGGGCGAGCAGAAAGAACACGACCGTGTGCAGGACAGCCTGAAGATGCTCAACTACGGCTATTCCGCATACGACGCGGTGCGCCTGTACAAGGCGAATCAGGTGGTCGAGACGCCTCGTGTCTACAAGGGCTCGCAGGATACCGTAAAGCTGGGCGTCAAGACGGACCAGTACATCACGCTGCCGAAGGGCATGGCCGACAAGGCCAAGCCGCAGGTCGAACACGTCGATCCGCTGATCGCGCCGATCGCCGAAGGTCAGCAGGTCGGCACGGTGAAGTTCGTCGCCGACGGCAAGACGCTCGCGCAGGTGCCGCTCGTGGCGCTGCAGGCGGTGCCGCAGGCGGGCATTGTCGGCCGCGTGTGGGATTCGATGATGCTGATGTTCAACAAGAAGAAGTAAGCCGTAGACAAGAAGGAAACCTGCGGCTTGCTTTTTCGCCGCACGCAGTCATATACGGTGATTGCGTGCGGTGAATGAAGGAGTCGAGGATGAATGCCGTGAACGAATCATTGATAGATTTTCCGTGCGATTTCCCCATCAAGGTGATGGGCAAGTCGCACCCGGAATTCCAGACAACCATCGTCGAGGTGATCCGCCGGTTCGATGGCGGTTTCGATGCGGCGCGTGTCGAAGTGCGGCCGTCTAGCGGCGGTAACTACACCGGCCTGACAGTGACGGTGCGCGCGCTGAATCGCGAGCATCTGGACGATATCTACCGGGCGCTGACCGGGCATCCGATGGTGAAGGTTGTGCTGTAATTGTTGGGCCGGTGAGCGGGCGGCAGCGCTTCAGCGTTCCGCCTGCGCCGCCGGATTCCGGACGTGCAACGCGTTCGGCTCAGCTTGTGTCTCTCTTTTTCCCTGCGTTTTATCCGGCCTCGCGCGCTTCGCGCTCTCGCTACACGCGCTCTCGAACAGTTGCCTGAAGCGCCCGACTTCGTCGAACACCCAGTCGCGGAACGCCTTCACGCGCGCCGTTTGCAGCATCTGCGGCGTGCAGATGAAGAAGTATTGCCACGGGCTCGGCCCGTCGATGTCGAATAGCCGCACGAGGCGGCCCGCCGCGACTTCGTGCATCGCCAGCGAGCGACGCGTCAGCGCGACGCCCTGGCCGTCGCTGGCGGCCTGCAGCAGGTTCGATGAATCCTGATACAGCACGCCGCGCTTCGGCTCCGGCCAGTCGGTGAGGCCGGCCGCGTCGAACCACGGACGCCATAGTTCGTCGTCGGAGCGCAGCAGCGGCACGTTGGCGAGGTCGGTGGGCACTTTCGGCAGATTGCCGCCGTTGAAGGTCGGCGAGCAGGCCGGAAAGAACACCTCTTCTAGCAGTAGTTCGGCGTGCAGCCCCGGATAGTCACCGTAGCCGAACCGGATCGCGCAATCGACGTCGTCGCGGGCGAAATCGGTGAGCGCGTTGGTCGACAGCAGTTCGAGATCCCATTGCGGATTCGCCTCGATGAAGCTGCCGATGCGCGGCGTCACCCAGCGTGCCGCAAACGACGACAGCATCGACACGACCAGCCGCCGGTCGCGGTCGCCGGCGCGAATCTCGCGCGTCGCCTCCGCCAGCGAGATCAGGGCCGTGCGCACCTGCGCGGCATAGCGGCGGCCGACATCGGTGAGCCGCACGCGCTTGCCGTCGCGGGCGAAAAGCTTCACGCCCAGTTCTTCTTCGAGCGCGCGAATCTGATGGCTGACGGCGCCGTGCGTGACGTACAGCTCGTCCGCGGCGCGCGAAAAGCTCTCGTGACGGGCGGCGGCCTCGAAGGCCTTGATCGCATTCAGGGCGGGCAGCTGGCGGAGGTCCATCGCAATTTTTCTCACATAAGGGTGAAAATTGATCGTTTGGCGTAAACCCTTGTCACATATAGGATTGTAGCCATGAAACGATTTTTGGCGAGGCCCATCATGCGAGAAATTTCCTCTAGCATCACGTTTGAAATCGTAGCTGGTGAAACCGTTCCGATGAAGATCACGCGCAGTACGCGCCTGGCCGTTTCAGGCGGCGCGGTGTGGGTGACCCGCAGCGACGACGTCGAAGATTACTGGCTCGAGCCGGGCAAGACGCTGCGTCTGCGGCGCGGCGAGCGGCTGTGGCTGTCCGTCGAGCGCGGCACGCAGGCGCGGGTGGCGTTTTACGTGCCGACGCGGCCGGAGCAAAAGGCGCTCAACTGGGCCGCGCGTGCCAGCGAACGCGTTGGCGCGTGGCTGCGTTCCGGATGGCGCACGGTCTGATCACTGCTCCTGATCCCAGTTATTGCCCGCGTGGTCGGCGAGGCACGCGGGATTTCGGTAAACTGCCGGAATCATGTGTGCCACGCCGGTTTCACCGTCCCCCGAGTCTTCGAGTTCCATCCAGCCTGACGCCGTTGCGTCGGAGGCCGCGCCGCAAAGTCGTGCCGCACAGCCGGTGATCGTGCGCTGGCGCGGCTCGGAAGACTATCAGGCCAGCTTCGACGCGATGCGCGCGTTCACCGATTCGCGCACCGCCGAAACATCTGACGAAATCTGGCTCGTCGAACACCCGCCCGTTTTCACGCTCGGCCAGGCCGGCGATCCCGCCCATCTGCTCACTGCCGATAGTCGCATTCCGCTCGTCAAGGTCGATCGTGGGGGGCAGATCACGTATCACGGTCCCGGCCAGGTGGTCGCGTATCTGCTGCTCGACTTGCGCCGTCGCAAGCTGATGGTGCGCGAGTTGGTGACGCGGATCGAGCAGGCCGTGATTGACACACTCGCGGCGTATAATCTCGCCGGTGAACGCAAGGCGGGTGCGCCGGGCATCTATGTCGCGCCTGAGCAGCCGAACGCCGGGCTGCATGTCGGCGCGAAGATCGCCGCGCTGGGCCTCAAGATCCGTAGCGGGTGCAGCTATCACGGCGTCAGCCTCAACGTGAAAATGGACCTGCAGCCGTTTCTCGCGATCAACCCGTGCGGTTACGCGGGGCTCGAAACAGTCGATATGGCGACGCTTGGCGTCGCAGCCGGCTGGGACGACGTAGCCCGAACCCTTGCAGCAAGCCTCATCGCCAACATCGACGGCGTCCCCGCAGCCGTCGGCCTACCGCAGGCCGGTGCCATCACCGCCTGACTGGAACGAACGAATGACTGACGTTACCGCGAATCCCGCAGCCTCGAGTCCTGTCAACGCCGCTGCTGCGGCGCCCTACGATGCGACCGCCAAGCAGAAGGCGCAAGCCAAGACCGCGCGCATTCCGATCAAGATCGTTCCGATCGAAAAACTGAAGAAGCCCGACTGGATTCGCGTGAAGGCGGCGACGGGCAGTTCGCGTTTCTACGAGATCAAGCAGATTCTGCGCGAGCACAACCTGCACACGGTGTGCGAGGAAGCGAGCTGTCCGAACATCGGCGAATGCTTCGGCAAGGGCACTGCGACGTTCATGATCATGGGCGACAAGTGCACGCGCCGCTGCCCGTTCTGCGACGTCGGTCACGGCCGTCCCGACCCGCTCGATCCGGAAGAGCCGCTGAACCTTGCGCGCACGATCGCCGCGCTGAAGCTGAAGTATGTCGTGATTACGAGCGTCGATCGCGACGATCTGCGTGATGGCGGCGCGGCGCACTTTGTCGAGTGCATCGCGAAGACGCGCGAGCTGTCGCCGGAGACGCGCATTGAAATCCTGACGCCGGACTTCCGTGGCCGTCTTGATCGCGCAATCGGCATCCTGAACGCGGCGCCGCCCGATGTGATGAACCACAACCTCGAAACGGTGCCGCGTCTGTACAAGGAAGCGCGCCCCGGGTCGGATTATGCGCATTCGCTGAAGCTGCTGAAGGACTTCAAGGCGCTGCATCCGGACGTCGCGACGAAATCTGGTTTGATGGTTGGCCTGGGCGAAACGGAAGAAGAAATCTTGCAGGTGATGCGCGATCTGCGCGAGCACAACGTCGATATGTTGACGATTGGGCAGTATCTGCAGCCTTCGGAACACCATTTGCCCGTGCGGGCGTATGTGCACCCGGATACATTCAAGATGTACGAGGAAGAAGCGTACAAGATGGGGTTCACGCATGCGGCTGTTGGCGCAATGGTGCGCTCGAGTTATCACGCGGATGTGCAGGCGCATGATGCTGGGGTGGTGTGAGGTTTGTTTTTGATTTTGTCGTTGTCTTTGTCTGTCGGCAGATGCCGACTGATCAGGGAATGCCCGCGTAAGCGGGCTTTTTTTTATGTCTGCGACGTGGGGGGGTGCTTGTGCTTTCGCTTTCGCTTTCGCTGGCGTCCGCGATTCGTTAGCTTGCTTCACGCGTCGCCGTTTGGTGTTTTGGCCTTTTCGCGGGCATCCGCGCATTGTTAGCTCGCTTCAGGCGTTGCCCCTGTGCGGGGCGGCACCTACTTTTCTTTGCCGCCGCAAAGAAAAGTAGGCAAAAGAAAGCGGCTCACACCGCCAATTCTTGACCCTTGCCCACGGGCCCCCAACGGCCCCACGCTTCACACGCCAGTACCGTGGCTGGTGCTCGTTGCCAACGCTTCGAACAGGTGCCTCACCCGCTTCGATTACCCGTACCCGGGCAAGCGGCAGCGAATGGTATCGCAGGTGGCAAACTGTGTGTAGGTTGTCGCACCACATACGTTAGCGCTCTTACCAGAAACACCAATCGTGCTACCCAGTCCGGAGTGATGCGTGTATGGCGCGAAAGCCTACACACAGTTTGCCACCTGGGCGGCCGTGGACTGTCTGGTGAGGCATGCTGACACGCAGGTGCGCGAAGTGGGTGAGGCGCTCATTCAGAGCGTTAGCAACGGACGTGGATCATGTGGTTGCCGTGTGAAGCGTAAGACCCTTTGGGGGCCCTCAGGCAAGAATTAGCGCTGGCGGTGTGAGCCGCTTTCTTTTGCCTACTTTTCTTTGCGGCGGCAAAGAAAAGTAGGTGCCGCCCCGCACAGGGGCGACGCCTGAAGCAGGCTAACAATGCGCGGATGCCCGCGAAAAGGGCAAAACACCGAACGTCGACGCGTGAAGCAAGCTAACGAATCGCGGACGCCAGCGCAAAGGCAAACGCACAGGAGCGACGCCTGGAGCACGCTAACAATGCGCGGATGCCCGCGAAAAGGCCCAAACACCGAACGGCGACGCGTGAAGCACGCTAACAACGCGCGGATGCCCGCGAAAAGGCCCAAACACCAAACGGCGACGCCTGAAGCAAGCTAACGAATCGCGGACGCCAGCGCAAAGGCAAACGCACAGGAGCGACGCGTGAAGCACGCTAACAATGCGCGGATGCCCGCTAACAAAACGCAACTGCCACCGCAAAAGCATGCACAAGGACAAAAAAAACACACCCACCATGCGCAGCACCGCACACATTCTGTTGCAAATGCCACAAAAAAACAAAACGCACAAAATTACAACAACGCAAAACTATGCAACACTAGGCAGCATGAGATCCGGACGCACGCGTCCAGCAGCAACGGCGCATGCATTCCGGGCGATCGCGGAAGTCCTGAAGCGTCGTGCCTATGTTGATCCTGTTGAACTTGTTGTCGGGTGTCGCTCTGCTGGTGTGGGGCACGCACATCGTGCGCACCGGTATTCTGCGCGTGTGGGGCGCCGATCTGCGGCGCGCGTTGGCGCGCAGCACAAATAGCCGCGCAAAGGCTTTCGCCGCCGGCGTCGGCGTCACGAGTCTCGTGCAGAGCAGCAATGCCACGGCGATGATCGTCACGTCATTTGCTGCCCAAGGCATGCTGCCGCTCACAAGCGGCCTCGCCATCATGCTCGGCGCGGATGTCGGCACGGCGCTGATGGCGCGCATTCTCACACTCGATCTATCGTGGCTGTCGCCGTTCCTGATCGTCTTCGGCGTGCCGCTCTTTCTCTCTCGCAAGCAGAACCGCCTGGGCCAGGTCGGCCGGACGTTGATCGGGCTGGGACTGATTCTCCTCGCGCTGCATCTGATCGTCGAAACCGCGCAGCCGATGATGCACGGCGCCGGCGTGCGCGTCATGTTCGGCGCGCTGACGGGCGACACGATGCTCGATGCGCTGGTCGGCGCGACTTTCGCCGTCATTTCGTATTCGAGTCTCGCCGCCGTGCTGCTGACGGCGACGCTTGCGTCCTCGGGCGTGATCTCGCTGAAGGTGGCGCTGTGTCTCGTGATCGGCGCGAACCTCGGCAGCGGATTGCTCGCGTTGGCAGGCACGGTCGCGCAGAACACCGCGGCGCGCCGGCTCGCGCTCGGCAGCCTCGCGTTCAAGCTGGCGGGCGCCTTGCTGATCCTGCCCTTCACGTCACTGCTCGCGCGTGGCTTGCCCGTCCTGATCAACAATCCCCGCGAATCCGTGGTCGGCTTCCATGTGATCTACAACACATTGCGCTGCTGCGCGTGCATGCCGCTGATCGATGCCGTCGCGCGCGCATGCTGCCGCGTGCTGCCTGAGCGGCCGGATCCGAACGGTCAGCTTCGTCCGATTCATCTCGACGCCGCGTCACTCGCCACGCCCGCGCTCGCGCTGTCGAATGCCGCGCGCGAGGTGCTGCGCATCGGCGATATTGTGCGGTCGATGCTCGACAACGTCTCGCATCTGATTCATCACAACGATCTCGCGAAGGCACGCGACACGATCCGCATGGACGACGACGTCGATCATCTGTATGCAGAGGTCAAAGCCTATCTCGCACGCGTTTCGCGCGAGCAACTGGATGACGCCGACAGCCGCCGCTGGACCGACATCATCGCCCTGACGATCAACCTCGAACACGCGGGCGACATCATCGAGCGCATCGTCACCGACATCGAAGAGAAGAAGATTGCGCACCGGCTCGCGTTTTCGGAAGAAGGCTTGAGCGAACTCGACGATTTGCACACGCGGCTGGTGGGCAATCTGCAGCTGGGCATGTCGGTGTTCCTGAACAACGATCTGCGTTGCGCGGAGCTACTGCTCGCCGAGAAGGAGCGTTTCCGCGATCTCGAGCGCGCCTATTCGTACAAGCATCTCGACCGGCTCTCGGGACAGACGTTGCGAAGCGTCGAAACGAGCGCGCTGCATCTGGATGTGATCAGCGACATGAAGCGGCTCAACTCGCTGTTCTGTTCGACTGCCTATCCGGTGCTCGACGCGGCGGGCGCACTGCACGATACGCGTTTGCGCAAACGCATGCATGAAGAAGTGCCCGCCGACACGGTGCCCCAACAAATGTGACCCGCCGCACACAAGACATCACGCGAGTATCACCTTACCGACCTTGCGCTTGAGTTGCGCGAACGTTGCGACTTCCGCCGCCTTGCGGTTGGTGATGAGCAGATCGATCTTTTCGGGCGGGCAATACGCGATGCGGCTGCGCTGGCCTATTTTGCTGTAGTCGGCGAGTATCACGACGCTGTCCGAGTTGGCGACCATCGCGCGCGCGACATCGGTTTCCGCGAGGTCGTAGTTGCTAGCGCCGTGTTTCGAATCGACGCCGACGGGCGACAGCAGCGCGATATCCGCGCGATAACGCTGGATATCGAGGATAGTCGTCTCGCCCGTGGTGGACAATGCGCGGTCGCTGATCGAGCCGCCCAGCAGAATGACTTCGTTTGCCGACGACTCGCGTTTATCCGGCGCGCCGCGCATCTTCATCGCGACGTCGATCGAGTTGGTAACGATGGTCAGGTTCGCGAGCTTCGCGAGTTCATCGGCGAGCGCCGCCGTGGTCGTGCCTGCGTCGATGAAAAGCGTCTGTCCGCTCGCCACGACGCCCGTCGCCGCCTTCGCGATGGCCTTCTTCGACTTAACGTGCGCCTGCGCACGCTCGGCAATGGGCGCTTCGTCGGCGGGCCTGATTGCGCCGCCATGCACGCGGCGCAACTCGCCGAGCGCTTCGAGATCGACCAGGTCGCGCCGTACGGTTTCGCGCGATACGCCCAGGTCCGCCATGATGCGCTCCGTCGACACACGTTTGAGTGTCGAGAGCAGCGCGCGTATTCGTTGATGACGGTCTTCCTGCCACATGCGTATCGTTCCTCGCCTGGTCGTATTTAACGTTTTGCGTGCTGCTCGCGCTCTGCTCTTCGCACCGCTTGCCATGCGCACGTTTCCGTATAAACCACTACCAACGGATTATGTCGATGCGATGTCAAAATGCATGACAGGCGGGTTGCCTGTGTCCTTTGCGGTTGTATTTTTTTGGGAGCTTGCAACTTTGGGTATTTGTATTTAGCCTTCGCATTTTGAGACATTCGCGCCCGATTTGAAACATCGCGAACAGCACATTTTCGAAAACGAAATGAAATATGCGCTGCACCATGTTCCAGGCAAGCGCGATGTCGTGCATTGACAAGCTTGCGTCGCTTTGCGGATGGAATAGCATCCATTCGCGATCCTCAGAATAAGATACATCGGCGCACGCAGGCCGCAGTTCCATCAGATCTTTGTGAAGGCAAGCACGATGGGCAACGGGATCGATCAGGCATTAATCGCAGACTGGCCGTATCCACGGCTCGTCGCGCATCGCATCGGCGGCAAGCTCGCGCCGGAGAACACGCTCGCGGGCTTCGAGATGTGCGCGCGCTTTGGCTACAAGATGATCGAGTTCGACGCGAAGCTTTCTTCCGACGACCAGATCTTCCTGCTGCACGACGACGACCTGGACCGCACGACCAACGGGCACGGCCCGGCCGCGCAGCACACATGGCATCAACTGGCATCGCTCGATGCCGGCGCATGGTTCGATCCGCGCTATACGGACGAGCGTCTGCCGACGCTCTCGCAGGTAGCGGCGCGCTGCGCGAGCGAAGCGATTGCAGCGAACATTGAAATCAAGCCTTGTCCCGGCCGCGACGAAATCACGGGGCGCCTGGTCGCGCTCGCGGCCAAAGACCTGTGGCGCGCGCAGAAGCCGCTCCTGTCGTCGTTTTCGTTCGACGCGCTGAAGGCCGCTCGCGACGCCGCGCCGTCGCTGCCGCGCGGCATGTTGTTCGAGGCGCTGCCCGACGACTGGCTCGCGATCGTGCGCGAACTCGGCTGTGTGTCGCTGCATGCGGACCACAAGCATCTGACGCAACAGAACATCCGCGCGATCCGCGATGCCGGCTTGCGTGTGCTCGCGTACACGGTGAACGAACCGGCACGCGCGCGCGAACTGGCGAGGTGGGGCGTTGACATGATTTGTACCGATCGCCTCGATATGATCGGCGCGGACGTCGTGAGCCAGACATAAGCGTGCAGGCACGCACATCGAAAGACGTCGACATGCAGTTTTCCTAACGTAGCAATTTTCGGCAGAGGATGAGAAAACTATGAAACCGACCACGTTGCGTTGTTTCATTTCGGCGTCGGCGCTGGCCGGCGTGGCCGCCGCGGGGAATGCCGTCGCAGCGCCGCCCGATGCGCTCGTCGCCGCGGCGAAGCAGGAAGGACAGCTGACCGTGATCGCGCTGCCACACGACTGGTGCGGCTATGGTCCGATGATCGCGGACTTCCAGAAGAAGTACGGCATCAAGATCAACGAACTGAACCCCGATGCCGGCTCCGGCGATGAGGTCGAAGCGATCAAGGCGAACAAGGGCAACAAGGGTCCGCAGGCGCCCGACGTGATCGACGTCGGCCTGTCGTTCGGTCCGACGGCCAAGGCGCAAGGTCTGCTGCAGCCGTACAAGGTGTCGACGTGGAAGTCGATCGCGAACGAAAACAAGGACCCGGAAGGCTACTGGACGGGCGACTACTACGGCGTGCTGTCGTTCGAAGTGAACGCCGACATGATCGACAAGATTCCGACCGACTGGGCCGATCTGCAAAAGCCCGATTACAAGAACGCCGTGTCGCTTGCGGGCGATCCGCGCTCGGCGAACCAGGCAATCCAGGGCGTGTACGCCGCCGGTCTTTCCGCCGCCAAGGGCGACGCGAGCAAGGCCGCGCAAGCCGGTCTCAAGTACTTCGCCGATCTGAACAAGAACGGCAACTTCGTACCCGTAATCGGCAAGGCCGCATCGCTCGCGCAAGGCACGACGCCCATCATCGTGCGCTGGGACTACAACGCGCTCGCCGATCGCGACACGCTGAAGGGCAACCCGAAGGTGCAGGTGGTCGTGCCGAAGACGGGCGTGGTCGCGGGCGTCTATGTGCAGGCGATCAGCGCCTACGCGCCGCATCCGAACGCCGCGAAGCTGTGGCTGGAATACCTGTACTCGGACGAAGGCCAGATCGGCTGGCTGACGGGCTATTGCCACCCGATCCGCTACAACGAGCTCGTGTCGCAGAAGAAGGTGCCGCAGGCGTTGCTCGACAAGCTGCCGCCCGCATCGGCATACAAGAACGCTGTGTTCCCGACGCTCCAGCAGCAGGACGCGACGAAGGAAGTCGTGACCAAGCAGTGGGACTCCGTGGTCGGCGCCAACGTCAAGTAAGCGCTGCATGATGCGATGCGGGCCGCGCTTTCGGTCCGCATCGCGCGCCGGATGGAACGGCGAGACGAAGCGGTTGAGTTTGTTCGAGGATGAGTTATGAGCGCTTCATCGGGAGCCGGGCCCGGCGGTCAGGCCGACCTGCTGGTTCCGTCCGTGCCGCAACCTGCGCCGAAGGTCGACGGCCCGGGCAGGACGTCGCCTGTCTGGACATGGATCGGCGTGCTGCCGTTCTTCATCTTCGCGCTGCTGTTCCTGATTCTGCCGACGGGCTTCCTGATGGTCGGCGCGTTTCAGGATGCGCAGGGCCACTTCACGTTAGCCAACATGCGCGAGCTGTTCCAGGAGGGCGTGATGGACGCCTACTGGATCAGCTTCAAGGTTAGCGCGGCTTCGGCGATCGGCGGCGCGGTACTCGGCTCGCTGCTCGCATGGGCGGCCGTGCACGGCAAGCTGCCGGGCTGGATTCGTCCGACGCTGCTGACGTTCTCCGGCGTCGCGTCGAACTTTGCGGGCGTGCCGCTCGCGTTCGCGTTCATCTGCACATTGGGGCGCGTCGGTCTCGTGACGGTGCTGCTGAAGAAGTACGCGGACATCAATCTCTATTCGACGGGCTTCAGCATCCTTAGCTTCTGGGGCCTGACGATCACCTACCTGTATTTCCAGATTCCGTTGATGGTGCTGATCATCACGCCCGCGCTCGACGGTCTCCGGCGCGAATGGCGCGAGGCGTGCGATTGCCTCGGCGGCACGGCTTACCAGTATTGGCGCCATGTCGCGTTGCCCGTGCTGTGGCCGAGCGTGCTCGGCGCGACGCTGCTGCTGTTCGCGAACTCGTTCGGCGCGGTCGCGACGGCGTATGCGTTGACGGGCAGCTCGCTGAACATCGTGACGATTCTGCTCTACGCGCAGATTCGCGGCGACGTGCTGCATAACCAGAACCTCGGCTATGCGCTCGCGCTAGGCATGATCCTCGTGACGGGGCTGTCGAACGGCGGCTATATCTGGTTGCGTTCGCGTGTTGAAAGGGGCCGCCGATGAACAGGCAATCGCGCGTGGGCGCATGGACGGCGATGATCGTCGGTTCCCTGTACTTCCTGATTCCGCTGATCGCGACCTTCGAGTTCAGTCTGCGCATGCGGCGCGGCACGTATAGCTTCGACGCCTACAAGGTGGTGCTCGGCGACCCGCATTTTCAGGCGTCGTTCGGCTATTCGATCCTGATGGCGCTGCTGACGATCGTCGTCGGCGTGCTGCTCGTCGTGCCGACGGCGTACTGGGTGCAACTTCGCCTGCCGAAGTTGCGCGGCATCGTCGAGTTCATCACGCTGTTGCCGCTCGTCGTGCCCGCCATCGTGATCGTGTTCGGCTATCTGCGCATCTACAACAGCAGTTCGATTCTGCCGCTCACGTCGAACGAACGCGCGACCGATCTGCTGCTCGTGTTCGGCTACGTGACGCTGTCGTTGCCCTACATGTACCGCGCGGTCGATGCGGGCTTGCGCGCCGTCGACATCCGTTCGCTGACGGAAGCGGCCGAATGTCTCGGCGCGAACTGGCCGACCATTCTCTTCAAGGTGATCTTTCCGAATATCCGCTCGGGCATTCTGTCCGGCGCGTTTCTCACCTTTGCGGTCGTGATCGGCGAGTTCACGCTCGCGAGCCTGCTGGACCGGCCGGCGTTCGGCCCCTATCTGCAGCTGATCGGCGCGAACCGCGCGTATGAACCGTCGGCGCTCGCGATCATCGCGTTCGTGGTCACGTGGGCGTCGATGGGACTGATCCAGGTGTTCGGCTCCGCGCGCACGCTCGCTGCGCAAAAACCCTGATGTTGAATTGAGGCACCGTCATGGCATTTCTTGAGATCGACAATCTGCACAAGACGTTCGGCGCGAACACGGCGCTGCATCACTTCGACATGAAGATCGAACGCGGCGAGTTCATCACCTTCCTCGGGCCGTCGGGTTGCGGCAAGACGACGGTGCTGCGCATGATCGCGGGCTTCGAGTCGCCGACACGCGGCACGATCCGTCTGGACGGCCGCGACGTCACGCATTTGCGCACGCGGCAGCGCAAGGTCGGCATGGTGTTCCAGTCATATGCGCTGTTTCCGAACATGACGGTCGCGGACAACATCGGCTTCGGGCTGAAGATCGCGCATCGTCCGCAAGGCGAGATCAAGAAGCGCGTCGACGACATGCTGCAACTGATCAAGCTGCCGCATCTGGGCGAGCGGTATCCGTGGCAACTGTCGGGCGGTCAGCAGCAGCGCGTCGCGCTGGCGCGCGCGCTCGCGGGCAAGCCGCAAGTGCTGTTGCTCGACGAGCCGCTGTCGGCCCTCGACGCGAAGATCCGCATTTCGCTGCGCCAGGACATTCGCGCCTTGCAGCGCGAACTCGGCATCACGTCGATCTTCGTCACGCACGATCAGGAAGAGGCGCTGTCCATTTCCGACCGCATCGTCGTGATGAACGAAGGCCGCGTCGAGCAGGTCGGCACGCCGCTCGAAATCTACAACTTTCCGCGCACGCGTTTCGTCGCGTCGTTCGTCGGCACGTTGAACATTCTGTCGGGGCACGTGGTCGATCCGTCCACAGGACGCATGGCTGTCGACGGTCAGGAACTGCGCACCACCCAGGCGCTACCCGCCGACGACGCCGGCAAGAAGCGGATGCTCGCGCTGCGTCCCGAGGCGATCGTGCTGGAACCGCCCGTCGCGGGCCGCAACACGCTGACGGCGACCGTCGAAGAGGTGAGTTTTCTCGGCGCGATCGTGCGCATCCGCACCCGCGTGAAGGACGAGGTGATTTCGCTGGATGTCTTCAACGATCCGAACCGCCGTTTGCCCGAGCGCGGTCAGCCGGTGGCGCTCGGTTTCTCGCACGAGAACCTGCTCGTGCTCGAGGAAGGCGCTCAGGGTTAGCCCTGGGTTTGCTGGAGCAGGGCGTTCGGGATTCCGGACGCCCGGATTCCGGATTTCCGGAAACCCGGAAGACGGCGTCCGTCGGCGCTTCCAAAGTGTCTTAAAAATCAACGCGCTAAGCATGTTTTGCGCGCTGGCATCGACCTTGCAAAAAGAAAGCGCGGCCGCAATGGCCCGTCCATAAATAAGCATGGAGACAACGATGCCTGAGTTCCTGTTCTGGTCCCTCTGATTTCGTCGTCATTTCGTCGTTCCGGCGGCTTTGCCACCGCATGACGCATGTCGACGCATTCGTCCCATGTGATGCGTGGCCGGCCTTCGGTCCACCCAGCTTTACTCCATTGCAGGAACACCATCGTGAAGAAACCCTTTTATAAAGTCCTCTATGTGCAGGTGATCTTCGCGATCATCGTCGGCATTGCCCTGGGGCATTTCTATCCCGCGCTCGCCACCGACATGAAGCCGCTCGGCGACGGGTTCATCAAGCTCATCAAGATGGTGATCGGCCCGATCATCTTCTGCACCGTGGTGACGGGCATCGCGGGCATGGAAGACATGAAGAAGGTCGGGCGCGTCGGCGGCAAGGCGCTGCTGTACTTCGAAATCGTGTCGACGTTCGCGCTCGTGCTCGGCCTCGCGGCCACGCACCTGCTGAAGCCGGGTGTCGGCTTCAACATCGACCCCGCCACGCTCGACGGCAAGGCTGTCGCGTCGTACGCCGCGAAGGCGCACGGTCAGACGACCGTCGATTTCTTCATGCACATCATTCCGGACACGCTGTCGTCGGCGTTCGCGCAGGGTGAAATCCTGCAGATCCTGCTGATCGCGCTGCTGTTCGGCGCGGTGCTGGCAACGGCGGGCGACAAGGGCAAGCCGGTGGTGAGCTTCATCGAAAGCCTGTCGCACATCCTGTTCGGCATCGTGAAGATCATCACGAAGCTGGCGCCGATCGGCGCGTTCGGCGCGATGGCGTTCACGATCGGCAAGTACGGCATCGGCTCGCTGGTGCCGATGCTCAAGCTGATCGGCACGTTCTATCTGACCTCGATCGTGTTCGTGGTCGTGGTGCTCGGCCTCATCGCGCGTGTCGTGGGCTTCAACATCCTTCGCTTCGTCGCGTACATCAAGGAAGAAATGCTGATCGTGCTGGGCACGAGCTCGTCGGAAGCAGCCTTGCCGCAACTGATGCTGAAGCTCGAAAAGCTCGGCTGCTCGCGCTCGGTGGTGGGCCTCGTCGTGCCGACGGGATACTCGTTCAACCTCGACGGCACGAACATCTACATGACGATGGCCGTGCTCTTCATCGCGCAGGCAACCAACACCGACCTCTCGTGGGGCCAGCAGCTGACGCTGCTCGCGGTGACGATGCTGACGTCGAAGGGCGCAAGCGGTGTGACGGGCGCAGGCTTCATCACGCTCGCTGCGACGCTCGCCGTCGTGCCGACCATTCCGCTGTCGGGCATGGTGCTGATTCTCGGCATCGACCGCTTCATGAGCGAGTGCCGCGCACTGACGAACATCGTCGGCAACGGCGTGGCGACGATCGTCGTGTCGGCCTGGGAAAAGGAACTGGACCGTACGAAGCTGCGCAACGAAATGCGCCGCGATGTGTCGGTCAGCGAAGCGGCTGAGGTCTGAGCCATGAAAGCGGCGCCGCGGCAACATGGCGCGGCGCCGCATGCAACGCAGGCGCCGTCCGCGCAGACGCAAGCGCGTGCGGCAGCCGAAGCGCTCGACGAGTTCGACGCGTTCGGCGATGAGGAGCGATATGCCACAATAGGCGATCCTCATCGAACGACACCCGCCATCGTGACGCGCCGCCTGTTGATCCTGTTCGCGCTCGTCGCCGGGCTCGTGGCGGCCTGCGGACTCACATGGACCATCACGTGGCAGCACGGCATCGATACGCTGCGGCGCAACGCCGCCGTGCGCGCCGATCGCACCACAGCCGCCCTCAAGAGCACGCTCGAACGCTATGAGTCGCTGCCCTATCTGCTCGGCGAACATCCCATCGTGCAGGACGCGCTCGCGTCGCCGGATGCGGACAATGTCGCGCGCGCCAATCAATATCTGGAAGACCTCAATCGCCGCGCCCGTGCGAATGTCGCGTACATCGTCACGGCCACGGGCCGTTGCGTGGCGGCGAGCAACTGGAATCAACCCGACAGCTTCATCGGCCAGGAGTATCTGTTCCGGCCGTATTTCGTCGAAGCGGTGAAGGGCAACGTTGGGCGCTTCTTCGGCATCGGCACGACTTCGCTCGATCCGGGCTACTACATCTCGCAACCGGTGCGCCGCGACGGCAAGATCGTCGGCGTGGCCGTGGTCAAACTGAATCTCGAATGGTTCCAGGGCGCGGACGCGTCGGAGCCGCTCATCGTCACCGACGATCACGGCGTGATCTTTCTGTCGTCGGTGCCTGCGTGGAAGTATCACACGGTCAAGCCGCTCACCAGCGACGTGATAGCGTCGATCTTCGACACGCGCCAGTACGCGCGCCAGCCCATCGCGCCGCTGCCGATGTCGGTGGTGCGCACCCTCGAAGGCGGCGCGCAGATCGTGCGGATCGGCGGCGGGCGCACCGGGAACTATGCGGCGCCGCGTTTTCTGGCGTCGCAGCGCATGCTCGGCGAGCCGGACTGGCGTCTCATTACCATGGCGCCGATCGATCCCGTCAACGCCGACGCGCGTTACGCGACGATCGTGACGGGCTTCGGCTATGTCTCGCTGTGTCTGCTGCTGTTCTACTGGCGCATGCGCCGCGCGCGCGTGCGTGAAGTGATGCGCAGCCGCGCGCTATTGCAGAAGGCGTATGCGGAACTCAACCAGCGCGTGGCCGAGCGCACGGCCGACCTGTCGCAGGCGAACGAGCAACTGACGAAGGAAGTGAGCGAACGCACGCGCGCCGAACAGGAGTTGCGCGCCGCGCACGACGAACTGATTCAGGCGAGCAAGCTCGCCGCGCTCGGCCAGATGGCGGCGGGCATCACGCATGAGCTGAACCAGCCGCTTGCCGCATTGCGCGGCTTCTCCGACAACACGCGCGTGTTTCTCGAACGCGGCGACCATGAATCGGCGAAGGAGAACCTCGAAGCGATCGCCGCGCTCACCGAGCGCATGGGCAAGATCACGAATCAACTGAAGCTCTTCGTCGGCCGTGCGCGGCCTCGCAATGCGCGCGCAGGCGTGGCGCGCGCATTGCGCAATGTGTTGGCGCTGCTGCAGAAACGCTTGCAGGGCGTGACGGTCGAGGTATCGTTGATCGAGGAGGGCGCGGCGGCCGTGCGCTTCAATCTCGAAAGCGACGATCCGAAGCTCGTCGCGCATTGCGATGATCTGCGGCTCGAACAGGTGCTGATCAATCTGCTCGGCAACGCGCTCGACGCGGTGGCGGGCACGCCCGCGCCGCGCATCGCGATCGACGTGCAAACCTCGCAGGAATCGCTCGCGATCGTCGTGAGCGACAATGGCCCGGGCATTCCCGAGGACGTGCTGCCGCGCCTGTTCGAGCCGTTCTTCACGACGAAGGAAATGGGTCAGGGGCTGGGGCTGGGTCTGGCGATCTGTTCGTCGATTGCACGCGATTGCGGCGGCTCGCTCGTCGCGCGCAACAACGCGCAAGGCGGTGCCGAGTTCATGCTGACGCTGCGCCGCGCGCGGGCGCAGGCAACCGACATCGCGCGCTCCGTCACGACGGGCCCGTGATTCAAAGCGTATTCAAGGCGTGGGAAACACAATGAACAAGGGCTGGCAGGTCCTCTATATCGAAGACGACGAACTCGTGCGGCGCGCGAGCGTGCAAAGCCTGCAACTCGCAGGGTTCGACGTGGTCGGGCATGCGTCGGTGGAATCGGCGGCGAAGCTGATCAACGCGGAGTTTTCCGGCGTGATCGTCAGCGATATCCGGCTGCCGGGCGCAAGCGGCCTCGATCTGCTCGCGCAATGCCGCGAGCGCGCGCCCGACGTGCCCATCATTCTCGTCACGGGTCACGGCGATATTTCGATGGCCGTGCAGGCGATGCGCGACGGTGCGTACGACTTCATCGAAAAGCCGTTCCCTTCCGAGCGGCTGATCGAGACCGTGCGCCGCGCGCTGGAGCGCCGCACGCTGGTGCTCGAAAACCTCGCGCTGCGCCGCGAACTGGCGGAACAGGGGACGCTCGCGCCGCGCATCATCGGGCGCAGTCTCGCCATCGAGCAGGTGCGCAAGCTGATCGCGAACGTCGCGCCGACGGATGCGTCGGTGCTGATCAACGGCGATACGGGCGCCGGCAAGGAACTGATCGCACGCAGCCTGCATGAGCTGTCGCCGCGCCGGGACAAACCGTTTCTCGCGGTCAACTGCGGCGCGCTGCCGGAGCCGATGTTCGAATCGGAGATGTTCGGCTATGAGCCGGGCGCGTTTACGGGCGCGGCGAAGCGGCGCATCGGCAAGCTGGAGCACGCTTCGGGCGGCACGCTTTTTCTCGACGAAATCGAAAGCATGCCGCTCGCGCTACAGGTCAAGCTGCTGCGCGTGTTGCAGGATGGCGTGCTGGAGCGGCTCGGATCGAACCAGCCGATACGCGTCGATTGCCGCATTGTCGCGGCAGCGAAGGGCGACATGACCGACCATGTCGCCTCGGGCACTTTCCGCCGCGATCTGCTGTACCGGCTCAACGTGGTGACGATCGCGTTGCCGCCGCTGTCGGAACGGCGCGAAGACATCGTGCCGCTATTCGAGCATTTTCTGCTCGACGCGGCGGTGCGTTATCAGCGTCCCGCGCCGATTCTCACCGATCGTCAGCGCACGAACCTGATGCAGCGCGAATGGCCCGGCAATGTGCGCGAGTTGCGCAACGCGGCGGATCGCTTCGTGCTCGGCGTCGGGGACGATACCGTCGCGGCTCCCGCCGACGATGCGCTGACGTCGATCACGCAGCCTTTGAAGGAACGCGTCGAGCAGTTCGAGCGGGCGGTGATCGCCGAGGCGCTGGAGCAGACGGGCGGCGCGGTCGCGGTGGCGGCGGACAGGCTGCAGGTCGGCAAGGCGACGCTCTACGAGAAGATCAAGCGCTATGGCCTGGCGGCGCGTGGGGAAAGCGAGAGGTGAGGCGGGGGTGAAGCGAGAGACGAAGCGGGAGTGAGGTGCTGCTGGCGGCGGGTGCGCTGTGAAGATTTCAGCGCGACGCCCGCCGCAGAAGAGAGACGTCCAGGCGATCAGGTCGTGCCGAGCGCCTTGGCCAGCAACTGATCGAGTTCCGCGAACTGCGGCTCGCCGACATAGCGCTTCAGCACCTTGCCGTTCCGGTCGATCACGAACGTGGTCGGCGTGAGCTGGACGTTGCCGAACTGTTTCGCAGCCGTTCCGTCGTCCATCGCGACCTTGAACGGCAGGCGGCGCGTTTCCGTGTAATTGGTCACGTACATCGGCGCGTCGTAGCTCATCGCGACCGCGACGAACTCGAGCCCCTTGTCCTTGAAGCGGTTGTAGGTCTGGACCATCTGCGGCATTTCCTTCATGCAGGTGTCGCAACTCGTCGCCCAGAAGTTGACGAGATACACCTTGCCTTTCAGATCTGCCGTCGACACCTTCTGGCCGGACAGCAGCGTGAACGTCGCGTCGGGCACGTGCTGCTGGCTGCCGAACGCGAAGTAGCCCGCAACGGCGATCGCGCCTGCGACGACGGCGGCAGCGATGTAGCGAATCGGGCTCGAACGCCGGGAAACGTTGGTTTGGCTCATGAACAGACCTCGGGGAACGCGTGGAACACACGTCTTGAGGCGCTTGACGGCTGCGAGAACAGCAACGGAAACGGGCGCCCCGGATACTGTCTCATATTGTACCGGCAATCTTGTGACGCAGTTGGCGGCGCGGTTAAGCCGCGAATAACGTCCGATAATGATGCTTTCCGCCTCATGGATTCCATTCGCCGCGTCATGCTCCGTTCCGCTCTCCGTTGGTTGTCCGTCCCCTTCCGTCCGCTGCTGGCAACGGCCGTCGTCGCCGCGTCGACAGGCTGGCTGCTGGCCGCCTGTTCGCCGACCTACGACTGGCGCACGATCATGAACAACGACAACGGCTACACCGTCGACCTGCCCGCCAAGCCGACGACCGACCAGCGGCAGATCGACATCGGCGGCACGCCGATGAATATGTCGATGCAGATTGCCGAGGCGGACCACGCAGTGTTCGCGGTGGGCACCGTGATGCTGCCGAGCGACGACCCGCAGGTGCAGCGCACCGCGCTCGACTACCTGCGCTCGGGCCTCGCTCACAATCTGGGCTCGCCGCCCGATGCCCACGTGGCGTCGATCCCGCTCGCGGCGGGCGGTCAGGTGCCGGGGCTGGAAATGACGTTCAGCGGCAAGGCGGGGCCGAAACAGGAAGCGCGGATCATGCACGCGCGCCTGGTCGCGAAGGGGCGGCATGTGTACCAGGCGGCCGTCATTGCGAGCAAGGAACCGCCTCCGGAACAAGTTGAGCAATTCTTCGGATCGTTCAAACTTTACTGATTTGGGGTCATACAGCAGGGCGGCGCTCGCCCGACAGAGTGAATGTTTGTTCGCAGAAAAGTTCGCTAATCTCGCGTTTACACGGGACTTTTTTTGTTACCCACAGGATCTGTGGATAACTTTGTTAGTAACTCTGTGCGGTAGGCCGCAAATGCCCATCGGACGGGCAGTTTGCCACTTTGCCCTGAATCTTGGCATTTTGAAAAAACCAATAAAATCAAGGGCGTTCGGCGAATGTCTCACAACAGGCTTTCAGTTGTATCAAAATCTGTCGCGCAGCCGTAAATGTGCATAAGTCAAGTCTTGACATGCATTTTTTGTCGCCCGCAGCTTTTACTGAGCGCCGAATGCCCGCCGATACTGGACCGCCTCGGAGACTTGCGCCGCGTTCGGGACATCCTGGCCGGCCAGGTCGGCGATGGTTCTCGCCACTTTCAGGACGCGGTAGTAAGCGCGCGCTGACCAGCCGAAGCGCTCGCCCGCTTCGCGCAGCAGACGTTCGCCATCGTTGTCGGGCCGGCAGACGGCATCGACCTCCCGGCCGCTGAGTTCGCGGTTCGTTTTGCCTTGCCGCTGGAGCTGGCGCTCGCGCGCCGCCTCGACCCGTTGCGCGATCGGCGCGCTTGATTCCCCGGAAGCCGTCGAACGGGCCGACAGTTCCGCTGGTGACAACGCAGGAATCTCGATCTGGATATCAATGCGATCCAGCAGCGGCCCGGACAGCTTGCGCATGTAGCGCGCGGCCACTTCCGGTGTGCACCGGCAGCGCCCGCCCGGATCCCCGCGCCAGCCGCACGGACACGGGTTCATCGCGGCGATCAGCTGGCATGCGGCTGGAAAGTCGGCCTGGAGTGCGGCGCGCGAAATCGTGATGCGGCCGTTCTCCAGCGGCTCGCGCAGATTTTCGAGCACGTGCCGGTCGAATTCCGGGAGTTCGTCGAGAAACAGCACGCCGAGATGCGCGAGCGTGATCTCGCCCGGCTGCGGCGGATTGCGTCCGCCCACCAGCGCCGCGGCGCTCGACGAATGGTGCGGCGCGCGAAACGGCCTTTGCCGCCACTGCGCAGGCGTGAATCCAATCGCGCTCGCCGAGAGCAGCGCAGCGGAGGTCAGCGCTTCGTCGTCGGTCATCGACGGCAACACGCCAGGCAGGCGCGCCGCGAGCATCGACTTGCCCGCGCCTGGCGGGCCGATCATCAGCATATGGTGGCCGCCCGCCGCCGCGACCTCGAGCGCGCGCCGGGCGCCACGCTGACCGATGACGTCGGCCATATCGGGTGGCGCGACCCGCGCATCGTCGGATAAGGTCGCCGCCTCGACCGGGTAGAGCCGCGCGTCCGCGTCGCCCGCCAGATGCGCGCATAGCGACGGCAGATCGGCCGCGCCATACACAGCGACGCCGGGTACGAGCGCCGCCTCTTTTGCGCTAGCGAGCGGCAAGTAGAGTTCCGGCGTGCGGCCGCTCGCAGCGTCTTCCGGCGTACCGGGCGAAGCTTCGGGATACGACTGATGGCCGCGCGCCGTGCCGCACGCCATTGCGAACGCGCCACGCATCGGACGCAACGCGCCTGTCAGCGAGAGCTCTCCCGCAAATTCCCGATTCGCAAGCGACTCAACGGGGATCTGCCCGCTGGCGGCGAGAATGCCGAGCGCGATTGGCAGATCGAAACGGCCGGATTCCTTCGGAAGATCGGCGGGCGCCAGATTGACCGTGATCCGGCGCACAGGAAAATCGAGACCGCAATTGAGCAACGCGGCGCGCACGCGCTCGCGGCTCTCGCGCACTTCGAGATCGGGCAGTCCGACGATGGAAAAAGAGGGAAGTCCGTTGGCGAGGTGAACCTCGACGGTAACTTCGGGCGCGCGGCCAGCGGCCGGCGCGCGACTGCGCACCACGGCAAGCGACATGTTGTCTCCCGTCCCGACGCGCCCGCAGGGCGCGTTCACCTTAAAGCGCTAATGACGTCACGGGCCGCTTGCCTGTGATGTGCAGATCAGACGGGCGTGCTCAGGACGATTGGCTCACGGGCAGCTTCTGCTCGAGTTCGGCGACGCGCCGCTCCAGTTCCTCGAGCCGCGCGCGGGTGCGCACGAGCACCTGCGTCTGCGTGTCGAATTCCTCGCGCGTCACCAGGTCGAGCTTCGAAAAGCCTTGCGACAGCATTGCGCGCACATTGCGTTCGACATCTTTGGCCGGCGAGTTTTTGAACAACTCGGAAACCTTGGCCTGAAAGTCATTGAAGACGTCGTTTGGTTGTTTCATTTCATTCCCCTTAATTGCACAAAAAATGTGCATGTGATGTTACGCGCGTGCCTCGTAACACTGAATGATCGTTTCTGGTGCATGTTCCCCTGTCGCCCGCTACAGCATGGGCGCCTTTGGTGCGCACGCCTGTTGTCCAAGCCTGCAAACACTCTAGCAACGATCCCGATAGCGCGCCAGCGTGCCCGGCCTGAACTGGCCATCCGGACAAGAAAACGCGCAAAGCCTTGTGCCACAAGCGCCGGCGGGAGTCTGCCACAAACATGGCATGGACGTTGCTGTTACTGCCCCGCGCACCGGCGGGACGCCGTCAGGAGAAGCGCCATTGCTAGGGGTTTCGGGGGAGTTGCCGAAAGCAGGGCGCAAGGAAAATGCAAGTCACGCAAACGGGTTGAGTCACTACAGCGAGGATTTCATGAAACTCATTACCGCAATCATCAAGCCTTTCAAGCTCGATGAGGCGCGCGAAGCCCTGTCGGCGATCGGCGTCTCGGGGATCACGGTGACGGAAGTCAAAGGGTTTGGTCGTCAGAAGGGCCACACGGAGTTGTATCGGGGAGCCGAGTACGTCGTCGACTTTCTGCCGAAGGTGAAGATCGAGGCTGCGGTGTCGGACGACATCGTCGACCAGGCGATCGAAGCTCTGGAGCGCGCGGCACGTACGGGCAAGATCGGTGACGGGAAGATCTTCGTCACGCCGATCGAACAGGTGATTCGGATTCGCACCGGCGAGACCGGCGCGGACGCACTGTAAAAAACAGCGACAAGAGGAAACTGAAGATGCGTAAATTATTGATGTCCCTGCTGATGGCCGGCTCGCTGCTGACGGTCGGCATCGGCGCTGCCCTCGCGGACGACGCGTCGGCTCCCGCCGCGGCTTCCGCCCCGGACACGACGGCGAGCGCGCCTGCTGCGTCGGATGCCGCTGCGAGCGCCCCTGCCGCCGACGCTTCGGCCGCACCCGCCGCCAGCGCGCCCGCTGACGCATCGGCAGCGGCTGCCGCGTCGGACGCGGCGCCTGCTGCGCCGACTGCGCCGTTCTCGGTTGATTCGTCGAAGATCAGCTCGGGCGACACCGCCTGGATGCTGACCTCGACGGCCCTCGTTCTGTTCATGACGATCCCCGGTCTCGCGCTCTTCTATGCCGGCATGGTCCGCAAGAAGAACGTGCTTGCGACGGTGATGCAGAGCTTCGCGATCACCTGCATCGTGACGGTGATCTGGACCGTGGTCGGCTACAGCCTTGCGTTCACGCCGGGCGGCTCGTTCCTCGGCGGCTTCTCGCGCGTGATGCTGCACGGCATGGCCTTCATCAAGGGCGACAAGGCGACGACCCTGACGGTCAGCCACCTCGCGCCGACCATTCCGGAATCGGTCTACTTCGTCTATCAGATGACGTTCGCGATCATCACGCCGGCACTGATTACGGGCGCATTCGCCGACCGTATGAAGTTCTCCGCGATGCTGATTTTCATGACGCTGTGGTCGATCATCGTCTACTCGCCGATCGCGCACATGGTCTGGGAACCGACGGGCTGGCTGGCGACGGCGGGCATCCTCGATTTCGCGGGCGGCACGGTGGTGCACATCAACGCGGGTATCGCGGGTCTCGTCTGCTGTCTCGTGCTCGGCAAGCGTACGGGTTACGGCAAGGACTCGATGGCGCCGCACAACCTCGTGCTGACGATGATCGGCGGTTCGATGCTGTGGGTGGGCTGGTTTGGCTTCAACGCGGGTTCGGCAGTGGCGGCTGACGGCCGTGCCGGTTTCGCGATGCTGACGACGCAGGTTGCAACGGCTATCGCCGCACTCGGCTGGATGTTCGCCGAATGGATCGCGAAGGGTAAGCCGTCGGTGCTCGGCATCGTGTCAGGCGCAGTGGCAGGTCTGGTTGCGATTACGCCGGCTTCGGGCTTCGTTGGCGTGGGCGGCGCGCTCGCCATTGGTCTGATTGCAGGCGTGGTGTGCTTCTGGTCGGCTACGTGGCTCAAGCACAAGATGGGTTACGACGATTCGCTCGACGCGTTTGGCGTGCACTGCATCGGCGGTATTGTTGGCGCGATCCTGACGGGCGTATTCGCTGTCAAGGACATCGGCGGCGCGGATGGCAGCGTGCTGCTGCAGCTGAAGGGTGTCGTGACTACGCTGGTGTATAGCGGCGTGATCAGCTTCATCCTGCTGAAGATCATCGACGTGACGATTGGCCTGCGCGTGACGGAAGAAGAAGAACGCGAAGGTCTGGACGTGATTCTGCACGGCGAACACGTCGAGTAACACGTCTGGCAAGGCCGGTTTTCCCCGGCAACGGGGATTCGAAAGGTATAAGCACAGCGACTTTGGCCCGCCTTCATGGCGGGCTTTTTTCTGGTCTTTTTGCTGCTGTGCTGGTATTTGCGCTTCGCTGGTATCCGCGGTTTGCTGGTATTCGCGCTTCGCTGGCATCCGCGAATTGTTAGCGTGCTTCAGGCGTTGCCCCTGTGCGGGGCGGCACCTACTTTTCTTTGCCGCCGCAAAGAAAAGTAGGCAAAAGAAAGCGGCTCACACCGCCAGTGCTTGACGTCTGCCCACGGGCCCCCGGCGGCCCCGTCCCGTATGCGGCCGCATCCTTCTCGATGCCCGCTGCCAGCGCGTCGAACAAATGCCTCACCCACTTCAGGCAACCGTAGGGCAACCAGTGGCAGCGAATGGTCACTGCCGCCCAGGTGGCAAACTGTGTGTAGGTCGTGACGCTTCACACGTCGGCGCTCTTACGACACAGACCTCGCTTTTCGTCCGGAGTGGCGCGCATCCGCCGCGAAAACCTACACACAGTTTGCCGCTATAGAGCGTGGGCGACTTGATCGCGCATCTGGCGGACGCGGGAGTGTGGAGCGGGTGAGGCGTTCAATGAGAGCGCTGGCAACGGGCATCGAGAAGGATGCGGCCGCGTACGGGGCGGGGCCGCCGGGGGCCCGTGGGCAGACGTCAAGCACTGGCGGTGTGAGCCGCTTTCTTTTGCCTACTTTTCTTTGCGGCGGCAAAGAAAAGTAGGTGCCGCCCCGCACAGGGGCAACGCCTGAAGCACGCTAACAATTCGCGGATGCCTGCAACAATCCCCGGCACACCAAAAACAAGGCGCAGACGCCCGCAACAATCCCAAGCAAACCCATCCCAGCGTCGCAGACCACCGCAATCATCTTGTCTCACAAACAGCAGATTTTCCGGCTATCGTTCCTATAGGGAGAATGCATCCACCCATAACTTGCGAATGGAGAAAGCGCCCCCAAATGGACAAAGCATTTGCTCTACAATCTTTTTTCTCCAGTCTGCGAGTGATCAATGGTTCCGCATTTAGTCACGGCGTTAAACGGCCCGCTGCTCGATCTCGAGCGGAAGATCCTCGACGCCACGCCCGCGATCGAACGCTGGTTCCGTCTCGAATGGCAGGAGCACACGCCGCCGTTCTATTGCTCGGTCGATCTGCGTAACGCCGGTTTCAAGCTCGCGCCCGTCGATACCAACCTGTTCCCCGGCGCGTTCAACAACCTGCCGCAGGAAACGCTGCCGCTCGCCGTGCAGGCGGCGATGGCGTCGATCGAGAAGATCTGCCCGGACGCCAAGAACCTGCTCGTGATTCCCGAGCGTCACACGCGCAATGCGTTTTACCTGGAGAACGTCGCGCGGCTCGCCACGATCATGCGTCAGGCGGGCCTGAACGTGCGTTTCGGCACGCTCGACGAAAGCATCGTCGGGCCTGTCACGATCGCGCTGTCGGACGGCCAGAAAATCGTGCTGGAGCCGCTGGAGCGCTCCGCGCGCCGCATCGGACTGAAGAATTTCGATCCCTGCTCGATTCTGCTGAACAACGATCTGTCGGGCGGCATTCCGCCCGTGCTCGAAAATCTGCACGAGCAGTACCTGCTGCCGCCGCTACACGCGGGCTGGGCCGTGCGCCGCAAATCCACGCACTTTTCGTGCTATGACGACGTCGCGAAGAAGTTCGCGAAGATGGTCGAGATCGACCCGTGGATGATCAATCCGTATTTCGCGCATGTCGAAGGCGTCGATTTCGAGGCGCGCACGGGTGAGGAAGCGCTCGCCGACGCGATCGACGGCGTGCTGAAGAAAATCGCCAAAAAGTATCGCGAGTACGGTATTTCGGAGCGGCCGTATGTCGTCATCAAGTCAGACGCGGGCACGTACGGAATGGGCGTGATGACGGTGCACGACGCGTCGGAAGTGGCCGCGCTCACCAAGCGCGAGCGCACCCGGATGTCCACCACGAAGGAAGGCCTCGACGTGCACGACATGATCGTGCAGGAAGGCGTCTACACGTTCGAGCGCATCGGCGAGGAGGTGGCCGAGCCCGTCGTGTACATGATCGACCGGTATGTGGTGGGCGGCTTCTACCGTGTGCACGGCAGCCGCGAACGCGACCAGAACCTGAACGCGCCAGGCATGCATTTCGTGCCGCTCGGCTTCGAGCACACGGCCCTGCCGGATGCCCACGCGAAGCCGGGCGCCGCGCCGCCGAACCGCTTCTACATGTACGGCGTGGTGGGGCGGCTGGGGCTGCTGGCGGCGTCGGTGGAACTGGAGAAGACCGATCCCGAGGCCATCCAGGTCTGATCGGGCCCGATCTTGGACAGACACCCCGCAAGCGCGTACAGCTCGCTCGCGGTAGGCTGACGCTCCCGCCGCGTCGAACGCGGCAGCATTTGCAGGCGGATGTGCGGCGTCAGCGCGTCCGCCGTACGCTATAACGAACAACGTGTGGCCCGCGAGGGCGCCTCAGGAACTCCATGGACATTCTCTTCATCGCCGACCCGCTTTCCCGCTTCAAGATCTACAAGGATTCGACCTACGCGATGATGGCCGAGGCCGCGAAGCGCGGTCATACGCTGTACGCATGCGAGCCGCAGCATCTGGCGTGGACGGGCAGCGGCGTCGAGGCGAACGTGTACCGCTTCGAGATCGTCGGCGACCAGTCGGACGGGCATCGCGACCTGTGGTTCGAAGCGCAACCCGTCGAGCCGCGCGCGCTGACGGGCTTTGGCGCCGTGCTGATGCGCAAGGACCCGCCGTTCGACATGGAATACGTGACGTCGACATGGCTGCTCGAACTGGCCGAGCGCGCCGGCGCACGCATCTTCAACAAGCCGCAGGCGATTCGCGATCACTCGGAAAAGATGGCGATCGGCGAGTTTCCGCAGTTCGTCGCGCCCACGCTCGTCACACGCGATCCCGCGCGTTTGCGCGCTTTCCACGCCGAGCATGGCGACGTGATCCTGAAGCCGCTCGACGGCATGGGCGGCATGGGCGTGTTTCGCGTGAAGGCGGACGGCATGAATCTCGGCTCGATCGTCGAGATGCTGAGCCACGACGGCGCGCGTTCGGTGATGGCGCAGAAGTTCATCCCCGAGATCAAGACGGGCGACAAGCGCATTCTGCTGATCGGCGGCGAGCCGGTGCCGTACTCGCTCGCACGCATTCCGCAGGGCAACGAGGTGCGCGGCAACCTCGCGGCGGGCGGCCTGGGCGTCGCGCAGCCGCTGACGGCGCGCGACCGCGAGATCGCCGAAACGCTCGGCCCGGTGCTGAAGTCGCGCGGCCTGCTGCTGGTCGGACTGGACGCGATCGGCGACTGGCTGACGGAAGTGAACGTGACGAGCCCGACATGTTTCCGCGAGATCATGGATCAGACGGGCTTCGATGTGGCGGCGATGTTCATCGACGCGCTAGAGAAGGCCGTCGGTTGAAGCGGCGCGGGTCCGCCGCCATGTTCTGTTCTGGACGTCGCGCTGTCCGCCAGCCAAGCGAGAAAAGGCCGAAAGCGCGAAAATGAGGCTGATACAATGCCCGCTCCCCTGAAAGCGGCCCGCGAGGGCCCACGCGATCCGGCCCCTTGGCGGTCGGATCTCAGGCGAGTTCGATGGCCTGCTGTGCCGTTCGCCGCGTCTGCGCCGTTGTTTCGGCAGCCAGACAGCGCAACGCAAGCATGGCCGCGATTTTCGGGCGGTTTTCTGCAGCAAGGCTGACATGGCAGGCATTCTGATCATTGCGCACGCTCCCTTCGCCTCCGCGCTTCGCGAGTGTGTCTCTCATATTTACGGCGGCTTGCCCGCTCGCATCGGCGTCATTGACGTGTCGGCGGATTGCGATCCCGCCCAGGTCGTGGCGTTCGCGCATGCGGAGATCGACAGGCTCAGGGAAGAAAACGGCGCGCTCGTGCTGACGGACATGTTCGGCGCGACGCCGGCGAACATCGCGGGCCGGCTTGCGTCGATTCCCGATGTGCGCGTGCTGGCAGGCGTCAATCTGCCGATGCTCGTGCGCGCCGTCTGCTATCGCGCAACGCCGCTCGACGTGCTCGTCGACAAGGCGCTGGCGGGCGCGACCAAGGGCGTCCACGCTGTCGGAGCGGCGACGCAGGCGGCGGCCGCCTGTGCCGTCGCGAACACCGACGACTGCCTCCCCGTCGCGCCGCCGGACAAGGTGCTCGTCGAAAGCTGCAAGGCAGGCGGCGACACGGGCTGCGGCGGGAACGTCACCTGAGCACCGCCCACAAGATTTCTGCTTTACCTCGATAACATCAACACCCGCGCATCGGACCAACACATGCTGCAACAGGAAACGACTATCGTGAACAAGCTGGGGCTGCACGCACGCGCGTCGGCCAAACTCACGCAACTCGCCGCCAATTTTCAGTCGGAAATCTGGATGAGCCGCAACGGACGGCGGATCAACGCGAAGAGCATCATGGGCGTGATGATGCTGGCGGCGGGAATCGGCAGTACGGTGGTGATCGAAACGGAAGGCGCCGACGAGAAAGATGCCATGGATGCGCTGCTCCAGCTGATCGCCGACAAATTCGGCGAAGGACAATAAAAAATCCGCTGCCGCATTCGTTCTGCATGCAAGACGCCGCGCGATGTCGCGGCGTTTTTCTTTTGGTCCGCCGGATTGCGCGCGCCTTACTGCTTCCTGCTGACTGCTTGCTGCGACATTCGATGCTGCGCTGCACAGCACCGATCTGCGGTGCGGAATTTATAATGACCGTCGGGGTCTGAGAGCATTGCAGCGGTTTGCCGCGGCATCACACAACTAGAGGAGGTGCGCGTGTCGTTCACGCTGCATGGAATTCCCGTGTCACGCGGTATCGCCATCGGGCGGGCATATCTGATCGCCCCGGCTGCACTGGACGTCGACCACTATCTGATCGAGCCCACCCAGATCGAGGGCGAGGTGGAGCGTTTTCGCACGGCCCAGGCGCTCGTGCATCGGGAGCTCGACGAGCTGCGTGCCGACCTCGCCGCCGACGCGCCCTCCGAAATGGGCGCCTTCATCGACGTCCATACCATGATCCTGAACGATGCAATGCTCGTTCAGGAAACCATCGACCTCATCCGCACGCGCCGCTACAACGTCGAGTGGGCGCTGACCGAGCAGCTCGAACGCCTCACCCGTCATTTCGACGAAGTGGAAGACGAATACCTGCGCGAGCGCAAGGCCGACATCGAGCAGGTCGTCGAGCGCGTGCTGAAGGCGCTCGCGGGCGCAACGGGCGGGCTCGTCAACGGCATTCACGGACGCTGCGACGAAATGATCGTGGTCGCGCACGACATTGCACCCGCCGACATGATGCAGTTCAAGGGGCAAACCTTCCAGGGCTTCGTCACGGATCTCGGCGGCCGCACGTCGCATACGGCGATCGTCGCGCGCAGCCTCGGCATTCCCGCGACGGTCGGCGTGCAGCATGCGAGCGCGCTGATCCGTCAGGACGATCTCATCATCGTCGACGGCGATCATGGCATCGTGATCGTCGATCCGGCGCCTATCGTGCTCGAAGAGTATTCATACCGGCAGAGCGAGAAGGCGCTGGAAGCGCGCAAGCTGCAGCGCCTGAAGTTTTCGCCCACACAAACGGTGTGCGGCACGCGCATCGACCTGTGCGCGAACATCGAGCTGCCCGACGACGCGCAGGCCGCGCTCGACGCGGGCGCGACGGGCATCGGCCTGTTCCGCACCGAGTTCCTGTTCATGAACCAGAAGGACGGGATGCCGGAAGAGGAAGAGCAGTTCGCCGCGTACCGGCGTGCCGTCGAACTGATGAACGGCATGCCCGTGACGATCCGCACGATCGACGTCGGCGCGGACAAGCCGCTCGATTCGATCGGCGACGAGTACGAGACGGCGCCCAACCCGGCGCTGGGCCTGCGCGCGATCCGCTGGAGCCTGTCCGAGCCGCATATGTTCCTCACGCAGCTGCGCGCGATCTTGCGCGCGTCGGCGTTCGGTACGGTGAAGATCCTGATCCCGATGCTCGCGCACGCGCGCGAGATCGACCAGACGCTCGACCTGATCCAGGAAGCCAAGCGTCAGCTCGACGACGCGGGCCTCGCGTACGATCCGAACGTGCGCGTCGGCGCGATGATCGAAATTCCGGCCGCAGCGATCGCGTTGCCGCTATTTCTGAAGCGGCTCGATTTCCTGTCGATAGGCACGAACGACCTGATCCAGTACACGCTTGCCATCGACCGCGCCGACAACGCGGTCGCGCATCTGTACGATCCGCTGCATCCCGCGGTGCTGCATCTGATCGCGTTCACGCTGCGCGAGGCGAAGCGCGCGGGCGTGCCGGTGTCGATCTGTGGCGAGATGGCCGGCGACCCGACGCTCACACGTCTCTTGCTCGGCATGGGTCTGACGGAGTTCTCGATGCATCCGAGCCAGGTGCTGCTGGTGAAGCAGGAGGTTCTGCGCGCGCATCTGAAGGCGCTCGAAAAGCCGGTGGCGGACGTGCTCGCGGCGTTCGAACCTGAAGAGGTGCAGTCGGCGCTGGACCGCATCGCGCAGGCCTGACGCGTTCTACCTTTCGGCGAGTGGTGGGGCGTTACGAACCATGCCGCTCGCCGCACACCGGGCAATCCGGCTGGCGCGCGATGCGCATCGTGTTCCACTCCATCCTTAGCGAATCGAGCATCATCAGGCGGCCCACCAGCGGCTCGCCGATGCCCGCGATCACACGCAGCGCTTCCGCCGCCTGCATCGCACCGATAATGCCGACGGTCGGCGCGAACACGCCCATCGTCGAGCACGCGACTTCCTCGAACGGCTGATCTTCCGGAAACACGCACGCGTAGCACGGCGACGCTTCGCTGCGGAAATCGAACGTGCTGATCTGGCCGTCGAAGCGCAGCGCCGCGCCCGATACCAGCGGCACGCCGTGCGTCACACACGCGCGGTTGATCGCGTGACGCGTCGCGAAGTTGTCCGTGCAGTCGAGTACGACCGTCGCCCGCGGCACGTTGCCGTCCAGCCATGCGTCGTCGACGCGTTCGGCCACGGCGTTCACCACCACTTCCGGATTCAGTTGCGCGATCGCGTCGCGTCCCGACTCGACCTTCAACCGGCCAACCGACTTCGTCACATGCAGGATCTGCCGCTGCAGATTGGTGAGATCGACGGTATCGGCATCGACCAGCGTCAGCCTGCCAACGCCCGCCGCCGCCAGATACATCGCCGCCGGCGAGCCGAGACCGCCCGCGCCGACTACGATGGCGTGCGCGTCGAGAAAGCGTTGCTGAGCCTCGATGCCGAGTTCATCGACGAGGATGTGACGGGAATAGCGCAGGAGTTGATCGTCGTTCATGGCGGGGCGCGGCGTGTATCGTTGATGTCGCGCTGGCTGTGAAGAGAGACGGCGCGAGGTTCTCGTTATTCTAATCGCGCGGAGGAAAGTGTCTTCGCGGCAACGTGGGCCGCGAAGACACTGGGACAGCCAAGACGCTTACTTCGCCGGAACTGCCGGTTGCGAAGCGGGCTGCGTCGCCGAAGCGGGCGCGGCCGGGTTCGACGCCGTCGGCGTGGCAGGCAGCGCGGGCTTCACAGCGACGGGCGCCGAAGCCGATTGCGCCGGCTTGTTCTGCGCGAGACGCCGCTCCATCAGCGACTTCGACTCCTGCACCGGCTTGCCTTCGAGCTTGTTCAGACCTTGTTGCAGCATGAAGTCGTCGTTGGAACCGAACTCGACCGGCTTGCGATCGCGATCCTTCTGCTTCTGTTCCGGCGTCTTCTTGTCGTTCTGCTCTTCGAGCAGGCGCAACTGGTCCATGCGCTCCTGTTCGCGCTGCTCCTGTTCCTTCTTCTCGTTCGGGTCTTGCGTGTTCGCAAGGTGATTCGAGTAGTCGACTTCGCGCGTGACGAGTGCGTCGTCCGGATCGCCGTCTGCGTATTGATCCACTGCGACGTCGGGGCGGATCCCCTTGTTCTGGATCGAACGGCCGCTCGGCGTGTAGTAGTACGCGGTGGTCAGGCGCAGCGCCGAATCTGCTGTCATGGGACGCACGGTCTGCACCGAGCCCTTGCCGAACGTCGTCTTGCCGACGATCAGCGCGCGATGCTGATCCTGCAGCGCACCCGCGACGATTTCCGACGCCGACGCCGAGTACGCGTTGGTCAGCACGATCATCGGCACGGTCTTGAAGATGGACGGCAGGTTCTTCAGCGGATCGGTGTCGAAGGACGGCAGACGATAGTTGTCGTAGGTGTCGCGATAGACCTGCTTCGAGTCCGGAATCTGGCCGTTGGTCGACACGACGACGGAATCCGGCGGCAGGAACGCGCCCGCGACGCCCACGGCGCTTTGCAGCAGACCGCCGCCGTTGTTGCGCAGGTCGAGGATCAGGCCCTTCAGGTTAGGCTGCTGGCGCGCAATGTCCTGCAGCTTGGCTGCGAGGTCGGGCACCGTGCGTTCCTGGAAGCTCGTGATGCGGACATAGGCATAGCCCGGCGCGAGGATCTTCGACTTCACGCTCTGGACCTTGATGATCGCGCGCGTGACGGTAAGCGGGAACGTGCGGTCGTCGGTCTTGCGGAAGATGGTCAGCGTGACCTTCGTGCCCGGGTCGCCACGCATCTGCTTGACGGCCTTGTCCAGCGTCATGCCGCGCACGGGCTTGTCGTTGATGCGGGTGATCAGGTCGCCCGGACGGATGCCGGCACGAAACGCGGGCGTGTCCTCGATCGGCGAGATGACCTTGATGAGGCCGTCTTCCTGCGAAATTTCGATGCCGAGGCCCGCGAAGCGGCCCTTGGTCTGCTCCTGTAGTTCTTCGTAGTCGGTCTTGTCGAGATACGACGAGTGCGGATCGAGGCTCGACACCATGCCCTTGATCGCGGCCGTCAGCAGCTTCTTGTCGTCGACGGGCTCCACATACTCATGCTTGATTTGCCCGAAGACTTCGGCGAAGAGGCGCAACTGGTCGAGCGGCAAGGGCGTGGCCGCCGATGCGGGTTGCTGGGCCGAGGCGCTGAGTTGCAGGGTTGCAAAAACGCCGGTAGCCAGGCCCGCGGCGATAAGGCCGATATTTTTCAGGTTCTTTCGCATAGAGTGTGTTGCGGTCGGAAGCGCGTGGCAGCGTCAAAGGAAAAAGGACGGACAAGTATAACTTGACGCTTGCACGGCCTGTACGTGTGGGTAATCGGGTTTCGACAGCGGTCGCGCTGCGAGGTTCTAAGGATCGCTGCCGTCCTGCGCAGCGACTGTGCGTTGGCGGACGCCCGCAACGCCAAAAGCGCCGCCACGCATGGGCTGGACTGCCAACCTGGTTGCGTGCGCATCGGTATGGGTTGCTTGCGTGCAGGGAGCGTGGCGCAACGTCCCCCCGGCTCGCGACGACGCATGATGGCGTCAGCATGGCGGTTACATGGCAATGCTGTCAGGCAAGCGCACGGCACGCGCGAAGCGCGCGCGCCGTGACCCGCAGCGGCATGGCGGCGGGTCACGATCATTGGAATGGCCGTGATCAGCCTGCCTTGCCTTGCTTCGCGACAGCCGCCTGCGCCTTCGCGATCGCTTCCTGATCGCCGAGGTAGTAGTGCTTGATCGGCTTCAGGTCCTCGTCCAGTTCATAGACGAGGGGCACGCCGTTCGGGATGTTCAGCCCGACGATATCGTTGTCGGAGATGTTGTCCAGATACTTGACCAGCGCGCGGATCGAATTGCCGTGCGCGGCGATCAGCACCTTGCGGCCCGACTTGATCGCGGGCGCGATCGATTCGTTCCAGATGGGCATGACGCGCGCGACGGTGTCCTTCAGGCATTCCGTGAGCGGCAATTGCTCGCGCGGCACTTTCGCGTAGCGCGGGTCGTTGTACGACGTGCGCGAATCGGTCGGCTCCAGCGCGGGCGGCGGCGTGTCGTAGCTGCGGCGCCAGACCAGCACCTGCTCGTCGCCGAACTTCGCGGCCGTCTCCGCCTTGTTCAGGCCCGACAGCGCGCCGTAGTGTCGCTCGTTGAGACGCCACGAGTGCACGACGGGCAGGTACATCAGGTCCATCTTGTCCTGCACGTGCCACAGCGTACGGATCGCGCGCTTGAGCACCGAGGTGTAGGCGATGTCGAACGTATAGCCCGAGTCCTTGAGCAGCGTGCCTGCCTGCTGCGCTTCGAGGTTGCCCTGTTCGGTCAGGTCGACGTCGACCCAGCCCGTGAAGCGGTTTTCCTTGTTCCACGTCGATTCGCCGTGGCGGATGAGAACGAGTTTGTACATGTCGTGCCGGTCGGTAGTGAGGAAGCGGTAATCGGGGCGGCACCGCAGCCTGCTGCTGGCGGTCGCCATCGCGTCAGACGGTTATTTTATAATGGTCGGATTGCCCTTTCCGATTTATCCCGATTTCTTCTCTTTTTCCGGCGGATCTTCCGTGAAGTTTTTCACCGATTACACGAACCTTGTACTGATCGCGGTCGCCCTCATCTCTGGGGCATTGCTCCTGTGGCCGTCGATTTCCCGGCGCGGACGCGGCGGCCTGTCGGCGGCTGCCGCCACCCAGCTGATCAACCGGCGCAACGCCGTGGTCGTCGACCTGCGCCCTGCGGCGGAATACGCCGGTGGGCACCTGCCGTCGGCGCGCCACGTCGAATTTGGCGAGTTGCAAGCGAAAGTCGCCCAACTCGTGAAAAATAAGAGCAACCCGGTGCTGCTCGTCTGCCAGAACGGACAGCAGTCGAACAAGGCGGCACGTATTGTGCGCGACGCAGGCTATGCGGAAGTGCACGTGCTGGAAGGCGGCGTCAACGCCTGGCAGCAGGCGGGCATGCCCGTCGTCAAACAAGGAGTTGCGAAGTGAACAAAGTGATCATGTACAGCACGCAGGTGTGCCCGTATTGCCAGATGGCCGAACGTCTACTAAAGTCGCGCGGCGTCGATCACGTCGAAAAGGTGCTGATCGACAAGGATCCGGCGCGCCGTCAGGAAATGATGACGCGCACGGGCCGCCGCACGGTGCCGCAGGTGTATATCGGCGACACGCACGTCGGCGGCTACGACGATCTGTCCGCGCTCGATCGCGCGGGCGGTCTGACGCCGCTGCTGGCAGCCGTCGCCTGACATCACGCTGAAGCGCGGTCGGCCCGGTGTGCCGGCGGTGTCGGACGCCGCGCGGCAGCGAAAAAACAAGGCCGGATTCGCACCGGCCAGCTGAATGCCGCCCTTCGGGGCGGCTCGCACCATTACGAGATCTGGCGGCATCCGTCCGCCGCAACGAAATTTAGGGAGTAGAGACTCATGTCCGACGACAACAACCAGCCGTTCTTCAATATCCAGCGCATTTATCTGAAGGACATGTCGCTCGAGCAGCCGAATTCGCCGGCTATTTTCCTCGAGCAGGAAATGCCGTCGGTCGAAGTCGAAGTCGACGTGAAGGCCGAGCGCCTCGCGGACACGGTGTTCGAAATTCTCGTCACGGGCACCGTGACGGCCAAGGTCAGCGACAAGGTCGCGTTCCTGATCGAAGCGAAGCAGGCTGGTATTTTCGACATCCGCAACATCCCGGCTGAGCAGATCGATCCGCTCGTCGGCATTGCGTGCCCGACCATCCTGTTCCCGTATCTGCGTTCGAACATCGCCGACGCGATCACCCGCGCAGGCTTCCCGCCCATCCACCTCGCCGAAATCAACTTCCAGGCACTGTACGAGCAACGCCTCGCGCAGATCGCCACGCAGGAAACCGGCGCGGGCAGCGCTGCGCATCACTGACGCGTGCAGCCGGTGCCGGGTATGAAGGTCGCCGTTCTCGGCGCCGGTGCATGGGGCACCGCACTCGCCGGCCATCTGGCCGCGCGGCACGACACGGTGCTCTGGGCGCGCGACGCCGCGCTCATCGCCGAACTCTCCACTTCGCATGAAAACGTCCGCTATCTGGCGGGCGTTGCGTTGCCATCCGCGCTTCGCTTCGAAGCGAATCTCGATCTCGCGCTAGATCACGCGCTTGCCGACGACGCGCTGTGCGTGGTCGCGACGCCCGTCGCGGGCCTGCGCGCCATGCTGCGCACGATGCGCGACATGGGCAAGGTGCCCGCGCATATCGTGTGGCTGTGCAAGGGCTTCGAGGCGGACACGCAACTGCTGCCGAATCAGGTCGTAGCTCAAGAACTGAGCGGGCACACGAGCAACGGCACACTGTCAGGCCCGAGCTTCGCGCGCGAAGTGGGGCAGGGACTGCCCGTCGCGTTGACGGTGGCGAGTGCGTCGGCGGCCTGCCGCGAGCGGACTGTCGCGGCGTTCCATCACGGCGCCATGCGTATCTACAGCGGCGACGACGTGGTCGGCGTCGAAGTGGGCGGCGCGGTGAAGAACGTGCTGGCCATCGCCACGGGCATCGCCGATGGCCTCGGTCTCGGGCTGAACGCACGCGCGGCGCTGATCACGCGCGGTCTTGCCGAAATGTCGCGCCTCGGCGCGGCGCTGGGCGGCCGGGCGGAAACGTTCACGGGCCTCACGGGCCTGGGCGATCTGATCCTGACCGCGACGGGCGATCTTTCGCGCAACCGCACGGTCGGCATGCAGCTCGCAAGCGGCCGTTCGCTCGACGACATTCTCAACGCGCTCGGGCATGTCGCCGAGGGCGTGCGCTGCGCGCGGAGCGTGCTGTCGATCGCGCAGTCGCACGGGATCGACATGCCGATCACCGAAGCCGTCTGCGACGTGCTGTTCAACAACGTGGCGCCGCGCGACGCCGTTAGCGCGCTGCTGCGCCGGGACGCGAAGGCTGAATAACAGCCGCTGTCCGAAGCGGGCCTCGCGGCCCGCAACCATTGCAGCACGTTGCCTGAAGGTCTTTTACACAGCCGGTAATGGCCAGCGCCGAACGGCTCGTTTCTTTTGCTGTCCACCTCCTATCGCTCGTTGCATCGAATCTGGAGGTTTTCCCCATGCTCACCATTGGCCATTGCACGCTGGAGGCGCGCATCGTCGACATCACGACGCTCGACGTCGACGCGATCGTCAACGCGGCGAATACATCATTGCTGGGCGGCGGTGGCGTGGACGGCGCGATTCATCGCGCGGCGGGCCCGGACCTGCTGCGCGAATGCGAAACACTGGGAGGCTGCGTGACAGGCGACGCGAAGATCACGGGCGGCCACCGGCTGAAGGCGCGCCATGTGGTTCATGCCGTCGGCCCTGTATGGCACGGCGGCGAACGGAGCGAGGCGGAACTGCTGGCTGCGTGCTACAGGCGCTCGCTGGAGCTGACACGCGACGCCAAAGCGAAGAGCATCGCGTTTCCTGCGATCAGTTGCGGTGTCTACCGTTTCCCAGCCGACGAAGCGGTGCGTATCGCCATTCAAACGGTAATCGACACGCTGCCGCACACGCCTGCTGTCGAACACGTGATCTTCGCCTGCTTCGACGAAGCGATGCACACGCGCTACCAGTCCGAATTCGAACGACGCCTTCAGGCGCCGCCTTCGAAGCCCGCCTGACGCCATGCCTCGAACACGACTACGGCGACCGTGTTCGACAGGTTCAGGCTGCGATTGCCGGGGCGCATCGGCAGGCGCACGCGCTGCGCGTCGGGGAAGCGGTTCAGTACGGCGTCCGGCAGGCCGCGCGTTTCCGCGCCGAACACGAACCAGTCGCCGGGCAGGAACGCATGCGAGTGGAACGGGCTGGAGCCGCGCGTCGTGAACGCGAACATGCGCGAGAAGTCAGGCCCTTCGCTGTCGATCAGCGCGTCCCAGTTGGAGTGCACCCGCATCTGCGCGTACTCGTGATAGTCGAGGCCGGCGCGGCGCATTCTCGCGTCGTCGAGGGGAAAGCCGAGCGGCTCGATCAGATGCAGGCGCGCGCCCGTGTTTGCGCACAGGCGGATCACGTTGCCGGTGTTCGGCGGAATTTCGGGTTCGACGAGAACGACGTTGAACATATGCACTGAATGGGGAAACTGAGTCGGAATCTAGTTTTTCGGCGTGCGAAGCGCGACGAGATTCGTCACGCGCCGCGCGCCGGCTGCCTTCAGCGTGCGAGCTAGCGCATCGAGTGTCGCGCCTGTCGTCATCACATCGTCGACGACAGCCACATGCAGGCTCTGCACCGGCCTTGCCACTTCGAACGCACGGCCGACATTCTGCCTGCGCGCATCGAGATCGAGCTTCGATTGCGGCGCCGTGTCGATCACGCGCCGAACCAGCGTCGCGTCGCCGCGAATGCCGAGCGCTCTCGCGCAGGGCCGCGCGATTTCCCATGCCTGGTTGTAGCCACGCTCGACCAGCCGCCGCGCCGACAACGGCACGGGCGCGACGACGTCCGGGCGATCGCGTTCGTCGAGCGCATCGATCGCGGACCACGCGAGCCGCCGCGCGAATTCATGCGCGAGCCCAAGCCGCGCGCGGAACTTGAGGCCGACGGCCAGCGCGTCCAGCGGCGCGCGGTAGTCGGCAAGCGCCACGGTCGCGTCGAACGCGGGCGGCGCGGCGAGGCAGTCGCCGCACCGGTAATGCATGACGCTTGCCCGCCGGAAGCTGCTCAACGGCATCGCGCAGACGACGCAGCGTAGCCGCGCTTCGTTCCACCAGGCCTCGTCGCAAAAGCCGCACAGCGCCCGATGCGACATATTGCCGCACAACACACATGGATTCGGCAGCGCGCAACGCGCGAGCGCCGGAAGTTTCGAGATGGATCGTTGCGCGACCTCGAAGAGCCGTTCGTGAAGCAGTCGCCCGGAACGGGTGGCGCGAGACCAACGAAAAGCCCAATTCGGCATATCGATACGCCTCCGAAGGCCGCTGACGCTGAAGGGACGGAATCGAGCGAGTATACTTCGCACTCTTCGTCCGCACGACTCGAATACCGTGTCTCCCACCGATACTGGCCGTCCGGCCTATGATTCGCGCCGTCTCCGGAAGATTTTCGACCGCCGGGCGGCGACCTTCGACGACGTCGCGTTCCTGCCACGCGAGATCGCCCAACGCATGCGCGAACGGCTCGACTACATCAAGGTCAATCCGGCGCAGGTGCTCGACGCCGGCTGCGGCGCGGGCGACGACCTCCCGGCGCTGCGTGAGCGCTTTCCCGAGGCGCCCGTGTTCGGCGCCGATCTTTCGCGCGCGATGCTCGCGCGCGCGGTCCAGCACGACGCCACCGACACCAGCTGGCGCCGTTTTCTGCCCGCCTCGCTTGGCAAGGCGCTCGGCTCGCGCGGGCCGCGCTTCGCTCAGGCGGATTTTTCCGCGCTGCCTTTTGCATCGGGTGCATTCGAGTTCATCTGGTCGAATCTCGCGTTGCACTGGCACTCGCGGCCCGACCTCGTGTTCCCCGAATGGCAGCGCGTCCTGAAGGTCAACGGCCTGCTGATGTTCAGCACGCTCGGGCCTGACACGCTGAAAGAACTGCGCGGCGCGTATGCCGAAATCGAAGCGGCGCACGGCGTCAATACGCACAAACATGTAATCGACTTCGTAGACATGCACGATCTGGGCGATATGCTTGTCGAAAGTGGCTTCGAAATTCCCGTGATGGACCAGGAGACCTTGACCATCACGTACAAGTCGCCGGAGTCGCTGCTTGCCGACGTGCGTCGCTGGGGCGCCTATCCGTTCCGGCGCGAGACGTCGCCGGGCGTCGCCTCGAGGCGCATGCGAAAAGCGCTGCTTGCCGCGCTGGAGGCGCGCCGGCGCGCCGACGGCACGATCCCTCTGACCTTCGAGGTGATCTACGGACATGCATGGAAGGCGGTGCCGAGAATGACCCCCGAAGGGCACGGAATCGTGCGAATAGAAGACATCGGAAGAGGGCGGCAGGGCAATCGTTGAGTCGGTAAAGAGGGCATCCGTTATGCTCGAAATTAGCGGCTCGAAAACTGCGTCAAAACGGCGCAGAGGCTTGTGTGGCTTGGCTTTTCGGCCGATAGAGCGTTGCTTGTGGATGCCCTGGATCGGCCCTATAATGCGTCAGTTTGTCGCTTAAAGCTCACACAATAGGAGCGACAGGCCCGAGGCCTTTGCGGTTCGGGTGGCGGTAGTTGCGCTGGGCGTGAATGGCATTGGCGGTATGCGGTGACTGGCGGTTCGCGGGAGGCAGCGATGAATGCAACCGATCTGCTGGCTGAGTCAGAACCCGTCCTCAAGGACTGGTTGATGAAGCGCAACTGTTCGGCTTCGCCGCGGCAATTCGTGTTCTTCTATGTGTCGCTCGCGGCATTCTCGCTCTTGATAGCATTCCTGCTGGTCCTGTGCGGTGCATGGCTGGTGTTGCCGTTCACAGGTATCGAGCTGCTCGCTGTCGGTGTCGCATTTGCCATCTATGCACGCCATGCTGTCGATTACGAGCGCATCCGGCTGTTTCCCAACCGGCTCGTGATCGAACAGGTCAGCGCCGAGCATCTCACGCAGTTCGAATTCAACCCGTGCTGGGTGCGGGTAGAACCAGGAGCGACGCCGCGCGACCGGATCAGACTGGTTTCGCGCGGCGAGACGGTCGCGGTCGGGCAGCACCTTGCGCAATATCGGCGCGCACAATTCGCCGACGAACTGCGTCTGTGGCTCAGGCAGTGTCAGGCGTAAAAAGTTGCGTAATGAATCGAATCGCGCGCCGTTCCAGAAGACGAGAGGCAGCCTTCCAGCGGGGTCGAGGGTTTGAATGGAAAATTTGGGTAAGGAAGCTATGAAAACAATCAAGCGAGCCCTCGTGGGCGTGCTGGCGTCTAGCGGACTGCTGTTCGCCGGCGCTGCCCATGCAATCGGCGACAGTCCGGGCGGCCCCCGCGTCAACGAGATCAATCTCCAGCCGCCCGTGACGAGGATTGCCGAAGAGCTCTACAGCCTCCACACATTCATGCTGATCCTTTGCACGGTGATCTTCATCGGCGTGTTCGGCGTGATGTTCTATTCGATGTTTGCGCACCGCAAGTCGAAGGGCCACAAGGCCGCGCATTTCCACGAAAGCACCACCGTCGAAATCATCTGGACGATCGTTCCGTTCATCATCGTCGTGCTGATGGCGCTGCCCGCCACCAAGACGGTCGTCGCGATGAAGGACACCACGAACGCCGATCTCACCGTCAAGGTCACCGGCTACCAGTGGAAGTGGGCGTACGACTACGTGAAGGGCCCGGGCGAAGGCATCAGCTTCCTGTCCACGCTGACCACGCCGCGTAGCCAGGTCGACGGCCGCGCGCCGAAGACGGATACCTATCTGCAGGAAGTCGACAACCCGCTGGTCGTTCCCGTCAACAAGAAGATCCGCATCATCACCACCGCCAATGACGTCGTGCACTCGTGGTACGTGCCCGCGTTCGGCGTCAAGCAGGATGCGATTCCCGGCTTCGTGCGCGACACGTGGTTCAAGGCGGAGAAAATCGGCACGTATCGCGGCTTCTGTACCGAACTGTGCGGCAAGGAACACGCGTTCATGCCCGTGGTCGTGACCGTGCTGTCGGACGACGACTACGCGAAGTGGGTCGACGACCAGAAGAAGAAAATGGCCGCTGGTCAGGACGATCCCAACAAGAACTACACGCTCGCCGAACTGACGGAGCGCGGCGGCAAGGTGTACGCGGCGAACTGCGCCGTCTGCCACCAGCCGACGGGCAAGGGCGCGGGCGCATTTCCGGCGCTCGACGGCAGCAAGGTCGCGAACGGCCCGCTCGCCGAGCACGTGAGCATCGTCTTGAAGGGCAAGAACGCGATGCCGGCGTGGGCGCCGACGTTGAACGACGTCGAGATCGCTTCCGTCATCACGTTCGAGCGTAACTCGTGGGGCAACCACACGGGCGACATCCTGCAACCCAAGCAGGTTGCCGATGCACGCAACGGCCGTCTGCCGGCGGGTGGCGATCACCTGGCGGGCGCGGCGGCGGCTGCCGCCTCGGACGCAGCCGCGGCGAGCGGCGCGGAAGGCGCGAGCGGTGCGGCTGCGGCCAGCGGCGAAGCGGGCGCATCGGCTCCTGCAGCGGCCTCGGGCGCATCGGACAACGCGGCGGCATCGGCGCCGCAAGCGTCGCTGCCCGCCAGCGTCTACTTCGAAACGAACAAGAGCACGCTGCCCGCCGACGCGAAAGCCGCCATCGACGCAGCCGCTGCCTACGCGAAGGCGCACCCGGACGCGAAGTTCACGCTGTCGGGCTATACCGACGCAACGGGTTCCGCCGATAAAAACGCGAAGCTCGCCAAGGCGCGCGCTGAAGCCGTGCGCGACGCGCTGAAGGCAGCAGGCATCGCCGAAGACCACATTATTTTGAAGAAGCCGGAGACGATCACGGGCGGTGCGGACGCGAAGGAAGCACGCCGTGTCGAGATCAGCCCAGCGGCCTGACGTGTCACAGTCAGAGAAAAGCAGCATTCGAGATTTAGGAGATTGTCATGTCTAGCATCGGACACGATGTAGCCGCGGGCCACGAGCATGTTCACGGCGATCATGCCCACGAAACGCCGCATGGCTGGCGCCGCTGGCTGTACGCCACCAACCACAAGGACATCGGTACGCTGTACCTGCTGTTCTCGTTCATCATGTTCCTGTCCGGGGGCGTGATGGCGCTGGGCATCCGCGCCGAGCTGTTCGAGCCGGGTCTGCAGATCATGCGTCCCGAGTTCTTCAACCAGTTGACCACCATGCACGGCCTCATCATGGTGTTCGGCGCGATCATGCCGGCCTTCGTCGGCTTCGCGAACTGGATGATTCCGCTGCAGATCGGCGCATCGGACATGGCCTTCGCACGGATGAACAACTTCAGCTTCTGGCTGCTGCCCGTTGCCGCCGTGCTGCTGGTCGGCTCGTTCTTCACGCCGGGCGGCGCGACGGCCGCCGGCTGGACGCTGTACGCGCCGCTGTCCACGCAGATGGGCCCGGGCATGGACTTCGCGATCTTCGCGGTGCACATCATGGGCGCGTCGTCGATCATGGGCGGCATCAACATCGTCGTCACGATCCTGAACATGCGCGCACCCGGCCTCACGCTGATGAAGATGCCGATGTTCGTCTGGACGTGGCTGATCACCGCCTACCTGCTGATCGCCGTGATGCCGGTGCTGGCTGGCGCGATCACGATGGTGCTGTTCGACCGCCACTTCGGCACGTCGTTCTTCAACGCGGCAGGCGGCGGCGACCCGGTGATGTAT
This sequence comes from Paraburkholderia caribensis, assembly GCF_002902945.1. Lineage (NCBI taxonomy): Bacteria > Pseudomonadati > Pseudomonadota > Betaproteobacteria > Burkholderiales > Burkholderiaceae > Paraburkholderia > Paraburkholderia caribensis. The sequence continues at coordinate 359,641 of NZ_CP026101.1, forward strand.
CAGCACATCTTCTGGTTCTTCGGCCACCCCGAGGTGTACATCATGATCTTGCCGGCGTTCGGGATCGTGTCGCAGGTGATCCCGGCGTTCGCGCGCAAGCCGCTGTTCGGCTATAGCTCGATGGTGTACGCAACGGCGTCGATCGCGATCCTGTCGTTCATGGTCTGGGCGCACCACATGTTCGCGACGGGCATGCCTGTTACCGGCCAGCTGTTCTTCATGTACGCCACGATGCTGATCGCCGTGCCGACGGGCGTGAAGGTGTTCAACTGGGTCGCGACGATGTGGCGCGGTTCGCTGACCTTCGAAACGCCGATGCTGTTCGCGGTGGGCTTCCTGTTCGTGTTCACGTTCGGCGGTCTGACGGGCCTGATGCTCGCGATGGCGCCGCTCGACATCCAGTATCACGGCACTTACTTCGTGGTCGCGCACTTCCACTATGTGCTGGTGGCGGGTTCGCTGTTCGGCCTGTTCTCCGGCTGGTACTACTGGGCGCCAAAGTGGACGGGCTGGATGTACAACGAGACGCGCGGCAAGATCCACTTCTGGTCGTCGCTGATCTTCTTCAACCTCGCGTTCCTGCCGATGCACTTCGTGGGTCTCGCCGGTATGCCGCGTCGTTATGCCGATTACCCGGCGCAGTTCACCGACTGGAACCAGGTCATCACGATCGGCGCATTCGGCTTTGGTCTCGCGCAGGTGTACTTCCTGTTTGCCGTCGCGCTGCCTGCCTATCGCGGCGGCGGCGAACTCGAAAAGGCCGGCGACAAGCCGTGGGATGGCGCAACGGGCCTCGAGTGGACCGTGCCGAGCCCGGCTCCGTTCCACACGTTCGAAAATCCGCCGACGGTCGAATAAGCCGTCTTCGAAGTCCGCTCCGGCTGAGCAATGCCGGGGCGGACTGGCTGGACCGAAGCGGGCCCGTAGCGGGACCGAAGCGGAACCGAATCATCCAGCAGCACGCAGCATCAAGAAACTTCAGCATGACCCGGAACCCACAAAAAAGCCGTACGCCTGAAGAAATTCGTGCAGGGAACCTGCGACTCGGTCTGATTCTGCTTGCCGTCGTCGCCGTCTTTTTTCTGGGTGCCGTCGTCAAGCAGGTCTGGTTTGCTTCGTGACTTGACCTGACCTGCCGTGACGAGTTGGGATCGCCTGTGCATGTGATCTGTTGAGGAAGTTCGATGTCGACGCAACCGCCCGCCGGGGCCGACCGCTCTTTTAACCGTCCGATGCTGTTCAAGCTCGTCGTCGTCGCGTTGCTGATGTTCGGCTTCGGGTTTGCGCTGGTGCCGATGTATCGCGCGATCTGCGAGGTCACGGGCATCAACAACCTCGTGCAGCGCGATGCAACCGCGCGCGAGGCGAAGAATACGCAGGTCGACATGAGCCGCACGATTTCGATCGAGTTCGACGCGAATGCGCGCGGACCGCTTGGATTCAAGCCGGAGCAGAACAGTATCGACGTGCATCCGGGTGAAGTGACGACGGTGATGTACGACGTGAGCAACCAGCAGGCGCGCACCATTCAGGCTCAAGCCATCCCGAGCTACGCGCCGAAGCAGGCTACCGAGTTCTTCAAGAAGATCGAGTGTTTTTGCTTTACGCAGCAGACGTTGAAGGCGAACGAATCGAAGCGGATGCCCGTCGTGTTCGTTGTCGATCCGAAGCTGCCGAAAGATGTGAAGACGATCACGTTGTCGTACACGTTCTTCGAACTGAACGCGCCTGCGCCCACGGCGCGCGGCACGGCAGGTCAGACGGCGGACGGTGCAGCGAAAGCAGCGAACCCGGCCTGACGCGTACCAACGACGCTTGCCCAAAGAAGGCGAGGATATGAACGATAGCGGTCGCGGCAGGAAGAGCAGTTTCGGCCAGTCGATGAAAGCGGTGATGTGGTCGTTTTTCGGCGTGCGCAAACGGCGCGATCTGGAAGCGGATGCCACACAGTTGAACCCGTTGCACGTGATCATCGCGGCGCTGATCGGCGCGGCGATTTTCATCGGGGTGTTGATCCTGATCGTGCGCGTGGTGGTCGGCTAGCAGGGCAAGGCGGCATGGCGGTCTTCGCGGAACCGAATGGATGGAGCAGGGCGGCGCAACGCAGCGCGCCGTTGGAGATAGAGCCGGGGCGCAGCGCAGTCGGCTGCGGATTCAACCGGACCAAGCAGAACAACTGGACTGAAGTGGAGAATCAACGATGAGCGGTCAAAACGAGAGCCCGTACTATTTCATACCGCACCCGTCGCGGCATCCGATCAGCGCTGCGATTGGCCTGCTGGTCATGCTCGGATCGTTTGCGGCGTGGGTGAACGGCGAGCCGTGGGCGCCCATCACGGCGCTGATCGGTCTGCTTTGGCTGCTTTTCACGCTGTATCACTGGTTCGGCGATGCGATCTCCGAGTCGGAAGGCGGGATGTACGGCAAGAAAGTCGATGCGTCGTACCGCTGGAGCATGAGCTGGTTCATCTTTTCGGAAGTGATGTTCTTCGGCGCGTTTTTCGGTGCGCTGTTCTATGCGCGCGAAATCGCGATGCACCAGCTCGGCAGTCTCGATTACAAGCTGATCTGGCCGGATTTCACGGCGGTATGGCCGAATATCGGACCGGCGGATCTCGTGTCGCACTTCAAGTCGATGACGCCGTGGCCCGTGCCGACCATCAATACGGCGCTGCTGCTGTCGTCGGGCGCGACGCTGACGGTCTCGCACCACGCGCTGCGCGACAATCACCGCACGAAAGCGATTGCATGGCTCGCGGCCACGCTGGTGCTGGGCGTCTCGTTCCTGTTCCTGCAAGGCTTCGAGTATTTCCACGCGTACAACGAACTGAACCTGACGCTTGCATCGGGCGTGTACGGCTCGACGTTCTTCCTGCTGACGGGCTTCCACGGTTTTCACGTGTTCCTCGGCGGCACGATGCTGGCCGTCGTACTGGTGCGAATGATCCGCGGCCACTTCACGGCCGACCATCACTTCGCGTTCGAAGGCGCGGCGTGGTACTGGCACTTTGTCGACGTCGTGTGGCTGGGTCTGTACGTCGTCGTGTACTGGCTGTAAGCGTCGTTGGAACGCCACGGAGCCTGCGCGGCGTATGCGTCGATTCGTGCGTCATATCGACGCAGAAAGGCGCCGCAGGCTGCCCACAAGCAGTTGGGGCGTGGCGTGCCGTGAACGTCGAGCGTTCAGTTGTGAGTGCTGTATCGGAAAGACTTAGGAGCGCCGCCCTCGACCCCGTCAGGGCGGCGTTTTGCTTCGATGGTGTGAGGATTTCGCCGATCGCGTAACGGTGTATTGCCTGAAAGGCGCGAAATTAAGTGGCATACTTCGCCGTCAAATTGAGACGGCTCGCGTCACGCCGGCGCAAGGCGCGGCGGTGTGCGGCCGCCGCCGAACGCGTGGCAAGTGTGCCGTCAGCGTCCGTACGGAATGCCCGTCGAATGAATCCAGCCCATCCAGTTTGCGAACAGGATGAACAGGAACAGCGTAATCGACAGGCCAACACGTGTCGCGAGCGACCAGACCATGCGCTTCGTTCTGCCCCGGTCGTGCATCATGAAATACAGCGCGGACACCATGCTGGCGATGATCAGAACGAACGCGATGGGAACGAGAATGTGCATGGAACCAACTGAAATTCAGGAAAGCGGACGCAACGATTTCATTATCGCACCGCACGCAATGGTTCGTGTTCCGACCAGAATCGCGCGATGAAGATTCGTCTCATACCGACGCTGCTGATTCTGATCGTCGTCGCGGTGACGGTGCGGCTCGGTTTCTGGCAGCGCGACCGCGCGCATCAGAAGGAAGCGTTGCAGGCGCAGATCACGCAGTTCGAGAACGCGCCCGCCCAGACCGTGGGCGCCGCGCCCGTCGCGCTGAAGGACATCGAGTTTCATCGCGTGCGTGCGGTTGGACAGTTTATGCCGCAGCAAGTGGTGTACCTCGATAATCGCCCGTATAACGATCAGCCGGGCTTTTACGTCGTGATGCCCTTTAAACTGCGCGACGGCGGCGTTGTGCTCGTCAATCGAGGCTGGCTGCCGCGCAACATGAACGAACGCACGGCGATCGCGCCGTACGATACGCCGAAGGGCGAGATCGAAATCGAAGGCATCGCGCGAGCCGACGCCACCCGGGCGTACGAACTCGGCGAGGGCGGCTCGGCCGCGCATCAGACGATACGCCAGAATCTCGACGTCGCGTCGTACGCGGCGGAAACGGGCTTGCCGCTGCAGCCGTTCGTGATCCAGCAGACCAGCGACGACGGCGACAAGCTCGTGCGCGACTGGCCGATGCCGACGTCGGGTGTCGAACGCAACTATGGCTATATGGCCCAGTGGTGGGGCATCGCCGCTGCCGCAGTGGTTTTCGGCCTGTATGCGGCCCGGCGTGCAGCGAAGAATGCGAACCGGATCGAGAGCAAGGGACTGGAAGAGGGCGACGCGGCCGGCAACGGACAGACGCCCCGCGCGTGATGCTTCACGCGTTGCCCGGATGCAGCTTACAGGCGCGATGCAGGCGCCATCATGAAAAGAGGATCAGGAGTGTCGACGCAAAACCCCCGTTCGCAGCAAACCGGACAGCGACGCGCGCATGGCGAGCAAAATAAGGTTCCGGGTCAACCGAACGGCACAGGCTCGTGGCAGCGCGGCCGCTGGATGCTGCTGCTGATCGCGCTGGTCTGCGCGGCGCCCGTCATCGGGTCGTATTTCACGTATTACGTCATCAAGCCGAAGGGCAGCACGACGAGCTACGGCACGCTGATCGATCCGCAACGCCCGATCCCCGAAGCGCTCGTCGTCACAGGCGAGGACGGCAAGCCGATCAAGCTCGCATCGTTGCGCGGCCGCTGGTTGATGATTTCCGTCGACAGCAGCGCGTGTGACAAGCCTTGCGTGACGAAGCTGTATTTCATGCGCCAGGTGCGCGCCACGCAGGCGGGCGAACGCGAGCGCATCGTCAACGTGTTTCTTCGCACGGATCCCGGCAAGGTGCCCGACGTCGTCGATAACGCGTACAAGGACACGGAGATGCTGATCGCCGATCCGAAGGAAGTGAGCGCATGGCTGCCCGCCGATCAAGGCACGCAGATCACCGATCACATCTACATGGTCGACCCGAACGGCAACCTGATGATGCGTTTCCCGAAAGACGCAAACCCGAGCAAGATCAAGGGCGATGTCACGAAACTGCTCAGAAATTCGGGTATCGGCTAAAGTGCCGCGAGCACGTTGAAACTCGCCTGGTGGCGAGAGAAGGAAAGATAGATGTTCGTATTGCAACTGGGACTGATCGGGCTGTGCATTGCGCTGCTGCCGCTGTCGTACGTGTGGGTGAAAGCCGACGACAACAAGTTTCGCAAGCTGGTCTGGGTCACCACCTTTCTGACGCTCGATCTCGTGATGTTCGGCGGCTTCACGCGCCTGACCGACTCGGGCCTCGGCTGTCCGGACTGGCCGGGCTGCTACGGCACGTCGTCGCCCTTCATCGCGCACGCGGCGATCAATGCCGCGTATCACGCGATGCCGTCCGGCCCCGTCAGCATGACGAAGGCGTGGATCGAGATGATTCACCGCTACTTCGCGATGGCGATCGGCGTGCTGATCGTCGCGCAGACGGTCATCGCGTGGGTCGCGCGCATCAAGCGCCGTCCGCTGCATGTGTCGCCGTGGTGGCCGACCGCGCTGCTGCTGCTGATCCTCGTGCAGGGCGCGTTCGGCGCGTGGACCGTGACGATGAAGCTGCAACCCGTGATCGTGACGATTCACCTGCTGCTCGGGCTCGCGCTGCTCGGCACGCTCGGCTGGCTCGCCGCACGTCAGACGCCGCTGCCCGCGTACGAGCCGCAAGCGTCGCAGTGGCGTGTCGCAGCGCTGTTCGGCCTTGCGCTGCTGATCGTGCAAATTGCGCTCGGCGGCTGGGTCAGCACGAATTACGCGGTGCTCGCCTGCACCGATTTCCCGACCTGCAACGGCCAGTGGCTTCCGCCGATGGACTTCGAGCACGGCTTCCATCTGTGGCGCGCGCTCGGCATGACGGGCGACGGCGACGTGATCACGCAGGACGCGCTGGTCGCAATCCACTGGACGCATCGCACGTTCGCCTTTGTCGTGGTCGCGTATCTGCTGTGGTTCGCGCTGAAAATGCGCCGCTTCGAGTCGCTGCGGCGGCCCGCAAACGGCGTGCTGCTCGTGATCGTGATCCAGTTCGTCACGGGCCTGTCGAACATCGTTTTGCAATGGCCTTTGCCCATTGCCGTCGCCCATAACGGCGGGGCCGCGATCCTGTTGCTTTTGCTCGTTATGTTAAACTTTCGAATCGCTTATAGCCGTCCCGGCCGCGCCACGGTTCCCGCGCGCGACGCCGCGCCAGCGTGATCCCTCATGGACAGCACAACTCTCCCCCATTCGCCCGGTAGCCGGATTTCCCAATACATTGCGCTGACAAAACCGCGCGTCACGCAGCTCGCCGTGTTTTGCGCAGTGATCGGCATGTTCCTGGCCACGCCCGGCATGGTGCCGTGGACGGTGCTGATCGGCGGCGCTGTCGGCATCTGGTTGCTGGCGGGCGCTGCGTTCGCGATCAACTGTCTCGTCGAACAGAAAGTCGATGCGAAGATGCGCCGCACCGCGTGGCGTCCTTCGGCGCGCGGCGAGATCACCACTTCACAGATTCTGCTGTTCTCGGCCGTGCTCGGCGGCCTTGGCATGTGGACGCTTTACACGTTCACCAACGCGCTGACCATGTGGCTCACCATCGCCACCTTCGTCGGCTACGCGATCGTCTACACGCTGCTGCTCAAGCCGTATACCCCGCAGAACATCGTGATCGGCGGTGCCTCGGGTGCAATGCCGCCGGCGCTCGGCTGGGCGGCCGTGACGGGCGCCGTGCCCGGCGACGCATGGATTCTCGTGCTGATCATCTTCGTCTGGACGCCGCCGCATTTCTGGGCGCTCGCGCTATATCGCCGTAAAGACTATGAAAACGCCGGCCTGCCGATGCTGCCCATCACGCACGGCGAGCAGTACACGCGTCTGCATATCTTGCTGTACACCGTCATTCTGTTCGCGGTCACGCTGATGCCGTTTATCTCGGGCATGAGCGGAATCGTGTATCTGGCGTCGGCGGTTCTGTTGGGTGCCGTGTTCCTCGCGTATGCGTGGAAGATTTATCGGGAATATTCCGACGACCTCGCGCGTAAAACCTTCCGTTATTCGATTGTTTATCTGTCGCTGCTGTTTGCGGCGCTGTTGATCGACCACTATGCGCGTGCCTTGATCGGCGCGTAACACCATGCTCACTAAACGGTTCGCGCGCGCGGCGCGCGTTGCTCTCGTCGCGTGCGCGCTCGGCGGCGCGGCACTGATGTCGGGATGCGGGAAGGAACAGCCCGCATTCACGAACGTGGATATCACGGGCAACAAGCAGTTCGGCGCCGACTTCTCGCTGCCGGATTCGAGCGGCAAGACGCGCTCGCTTGCCGATTACAAGGGCAAGGTCGTCGTGATGTTCTTCGGCTATACGCATTGCCCCGACGTCTGCCCGACGACGATGGCCGAGCTTTCGCAAGCGCTGCAGCAACTCGGGCCCGAAGACGCGAAGCGCGTGCAAGTGCTGTTCGTCACCGTCGATCCCGAGCGCGATACGCCCGAACTGCTGGCGCAGTACGTGCCAGCGTTCAATCCGACTTTCGTCGGCCTGCGCCCCGCCGATCAGGAGCAACTGACGAAGGTGACAAAGGACTTCCGCGTCTACTACGCGAAGGTGCCGGGCAAGACGCCCGACAGCTACACGATGGATCACACGGCCGCGAGCTATGTGTTCGACACCGACGGCAAGCTGCGTCTTTTCGCGCGCGACGGACAGGGCGCATCGCCGTGGGTGCACGATCTGAAGCTGTTGCTCGGCTGAGCGGGCGGCGCAAAAATCGCCTATTGAAATGAAAAAGGCTGCACGTCGTCGTGCAGCCTTTTTCATTTTCCAGGCCCCAGTTCACTCTGGCACTTTCAGATTCATCCCCGGCGCCATCCGCGTCGCCTTGAATTCCGTCACGTCGTAGCGCGCCACCTTCTGCTGCGCGAATGGATCGCTTGCGAGGATCTCGTCGAGTCTCGATCGTTCGATACCCGCCGCGATGATCACGCCGCCGTCGCGCGGCACCTTCGGCCCTGCCATGATGAACACGCCGGCATCGAACTGACGCGTCAGGAAGGCGCGGTGCGCTTCCAGTGCATCGTCGACCCGATCGAGCGATGCCGTGTAGCTGAGGGAGACGACATACATAAAAAACCTCGCAAATGGGGAAGAGGCGGACGGCGCGTGTCGGCGCCGCATCGCGTCATTATCGGCTGACACGGCACGAGGCGTGACGGACTCGCCGCCTCAAGTCGGAGAATCGATTTGCCGTTATCCAGGAGAGCAATCGTTTGCGCCCATTCTGTCTTAGGCGGGCGCCGCAGATATGCCAAAGATGTGACCACACAACAAGAGACCAACACAATGAGTAGGATGAGTCTGAACCGCAAGCTGTGGTTATCGCTTGTGCTCGTATGGCTGGGTCTGCTGGGCGTCGGATTGTGGAGCGCGGTAGAAACCCGCTCGACGATGCTCGACGAACGCAAGGCCGGCATGGTGAACCTCGTCGATGCAGCACAAGGCGTCGTAAGCGGCTACTACGCGCTCGCGCAGGCCGGCAAGATGAGCCAGGCAGATGCGCAGCGCGAAGCACTCGCGCGTCTCGCGACGATGCGCTACGGTGAGTCCGGTTATCTGTTCGTGATGGATTCGAAGCCCGTCGTGCTGATGCACCCGACCTTGCCGCAGATGAACGGCAAGGCGGTGGGCGACTTCAAGGACCCGGACGGCAAGTTGCTGTACGTGTCGATCGTCGATGCGGCGAAGGCGACGGGCAAGGGCTTCGCTGAATATCGCGGGCGTCTGCCGCACAGCGAAGAGGCCGTGCCGAAAATCAGCTATGCGGTGCGCTTCGCGCCTTGGGACTGGAACATCGTCAGCGGCGTGTTCGTGCGCGACATCGATACCGCTTACTACGCGAACCTGATCGAGCATTTCATCGTCGTGCTGGTGATCGGCGCGGTGATTTCGTTCGCGATGCTGCTGATCATCCGCAATGTGCGCGGCAGCCTCGGCGGCGAGCCGCAGGATGCCGCGAAGCTCGCAGCGCGGATCGCGACGGGCGACCTCACGCAGATCGTGTCCGTGCGCGCGAACGATTCGTCGAGCATGATGGCCGCGATGAACGAGATGCAGAGCCGCTTGCAGCGCACGATCGGCGAGATTCGCCAGTCGGCGGAGTCGATTGCGTCGGCGACGCAGCAGATCGCGGCAGGCAACGGCGATCTGTCGCAGCGCACGGAACAGCAGGCGGCGTCGTTGCAGGAAACGGCGGCGAGCATGGAAGAGCTGACGGCGACCGTCAAGCAGAACGCCGACAACGCGCGTCAGGCGAGTGGTCTTGCGAACAACGCGTCGGAGATCGCGACGAAGGGCAACGAGGTCGTGAGCCGCGTGATCAGCACGATGACGGAGATCAACGACAGCTCGCGGCAGATCTCCGACATCATCGGCGTGATCGAGGGCATCGCGTTCCAGACGAACATTCTCGCGCTGAACGCGGCCGTCGAAGCGGCGCGCGCGGGCGAGCAGGGGCGTGGCTTCGCCGTGGTTGCAGGCGAAGTGCGCAGCCTTGCACAACGCTCGGCGACGGCGGCTAAGGAAATCAAGCAACTGATCGGCGATTCCGTCGAGCGCGTCAACAACGGCTACACGCTCGTCGAGCAGGCCGGCACGACGATGAGCGAGATCATGCAGGCGGTGCGCCGCGTGACGGACATCATGGGTGAGATCGCGGCGGCGTCGGAAGAGCAGAGCAGCGGCATTTCGCAGGTCGGACGTGCCGTCACGCAAATGGACGAGGTCACGCAGCAGAACGCGGCGCTGGTCGAGCAGGCCGCTGCTGCGGCTGCGTCGTTGCAGGATCAGGCCGCGCGTTTGCGTCAGACGATCGGCACGTTTCGGGTGAATGGCGGCGAGCCGGCCGTCGTTGCTGCGAGGACGGTGACAGCGGCTGAAAAGAAGGTGACCCGCCTGGCGGCGGCAAAGCCTCTCGCGAAACCGACGGCGGTTGCCGCTACGACCACCGCGCCCCCGAAAGCGGCGTCCGAAGCGACGGCGCGCGAAGCATCGAGCCCGGCAGCCAAGCCGGCCGCGGCACCGCGCGCGGCGAAGGCGGCGTCATCGGATGACGATTGGACTACGTTTTAGCGGCGCGTCAACTGATCGCGAGGCCGCCGTCAGTCTGCTGGATGTGCTGGAGAATCGGGTCCGATTCATGAATCGCCAGCGTGTCGATTACGTAGGCAAACTGACGATACCTGAGTCCTGTGAGCAAAGTCTCAATTGCGCCACGATCGGACTTGATCATCTCGATCAGCATCGCGGGGCGATGCCGTTCAAGCACGGCACCCGCCCCGCGCAGGACGTCGAGTTCCATCCCGCCTCAAACCCCATCCGACAACGCGCATACCCATATGCGAACCCTGTATTTCCCATCCACGCGCGCCTGTGAGACCATTCCGGCCTCGACACTTCGAGGGCAACGTCAATGCGCCCGCTGTCGAACACGAATCCGTAACAAGGTAGTCAAGAGAGAATCACATGCAGCGCAGAACACTCATCAAGGTCTTTTCCGCAGCGCTCGCTTCGGCGGCGCTCGTCACGAGCTTCGGCGCTCGCGCTGACGACAAGGTCATCAAGGTCGGCACGATCAGCGGCCCCGACGCGCAAATCTGGTCGGTAGTGCAGAAGGTCGCGAAGCGCGAAGGCCTGAACGTGAAGGTCATCGAATTCAACGATTACGTGCAGCCGAATGCCGCGCTCGACGCGGGCGATCTCGATGCAAACAGCTTCCAGCATCAGCCGTATCTCGACAGCCAGATCAAGCAGCGCGGCTACAAGATCGTCAACGCCGGCCTGACCTACATCTCGCCGCTCGGCGTCTATTCGAAGAAGCTGAAGTCGCTGAAGGATCTGCCGCAAGGTGCGAAGGTTGCCGTGCCGAACGATCCGTCGAACGAAAACCGCGCGTTGCTGCTGTTGCAGTCGCAAGGCGTGATCAAGCTGAAGGCGGGCGCGGGCACGAACGGCAGCAACGCGACGCCGCTCGATGTCGCCGACAATCCGAAGAAGGTGAAGCTGATCGAACTGGACGCGGCGCAATTGCCGCGCTCGCTCGCCGACGTCGATGCCGCCGCGATCAACACGAACTTCGCGCTGGCAGCGGGCCTGCAGCCGACCAAGGATGCGATCGCGCTTGAAGACGTGCATAGCCCGTATGCGAATCTGATCGCCGTGCGTATCAAGGACAAGGATCAGCCGTGGGTGAAGAAACTGGTCGCGGCGTATCAGTCGGAAGATGTGCGTCAGTTCATCAAAACCGAGTTCAAGGGTTCTGTCGTGCCGTCGTTCTGAGCGGCGCGGCCTGCTCAATGACGTGAAAAAAGCGCCACGGGAAACCGTGGCGCTTTTTTTGTGCGCGTAGCGAAGGCACGAGACGCCGCCGCTATAGCGTGCGCTCCCACTGCTCGATGACGAGATCGCGCCCGAAACGCCGCTCGGGTGCCGTCGATACCACGGTAAAGCCAGCCTGCGTCACGAGCCGCCGCGCCTCGTCGAGCGAGCTTTCGCTTTCAATGGATAGCGTGCGATATCCCGCGCGCGTCGCAAAGCGCAGGCATTCGTTGATCAGTTGCGTGCCGATGCCGAGCCGCCGCACGTCGGGTTCGACGTACAGCATGCGAACGCTCGCCTGCATCTCCGATATCGCCGCGACCAGCGCCGAACCCACGATAAGGCCATCCTGTTCCGCAACCCAGCAAATCTCGCGCTGCGTGTCATGACTTTGCGCAAAGCGCGCGGCCTGCTGCGCGAGCAGCGCTTCGAAGGTGTGATCCCAGCCATAGCCGTGTGTGAACAACTGTGCCTGGCGCGAAATCAGCCAACCGTATTCGCCCGCGCGCGGTGCGCGCAGCGTGACGATGCTATGCCTCGGCCGCTCGTCGAGCAGACGCTCGATCAGCTTCATTGCGTGAATCAGTTGATCCTGCGAATGCGGCGCGAGCCGCGCGAGGACGGTGCCGACCTCATCGATCGCGGCGGCGTCGAGCGGCTGGTACGCGGCAAGCCCCGCCTCGGTCAGCGACACCAGCGACTGGCGCGCGTCGATCTCCGAGGTCCGCCGGGAAATCAGGTTGCCCCGTTCGAAGCTCGCCAGCAGCCGGCTCAGATAGCCGCTGTCGATACCCAGATTGCGCGCGAGCGCCGCTGCCGTCTGGTGCTCGCTGCGCGACAGTTCGTGCATGACCCGCACCTCGGTCAGCGAAAACGGGCTTTTCTGCAGATGCTCGTGCAGCGCCCCGATGTGCTGCGTGTAGAAGCGGTTGAAATGGCGGACGGCTTCCGCCCGGACTATCGCGGGATCGTTCACCGTTTCCGCTCCCCGTGTTGGCCTGTCATTCGGTCACCAAGCTATGTTGTTTCCATCGAGTGATCGCGTGCGAATTTCGAAGTTTGCACCAGATTGTTAATAAAGAGGTATGACATTTGCGGGTTAACGCACGTAACTTGACAGACGATTCGTGCGGACCAGTCGGGCAAGTGGTCTCAAATACGGGTATGCCCTAATGCCAGTGAGCTGTCAGTTGGAAACCGCTTAATTCGCGCGATTCCTTACTGGACAAGGGTTTGCTTGAGGAAGACCAACTAGATACCAGCTCGTTGACTGGTATTATTGTGGTTATATAATGGGCTCCAATTTCGTAGGCCAAGCAATCCTGCCTCCTCACGATCCCGACCGAGCCATATGGAAACCCGTTGGTCCGCACTCACACCTGACGCCCACAACGTCACGCCGCTCTACCTGCAGCTCGCCCGCAATCTGGCGACGGCGATCCATTGCGGCGTGTGGTCGGCGGGCGAGGCGCTGCCGTCGGAGCGCTCGTTGTCCGACGCGATCGGCGTGTCGCGCATCACAGCACGCAAGGCGATTGCGCTGCTGGTCGAGCAAGGCTTGATCCGGCGCGCACGCGGCGCGGGCAGCTTCATCACGCCGCGTGTCGAAGATCCGCTGTCGCGTCTCACCGGCTTCACGAAGAAGATGGAGCAGCGTGGCTTCCGCCCGGATTCGATCTGGCTCGAACGCGAAGTCCGCAGCGCGACGCGCGACGAGATCGTGCATCTGGGGCTGTCGCCGGGCGCGTCCGTCGCGAGCCTGCGCCGCCTGCGGCGCGCCGACGGCATCGTGATGGCGGTCGAGCATTCGTCGCTGCCCGTGTCGATCGTGTCCGATCCGCAGGCCATCGGCGGCTCGCTCTACAGTTACCTCGAACAGCGCGGCATGCCCGTCGTGCGGGCGCTGCAGCACTTTCGCGCCGTCAACGCGTCGAGCGAGATCGCCACGCTGATGGACATCGAGCAGGGCTGCGCGCTGCTGTTGATCACGCGCGTGGGCTACAGCGCGGATCAGCGCGCCATCGAACTCACCGATACCTATTGCCGGGACGACTACTACGACTTCGTCGCTGAACTGCGGCTGTGACCTGGCGCGCTGACGGGCGCGACGGCAGACAAACGGAACGCACGCGGCGCGAATCAGTCACGCACTGCATAACGCAACATCAGAGAGACTCATGCTGACCGGAAACATACTCACCCCTGAAGGCTGGATCCACGGCACGATCGAATCCGAAAACGGCCGCATCACGGCCATCACGGGCAACGCCGCCGATCCGTCGACCAACGACGCGCCGTACATCCTGCCGGGCTTCATCGATCTGCACGTGCACGGCGGCGGCGGCGCCGACGTGATGGAAGCGGGCAACGCGATCGAGGCGATCACGCGTACCCATGCGCGCTTCGGCACGACGAGCCTGCTCGCCACCACGATGACGGCGCCGCGCGACGAGCTGATGGCCGTCGTGGCGGGCCTCGGCGACGTCGCGAAGAACCGGGTGCCGGGCGGCGCCCGCGTGCTGGGCGTGCACCTCGAAGGTCCGTACATCAACCCCGGCAAGCTCGGCGCGCAGCCTGACGCGGCGGTGGAGGCCGTGCTCGACGAAGTGCTGAAGTATCTGTCGATCGCCCCCATCCGCGTCGTGACGATCGCACCGGAAATCTCCGGCCACATGGAGATCATCTCCGAGATCAACGCGCGCGGCGTGCGCGTGCAACTCGGTCACTCGCTCGGCACGTACGACGACGCCGTCGCCGCGATGAAGCACGGCGCGCGCAGCTTCACGCATCTGTTCAACGCGATGTCGCCGCTGCATCACCGCAATCCGGGGATGGTCGGCGCGGCGCTCGCGCATGCCGAATACGCGGAAATCATTCCCGACCTGCTGCACGTCCATCCGGGCGCGATCCGCGCCGCGATGCGCGCGATTCCGCGCCTCTACGTGGTGACGGACAGCACGTCGGCGACGGGCATGCCTGACGGCGAATATCGCCTCGGCAGCCAGCACGTGACGAAGTGCCTCGGCGGCGTGCGCCTTGCCGACGGCACGCTCGCAGGCAGCACGCTGACGATGGATCAGGCGCTGCGCAACCTCGTATCGCTCGGCCTGCCGATGGCCGATGTGTCAAACCGTATGTCCCGTTACGCCGCCGACTATCTCGGCCTCGAAGACCGCGGCCGTCTCGCGCGCGGCGCGTGGGCAGACATCGTCGTGTTCGATCGCGAACTGGCGTTGACGGCGACTTACGTCGAAGGAGAATCGATTGTCGAATATGCTTAAAGAGGCGCTGGCTTCCGCTGACGTGGTCGCCGCGCAACTCAACGATACCTCGCGCGTCGAATCGCTCGCGGCCCGGCTCGCACAAGAGCCGCGTCACGTCGCGCTGACGGTGGCGCGCGGCAGCTCGGACCACGCGGCGAGCTACTTCGCCTCGCTGACGATGAGCCGCGTCGGCCTGCCCGTCGCGTCGCTGCCGATGTCGGTCGCGACGCTTCAACAGGCGCCGCTTCAGGTGCGCAATCAGCTTGCGCTCGGCTTCTCGCAATCAGGCAAGAGCCCCGATCTGGTCGGCACGATGCAGGCGCTGCGCGAAGCGGGCGCGCTGACCGTGGCCGCCGTCAATGTGCCAGGCTCGCCGCTCGAAAACGCGTGCGAGTTCTATCTGCCGCTCGTCGCCGGTCCTGAACTGAGCGTCGCGGCGACCAAGAGCTACATCGCGATGCTGTCCGTATCCGCGCAACTCGTCGCGCACTGGCAGCAGGACGCAGCGTTGCTCGACGGCCTGAAGTCGCTGCCGGACGCACTGCGCCGCGCGGGCGCGCTCGACTGGTCGAAGGCCGTCGATGAACTGCGCAATGTCGAACGCATGATCGTGATCGGCCGTGGTCTCGGTCTCGCGATCGCGCAGGAAGCGGCGCTCAAGCTGAAGGAAACCTCGGGCATCCAGGCCGAGGCGTTTTCGAGCGCCGAAGTGCGTCACGGTCCGATGGAACTGATCGACCGCGACTATCCGTTGCTGGTGTTTGCGCCGCGCGGACCGGAGCAGGCGGGTCTTCTGCAACTCGCGCGCGACATGCAGGCGCGCGGCGCGCGCGTGCTGCTCGCCGCACCCGAAGACGTGCCCGAAGCCACCTTGCCGCTCGTATCGACGGCGCACGCGGCGCTCGATCCGATTGCCGCAATCCTTTCTTTCTATGTGATGGCTGCCGGCCTCGCCGCCGCCCGCGGACGCAATCCTGACGCGCCGCGCCATCTGATGAAAGTCACCGAAACTCATTGATCGAGAGATGCAGATGCGACGTGTCGAGGAGTCCCGTTTGAAGAGCCATTCCGAAGGCCATATTGTCCTGCTCGCGCCGATGACGGGTCCCGTCGTCCCGCTCGCTAAAGTGCCCGACCCGGTGTTTTCGGGCGGTATGTTCGGCGACGGGATCGGTATCGATCCGCTCGAAGGCAAGCTGGTTGCGCCGTGCGACGGCGTCGTGATGCATCTGGCGCGCACCGGCCACGCCGTCACGATCACGACGGCAGAAGGCGTCGAAATCCTGCTGCATATCGGTATCGACACGGTCGAGCTGAACGGCAAGGGCTTTGCCCCGCTGATCGAGCAAGGCGCGAGCGTGCGCGCGGGCGACGTGCTGATCGAGTTCGATCAGGACGCGGTTGCACGCCAGGCGCCGAGTCTCGTGTCGGTGATCGCGATTGCGAATTCGGATGCGTTCGAGATCGTTGAACGCGCTGCTGCCGATGGCGTGCTCAAGGCTGGCCAGTCGCCGCTGCTCACGCTGCGCGTGCGCGACGGCGCGGCCGTTGCCGCGTCGCGCGAAGCGTCGAGCGTGAGCGAGGAAGCGCGCCAGACCATCGTGCTCGAACATGCTGGCGGTCTGCATGCGCGTCCCGCCGCACGGGCGCGCGAAGCAGCGCGCGGTCTCGATGCGCGTGTCGAAGTGCGTTTCGAAGGCAGGAAGGCGGCGATCGAAAGCGTCGTTGGCTTGCTTGGTCTGGGTGCGGGACAGGGTGCAACGGTCGAAGTGGTCGGCATCGGTGCGCAGGCGGCTGCGGCCGTCGAAGCCGTCGTGCGCGAAATGACGCGCGAGGCGCACGGCGAAGCGGAAGAAAAGCCTGCACGTCAGCTGTCTCCGGCGCCCGTTGCCGCGGTGCCGACGACGGGCGAGCCGCTCGCGCCGAACACGCTCGCGGGCGTGTGCGCGGCGCCCGGCATCGCCGTCGGCAAGCTGGTGCGCTGGGACGACGCCGACATCGATCCGCCGGAGACGGCGGGCAACACGCCCGCCGCCGAAAGCCGCGCGCTCGACAAGGCAATCGCCGCCGTCGACGGCGAACTGAACACGACTGTGCGCGACGCATCGCAACGCGGCGCGCATGGCGAAGCGGGCATTTTCGCGGTACATCGCGTGCTGCTCGAAGACCCGACGCTGATCGACGCCGCGCGCGATCTGATCAGCCTCGGCAAGAGCGCGGGCTTCGCGTGGCGCGAGGCGATCCGTGCGCAGATCGGGGTGCTGTCGAAGGTCGATGACGCGCTGCTCGCCGAACGTGCTGCCGACTTGCGCGACATCGAAAAGCGCGTGCTGCGCGCGCTCGGTTACTCGAACGCTGCTGCGCGTTCGTTGCCGGACGAGGCCGTGCTGAGCGCGGACGAATTTACGCCGTCCGATCTGTCGTCGCTGGATCGCAAGCGCGTGACGGCGCTCGTGATGGCGCGCGGTGGCGCGACGTCGCACGCGGCGATCATCGCGCGTCAGGCTGGCATTCCCGCGCTGGTCGCGATGGGCGACGCGCTGCACGCGATCGCCGACGGCACGCAGGTTGTAGTCGACGCGACGGCGGGCCGTCTGGAATACGCGCCGAGCGCGCTCGATGTCGAACGGGCGCGCACTGAGCGCGAGCGCCTGGCCGGCGTGCGCGAAGTGAATCGCCGCACGTCGCAGCAAGCCGCCGCCACCAGCGACGGCCGCGCGATCGAAGTTGCCGCCAACATCGCGACACTCGACGATGCAAGCACGGCCGTCGACAACGGCGCGGACGCCGTGGGTCTGCTGCGTACCGAACTGCTGTTCATCCATCGCCAGGCGGCGCCGACCGTCGACGAACATCGCCAGAGCTATCAGTCGATCGTCGAGGCGCTGCAGGGCCGCACCGCCATCATCCGTACGCTCGATGTCGGCGCGGACAAGGAAGTCGACTATCTGACGCTGCCGCCGGAGCCGAACCCGGCGCTCGGCCTGCGCGGCATCCGTCTCGCGCAGGTGCGCCCGGATCTGCTCGAAGACCAGTTGCGCGGCCTGCTCGCGGTTCAGCCTGTCGGTAAGGTGCGCATTCTGCTGCCGATGGTGACGGACGTGGGTGAACTGCTGCGACTGCGCAAACGGATCGACGAACTCGCTGCTGAAGCGGGCCGCACGGACAAGATCGAAGTCGGCGTGATGATCGAAGTGCCGTCGGCGGCGCTGCTCGCCGATCAGCTGTCGAAGCACGCGGACTTCCTGTCGATCGGCACCAACGATCTCACGCAATACACGCTCGCGATGGACCGCTGCCAGCCGGACCTCGCCGCCCAGGCGGACGGCCTGCATCCGGCCGTGCTGCGGCTGGTTGCGGCGGCGGTGCAGGGCGCCGGCCAGCACGGCAAATGGGTCGGCGTGTGCGGCGCGCTGGCGGGCGATCCGCTCGCGGTGCCGCTGCTCGTCGGTCTCGGCGTGACGGAGCTGTCGGTCGATCCCGTCTCCGTGCCAGGCATCAAGGCGCGCGTGCGCAAACTCGATTATCAGTTGTGCCGTCAGCGCGCCCAGGACGCTCTGGCGCTCGAATCGGCACAAGCGGTAAGAGCCCTGAGCCGCGAAATCTGGCCGCAAGACTGAAGGCGCTTGCGTCGCAACCAGTCTGAAAAGCCAGATCCGTCAGCTCGACATTTCAACCAGCATGTAAAGCAATTACGCAACTACACGAGACAAAGGAGTGGAGGTATCAATGGATGGAAATCCGTTTCTGAAGATTCAGCGCCTTGGCCGCGCACTGATGCTGCCAATCGCGGTTTTGCCCGTCGCCGGCCTGTTGCTGCGTCTCGGCCAGCCCGATGTGTTCAACATCAAGATGATCGCCGACGCGGGCGGCGCGATCTTCGACAACCTGCCGCTTCTGTTCGCGATCGGCGTCGCTGTCGGCTTTGCGAAGGACAATAACGGCGTTGCGGCGCTGGCGGGCGCGATCGGTTATCTGGTCGAAGTGGCCGTGATGAAGGACATCAACGACAAGCTCAACATGGGCGTGCTGTCGGGGATCGTCGCCGGTATCGTCGCGGGGATGCTGTACAACCGGTACAAGGACATCAAGCTTCCTGACTACCTCGCGTTCTTCGGTGGCAAGCGCTTCGTGCCGATTGTCACGGGGGTGGCGTGTCTGGTGTTAGGCATCGTGTTCGGCTACGCGTGGGCGCCTGTTCAGGCGGCCATCGACGCAGCCGGCCACTGGCTGACGACGGCAGGCGCAGTCGGCGCATTCGTATTCGGTCTGCTGAACCGTCTGCTGCTGGTGACGGGTCTGCATCACATCCTGAACTCGCTCGCGTGGTTTGTGTTCGGCTCGTTCACGCCGCCGGGCGGCGCCGCTGTCACGGGCGACCTGCACCGCTTCTTCGCGGGCGACCCGACGGCGGGCACGTTCATGACGGGCTTTTTCCCGGTCATGATGTTCGGTCTCCCCGCAGCGTGTCTCGCGATGTTCCATGAAGCGCCGAAGGAGCGCCGTGCGATGGTCGGCGGCCTGCTGTTCTCGATGGCCCTGACCTCGTTCCTGACGGGCGTGACGGAGCCGATCGAATTCAGCTTCATGTTCCTCGCGCCCGTGCTGTACGCGATCCACGCCGTGCTGACGGGTTTGTCGCTTGCGATCTGCTCGGCGCTCGGGATCAAGCTCGGCTTCACGTTCTCCGCGGGTGCGATCGACTATGTGCTGAACTACGGCCTGTCGACGAAGGGCTGGGAAGCGATTCCCATCGGCATCGCGTACTCCGTCATCTACTACGGCCTGTTCCGCTTCTTCATCCGCAAGTTCAACATGGCGACGCCGGGCCGCGAGCAGGAAACGCCGGAAGTGGCCAATGAGTCGTACGCGTCGGCCGGTTATGTGGCGCCTGTCGAAGGTGCGGCGGCCGCGTCGGGCACGCGCGCGCAGCGTTACATCGCGGCGCTGGGCGGTGCGGCGAATCTGTCGGTGGTCGATGCCTGCACGACGCGTCTGCGTCTGTCGGTGGTGGATTCGGAGAAGGTGTCGGAGAACGGGCTGAAGTCGATCGGCGCGCGTGGCGTGCTGAAGCGCGGCGGCGGCAACGTGCAGGTGATCATCGGACCGGAAGCGGACATCATCGCCGATGAAATCCGCACGACGATCGCGAGCGGCGGCGCGGCGGCTGCTGTTTCGACCGCTCCTGTCTCGGCCAAGGCGGCTGCCGCTTCGGCGCCCGCTGCCGCTGTCGCCACAGGCAACGGCCCGCTCGATCCGGACCCGCTGCGCTGGCTCGCGGTGTTCGGCGGCGCGACCAATGTCGTTTCGCTGGAAGCTGTCGCGGCGACGCGTCTGCGTATCGTCGTGCGCGATCCGTCGGCAGTGGATCGCCAGCGTCTCGACACGCTGAGCGTCGCGTGGGTGTCGACGGATACGTTCCACATCGTCGTCGGCGACGATGCGCAACGTTACGCGCAGCAACTGTCGACGCGCCTGACGGCAACGGCCTGACGCTCGTCGCGGCCTGAGCCTCGAGCAATGGAAATCGGCGCCCCGCAGGGCGCCGATTTTCGCTTACGCGCTTACCGTCGGTCCGGATTGGCGTCCGGGTCGACGGCGTTATTCGCTTCGAGCCACATCACGTTGATGATGCCGAGCGCGAGCGCAAGTCCAATACCGAGAATCCAGCTGAAGTACCACATGGTTCGCTCCTCTTGCGCGCGGCGTGTCAGTACATCGAATGATGGTTTTGCTCGATTGCGTCGGCCGTCACCTTGCCGCGCATCACGCGATACACCCAGCTCGTGTAGATGAGTATCAGCGGCAGAAAGATGATCACCGCGATCAGCATGATCTGCAGGGTCATCTGGCTCGATGTCGAATCCCAGACGGTGAGGCTGCTGCGCCCATCGAGCGACGACGGCATGATGAACGGAAACATCGAAAAGCCCGCCGTCAGGATTACGCCGATCACCATCAGCGATGTCGACAGAAAGGCGCTGCGCTCGAAGCGCGAACTTGCCAGCAGGAGCGCGAGCACGCCGCCGACCACGCCCGCGACGGGCGCCGCGACCATCCATGGATACGTCGCGTAGTTCGTGAGCCACAGGCCCGGCGCGCCGATCACGTTTTTCAGCAGCGGATTCGCGACGGTGTCGAATGGCGCGGGCTCGGTGATCTGAAAGCCGCCGATCAGCGTCGCGATCAGCACGCCCCCGATCAGAAACAGCGCGACTGCGACCAGCGACGCAATGCGCAGCGCAATCGACGCGCGCCGCGCGACGACACCATCCGCCTTCATCTTGACGAACGCCGCGCCGTGGGCCGCCAGCATCGACACGCTCACCACGCCGCACAACAGCGCGAACGGATTGAGCAACTCGAAGAAGCTGCCGTGATAGGTGACGCGCAGATCCTGATCGAACTGGAACGGCACGCCTTGCAGCAGGTTGCCGAACGCGACGCCGAACACCAGCGCCGGCACGAAGCCGCCGACGAACAGCGCCCAGTCCCACGCGCTGCGCCAGCGCGGATCATCGCGCTTGCCGCGATAGTCGAAGCCGACCGGGCGGAAGAACAGCGCGAACAGCACGAGCAGCATCGCGAAGTAAAAGCCCGAGAACGACGCGGCGTAGACGAGCGGCCACGCGGCGAACATCGCGCCGCCCGCGGTGATCAGCCAGACCTGGTTGCCTTCCCAGGTCGCGCCGACCGTGTTGACGACGATGCGCCGCTCTGCGTCCGTCTTGCCGATGAACGGCAGCAGGATCGCTGCGCCCATGTCGAAGCCGTCGGTGAGCGCGAAGCCGATCAGCAGCACGCCGACGAGCACCCACCAGATCACTTTGAGGGTTGCGTAATCCATAGCGATGTTTCCTCGTGTTTTCGTGCGACAGCAAGCGCGTCGCGGTCGAAGCCGCTATGCAAGCCGCTCATGCCGCCGTATTCGCGCCGACCGCCGGCTTACTGGCCTGCTCGTGGTGGTAGCGCCCCGTATGCAGCGACGATGGACCAAGCCGCGCGTACTTGAACATCAGCGTGATCTCGATGATGAAAAGCGCGGTGTAGAACACCACGAAGCCCGCGAGGCTCAGATACAGATCGCCCGTCGTCAGGCTCGACGCCGATAGCGAAGTCGGCAGAATGCCTGCGATAGTCCACGGCTGGCGCCCGAGTTCCGCAACGATCCAGCCGAACTCCGCCGCGAGCCACGGCAGCGGAATCGCCCACACGGCCCAGCGCAGGAACCAGCGTCGGCTGTCGCGCAGCAGCGAGCGTTGCGCGCAGAAGAAGAACGCGAGCACGAAGGTGGCAAGGAACAGGATGCCGAGGCCGACCATCAGCCGGAACGACCAGAACACGGGCAGAACGGGCGGCACGGTTTTTTTCGCGGCCTGTTTGATCTGCTCGGCGGAAGCGTCGGTGACGTTCGGCGTGAACTGCTTGAGCAACAGGCCGTAGCCGAGGTCCTGCTTGTGCTGGTCGAAGGCGGCGTGCGTGGCGTCGCTCGCGTCGCCTTGCTTGATCTTTTGCAGCGCGCCGTATGCCAGCATGCCGTTGCGGATGCGCGTCTCGTTGCGCGCCATCAGTTCTTTCAGACCGATGACCGGCTCGTCGATCGAACGCGTCGCGATGATGCCGAGTGCGTACGGCACGCGCAACGCGTAGTCGGTGCGCTCTTCCTGCTGATTCGGAATGCCGACAATCGTAAATGGCGCGGGCGGCGGCGCGGTTTCCCATTCGGATTCGATCGCGGCGAGTTTCATCTGCTGCACTTCGCCTGTGGTGTAGCCGGATTCGTCGCCGAGCACGATCACGCACAAGGTGGACGCCAGCCCGAAGCCAGCCGCGACGGCGAACGAGCGCAGTGCGAAGTCGATGTCGCGGCGCTTGAGCAGATACCACGACGACAACCCGAGCACGAACATCGACGCCGTCACATAGCCCGCCGACACCGTATGCACGAACTTCACCTGCGCGACGGGATTGAATATCACGGCGAACAGGCTCGACAGTTCCATGCGCATCGTTTCGTAGTTGAACTCCGCGCCGACCGGGTTGTTCATCCAGCCGTTGGCGATCAGGATCCACAGCGCGGACAGGTTCGAGCCGAGCGCGACCAGAAACGTGACCATCAGATGCTGGATGCGCGACAGCCGGTTCCAGCCGAAGAAGAACAGCCCGACAAAGGTCGATTCGAGAAAGAACGCCATCAGCCCTTCGACGGCGAGCGGCACGCCGAAAATATCGCCGACGTAATGCGAGTAGTACGACCAGTTGGTGCCGAACTGGAACTCCAGCGTGAGACCCGTGGTGACGCCCATCGCGAAGTTGATGCCGAACAGCTTGCCCCAGAACTGCGTCATGTCCTTGTAGATCGGCTTGCCCGTCATCACGTAGACGCTTTCCATGATGACGAGCAGCCACGACAGGCCGAGCGTCAGCGGCACGAACAGGAAGTGATAGAGCGCCGTGACGGCGAATTGCAGACGGGAGAGATCGACGACGTCGCTAGCGGGCATGGTTGTCACCTTGAGTCGAAGGCGGCGGTGAGGCGGACGCCGGCACCGACAGCAGCGCCTGGGCGACCTGGGCAGGCGGCAGCGACATGTTCTGCGCCTGCGGATGATTGAAGAACGCGAATTTGAGCGCGAAAAGAAGCGCGAATTTGATCGCGAGCACGATCAGGATGTCGCGGGCGAATGTCGGACCGCGAGCCCACGCGACGATGCGGCTGGCGAATGTGCGGCGGGCGGCATTCCTGTGATCTAGCGTAATGGTCATGTTTTATGGGCAACGACATCGCGCCGGTTGACCCGGCAGGACACAGTGCGCATCACTCGCGGCACTGACGCATGCACAACCATTGTAGGAATGGGACGACGGACGGGCCCGCGTCATCGTGTCGCGAGGTGGTCCGTTTCTATCACTGATAATTCACGTTCTGAGCGAGGTCAAGACAATGTCTCGACATTGATGCGGATCGACGCAATATTTGACGACGCACAAGAAAAAGCCCCGCCTTCTTGCGAAGAGCAGGGCTCTGTTTCGAGACGGTGCGGCCGGAGGACCGGCGCGCACCGCTGCTTCTCTGAGGTTACGCGTACTCGGCCAGCGCCGTGCGCATTTTCTTCATCGCGCTTGCTTCGATCTGGCGAATCCGTTCGGCCGATACGCCGAACTCGTCGGCCAGTTCGTGCAGCGTCGAGCCGCCCGAACCGTCGTCTTCCACCTGCAGCCAGCGTGCTTCAATGATGCGGCGGCTGCGCGGATCGAGCGATTCCAGCGCGCTCGCGATGCCGTCGCTATGCAGACGGTCACGCTGACGCGCGGCCAGCACGGCTGTCGGCTCGCTGTGCGAGTCGGCCAGATAGGCGATCGGGGCGAATGCTTCTTCGCCGTCTTCGACCTGGCCTTCGAGCGCGATATCGCCACCCGACAGACGCGTTTCCATCTCGGACACTTCTTCGCGCTTCACATTCAGCTCTTTCGCCAGGCCCTCGATCTCGTCCGGCGTGAACGACTGCAACCCTTGCTTGTGGCTGCGCAGGTTGAAGAACAGCTTGCGTTGCGCCTTGGTCGTCGCCACTTTCACCATGCGCCAGTTGCGCAGGATGTACTCATGGATTTCGGCCTTGATCCAATGCATTGCATAGGACACGAGGCGCACGTTCTGCGTCGGGTCGAAGCGCTTCACGGCTTTCATCAGGCCGATGTTGCCTTCCTGGATCAGGTCGGCGTGCGGCAGACCATATCCGAGGTAATTTCGCGCGATCGACACGACCAGCCGCAGGTGCGACAGGACGAGCTTGCGAGCGGAGCCAAGATTGTTTTGCTCGCGGTATTCGGTGGCGTACTGGCGCTCTTCTGCCGGCGTCAGCATCGGAATCCGGTTTACGGCCTGGATGTAGGCGTCGATGTTGCCCAGCTGGCCGGGCAGAAGCGAAGCGTGCGAGAGCGCCAGTGCACCTGCCGGAGCGGCCTTAGCCGACGACGGGCTCAGAGTACTCGGAAGGGTCAGTGTGTTGCTCACGTAGCAAACTCCTTTATTCAGACAAATGTCCGCCAAAGCGGACCACGATGGATGTTAGCACTCTCATTTCCCGAGTGCTAATACTTAGAAGCCGTAGGGGCATGAGAGTTCCCTCTCTCCTATCGAAAATACACATTCAATAGCATAGTACCTCATCTGCGGGTTTGGCACCGACCGCTTAGCATTCGTCGGCTGCAGCAGGATTTTGCAATCGTCTGTAAGATTTTTTCGCAAACAGAAGCAGTGATTTGCGGCTTTCGGTTGTTATTAAAGGGTCCGATAGTTGCTTCTATCTCTAGAATGTCGCTGCACGATGTCCCTGCTAAACCTCGCATCCGGTGGACGCACGATGGAAAAAAAGAACAAGCGCTCGTTTAATGTGGCACCGAAATGTGTCGTCGTGGCAGCGCTTTTCGGCGTATCGAGTCTCGCCTCGGCGGACCAGTTCGGCATTCAGATTGCGGGCGGTGTCGCCGATCACCACGTTCGAAAACTCGACCTTGGCTTCGTCTGGGACCCCAATCTGACGTGGTGGGAAATCGGCGGCTGGCATTTCGCGCTGCTCGGCGAGGCGCACGCCGCGTGGTGGCATACGGACGAAGGCAACGTTCACGAGGACATCGGCGAATTCGGCGTGACGCCCGTAGTGCGGTTCATCAAGAGCGCGGGTTATTTCCGCCCGTTCATCGAGGCGGGCGTCGGTGTGCGGCTTTTGACGCATCCGCGCATCTCGTCGAATTACACGCTCAGCACCGCCTTCCAGTTCGCCGATATGGTGGGTGTCGGCGCACAATTCGGCGAGCATCAGCAGTACCAGTTTGGCTACCGCTTTCAGCACGTCTCCAATGCAAGTATCAAAGAGCCGAATCCTGGTATAAATTTCCAGCAGATTTACGTGCAGTACAACTTCTGACGACCGCTGCCGTTGTCGGCGCGGTCGTCGATAGGGGCGAACGCGATGCCGGCAAAAGTGATCGAAGCGATTCGCGGGCTCGAGCGCGATCGATTTCGCGCGATGGTGGAAGGAAACGGACAGCAGCTCGACGCGCTGCTGTCGGACAACGTCATCTACGTCCACACGAACGGCAAGCGCGAGTCGAAGCAGCAGTTCATCGACGCCATCACGGCCGGGCGCCGGCGCTATCGCCAGATCGAGGTGCAGTCGCAGGACGTGCTGCCTGTCGGACGCGAGACTTGCGTTGTCACGGGGCGCGCGCTGATCGAGATGGAAGCGAATAGCGGCGCGCTGCTCTTTCCGATCGCCTACATGGCGATTCAGGCGCAGGAAGACGGCAAATGGCAGCTGATCGCCTGGCAGGCGACGCGTTGCGCAATCGAGTGACGCGGATCGCGCCATCACTCTTCACCTGACGGAGGCCGCCTCGTGAGCGGTCCGTGCGCGCTGGCGACGCTTGAGTCGCCGGCGTTTGCGCCTCTGCCGTTTTCGGATGCCGTTACGTTACTTGACGTTACGCCGCGACCCGCCGGTCGACAGTCGCCCAACCCGCACGATTGACGCCGCTGACGACGGCATCGACGACGGCCGTCATTTCGTCCTCCGCTACGCCGATGCCATGACGCATGGGCTGGTCGCCCACGCGGCTCGCGACGAACACGACCGTGCGGCCGTCCGTGGTGCGCGCCGCCTCGAACGACGTGATTTCAATGGCGTGTTTCGCCACCACCGCCATTTCCTGCGCGACCGCCTTCGCATACGCCTCGTGGCCGTCGATGCTCGCCGCTGCCGTCGCGGGCACGGCAATCTCGCGCTTGTTCCAGCGCACCGTCGATCCGTTGACGCGCTGCGCCGGGCCGTCGGCCTCGAAGTATTCGCGGGCAAAGAGCGCGCAGATCGCGTCGCCCGTCACTTCCTCGCCGGATTGATCCGCCACCTTTTGCACCGCGTGGCTGAATTCGATCTGCACGCGCCGCGGCAGCGCGAAGCCCATGCCGCGCTCGACCAGATACGTCGCGCCGCCCTTGCCGGACTGGCTGTTCACGCGGATCACGGCGTCGTAGCTGCGGCCGACGTCGGCGGGATCGATGGGCAGATACGGCACTTCCCAGACGGCGTCGGGCTGCTGCTGTGCGAAGCCCTTGCGGATCGCGTCCTGATGCGAGCCGGAGAACGCCGTATAGACGAGATCGCCCGCATACGGATGACGCGGATGCACGGGAATCTGGTTGCAGCGCTCGACCACGCGCCGCACGGCGTCGATGTCCGAGAAATCGAGGCCGGGGTCGATGCCTTGCGTGTAGAGGTTCATCGCGAGCGTCACGATATCGACGTTGCCCGTGCGCTCGCCATTGCCGAACAGACATCCTTCGATGCGGTCGGCGCCCGCCATCAGCGCGAGTTCCGCTGCGGCGACGGCCGTGCCGCGGTCGTTGTGCGGATGCACCGACAACACGATGCTGTCCCGGTAGCCCAGATTGCGGTCCATCCACTCGATCTGGTCGGCATACACGTTCGGCGTTGCGGCTTCGACGGTGGCGGGCAGGTTCACGATCATCTTGTGATCGCGCGTCGGGCGCCACGTCTGCGCGACGGCGTCGCAGACTTCGCGCGCGAACGGCAACTCGGTCATGCTGAAGGTTTCGGGCGAATACTGGTAGGTCCAGTGCGTCTGCGGGCGGGCGTCGGCGTGTTCGCGAATGATCCGCGTGCCCTCGACGGCGAGCGCCTTCACTTCGTCCTGGGACTGGTTGAACACGATCTTGCGGAACGACGGGCAGATCGCGTTGTACAGATGGACGATCGCGCGCGGCACGCCTTCGAGCGCTTCGAAGGTGCGCGCGATCAGGTCGGCGCGCGACTGCACGAGCACTTCGATGGTCACGTCGTCGGGAATGCGCTTTTCGTCGATCAGCTTGCGGACGAAATCGAAGTCGGTTTGCGACGCCGACGGAAAACCGACTTCGATTTCCTTGAAACCGATCGCGACGAGCATCTCGAAGAACTCCGTCTTCTGCGCAATGCTCATCGGCTCGATCAGCGACTGGTTGCCGTCGCGCAGATCGGTGCTCATCCAGATGGGCGCGCGGTCGATGGTGCGGGTGGGCCACTTGCGGCCGGTCAAACGGACGGTGGGGAAGGGGCGGTACTTTTCGGCAGGGTTGCGCAACATGTTGAGGCCTCGTTCGATTCGTCTAGTCGTGTGCTGGGTGGTGTGGCGTCGAGCGGCTGGCGGGTTGCCACAGATGCACGTCCCGCAAGCCGGGCGCTAGCGGGAGCAACGAACGGGCGCGAACGAACAGCGTCGTTTGAACGACGACGAAGGCGACAATCGGAACGGAAGCCCATGCAACGTGCATTTGACCCTCGCGATTCGTCCGCGCGATAAACGGACGAATACGGACGACTACAGGTTTTGAAGGAACTACGGACTGGGGTGAAACAGGAACTGCTCTGGAGGACCGCCGCTAGCCGCTGTGGCGACTGCGTGCGGCGCTACGCCTTGCTTACGCTAGACGTAGCGATAGGGGCCGCGCTAGGCGGCCGAGGGTAATTCGGAGGGTGTTCGGAATGGAACGCATTTTTACAAGATAAGCGAGGCGGCGGGGGGCTGTCAACCCGCCATTCGCTGCGAGGCGTTCCCGAGAGCGGTCGCCGAGGCCATCAGGGAAGGTGTAGCCCTTGTCAGGCGGCCTTCTGCGCGATCTCGACGATCAGTTCGACTTGGCGTGTGATGGCAGCCGGGACGGGCGCTTCGCCCGCCAGCGCCGCTGCGATCCACGCGGCCGTGGTCGGCGCGTCGCGGCCTTCCGGCAACGCGACCTCAGGCGCATCCGCCGATGAGCGCTCGGCCGAGACGCGTGTCTCGCAGATGCCGTCATGCAGCCAGTCGATCTGCACCTGGCGGCGTGTATCGGCGACGGCTTCGCCTTCGGTGCCGCGCGCGAGCAATGCGCCGCCCACCGCCATGTCGGGATGCGAGACGAACAGCTGTGTCAGGCTCTCGCGATACGGCGGGTGCGTGTAGTTCACGAGCCGCAGGCCCGCCGGCGCGAAGGGCTGAAGAATCTTCACGAGCGTGTGGGTCGAATTGCGCACGCCCATCCGCCGACGCAGCGACAGCAGCCGCGCCAGCTTCGGCGCGAGTGTGTCGATGGGGGCGAATGCGATCCGCTGGTTCGCCAGACTCGTTTCGATATCCGCATGCGTCTGGGCGGGTGCGAGGTTCAGATGCGCAAAGATTTCGGCGCTCGTCACGCGGCCGGGGTCCTCCGTCACGCCATGCACCAGCACGGGCACGCCCTCGCGCGCGAGCAGCAATGCCAGCAGCGGCACGAGATTCGGCTGTTTGCGCGCGCCGTTGTAGCTCGGGATCGACACGGCCTGATACGCGCCGTGCTTCACGTTGACGGGCGCAAACGAAGCGTGGGCGGCCGCGAGCATGGCGGCCAGTTCGTCGGCGGATTCGCCTTTCACACGGTACGCCAACAGGATCGCGCCCAGTTCCAGGTCGCCGACGCGGCCGTCGAGCATCGCCGTGTAGAGCGCGAGCGTGTCCTCCGGCGTCAGCGCACGCGCGCCGTTGGGGCCGCGGCCGATTTCCTTGATGAATCGGGCGCAGGGCAATGGTGTGGTGTCGGTGAGATCGGTCATCGGGCAAATCAGAATGTGGGGACGGCGGGCAACGACGCTTTGCACGCGCCGCGAGCGGTGCTACCGGGCGCTACGTTTTCCTTTCGAGTATCGCACGCCGGGTGCGCCTGCAGAATGCGAGCAAATTCATCGCCTGCCACGAACCTTACGGGACGGCTTCAGCGCGCGCCACCTGGCCGTTCGGCCAGGCTACGCGGGAAACGGCGGCGCGCTACACTCATTGCTTCGCCGCATCGGAGCGGCCCAACAAAAGACGGAGAATGGAATGGGTTACGTGTTTGCGCCAGCGCCGGTGACGGCAGTGCCGGTCATCGGATCGGACGATCAATTCGCAGTGCGCCGCATTTACTGCGTCGGTCGCAATTACGAGGCGCACGCGCGCGAAATGGGCCACGATCCCGACCGCGAACCGCCGTTCTTCTTCGCCAAGCCTGCCGACGCCGTGCTGTATGTCGCGCCGGGCGCAACGGGCGAATTTCCCTATCCGGCGCAGTCGAAGAACGTGCACTTCGAAATGGAACTCGTTGCGGCAATCGGCAAGGCAGGCAAGAACATCTCGGCGGACAGCGCGCTCGATCACGTCTACGGCTACGCGCTCGGTCTCGACATGACGCGCCGCGACCTGCAGGCGGAAGCGAAGAAGCTGGGCCGTCCGTGGGACACCGCAAAGGGCTTCGACCATTCGGCGCCGCTCGGCCCGATCCATCCCGTTTCGAAAGTCGGTCACGTCGGCAAGGGCGCGATCTGGCTGTCCGTCAACGGCGAGGAAAAGCAGCGTTCGGACGTGTCGCAACTGATCTGGTCCGTCGCCGAGACGATCG
This sequence comes from Paraburkholderia caribensis, assembly GCF_002902945.1. Classification (NCBI taxonomy): domain Bacteria; kingdom Pseudomonadati; phylum Pseudomonadota; class Betaproteobacteria; order Burkholderiales; family Burkholderiaceae; genus Paraburkholderia; species Paraburkholderia caribensis. The sequence goes on from NZ_CP026101.1 coordinate 389,879, forward strand.
CGTATCTGTCGACGCTGTTCGAACTGCAACCGGGCGATCTGATTTTCACGGGCACACCGGAAGGCGTCGGCGCGATCGTGCAGGGCGATCTGATGAAGGGCGGCGTGGACGGGTTGGGCGAGTTCAGCGTGCGCGTCGTCTGAGCTCGACAACGCCATTCAGGGGGAGCACAACACAATGAAGCTGTACAGCTACTTTCGCAGTTCGGCGTCGTATCGCGTGCGCATCGCGCTGAACCTGAAGAACCTGCCTTACGAGTACCAGCCCGTGCATCTGTTGCGCGACGGCGGCGAGCAGTTCAAGCCCGAGTACCGCGCGCTCAATCACGATGCCGTCGTTCCCACGCTGGTGGACGGCGACCATGTGATCACGCAGTCGCTGGCGATCGTCGAATATCTCGACGAGACGCATCCCGAGCCGCCCCTGCTGCCGTCGAAGCCTATTGATCGCGCGTATGTCCGCTCGATCGTTCAGCAGCTCGCATGCGAGATTCATCCGTTGAACAATCTGCGCGTGCTGAAGTACCTGAAGCGCACCGTGGGCGTGAACGACGAGGTGAAGGACGCGTGGTATCACCACTGGATCAGCTCGGGCTTTGCCGCGCTCGAAGAATATCTGGTCGCGGACGGCCGTGCGGGCAAGCTGTGTTTCGGCGACACGCCTACCATCGCCGATATCTGCCTCGTGCCGCAGGTGTTCAACGCGAGCCGGTTCAATGTCGATATGAGCCCGTATCCGACCATCCGGCGCATGTGCGAGCATGCGAACACGCTCGACGCGTTCGCGCGCGCGGAACCCAGCGTGCAGCCGGATGCCGAATGAAGCGCTGAGGCAATGAAGAAAGGGCGTCATGCGAATGCATGACGCCCTTTATATTTCAATCGCTGCCAGCTTCAGAAGACCACGACATCAACCCAGCAGCGCATCCGAAAACTCTTCGGCGCTGAACGGCTGAAGATCTTCGACCTTTTCACCGACGCCGATAAAGTACACAGGCACAGGGCGTTGCCGCGCGATCGCCGCGAGAATGCCGCCCTTCGCCGTGCCGTCGAGCTTCGTCACGATCAGGCCCGTCAGACCGAGCGCATCGTCGAAAGCCTTCACCTGGGCGAGTGCGTTCTGACCGGTGTTGGCGTCAATGACAAGCAGCACCTCGTGCGGCGCGCCGTCCATCGCTTTGCCGACTACGCGCTTCACCTTGCGCAGTTCTTCCATCAGATGAAGCTGCGTCGGCAGACGGCCGGCCGTGTCCGCCATCACCACGTTGATCTTGCGGGCGCGCGCGGCGCCGACGGCATCGAAAATCACCGCAGCGGGGTCGCCGCTTTCCTGCTGAACGACCGTCACGTTGTTGCGCTGGCCCCAGATCGCGAGCTGTTCGCGCGCGGCGGCGCGGAACGTGTCGCCCGCGGCGAGCAGCACCGACTGGTTGAAGTGCTGCATATGCTTCGCGAGCTTGCCGATGCTCGTCGTTTTGCCTGCGCCGTTGACGCCCGCGATCATCATCACGGTCGGCTGGTAATGGCCGAGCGTCAGCGATTTTTCCAGTGGTTTGAGCAACTCGACCAGCAGCGTGCGTAGCGCGCCCTTGACCTGCTGCGGATCGGTGAGTCGCTCCGCGCGCACTTTCTCGCGCAGTGCTTCGAGCAGAAACTCAGTCGCGTCGACGCCAGCGTCGGACATCAGCAGCGCCGTTTCGAGTTCTTCATACAGGTCTTCGTCGATCTTCGCGCCGACGAAGATCCCGGTGATGCTCGAACTGGTCTTCGACAGGCCGCTGCGAAGGCGCGTGAGCCACGAGCGCTTTTCGGCCGCTTCGGGCACGGGCGGCGGGATGATTTCCGCGGCTTCGTCGTCCGCATCTTCGAAGTCGGCGGCGTCGGGGACGTAATCGGGATCGAATTCAGGCGCATCGGCCGAGTCCGGGACGGCTTGCGAACGCGCGGCGGCGGGCGCTTCCGGCGCAGCCCCGTCCTGCATGTCGACGTCGGCGCCGGAATCGGCGTGCGGCGCTTCAGGCGTGTCGTCGGGCGCCTTGGAACCCTTGAATCGTTTGAAAAAGCTGAACATGGTCTGGACTGGAGTGAGATTGCGCCGGATTCCTGCTTTGGCCCGGCGACGCGTGGCGACGAACGGCGCGAGCCACGCGACAGTTCGGCGGCGTCCGCATGGCAGCGAATGATGCGAAGCGCTGGAAGCCGCATATTTTATCAGGCGCGTCAGGCCGCGTCGTGAGCGCCGGCACGCGTGCACCGCCGTAGTGAACTTTGACGAAGGCGACTGCGCGCGCGTGTGGTAACGTTGGCGCTCCGGCCCGCGGATCAAGGTTTTCATCGACGATCGGCGGGCGCACGCTCAACACACGAACCGTATGTCCCGTACTTCCCCCTCACGCGCAAAAACCGGTGCGAAAAGCGCGCCTTCCGGCCGTGGCCAGCCACACGCTATCCGCATTATCGGCGGCGACTGGAAGCGTACGCCGCTGCCCGTGATCGACCTCGACGGTCTGCGGCCCACTCCCGACCGTGTCCGCGAAACGCTGTTCAACTGGCTCGGGCAGCGGCTCGACGGCCAGCGCTGTCTCGATCTGTTCGCCGGCAGCGGCGCGCTCGGCTTCGAGGCCGCGTCGCGCGGGGCGGCGCGCGTGCTGATGGTCGAGCGCAACGCGCGCGCGGCGGCGCAACTGCGGGCGAATCAGGCCAAACTGGCAGCAGGCGCAATCGAAATCGCCGAAGCCGACGGGTTGCGTCTTGCCGCGAGCCTCGCGCCCGGCTCGTTCGACGTCGTGTTCCTCGATCCGCCGTTCGGCGAAGATCTGCTCGACCGCGCGCTCGAACTCGCCGCGCCTCTGATCAGCGCGGATGGCTTCCTGTATGTCGAATCTGGAGACTCGCTCGATGCCGCCGGACATGCGGCGCTCGAAGGCTGGACCGTGGTGCGGCAGGGCAAGGCAGGCGCCGTCCACTATCATTTGCTGCAGCGCGAAAATGAGGAATAATGCGCGTTCCATAACAAGCGCCGGGCGGCTTGCCGTTACGCGCGCGGTGTCGTCGTCAGACGAGCCCTGCGGGGCGTGTTCCGGCACGCCTTCTAGTCTGTAGAGAGGAGAAATCCCATGGTTGTCGCCGTGTATCCGGGTACGTTCGATCCGCTCACGCGCGGTCACGAAGACCTCGTGCGTCGTGCATCGAGCATTTTCGACACGCTGGTGGTCGGCGTGGCGGACAGCCGCAACAAGCGGCCCTTCTTTACACTCGAAGAGCGGCTCGAGATTGCGAACGAAGTGCTAGGCCACTATCCGAACGTTCAGGTGATGAGCTTCAAGGGGCTATTGAAGGATTTCGTTCGCGTCAACAATGCGCGCGTGATCGTGCGCGGGCTGCGCGCCGTGTCGGACTTTGAGTACGAGTTTCAGATGGCGGGCATGAACCGCTATCTGCTGCCGGACGTCGAGACCATGTTCATGACGCCGTCCGATCAGTACCAGTTCATCTCGGGCACGATCGTCCGCGAAATCGCCCAACTGGGCGGGGATGTGAGCAAGTTCGTGTTCCCGTCCGTGGAAAAGCGGCTGCAGGACAAGGTTGCCGTGCTCGAAGAGGCGCGCGCCGCCAAGCCGTGATCCTTGCGCGCCTGACAGAACGCAACGCACGCGTTGTCCGCGATAACCGGACGCTCAGCGTGGTCTGTTCGTCAGGCGTAAAATTGCGGATTACGGATCGTTAGCCGGCATGTGGAGCATGCGTGCCGGCATGAAGTGAGAACAGCATGGCCCTGATGATTACCGACGAGTGCATCAATTGCGACGTTTGCGAGCCCGAGTGCCCGAACGACGCGATTTCGATGGGCCCGGAAATCTATGTGATCGACCCGAAGAAGTGCACCGAATGCGTTGGCCATTTCGATGAGCCGCAATGCGTGCAGGTATGTCCCGTCGAATGTATTCCGCGCAATCCGGAGCATCTGGAGACGCAGGACCAGTTGATGGAGAAGTACAACGGGCTGCAAGCCGCGAAGAACGCCTGATTCATCCGGAGGCGCATCTGGAAGCATCTGGAAGCGGCGCGCTGTCTAACAGCGCGCCGTTGTTTTGTCGGCGGCGCCTTAGCCGACGTACCCGCCCAAAATATTCTTCAACGCATCCAGCAGCGTGTCGCACTCGGCGTCGGTGCCGATCGAGATGCGCAGATGCTGATCGATGCGCGGCAGCTTGAAATGCCGCACGAAGATTTCCTTTTCCCTGAGTTGTGCCGCCAGCGTCGCGGCGTCATAGCCCTCGTGACGCGCGAACACGAAATTCGCCGACGACGGCACGACTTCGAAACCCAGCGCCGTCAATTGCGCCGTCAGCCGTTCGCGGCTCGCGATGACCTTTTCGGTGGACTCGCGGAACCACGCGTCGTCCTGGTATGCCGCGGTCGCGGCGGCCTGCGCGAGACGGTCTAGCGGATACGAATTGAAGCTGTCCTTCACGCGGTTCAACGCATCGATCAACGCAGCATCGCCGAACGCGACGCCCACGCGCATTCCCGCAAGCGAGCGCGACTTCGACGTCGTATGCACGACGAGAAGATTCGGATACTTGCCGATCAGCGATACCGCAGATTGCGCGCCGAAGTCCACATATGCTTCGTCGATAACGACGACAGAACTAGGACTCGATGCGACAAGCCGTTCTATGTCCGAAAGCGGCAGCGCATGGCCAGTCGGCGCATTCGGATTCGGAAAGAGAATGCCGCCATTCGGTTGCGTGTAGTCGTCGATACGGATCTGAAAGGCATCGTCGAGCGGAATCGTCCGGTACGCGACGTCGTAGAGACGCGCGTAGGTCGGATAGAAGCTGTATGTGACGTCGGGAAAGAGAATCGGCGTGTCGTGCTTCAGAAGCGCCTGAAACACCGTGGCGAGCACTTCATCCGAACCGTTGCCCGCAAACACCTGATCCACCTTGATCCCGTGATGCGCGGCGACAGTCTCGCGCAATACGCGCGCCGTCGGATCGGGATAGCGGCGCAGCGACTCGGCGGACTCGCCAAGCTCGTTGCGAATCGCGCTCACCACGGCGGGCGAGGGCGGATACGGATTCTCGTTGGTGTTCAGCTTCACGGGATGCGCGAGCGCGGGCTGCTCGCCCGGCACGTACGGCGTCAAGCGATGAACGATATCGCTCCAGTAGCGGCTCAAGTTCTGCTCCTCTGTTATCCGTGGCGGCAGGCAGTCACGAATTGCGATGCAACTGCATCATTGCGCGTTCGAGTTCGCCCTTGACGACGGTCGGCATCACCGCGAGCGCGCGTTCGATCGACGCGTCGATCACGTCCTGCTCCTCCCTGCGCGGCGGCTTCAGCACGAAGTTCGCGACGTCGGGCTTCGCGCCCGCACGTGCGCTCTCGGGAATCAGGTCGCGCGGATGACCGATGCCGATGCGCAAGCGCCAGTACTGCTGGGTCGACAGATGCGCGGAGATGTCCTTCAGGCCATTGTGTCCGCCGCTGCCGCCGCCAAGCTTGAGCTTCACGGTGCCGGGCGGCAGATCGAGTTCGTCATGCGCGACGAGAATCTGATCCGGCAGGATCTTGAAGAAATGCGCGAGCGCGACGACCGATTGACCCGAGCGGTTCATGTACGTCTGCGGCTCCAGCAGATGCACTTCCTCGCCATACAGGCGCGCTTTCGCATAGAAGCCGTGAAAGCGCCGCTCGTCGCGCAACGTCGCGCCGGCTTCGCGCGCCAGTTGGTCGACGAGCCAGAAGCCGGCGTTGTGCCGCGTCGCGGTGTATTCAGCGCCCGGATTGCCGAGCCCGACGATCAGCTTGATCATGTTCAAGTGGGCCGCGCGGCGTGCCACGCAGCCTGAAAAAACCGAAAAAAAACCCGCCGGGGCGAACCGCGGCGGGTTACGTCGACCGTTCCATTGAAACGGATCGAGAGGATAGCGGCCTTATTCAGCTGCCGGCTTTTCGCCTTCAGCCGACGCTTCTTCCGACTGTGCACCAGCGGGAACCGGCGCCGAAACGATCACCGGGTTTTCTGCAACGAGGTGCGCAACCAGTGCGACGCCAGCCGGCAGAACGATGTCCGTTGCATGCAGCGATTGACCCGCTTCGATCTTCACCAGATCGACTTCGATGAACTCCGGCAGAGCGCCCGGCAGACATTCGATTTCGATTTCGTTGATGACGTGCGAGATGATCGCGCCGCCCAGCTTCACAGCCGGGTTGCTTTCCTGATTCATGAAGTGCAGCGGCACCTTCGTGTGCAGCTTCTTCTTCGCGTCGACGCGCTGGAAGTCCACGTGCAGGATGATCTGACGGAACGGGTGGTATTGCACGTCGCGCAGCAGAACCTGTTGCGACTTGCCTGCCACTTCCAGGTCGAGGATCGACGAGTGGAATGCTTCTTTCTTCAGAGCGTGCCACAGCGCGTTGTGATCGAGTTCGATCAGTTGCGGTTCGCCAGCGCCGTACACGATGCCCGGGGCCTTGCCCGAGTTACGCAGGCGGCGGCTCGCACCCGTACCTTGCAAATTACGCTCGAAAGCGACTACTTTCATTTGAATCTCCATTATCTGCCCGCGACCAGGCAGTAAAACGGGCCTTGCTACCCGTGACGGGCTGAAGACCCAGACAAACCGGCATGAACCTTCGTTCGTTCACGCCAAATGCAAAAACGCCGCATTCGTCATGCGGCGCCTTCGCGAATACTTTAGCCTTCCGCGAACAGCGACATCACCGAGTCGCCGCGACGGATACGCGAGAACGTCTCTGCCAGCAGACCCGCGCTGGTCAGCGAACGGATCTTTGCGCACGAGCGGGCTTCTTCGCTGAGCGGGATCGTGTCGGTGACGACGAGTTCGTCGAGCGCCGATGCAGCGATGCGCGGACCAGCGCCACCCGACAGAACCGGGTGAGTGGCGTAAGCGAACACCTTCGTCGCGCCGCGTTCTTTCAGCACTTGCGCTGCCTTGCAGAGCGTGCCCGCCGTGTCGACCATGTCGTCCATGATCACGCAGGTACGGCCGTCGACTTCACCGATGATGTTCATCACTTCGGCGACGTTCGCCTTCGGACGACGCTTGTCGATGATGGCGAGATCGCAGTTCAGTTGCTTGGCCAGCGCACGCGCGCGAACCACGCCGCCGACGTCCGGCGACACGACCAGCAGGTTCTCGTGATTCTGCTTGCGCAGATCGCCGAGCAGCACGGGCGTGGCGTAGATGTTGTCGACGGGGATGTCGAAGAAACCTTGAATCTGGTCAGCGTGCAGATCCATCGTGATGATCCGCTCGACGCCAGCGATTTCCAGCATGTTCGCCACGACCTTCGCCGAGATGGCAACGCGCGCCGAACGCGGGCGTCGATCTTGACGGGCATAGCCGAAGTAGGGGATGGCTGCGGTGATCCGGCCTGCGGATGCGCGCTTGAGCGCATCGACCATGATCATCAGTTCCATCAGATTGTCGTTGGTCGGCGCGCAGGTGGACTGAAGGACGAAGACGTCCTTGCCACGCACGTTTTCCTGAATCTCGACCTGGATCTCACCGTCCGAGAAACGGGAGACCATTGCTTTGCCGAGGGGGATACCGAGGATTTTGACGACTTCCTGTGCAAGCGCGGGATTTGCGTTGCCAGTAAAAACCATCAGGCCGTCATGGCTGCTCATCATGCACCTGCTTCAGGCTGTGGGAGGCGAGGAACTGCGAGAAATTTTGGCAGGGGAGGAAGGACTCGAACCCTCGAATGCCGGAATCAAAATCCGGTGCCTTAACCAACTTGGCGACTCCCCTACACTAACTTTGAGCTTCACTGAACGTGTAGGCCATTCAGTGCCGCGAAACTTATGCCGCGAAAGTAAAGAGTGGATGCGTATCCAGACTTGCCGTCACTGCGCTGTTCCATTCGACTGGCAGTTTGGCTTGCGCCGCAACTGCTTCATCTTTACTACGGAACGCTGCAAAAACGCTTGCGCCTGATCCCGTCATCCGCGCCGGCGCGATGTTATCAAACCATCTAAGCACCTGCGCAACTTCCACGTATTTTCCCACGACAACTTGCTGCATGTCATTCCGGCCGAAGCTATCAGGCCATTCTGCGTTGCAACTTTGCTGTGCAAGAAAGTCCGTAATTATGAGAGCCTTTGTATCTCTTGTCAACGCTTTTTCTGAAAAAATTGCTGACGTTGGAACATGAACCCTCGGTGTCACCACCAGAAAGTGGCGCGGCGGCAATTGTACATGCTCAAGTGCTTCTCCGACACCCTCTGCGAATGCATTTTTTCCAAAAACAAAAAACGGCACGTCGGCGCCGAGTTTCAATGCGAGTGCCTGAAGCTCCGCGCGCGGCAGATCGAGCTTCCACAGACGGTTCAGCGCGAGCAGCGTCGTCGCCGCGTCGGAGCTGCCGCCGCCAAGACCTGCGCCCATCGGCAGTACTTTGTCGATCTCGATGTTCACGCCGAGGCGCGTGCCCGTGTGTTCCTTCAGCAACTTCGCGGCGCGCACGGTGAGGTCGGTATCGGCGGGAACGTCGGCGATGTCGGTGCCGCGCGTGATCGCGCCGTCGTCGCGACGCGTGAAGTGCAGCGTGTCGCCCCAGTCGAGCAACTGGAACACCGTCTGCAGTGCGTGATATCCGTTCGGCAGACGGCCGGTGATGTGCAGGAAGAGGTTCAGCTTCGCTGGAGCGAGACAGTCGCGCAGCGAGTCGTTCGTTTCGATCATGAGTCTTTGCAAGGCGCGCGTGCGGGTTACTGGTCGAGCACGAGCTTGATGTCGAGCGGTGGTTCGGTGCGCGCGAGATTCACGCGCTTCACGCCCGCTGCGGGCGCATCGGCATAGGCGATATAGTCGATCGTCCAGCCGTCCTGTTGAATCTCCTTCAGACGCGTTTCCTGCTGCGGATCTTTCTCGGTCGTCGCCTTCGATGTCGGCGCAACCGATGGCTGCAGCCAGTAACGCAGTCCTTCGACAGGCAGCGCGAAGCCCAGCGCGTTCTGCATCAGCGTGGAAACGTTATCGGCCGTCAGCGGCTGGCGGTTCGGCAGTTCGAGCGTGGCGGCCGACGGCGACGACGTGACGATCGCCATTGTCTGTCCAAGCGGGTTGCGCAGCTGCAGCGTGACAGTATCGCCACGTTCTTGCCAGTCGAAATTGCCATAGGCGTTACGCTGCTGCCCGTTCTGGTCGACGTACTGGACGGCAAAGCGACCGTGATACGCGCGGCTCGTCTGCGCGGTGACGGCAGTCGCGGCATTCGACGTGGAAGGACCTTGCGGCTTGACGGATGCGCAGCCGGACAAGGCGACGATGGCTGCGGCTGCGAGACCCAGCGCCGCGCGGCGCGGCGCCGGAGAAGAAAACACAGGAAAAGAAAAATGCATCAGAGATCGTTCACCTGAAAACGTTTGAGCGTTTTGACGAGCGTATCGTTGTCGGGTTCGAGCTTGCGGGCATCACGCCATGCAGCGCGCGCCTGATCCTGATCGCCGCTCTTCCACAGCACTTCGCCCAGATGCGCGCCGATTTCGGCGTTGGGTTGCAGATCGTAGGCCTTGCGCAGTACGCGGATCGCATCCGACGTATCGCCGAGCCGGTACTTGACCCAACCGACACTGTCCATGATGAACGCGTCGTTCGGCGACAGCGCCAGCGCCTTCTCGACCAGCTTGTCCGCTTCCTGCAGACGCTGGTTGCGGTCCGCGAGCGAATAGCCGAGCGCGTTATACGCCTGCGCGTTGTCGGGTTGCGTGCGCATCAGCTTGCGCAGCTGCGTTTCCATTACGTCGAAATGGCCGTTCTTCTCGGCAGCCATCGCGTAGTCGTACGTGAGATCGGGGTCGTCGGGGAAATCGGTGGTGGCCTGGGCGAGGCGCGCTTCAGCCTCCGGATAGCGCTTCGCATCGAACAGGATCGCCGCGTCGGTGCGTGCGATCAGCGCCTGCTCATGCGGGTCCTGCGTGCGAATGCCGGCGAGCAGCTTGCGCGCGTCATCGGATTTGCCGTCTCTTTGCAGCAGTTGCGCGCGGGTGATCTGCGCGGGAATGTATTGGGTGCTCGTGGCGGGAATCTTGTCCAGCCAGCGGTTCGCGCCTGCCGTATCTTTCTGTTCAAGCGACAACTGCGCGAGATAGATATACGCCTGGCCCGGATCGGCGCCCGGCGTCTTCTCGGCCTTTTGCGCATATTGCTGCAGATAGTTCTGCGCTTCGGGCAGGTTCTTCTGCTGGATCTTGATGAGCGCGAGTGCCATCAGCGGCGTCAGATCGTTCGGGTTGTCCTTCTGCATGAACTCGAACTGTTTCTGCGCGTCGTCGAGGCGGTCGCTGGCCAGATACATCTGCGCGAGCGCAAGGCGGGCCTCGTGCGACTTCGGATTCGCCTGCACGTACTTCTCGATCGACGCGATGCCTTCCTTGCGCTCCTCCGGCCCCATCTGCGACAGCATCAATGCCGCGGGCAGATAGTCGGGCTTCAGCTTGAGCGCCTGTTCGAGCGATTTGCGCGCGCCGGGCGCATCGTCGGCAATGAGTTGCTGACGCGCGATCGCGAATTGCGCTTCGGGGCGGTTCAGGTCGTTCGCGACGAGATCCTGCAGCACGTGCAGGCCGCCGATCCGGTTCGGCCCGCGCGAGATCAGCAGTTGCAACGCGAGAATGCCGTTGCCGCGGTTTTCAGGCGGAATCTTCGCGAGTTCCTTCGCGAGCATCGGCTTCGCGTCGTCGGGCTTGCCCGACAACACGAGCAGCGACGCATCCAGTTGCGCGGCGCGTTCCGATTGCGGCGCATACTGTTGCCACAATTGCGCAGCCGTCAGCGCATCCGACGGACTCTGCGCGGCCAGTGCGATTTCAGTCGCGCGCTGCGCCATGCGCGGGTCGTGCGTGTCACGCGCGAGCGAGAGGTAGGTCTGATACGCGGGCGCGGGTTGATTGCGCTGCAGCGCGACTTCTGCCGCGAGCACCTGGAACACAATCTGGCTCGTCAGCGCGACGCTGGGCAGATTGGCTTTTTCGTCGGCGGAATCGGGGCCGAAAGCATCTTGCACGGAGACGGTGTTGTCATCCGCATCGGGCGATTGATCCTGCGCATGCGCGGGCAATGCGCCGAGCGCCCAGACAGCCAGCACGGCCACACCCAGCAGCCGGCGTGCGGAAACAGCGTGCGGCACGCCGTTCGCACCGGTCCGGCGCTTCAAAAACTGCTTAACGATGGACAGGTTCATACATATCCGTTCAATGTTTCAGTCGATTGTAACGCGCTCGCTACAATAAGCGCATAACCGCGGACGCAAGTAGCAGACCAGTCGCGGCCATTCGCGCCCATAAAGGGCGTGTGGCCGTCAAGGCGCAATCTGCCGCTTGCAACACGCCTTGTTCGGCGGGACGCCCGAAGGGCCATTCGCCGCGTCGTGCTCCTTGTGGATACGTCCAGTATCCACTTCGTTCCATTTTTTGCGCCCGATCACTCCGACGGTGAGCGCAAGCCGGTTGTTAGCGATATCAGGTCTCAACACATGCCAGAGTTACCAGAAGTCGAGGTTACCCGACGCGGAATCGAGCCGTATGTAGCCGGACAGCGTGTCAAGCGAGTCGACGTGCGCACGCCGGCACTGCGCTGGCCGATTCCGCCCGGTTTCGCACGTCTGCTGCAGGGCCGGCTGGTCCACAAAGTAGCGCGGCGCGGCAAGTACCTGCTGTTCGAGATCGACGAAGGCTGGTTCATCGTGCATCTCGGCATGACGGGGACGCTCAGGGTGCTGCGCAACGTGCCGCATCCGCCGGCCGCTGCGAAGCACGATCATGTCGACTGGGTGTTCGACGACTTCATTTTGCGCTTCCGCGATCCGCGCCGCTTTGGCGCTGTGTTATGGCACACGCGCTCGGCTGGCGACGTTCTCGAACATCCGTTGCTGGCGGATCTGGGCGTCGAGCCGTTCGCACCGTCGTTCTCCGGCGCGCTGCTGCATCGAAAGACGCGCGGGCGGAAGATTTCGGTGAAGCAGGCGCTGCTTGCGGGCGATATCGTCGTCGGCGTGGGCAACATTTACGCATCTGAAAGCCTGTTTCGCGCGGGTATCCGGCCGACCACGGCCGCCGGCCGGATCTCGTCCGTTCGTTACGGTCTGCTTGCAGACGCCGTGCGCATCACGCTTGCCGCCGCGATCGAGAAGGGCGGCAGCACGTTGCGCGACTTCGTCGGCAGCAACGGCGAAAGCGGCTACTTCCAGCTCGACTATTTCGTCTATGATCGCGCGGGTCTGCCATGCCGCGTATGCGGCACGCCGATCAAACAGATCGTGCAGGGGCAACGCTCCACTTACTACTGTCCGACCTGCCAACGCTGATCCGTTCATGTCCGTTCCCGCTTCCTCGACTGTTTTTCCCAGGATACCAACGCTGTCCGATTTCTCTGTGCGGCTGATCGCATGGCAGCGCGAACACGGCCGTCACGACCTGCCGTGGCAAAACACGCGCGATCCATATCGGATCTGGCTGTCCGAAATCATGCTGCAGCAGACGCAGGTGTCGACGGTGATCCCGTACTACGCGCGCTTTCTCGCGCGTTTTCCGGATGTTGCCGCCCTCGCCGCCGCACCCGACGACGACGTGATGACGCTGTGGGCCGGCCTTGGCTACTACACGCGCGCGCGCAATCTGCATCGCTGCGCGCAGGTCGTCGTCGAGCAGCACGGCGGGCGGTTTCCCGAGAGCGTGGAAGCGCTCGCGGAGTTGCCGGGTATCGGACGATCAACAGCGGCCGCGATTGCATCGTTCGCATTCGGCGCGCGCGCGACGATTCTCGACGGCAACGTGAAGCGCGTGCTTGCGCGCGTGTTCGGCGTCGAAGGTTTTCCGGGCGAGAAGAAAGTCGAGAACGGGATGTGGCTGCTGGCGGAGTCGCTGCTGCCCGTGAATGCGACCGACGACGACATCAGCGCCTACACGCAGGGGCTGATGGATTTCGGCGCGACCCTGTGTGCGCGCGGCAAGCCAGATTGCGTGCGCTGTCCGTTTGCAGTCGATTGCGTGGCGAACGTGACGGGCCGTCAGCGCGAACTACCGGCGGCGCGCCCGAAGAAAACGGTGCCGACGCGCCGCACGTGGATGCTGCTGCTGCGCGACGGCGACACGGTGATGCTCGAAAAACGCCCGCCGTCGGGCATCTGGGGCGGCTTGTGGAGCCTGCCGGAAGCAGCGGATGAAGCGGCGCTCGTGCAACTCGCGCGCGACTTCGGCGCGACAGCAGACGTTTCGCCGCTCGCGCCGCTCACTCATGTGTTCACGCACTTCAGGCTCGACATCGAGCCGCGCATCGCGGAGTTCGATCATGCGGCGACAGTCGCGAGCGCGCGCGACGCCGACACCGTATGGATCTCGCTGAACGAACTGGACGCGTATGGCGTGCCCGCGCCCGTGCGCAAGCTGCTCGAAGCCCTGCAGGGCTCGCTGATCTGAACGCCGGCGCTACAGCAGCTGATGCTGCTGCATGTAGTGATGCACGATGTCGATCCGTGCCCCGGCGTCCTGCAGTTCCATCAGCTTTTGCCGCGCCTTCAGCGCGACAGGCAGCACTTCGGACAGGCGGTTCGACACCCATGTCGGATCGTCGAGCCTGAACGGCTCGAGGAACGGCAGGCTCTCGGCGTCGCGCTCGCGGATCGTCGCGATGATGCGCTCGAGCACTTCCGCGCACGCGCCGAACTTTTCCATGTAATGGGTGCCTTCGAGCGGGACGTCGCTGCCGATCAACTCGGCCATCCCGACCAGCAACCCGCCTGATTCAACGCGATGCGACAGCAGCCGGAAACGCTCGGTGCCGCGTGCGCGAATCAGCAGCATGCCGAACTCGTCGACATCGCAAACGTCGATTTCCGCGAGACAACCGACGCTCTCCGGCACGGACGGCTCATCGGGCTGCGCGACTTCGCCGCCGCTTTTCAGCAGACACACGCCGAACGACGTGTGGTCGCGCAGACAGTCGCGCGCCATGTCGAGATAGCGTGCCTCGAAGATCTTCAGCGGCAGCAGTCCATCGGGAAAGAGGACGGTGTGCAAAGGAAACAGCGGCACATCGGCAAGCACGGACGGTGTAGAGGACATGGCGCAACGCTTCGGTTAGGGCCGCCGCTGCGAGCGACGGCCGGTCGGGCCACCATCGGATAACTCAGGCGACCAGTTTCGATGAGTCGTCGACGTTGATCGGCGCATCGCGATGCCGCACTAACACGTTTGCTTCGCTCGCGAAACGCGCGGCAAGCGTTTCGGCGATGAATACCGAGCGGTGCTGTCCGCCCGTACAACCGATTGCAACGGTGAGATAACTGCGATTGTCGTCGCGGAAATGCGGCAGCCATTTCTGCAGAAACGACTCGATGTCGCCGATCATCTGTTGAACGACGGGCAGTGCGTCGAGGAAATCGATGACAGGCTTGTCGAGTCCCGTCAGCGGACGCAGTTCGCGGTCGTAGTAAGGGTTCGGCAGGGTGCGCACGTCGAACACGAAGTCGGCGTCGAGCGGCACGCCGCGCTTGAAGCCGAACGACTCGAACATCAGCGCGAGCCCAGTGTGCTCCTGCTCGATGAAACGCTTGACCCACGCGCGTAAAACGTTTGCCCGCAAGTTGCTGGTATCGATCTGATGGCCGAATTCGGCGAGCCCCGCGACCAGTTCGCGCTCGCGCTCGATCGCTTCGGCCAGCGACGTCAACACGCCGACGTCGGCATCGTGTGCGGGCGACCCCGACAGCGGATGGCGGCGGCGTGTTTCGGAAAAGCGTTGGATCAGTGCCTGAGTGCTGGCGTTCAGGAACAGCACGCGCACGTCGTGCTGACCGGCGAGATCGCGGATCATTTGCGGCATGTCGTCGAGCGAGGCGCCCGAGCGCGCGTCGATCGCCACCGCTAGCCGGTCCTGGCCATCGCCCGCGAGGTACGCGGCGAGTTCGGGCAAAAAGCGCGGCGGCAAATTGTCGACGCAGTAGTAGCCCGCGTCTTCGAGCGCGTTCAAAGCGACAGACTTGCCGGAGCCGGAGATACCGGTGATCAGGATAATGCGCATGGAGTCGTGGAATCCGTTGGGTTCATCATAGCATCCGGTGTCACCCGCTGTGCCGCCGCGGCTTTGCGCGCATTACGTCAGATCAGCTTGCCGGGAAACTGGCTGTCGGGGTCCTGCATGGCGAGGCGCTGGCGGTCCATGAAGTCGCGGAGCGTGTCGATACCGCGCAGTTGCAGGATCGTGTTGCGCACGGCCGCCTCGACCAGCACGGCGAGATTTCGGCCGGCCGCCACCTGGATCGTAACCTTGCTGATGGGCAGGCCGAGCACATCGACGGTCTGGCTCTCGAGCGGCAGGCGCTGGAATTCGCCGTCCGGGCGGCGTACCAGCTGGACGATCAGCTTCAGCTTCATTTTCCGGCGCACGGCCGTTTCACCGAAGATCGTCTTGATGTCGAGCAGGCCGAGGCCGCGCACTTCGAGCAGATTCTGCAGCAGCGGCGGGCAGCGTCCTTCGACGAAATCCGGGCCGAGGCGCACGAAGTCGACGGCGTCGTCGGCGACCAGACCGTGGCCGCGCGAGATCAGTTCGAGGCCGAGTTCGCTCTTGCCCAGGCCCGAGTCGCCCGTGAGCAGCACGCCCATGCCGAGAATGTCGAGAAACACGCCGTGCAGCGTTGCACGCGGCGCAAGGATGCGCGACATGTAGAGCCGCAAACTGTCGATCACCGCAGCGGGCGACATCGGCGTGGTGAACAGCGGCGTCGACGAGCGCGTGCATCGCAGGACCAGTTCCGGCGGCGCGGCGACGCCGCCCGCGACAACCAGGAACGGCGGCTCGAGCGCGATCAGCTCGGCCATGTGGCGCGAGCGGTCTTCGTCGGATTGACGCTGGTAGTAGTTGGTTTCGGCTTCGCCGAGCACCTGGATCCGGTTCGGGTGGATCAGGTTAAGGTGGCCGACGAGGTCGGCGCTGGACGTTGCAGTCGCAACCGTTTCTGCCGAGAAGCCGCGCTCCCAGCCCTCATGCCCCGTCAGCCAGCTGAGTTTCAGCGCGGCGGCGTTGTCGTCGAAAATGCTTTGGGCGTTGATGCTGGACGTATCCATGAATCCCTGACTCCCTGACCTCGTATGTGCCGCTAGGGTGCTGCTGGCGTTCTGGTCTGCCGCCCGCCTGCTGCGCGTCGGCTGTTGCCGGTGCGCTGTTGCCAGCGCTGCGACGGCGTGCACGGAACATGTTCGGCTCGCGGCGATGCGGGTTTGCCGGACTTCGCCGCAAGCCTCGAATCAAACGCGCTGGTGGCTCCTGCGCATTTCAGCCGCGAAATGCCGCGAATACGTCAAGGTTGCCACTGAGTCAACAGGCGATGCAACGCCTCGCGGTCCTCTTCTGTGTGCAACCGTTCGCGCGCTTCGCGATCCGACAACAGTTGGGCGATCTCCGACAGGATTTCAAGGTGCTGCTGCGTCGCCTGTTCGGGGACGAGCAGGAAGATGAGCAGCGAAACGGGCTGGCCGTCCGGCGATTCGAACGGGATCGGATCGGCGAGCCGCACGAACGCGGCAAGCGGCTGCTTGAGGCCCTTGATGCGGCCGTGCGGGATCGCCACGCCTTCGCCGAGCCCCGTTGAACCGAGGCGTTCGCGCGCGAACAGATTGTCAGTCACTGTGCTGCGGGCGATGCCGTTCTGGTTTTCGAAGATCAGGCCCGCTTGCTCGAATACGCGTTTCTTGCTTGTAACCGCGAGACCGACGACGACGTTTTCGAGGGGAAGATATTTGGCTAAACGATTCATGTTGACAGGCGCAAAGGTCGCCTGGATTCTCCTCGCTGTGGCGTTTGAAAAGCGTTCCATGCCTCGCAGCTGCTCATGGCGAATCCAGCGACGCGCGATGAGCCCTGCTCTTGAGACCCGCAATGATCCCTTTGTGCAGGGCTCGGGCTGGACAAAGACCCCGAAGGTAACCGATTTATTATAGAACAGGGTTGCTACCGATGGTGCGCCGCGCCATGACTCTAATTGGCGTGCCCCGCGGATCGTCCGGGACTGCCAACCACGCGCATGCAACACCGCGTGCCGCGAGCAACATGCGCACAAACAAAAACCGCCCGATATCGGGCGGTTCGCGGGGCTAAGCAAAAGCCTCTACTGGCTTATTGCGGTGGCACTTCGGGTTGTGCCGCCAGTGGCTGATACTTGATTGCCTCGTGCTGATGGCCCTGCAGGCGATCCTTGTGACGAATGACTTGCCGGTCCAGCTTGTCGATCATCAGGTCGATCGCGGCGTAGAGGTCGCCATCACAGCTTTCGACGAAGATATCCTTGCCCTTCAGATGCAGGTTGATTTCAACCTTTTGCCTCTTTTCCTTTTCCTTGTGGTTGTCGACCGAGAGGACCACACTGCCATCGATCACCTGATCGAAATGTCTTAGCACCCTGTCAAGTTTGGTGATCACGTATTCTCGCAACGCTGGCGTTACATCGAGATGGTGTCCACTGATCTTCAGATTCATAGTGCTTCTCCAAGCTAGTGGCCGCCTGGTCCGCATGAATCGCGCGAGCGCCGGTCGATTCCCTCGATCTGCCACGCCGTCCCCCGTTTGACAGGCTGCTGGCAGGTCGCATCGGCCAGCCTGCTCCGCCAAACAGCGGCGCGGCCGGAAAATACCCGCCACAGGAGGTAGCGGGCTAAAGAGACTTGCGCAGATTGACTGCCGGGATTTTCAGTGCTTCGCGGTATTTCGCAACGGTACGGCGAGCGACGACGAAACCCTGTTCCGCCAGCAGTTCGGCAATGCGGCTGTCTGAAAGAGGAGATTTGGTGTCTTCCGCTCCTATCAGTTGCTTGATGAGTGCGCGAATGGCCGTTGAAGAGGCCGCGCCCCCCGTGTCGGTGGACACGTGCGATCCGAAGAAGTACTTAAATTCAAGCGTCCCGAATGGGGTGAGCATGTACTTGCCGGTTGTCACACGCGAGACCGTCGACTCGTGTAAACCCAGCGTATCAGCTATTTCCCGCAAAACCAAGGGGCGCATGGCAATTTCGCCGTGGGCGAAAAAGTTCTTTTGACGCTCCACAATTGCCTGTGCGACACGCAGGATCGTCTCGAAGCGCTGCTGGATATTCTTGATCAGCCAACGCGCTTCCTGCAGTTGCTGCCGCAGCGAACCGCTGCCCGGATCGCCGCGATTGTTGCGCAGGATATTCGCATACAGATGGTTGATACGCAGTTTCGGCACGACTTCCGGATTCAGTTCGGCCTGCCATCCCTGTGCCGTTTTGCGCACCATGATGTCGGGCACGACGTAGTCCGCCTCGGCCTTGCCGTAGGCCGCACCGGGGAACGGCTCCAGCGAGCGGATCAGCGCATGCGCTTCGCGCAGATCGTCGTCGCTTGCCTTCAGGTATTTGCGCAGTCGCGTGAAGTCGCGTGCGGCGAGCAGTTCCAGGTGATGCGCGACGATGTCGAGCGCGAGCGTGCGCGTGGGCGACGGCTCGAGCCGGCCCAACTGCAAACGCAGGCATTCCGACGCCGAACGCGCGCCGACCCCCGCTGGGTCGAAGCTGTGCAGCAAGGCGAGGGCCGCGTTGAGTTCGTCGGTATCGACTTCGAGTTCTTCCGGCAAATCGGCGAGGATTTCGTCGAAGGTGGCCGTCAGATAGCCGTCGTCGTCGAGCGATTCGATCAGGAACGTGATGAGCGCGCGGTCCCGTGCGCTTGCTCCCGTTACGCGAAGTTGAGCAGTCAGGTGATCGCGCAGCGTCGTGGTCGATTCGTGGATTTGCAGCGGCGGCAGATCGTCGTCGTCCGATGCGTTGCCCGAACGGCCGTAGTCGTCGAGATTCCACTGGTTGGCGTCCGAGTTCGCATCCGAACCCATGCCGTTGTATTCGTCCACACCCTGTGGCTCGCCGCCTTCCTGGCTTTCGCCGGAGGAGGTCGACGACGACGAGGACGGCGGCGCGCCCGACATCTCTTCCGGCGACGTGTTCTGCGAGGTCTGCGCGATGACAGTGCCGTCGGCGGCGACGCGCAACGGACTCGCGATCCAGTCGTCCTCCGTTTCGAGCAACGGATTCTGGGCGATCGCCATCGACACTTCCTGTTGCAGTTCGAGCGTAGACAGCTGCAGCAGCCGGATGGACTGTTGCAGTTGTGGTGTCAGCGCAAGATGCTGCGACAGGCGAAGTTGGAGGCTGGCTTTCATGGCAATGTGTGATTCATTGTAGAGAGTTTGCCACGACCGCGATACCTTGCGACACCCGCAAAAACGCGCGTGTCCCAGATTTTGGCGCGGACGGCCGATAACGCGCGCAAACCGCGCGCAACTGCGCAAGCGACAACGCGCCAGCGTAGCCCGTCAAAATTACTGAACCCGTGTTATGAAACGGCCTGGGATCAGGCCGTGAGGGCGCTGCAAGCGGCGTGCACGAGCCGCGTGCGGGCGTTACATGCGGAAGTGTTCGCCCAGATAGACGCGGCGCACGCTCTCGTTTTCAATGATGTCGCCGGGCGCGCCGGCTGCGAGCACGCTGCCGTCGCTGATGATATATGCGTGATCACAGATACCGAGTGTCTCGCGGACGTTGTGATCGGTGATGAGCACGCCGATGTTGCGCTGCTTCAGGAACTTCACGATCTTCTGAATTTCCAGCACCGCAATGGGGTCGACGCCCGCGAACGGTTCGTCGAGCAGGATGAAGCTCGGATTGGTCGCAAGGGCGCGCGCGATCTCGACGCGGCGGCGCTCGCCGCCCGACAGCGACAGAGCCGGGTTCTCCCGCAAGTGCGCAATCTGCAGTTCGTCGAGCAGCGCTTCCGTGCGCGACGCGATCGCGTCCTTCGACAGACGCTTGCCGTCCTCGCCGATCTGCAGCTCCAGCACCGCGCGGATGTTTTCCTCGACGGAGAGCTTGCGGAACACGGACGCTTCCTGCGGCAGATACGACAGGCCGAGCGACGCGCGCTTGTGAATGGGCAGAAGGCTGATCGACTTGCCGTCGAGATCGATCTCGCCGGCGTCGAGCGGCACCAGGCCGACGATCATGTAGAACGACGTGGTCTTGCCGGCGCCGTTCGGGCCGAGCAGGCCGACCACTTCGCCGCTCTTCACGTCGAGCGAGACGTCCTTGACGACCGTGCGCGAACCATAGCGCTTCTTCAGATTGCGGACGACGAGCGAACTGCTGGTGCCCGCCGGCTTTCGGTTGGGAAGGGCGGGGGCGCTCACGGCTTCGTCGATCCTTGTCCCTGGAACTGGTTGGTCGGTTGTAGTGTGGTGGACGGCCCGGTGATCGGCTGGGCGCCGCCGTTGCGCGGCGACAGCATGGCGCGCACACGGCCGTTCGGATTGCCCGGACCTGCGACGTCCTTGCCGGCCTTCGCCGTGTAGAAGTCGTTCTGGCCGTCGTACGTGATGACGCTGCCGTGCACTTCGTCCATGATCGTGTTCAGACCTTGCAGGCGGCGCACGGTTGCGCGCGTCGTCAGCGTGGTGAGGTCCTGCTTGCCGTCGTAGTCGATGCGTTCGGCATCACCGTCGATGTATTCATCGACGCCGTCGCGCTTCTGGCGAAAGTACGCGAGGTTCTTGCCCGTCGACGTGCCCGTTGCATATTGATAGCCCTGCGGGTCCTGCGTCACTTCGACGCGGTCCGCCTTGATCACGATCGTGCCTTTGGTCGCGACCACGTGGCCGGTGAAGATGTTGACCTGTTTGAGGTCGTCATACGTCATGTTGTCCGCTTCGATATTGAGCGGTTTGTCCTTGTCGGCACGTTCGGCGTGCGCGAGCGGCGCAATACCGGCAAGCGGCAAGGCGATCAACAGAGCCGCAAGCCCGGCGCGGCTCGTGCGAAACGCGCGCATGCGGCCGGACTCAAAACGGGGGAACGATTCGTTCATGCAGTCACGCTGGAATTGGATTTACCCGGGTTGCTTCTGGGAACTGCCGGAGTCGACGGGGGCGATGGCGCCACGCACGTTGCCGAATAGCTGGATGACCCGGGTGACATTGTTGTAGTTCATACCGCTGGCCGTCATGATCGACTGGCCGCGCTGAAGTTTAACCGGCTTTTCCGTCTCGATCACATCGTCGTTCACGAGCACGCGGAAATGCGAGGAATCGGCCTGCATTCTCGGGTCGCCAAAACCCGCGTCGCGCACGATACGCGCGTTGTCGTACAGATCGACGATCGACGCGTCGCCGTTCACCGTGCCCCGGTCGCCCGTCGCCGTGACGACGGGTTTGCCCGGCTGGAACGCACGGATGGCGGGCATGGTGAGGTCGCTCACTTCGTTATCTTCGTAGTGGACGAGCTTCGACGCGGTGAGGCGGTATTGCGTTGCGCCCGACTGGTCGAGTTCGGATATCGAAAAGTTATCCGCGAAATAGTCCGGCGTGTGCTGTTTCGGCCTGACCACGCCTTCGTCCTGGCGCGGCAGCGTAGCCTGCAGCAGCCAGTACGTGACGCCGGCGAGCGCCGCCATCGCGACGAGCGGGATCAGCGAGGTCCAGCGAAACTGGTTCATCCGACAAGGCCTCGCTGCACCTCACCGCTGCATGCGGCGGCGAGCAGCGCGTCATAGCGGCCTTGCGCGCGCAGCAGCGCGTCGCACACTTCGCGCACCGCGCCGTGGCCGCCGCGCGCTTCGCTGACCCAGTGCGCACGGGCGATCACTTCGGGATGCGAGTTTGCCGGTGCGGCCGCGAAGCCGACTTTCAGCATCACGGCGAGATCGACCCAGTCGTCGCCCATGTAGCCGCATTCTTCCGGCGTGCGGCCCGTTTCCTTCAGCAACGCTTCAAATGCCGCGAGCTTGTGCTCGACGCCCTGATACACATGCGTGATGCGCAGATTTTCCGCGCGCTTTTCGACGATGCCCGACTTGCGCCCCGTGATGATCGCCGTGTCGATGCCTGCCTCGCGCAGCAGCTTGGCGCCGTGACCGTCCATCGAGTTGAAGGCCTTCATCGTGTCGCCTTCGGCCGTAAACAGCAGGCTGCCGTCGGTGAGCACGCCATCGACGTCGAAAATCATCAACTTCACGCGGCTTGCGCGTTCGGCTGCGGTCAGGGCGGTGGCCATCAGATCACCTTCTTCGAAAACAGATCGTGCATGTTGAGTGCGCCGATCAGCTTGCCTGCTTCATCGACGACGAGCATCTGATTGATCCGGTGGCGCTCCATCAGTTCCACGGCTTCGACCGCGAGCCGGTCGGGACCGATCGTGCGCGGGCCGTGCGTCATCACGGAGCTGATTGACAGCGCGCGGAAATCGCCGTCGCGCTCGAGCACGCGGCGCAGATCGCCGTCGGTGAAAATGCCTTTGACGCGCTCATTTTCGTCGACGATGGCCGTCATGCCCATGCGCTTGGCCGTCAGCTGGAACAGCGCGTCGCGTACGGTCGCGTCCGACAGCACCTTCGGCACCTGGTCGCCCGTGCGCATCACGTCGCGCACGTAGGTGAGCAGACGCCGGCCCAGCGCGCCGCCGGGATGTGAGCGCGCGAAATCGTCGGCGCCGAAGCCGCGCGCTTCGAGCACGGCAACGGCGAGCGCATCGCCGAGCGCGAGCGCAGCCGTGGTGCTGGCCGTCGGCGCGAGATTCATCGGGCACGCTTCCTTTTCGACGCCGCAGTACAGATGCACGTCGGCGATCGTGGCGAGGCTCGAACCGGGGCGGCCCGTCATCGCGATCATCTTCGCGCCGAGGCGCTTGACGAGCGGCAGGATCGCAACCAGTTCCTCCGATTCGCCGGAATTCGACATGCCGATGAAGACGTCGTCGGCCGTCACCATGCCGAGGTCGCCGTGGCTGGCTTCCGCGGGATGCACGAAGAACGCGGGCGTGCCCGTGCTCGCGAGCGTCGCTGCGAGCTTGCGCGCGATATGACCGGATTTGCCGATGCCGGACACGACCACACGCCCGCGGCAGCCGAGAATGAAGTCGATTGCTTCGAGGAACGCATCGTCGAGATGATCGCGAAGCGAGCGCACGGCTTCTGCTTCGATGTCCAGCACGTCGCGAGCGAGCGCAAGTGCCCGGTCGCCATTGATTTTCGCTATCATCCGGGGAGTATAGCAAAGGCGCTTGTTCGCCGCGCCGGGAACGACCTTTCCGGACATTGCCTTCACGGGCCCCTGAACCTTGCTGCGCGGGCGTTTGCGCGTGGCTCCGCCGACGAACCAGGATGCTCTCTTCCATGCGCTTTTGCCGATGATTTCCCCGCTCGAAATGACGCTGTTCCTGCTGCTGGCTTCAGTGGTGGGCGTCGTCGTGTTCCGCTATCTGAACCTGCCGCCGATGCTGGGCTATCTGTCCGTCGGGATCGTGGTGGGGCCGCACGCGTTCGGCATCGTGCCGGATTCGGTCGGCGCGCAGAACCTCGCCGAATTCGGCGTCGTGTTCCTGATGTTCTCGATCGGGCTGGAGTTCTCGCTCGCCAAGTTGCGCTCGATGCGCCGGCTCGTCTTCGGCCTCGGCCTGTTGCAGGTGCTCGGCACGATTGCCGTCGCGGTCTCGCTCGGCTTCGTATTCGAGCGCTGGGTGCATATCTCGTGGCAGGCGAGCGTCGCGCTGGGCGGCGCGCTCGCGATGTCGTCGACGGCCATCGTCAGCAAGATGCTCGCGGAGCGGCTCGAAATCGAAACCGAGCATGGCCGTAATATCTTCGGCGTGCTGCTGTTCCAGGATCTGGCCGTGGTGCCGTTGCTCATCATCATCGCGGCGCTCGGCGGCAACTCGGAAGACCTGATGGCGGCGCTCGGCATCGCGTCGATCAAGATCGTGATCGCGCTGGCGCTGCTGCTGATCGTCGGCCAGAAGTTCATGACGCGCTGGTTCAACGTGGTCGCGCGGCGGCGCTCGCAGGAACTGTTCATCCTGAACCTGCTGCTCGTCACGCTCGGCGCTGCGTTCATCACGGATAAATTCGGCCTGTCGCTCGCGCTCGGCGCGTTCATCGCGGGCATGCTGATCGCCGAGACGCCGTACCGGCATCAGGTGGAAGAGGACATCAAGCCGTTTCGCGACGTGCTGCTCGGTCTGTTCTTCGTGACGACGGGCATGCTGCTCAATCCGATGGTGATCTGGCAGCATCCCTTGATCGTGCTGGCGTTCCTGATTGGCCCGGTGCTGCTGAAAGCGGTGATGATCACGGGGCTCGCGCGCCTGTTCGGCGCGACGCCGGGCGTGGCGATGCGCACGGGCATCGGGCTCGCGCAGGCGGGCGAGTTCGGTTTCGTGCTGCTCAATCTGATTCTCGACAAACATCTCGTCGACGCGACGCTGTTGCAGGCCATTCTCGCCGCGATGCTGCTGTCGATGCTCGCCGCGCCGTTCATGATCCAGAACGCCGACCGTCTCGTGCTGCGCGTGTCGTCGACGGAATGGATGATGCAATCGCTGCAGATGACGCGTATTGCGACGCAAAGTCTCAAGCAGAGCGGCCACGTGATCATCTGCGGTTACGGCCGCGCCGGGCAGAACCTTGCGCGCATGCTGGAACACGAAGGCCTTTCGTACGTCGCGCTCGACCTCGATCCCGACCGCGTCGCGGCGGCGGCTGCGGCGGGCGAGTCGGTCGTGTTCGGCGACGCCGGGCGGCGGGAGTCGCTGCTTGCTGCGGGTATCCATCGCGCGGCGACCGTCGCGATCACCTATGCGAACACGCCGTCCGCGCTGCGCGTGCTGCACAACATCCACGAGCTCGAACCGACGCTGCCCGTGATCGTGCGAACCGTCGATGACTCCGACCTCGAAAAGCTGCTCGCCGCAGGGGCGACGGAAGTGATTCCGGAGATCGTCGAAGGCAGCCTGATGCTCGCGTCGCACACGCTGGTCGTGATGGGCGTGCCGATGCGGCGCGTCGTGCGGCGTGTCGAGGAGCTGCGCGACGAGCGTTATAGTCTGTTGCGCGGCTACTTCCACGGCGCGGACGACGTCGATGACGACGACGGTCACGAGCAGGTGCGGCTACAATCGGTGCCCGTCGACGAAAAGGCGGATGCCGTCGGACGCACGCTCGAAGAGCTCGGGCTGTTCGATCTGGGCGTCGAAGTCACGGCGATTCGCCGGCACGGTATACGCGGCGTCGAGCCCGATCCGTCGACCAAGCTGCGCGCAAGCGATATCGTCGTGCTGCGCGGCCTGCCCGAGGCGCTGGCCGAAGCGGAAGAGCGTTTGTCGAAGCATCGGCGCGCGGGCGCGGCAGCGGCCTGACGCTTGCTGTCATTTCACCGTAGATCACGCCGCGCGCGGTTCGCCACGCTAGACGAACGCGCGCTGCATTCAAGCAATTCACTGGAAATATCAGGGTCTTGACGGACCCGTCTGGAGTCATCATGTCCAACGCGCCTGCGAATCAGCCTTTCGATCCGGCCGATTACATCAACAGCCAGATCCGCACGGTGCCCGACTGGCCGCAGCCCGGCGTGCAGTTCCGCGACATCACGCCGCTTCTGCAAAACCCCAAAACGCTGCGCGTGCTGATCGATCTGTTCGTGCAGCGCTATATCGACCAGAGGCTCGACTATGTCGCGGGGCTCGATGCGCGCGGCTTCATCATCGGGCCGATTCTCGCGTACGAGCTGAACCTCGGTTTCATCCCGATCCGCAAGGTCGGCAAGCTGCCGTACAAGACCGTGTCCGAATCGTACGAACTCGAATACGGCACGGCGACTGTCGAGATTCATGAGGACGCCTGCAAGCCGGGCGACCGCGTCGTGATCGTCGACGATCTGATCGCAACGGGTGGCACGATGATGGCGGGCAAGAAGCTGCTCGAGCGTCTCGGGGCGACGGTGATCGAAGGCGCGGCGATCGTCGATCTGCCCGATCTCGGTGGCTCGAAGCTGCTGCGTGAAGCCGGCCTGCCGCTTTTCACCGTCACGACGTTTGGCGGCCATTGATTCCTTTGCACGTCTCTGTGTACGTCCCTTCGAACGGAGCTTAAGCGGATGCCAAACTTCCTGCTCTTCCTCGCGACGTCGATCGCGATCACGTTCGCGCCCGGTCCCGACAATCTGCAGGTTCTCGCGCGCGGCATTTCGCAGGGACGCGCAGCGGGCTTCGTCGCGGCACTCGGTTTCGCGGCGGGTATTTCGTTTCACACGACGCTCGCCGCGCTCGGCATCGCGGCCGTGCTGCGTTCGTCGCCCGTTGCGTTCGAGGTCCTCAAGCTCGCGGGCGCCGCCTATCTGATCTGGATCGGCATCAAGGCGTTGCGCAGCAAAGGTCTTGCGACGGCGCACGAGCGTCCGCCGCAACCGCTCGCGTCGATCTTCCGTCAGAGCGTGATCGGCAACATGCTGAATCCGAAAGTAACGTTGTTCTTCGTCGTGTTCCTGCCGCAATTCGTCGATCCGCATGGCGCGCAGGGCGTCACGTTGCAGATGCTCGAACTGGGCGCGCTGTTCATGTTGCAAACGGTCGTCGTGTTCTCGCTGTTCGGCGTGTGCGCCGGCATGATCGGCGGATGGCTCAAGCGCCGGCCGCGCGTAGGCGTGTGGCTCGACCGGCTCGCGGGCGCGACCTTCATCGCGATCGGCATTCGCGTCGCGCTGCGCGATTGATTCATCGCGCTCAATTCAACACGCTGTCTGGAGTTTTCATGTCTTTGCCTTGCATCGTCGCCGCGCGCCGTTTCGATCCTGCCTTGCATGTTCCGTTTGTGATCGACGGCGAGCGAGTCGGCTGGTTTCGCGCGAGCGACGTGCCGCTGCTCCAGCGCTGGCCCGATGTGTTTGACATCGACACGCAGCGCGTGGCGCTTTCCCCGCAGTTCGGCACCGTCGATCTGCGCAGCGCGGCGCTCGGCTCGGTGATCGGCGCGCTTGCCGCCGAGGGCCGCATTCCTGGCTGGCGCGATGAAACGTATGCGATCCGCAATGCCTTCGATGCGCCGCCCCTCGCTTATATCGAGCGTGCGGCGTCGCGCTTTTTCGGCACGATGACGTACGCGGTGCACCTGAACGGCGTCGTAGAATATGCGGATCGCGCGCCGCAGCTATGGATCGCGCGCCGCAGCGACACGAAGGCAACCGATCCCGGCATGCTCGACAACGTCGTCGCGGGCGGCATCGGCTGGGGCTTCAGCCTCGCCGAGACTATCGTCAAGGAGTGCTGGGAAGAAGCGGGCATTCCGGAAGAGATCGCCGCGCGCGCTGTGGCCGGACGCACCGCGCATGTGCTGCAATCGCTGCCCGAAGGCACGCAGGCCGAGCAGATCTTCATCTACGACCTCGCGTTGCCTGAAGACTTTGCGCCGCGCAATCAGGACGGCGAAGTCGGCGAGCATCGGCTGGCGCGCATCGAAGATGTCGCGCAGGCGATCGAAGAAGGCGCGATGACAGTCGATGCAAGTCTCGCGACACTCGATTGTCTGTTGCGCCGCCGCTGGATCGACGAAGATGCATGCGAAGGCATCGAAGCGCTATTCGCACCGCCCGTTCTCGCCTGACGACGCGACTTGACGTACACCACGAAACACGCACTGAAGAAGGGAGTCACCGAGGTCATGTCGACCGAACACAGCTTTATTCTCAAACTGTCGTGCGCCGATCGGCCCGGCATCGTTCACGCCGTGTCGGGTTTTCTGTTCGAGCGCGGCAGCAACATCCTCGACTCCGCGCAATTCGGCGACAGCCACACGGGTGAGTTTTTCATGCGCGTCCACTTCCAGCAGGTGGGCGGCGATCCCGGCCTCGACGCGCTGCGCGCTGCGTTCACGACACTCGCCGAGCAGTTCGGCATGCGCTGGGAACTGCACGACGCGAACGAGAAGCCGCGCGTCGTGCTCATGGTGTCGAAGATCGGCCACTGTCTGAACGATTTGCTGTTCCGCTATCGCACGGGGCAACTGAACATCGAGATTCCCGCCATCATCTCCAATCACAAGGAGTTCTATCAGCTCGCCGCCAGCTACGACATTCCGTTCCATCACTTCCCGCTGACGTCGAAGGACGCAAAGGCGCAGCAGGAAGCGCGGGTGCTCGAAGTGATCGACGAGTGCAAGGCGGATCTGGTCGTGCTCGCGCGCTATATGCAGATTCTGTCGCCGGAACTGTGCGAACGGCTGGCGGGACGCGCGATCAACATTCACCACTCGTTCCTGCCGAGCTTCAAGGGCGCGAAGCCATATTACCAGGCGTTCGATCGCGGCGTGAAGCTGATCGGCGCGACTGCGCATTACGTGACGACGGATCTCGACGAAGGCCCGATCATCGAACAGGAAGTGGAGCGCGTCGATCACAGCATGACGCCGGATCAACTGACGGCGATTGGCCGCGACGTCGAATGCGTGACGCTTGCGCGCGCGGTGAAGTGGCACGTCGAGCATCGTATCGTGCTGAACGGCAGCAAGACGGTCGTGTTCCGCTGATACTGCTTGCCTTGATTGAAACCGGCGCGTGTCATGATCGGCAGCGCCGGTTTTTTATTTGGCGAAGCGGATGATGCGTCAGCGCGAAGCCGCGCTTTCCGTCTGCGTCTGAACGACCCGCGTTTTTGTCTTGCGTGCGCTCGATGCCTGGCGGCGCGCGTTCATCTTCTTCAGCCAGATCAGCAGACCCGTGGCGCTCAGCACGGCGACCATCACGCCGACACAACTGATCAGGATTCGCCCGCCCGTGCCGAGAATACGCCCCGAATGCAACGGGAATTGCGCCTGCATGAAGAGGTCGCCCGCCGTTCCCTTGCCGGGAATTTGCGCGCCTAGCGGCTGGCCGGTTTGCGCGTTCCAGTATGTCCACGCGTTGCCGAGACCGCCGTCGCCGTGGTCGTCGCCGGCGCCGAAATAGCCGATGCCGTACACGTGGAACATCGGTGCGTAGTAGATCGCGCCCGGCGGCGCTTCGATGTGCTTGTCCGCGCGTGCCTGCACCGCCTTCTTCAGGATCGCTTCGCGTGCGATCGGAGCTTCGTTCGGCTTTGCGTTGGGCAGCAACGACGGATCGGTGAACGGCGTGGGCGTGAGCGTCGAGAAGAACTTGACGACCGGCTGCACGACAGGCGCCGAGAGGTTCATCGATACCGACGTCACCGCCATCATCAGCAGCAAACCCCAGATCCAGACGCCGCCCGAGCGGTGCAAGTCGAACGTGAGCGCGTAGCCGCCGCGCCGCACACGAAACGCAAACGACTTCTTCCACGCCTTCATGCTCGGGAACGACAGCACGAGGGCAATCACGCTATCGAAAATCCACACGATCCCGACCATCCCCATCAGCCACGTGCCGATGTCGATGCCGCCCGTGAACGGCAGGAACAGCGTGTAGTGCAGCTTGTAGATGAACGGCATCAGATTGAGCCGCGCGATGGACAGCGCCCCCCATTCACGGCGGCTCTGGATTGCGCCTGTCGCGGGATCGACGGCGATCTGGTTGAAGTCGAGCGTGTACGGCTGGTTCGTTTTCGGGTCAACGCGCGGCAGCACCATCATCTGCAACGCATGGCCCGGTTCGACGGAGAGCGGCAGATAGGTCACCTCGAGGCGCGGATCGCCCGCTTCGACGCGGCGCGCGAGTTCCAGCGACGGCAGCGGCCGTGCGTCGCTGCGCGCATAGAAGAAGGTCGGATTGAGCATCGCGTCGAGTTCGTGATCCCACGCGATCAGCGCGCCCGTGAGTCCCGCGACGAACAGAAACAGCGCCGTTCCGATGCCGAACCATCGATGCAGACGCACGAGCACGGGTCTCATGCGCAGCTCCCGTCGACGATGACGGCCGTGGACGGCGGAAAAATGACGGACATGACGGCGCGATGCCTTGCGAATAAGAATGATTCGCATCTTATGGGGCGAACGAGGATGCCGCAAGAGCTTCGTAAGGACGGGAGATGTTTATTTCTGTGCGTGCGACGGTCGGCGCGGTGCCGTCAATGAGATCGTACGGTTGTGCGACAAAATGACGCAGATGCCTTTTCAACGCACTTTCTTTGCGTCGCGGATATGAAAAAGGCGACCTCAGGCCGCCCTTTGTGCTCGTGCGCTCGCCCTTCGTAGCGTTAAACCAACCGCAGATAGATCAGTTCGCGCTTGATGTACGCGTAGAAGATCGGCGCAGCGATCACGCCCGGAATGCCGAACGCGGCTTCCATCACGAGCATGGCGATCAGCAGTTCCCACGCGCGCGCCTCGATCTGTCCGCCGATGATGCGGGCGTTGAGGAAATACTCGAGCTTGTGGATGAGGATCAGGAAGATCAGCGCCGTCACAGCAGCCGGAAAGCTCACCGAAAGCGCCACGGCCACGATCAGCGTGTTCGAGATCAGATTGCCGATCACAGGCAGCAGGCCGACGATGAACGTGATGATCACGAGCGTCTTCGCCATCGGCAGCGGCGCGTGAAAGAGCGGCAACAGCAGCAACAGGAAAATGCCCGTGAACACGGTGTTGATCGCCGAGATCTTCACCTGAGCGAACACGATGCGGCGGAACGCGTCGGCAAAACGGCTGACACGCGTGATGAAGGCTGTGGACAGCGGCAGCCGCTGCATATGCCGGGTCGCGCCGACCGCGATGATCGCGCCGATGATCATGCCGATCAGCACATGCGTGAAGATGCGCGCCGCGTTCTTGCCGCCTTGCGACAGCGTGCTCGCGTGCGTCTGCATCAGCACGGCGGCCTTTTCCTTCATCTGCTCGGTGGAAACGGGCAGGTTCTGCGCGACGAATTGCGGCAGACGGCCGCGCGCCTGATCGATCAGCGACATGGCCTGGTCGAGCAGCTTCTGCACGCTGGGCACGTCCTTCTCGAAGTGTTCGATGATGGCGACGGTGAAGCCTGTGAGGGCACCGACTATCACCGCCGAGAGAATCACCACCGCGAGCCAGCGCGCGCGCCCGCTCGACATGTGCTTTTCGATGCGGGGCGCGAGCGTGTGGACGAGCTGGTACACGAGCATACCGGCGAGCAGCGCGCCGAGCAGCCTGAGTTCGAGCACCGCCCACATCGCGACGAGCGCGACGATGTAGCTGCCGATTTCGACCGCCGACAGTTTCGGCAGGCTCATGTCGCTGGTCAGCCTGACCGGGCGAGGGCGCAGATCCTGCACCTGCCCGTCATCACGGGCCGGATTACGCTTGGCCATGGCTTTCTATAGTCTCCAACCTCAGGTTTTGACGCTCGGCTTGCCGGCTTTCGCCCGTGCCTTGCCCGTTGCTCTTGCTGTTCCTGCCGCTGGTTTCGCTGTCGATTTCGATGCCGGTTTCGGCGCATCTGCGGCAACGGCCTTTTTCGACCTTGCCGGTTTTACGGCCGGTTTCGCCGATTCTGCAGCGCCTTCGATGACAGTTGCCTCCGCTTCCTCGTCAGATTCTTCGCTGTCCACCTGCTTCGCATTGTCCGCGCCTGCTGCCGCTTCGTCTGCCGCCTTGTCGCGCTGCAACAGCGGCGCGAGGTAGCGTCCGGTAAAACTTGCCTTCGACTTCGCAATCTGCTCCGGCGTGCCTTGCGCGATGATCTGACCGCCGCCGGCGCCGCCTTCGGGGCCGAGATCGATGACCCAGTCGGCAGTTTTTATCACATCGAGATTATGCTCGATGATGACCACGGTATTTCCTTGATCGCGCAACCGATGGATCACTTCCAGCAACAGCGCGATATCGTGGAAGTGCAAACCCGTGGTCGGCTCGTCGAGGATATACAGTGTGCGACCCGTATCGCGCTTGCTCAGTTCCAGCGACAGCTTCACGCGCTGCGCCTCGCCGCCCGACAGCGTGGTCGCCGACTGGCCAAGCCGGATATAGCCCAGACCGACATCGAGCAGCGTTTTCAGCTTGCGCGCGACGACGGGCACCGCCTTGAAAAAGTCGTATGCGTGCTCGACCGTCATCTCCAGCACTTCGCTGATGTTCTGGCCTTTGTAGAGAATGTCGAGCGTTTCGCGGTTGTAGCGCTTGCCGTGACAGACGTCGCACGGCACGTATACGTCGGGCAGGAAGTGCATTTCGACCTTCAGCACGCCGTCGCCCTGGCACGATTCACAGCGCCCGCCCTTCACGTTGAACGAGAAGCGGCCGGGATCGTAGCCGCGTTCCTTGGCGGCGGGGACGCCCGCGAACAGCTCGCGGATCGGCGTGAAGAGGCCCGTGTACGTGGCGGGATTCGAGCGCGGCGTGCGGCCGATAGGCGACTGGTCGACGTTGATGACCTTGTCGAAATGTTCGAGCCCTTCGATCGCCTCGAACGGCGAAGGCTCGGCCGAGGAACCGTACAGATGCTGCGCGACGGCGTGATACAGCGTGTCGTTGATCAGCGTCGACTTGCCCGAGCCCGACACGCCCGTTACGCAGGTCAACAGACCGACGGGCAGATCGAGCGTTACGTGCTTCAGATTGTTGCCGTACGCCTCGATGATGCGCAGACGGCGTTCGTCGGGCTGTTTGCGGTCGTCGGGGAATTCGATGCGCCGCGCGCCCGCGAGATACTGGCCCGTCATCGACGCCGGGTCAGCCTGCACTTCGTCAGGCGTGCCTTCGGCGATCACCATGCCGCCGTGCTCGCCCGCGCCCGGCCCCATATCGACGACATAATCGGCCATGCGAATCATGTCTTCGTCGTGCTCGACGACGATCACCGAGTTGCCGAGATCGCGCAAATGCTTGAGCGTCGAGATGAGGCGGTCGTTGTCGCGCTGATGCAGGCCGATGGACGGCTCGTCGAGCACGTACATCACGCCCGTCAAGCCCGAGCCGATCTGCGACGCGAGACGGATGCGCTGCGCCTCGCCGCCCGACAGCGTTTCGGCGCTGCGTTCGAGCGACAGGTAATCGAGCCCGACGTTATTCAGGAACATCAGACGCGCGACGATTTCCTTGATGACCTTGTCGGCGATTTCGCGTTTCGCGCCTTCGAGCCGCAGCGTCTGGAAATAGCCGAGCGTGTCGCGCAGCGGCCAGCCGCTGACTTCGAAGATGCCGCGCGCGTCACTGTCCGCGCCGATTCGCACGAAACGCGCTTCGCGGCGCAAACGCGTGCCTTCGCACGACGGACACGCCTGGTTGTTCTGATACTTCGCCAGCTCCTCGCGCACCGCGACCGAATCGGTCTCGCGATAACGCCGTTCCAGATTCGGAATGATCCCTTCGAACACATGCTCGCGCACGGATGTGCGGCCGCGCTCGTTGATGTACGAGAACGGCACCGTCTGCTTGCCCGAGCCATACAGCAGGATCTGGCGGACCTTTTCGGGCAGGTCTTCGAACGCGGTGTCGATATCGAATTCGAAGAACGCCGCGAGGCTTTGCAGCATCTGGAAGTAGAACTGGTTGCGCCGGTCCCAACCCTTGACCGCGCCCGCCGCAAGCGACAGCGACGGATGCGCGACCACCCGCTTCGGGTCGAAGAACGTGATCTGGCCGAGGCCGTCGCACTCCGGGCACGCGCCCATCGGATTGTTGAACGAAAAAAGGCGCGGCTCCAGTTCCTGCAGCGAATACGAGCAGATCGGACACGCGAACTTCGAGCTGAACAGATGCTCTTTGTCGGTGTCCATTTCGAGCGCGATCGCGCGGCCATCGGCAAGACGCAGCGCGGTTTCGAACGATTCGGCCAGACGCTGCTTCGCGTCGGCGCGCACCTTCAGACGGTCAACCACCACGTCGATGGTGTGCTTGTCGTTCTTTTTCAACTGCGGCAGCGAGTCGACTTCGTAGATTTTCGCGACGCCTTCGTTCGCCGTGCCGCCGCCCGAGCGCACGCGAAACCGGATGAAGCCTTGCGCCTGCATGTCTTCGAACAGCTCCGTGTGCTCGCCTTTGCGGTTCGCGACGACGGGCGCGAGGATCATCAGCCGTGTGTCTTCGGGCAGCGCGAGCGCGGCGTCCACCATCTGCGAGACGCTTTGCGCCTCCAGCGGAATTTCGTGGTCCGGGCAGTAAGGCGTGCCGACACGTGCGTAAAGGAGTCGCAGGTAGTCGTGGATTTCGGTGACCGTGCCGACCGTCGAGCGCGGGTTGTGCGAGGTGGCTTTCTGCTCGATCGAAATGGCGGGCGACAGACCCTCGATCAGATCGACGTCCGGCTTTTCCATCAGTTGCAGAAATTGCCGGGCGTACGCGGACAGGCTCTCCACATAGCGGCGCTGGCCCTCGGCGTAGAGCGTGTCGAAGGCGAGCGACGATTTGCCCGAGCCGGACAAGCCGGTAATCACGACCAGCTTGTGACGCGGCAGGTCGAGATTGACGTTCTTCAGGTTGTGGGTCCGAGCCCCACGGATACGGATTTGTTCCATGAACCGGCGGGAAGAGGAGAAGGCTAAACCTGCTACTATAACGACTTTTCCAGACCGCCGTTACGGCTTCCTGACAGTGCGCAAACGGCGCGCTGACAAAGACGAAAGCGTCGTTTTTTCGCGGTTCAGCGTTGTGGCGAATGGCTCGTATGTGAGGGCGATTTCTGCCTTCTGCAAGGCACCAGGCAGCCGTTGTAAGCTCGGTCAGCGTCGGAGGCTGCGCGTGCGTCGTGCATGCGGGCTACCGCGCATTCGCTGCCCGTTCATTCAATAATCGTTCCCGATGTCCAATCCGTCCGCCACCTCCACACGCATGAGCGCGCCCGAGTTGCGCGCGACCGTGTCGCTTGCCGCGATCTTCGCGCTGCGCATGCTGGGTCTCTTCATGATCATGCCCGTCTTCTCGATCTACGCGAAGACGATCCCGGGCGGCGACAACGTGCTGCTGGTCGGCATTGCGCTGGGTGCGTACGGCGTGACGCAGTCGCTGCTCTATATCTTCTACGGCTGGGTGTCCGACATGATCGGCCGCAAGCCGGTCATCGCGATGGGCCTGCTGATCTTCGCGCTGGGCAGCTTCGTCGCCGCGTTCGCGCACGACATGACGTGGATCATCGTCGGCCGGGTGATCCAGGGGATGGGCGCGGTGTCGTCGGCGGTGATCGCGTTCATCGCGGACCTGACGGCCGAAGAGCATCGCACCAAGGCGATGGCGATGGTGGGCGGCTCGATCGGCGTGTCGTTTGCGGTGGCGATCGTCGGCGCGCCGATCGTGTTTCACTGGCTCGGCATGAGCGGCCTGTTCGCGCTGGTCGGCATTTTCTCGATTCTGGCGATCGGCGTCGTGCTGTGGATCGTTCCCGACGCGCCGAAGCCCGTGCATGTGCCCGCGCCGTTCCGCGAAGTCCTGCACAACGCGGAACTGCTGCGTCTGAACTTCGGCGTGCTGGTGCTGCACGCGACGCAGACGGCGCTGTTTCTCGTGGTGCCGCGCATTCTGGAGGCGGGCGGCCTGCCCGTCTCGTCGCACTGGAAGATTTACCTGCCCGTGATGGGCCTCGCGTTCGTGATGATGGTCCCGGCGATCATCGCTGCGGAAAAGCGCGGCAAGATGAAGCCGGTGCTGCTGGGTGCGATTGGTCTTATCCTGATCGGCCAGTTACTTCTCGGCATCGCACCGCATACCATTCTGACTGTGGCCGCGATTCTGTTCGTCTACTTTCTCGGTTTCAACATTCTCGAGGCTTCGCAGCCTTCGCTGGTGTCGAAGCTGGCGCCGGGCACCCGCAAGGGCGCGGCGGCGGGCGTCTACAACACCACGCAGTCGATCGGCCTTGCAATGGGCGGCGTGATCGGCGGCTGGCTTTTGAAAGTCGATGGACAGAGCGCCGTGTTTTTTGCATGCTCAGGGCTTGTCGCTTGCTGGCTTATAATCGCGGCCAGCATGAAACAGCCGCCACGCAAGGCGTAACGCTTTTACGGCACGAATTTACAAGGCGGCGGTCAATCGGGGCGCAGCGGCGCGCTTTCCGTTCACTGACACAGGCGGCTGGGGCGCGAGGCGCCATCGGCGCCGCGTCGCCGGCAACGGAATCAACAGGAGAAACTCATGGCATCCGTGAACAAGGTCATTCTCGTCGGCAATCTGGGTGCCGATCCGGAAGTCCGTTATCTTCCGAGCGGCGACGCAGTGGCGAACATTCGCCTTGCCACGACTGATCGCTACAAGGACAAGCAATCCGGTGAATTCAAGGAAATGACGGAATGGCACCGCATTTCGTTCTTCGGGCGCCTGGCTGAGATCGTGTCGGAGTATCTGAAGAAGGGCTCGGCGGTGTACATCGAAGGCCGCATCCGCACGCGCAAGTATCAGGCGCAGGACGGCACCGACCGTTACTCGACGGAAATCGTCGCTGAACAGATGCAGATGCTCGGCGGCCGTGGTGGCGCGGGCGGCGGCGGTGGCGACGACGGCGGTTATAGCCGTGGCGAATCGATGGAGCGCGGCGGTGGCGGCGGTGGCCGCATGTCGGGCGGCGGCGGTGGTGCAGGCCGTGTGTCGGGCGGCGGTGGCGGCGGTCAGAGCCGTCCGAGCGCGCCGGCTGGTGGCGGGTTCGACGAAATGGACGACGATATTCCGTTCTGAAGCCGTCCACGACCACAAGCGTCGACGAACGAACACAAAAACACCCCGCCATCGAGCGGGGTGTTTTTTTACATGCCGACGTTTCGGCCGGATCGCAAACGCAAATCCGGTGTAAAGCGCCGGGCGAGAAGCCTCAAGCCACCCCGCCATTCGCCCGCAGAATCTGGCCGTTCACCCACGCGCCATCCGCCCCTGCAAGAAACGCGACCACGGAAGCAATATCGTCCGGTTGTCCCAGACGTTGCAGCGGCGGCATCTTCGCGAACGTCTGAATCTGCTCCTCCGTCTTGCCGTCGAGAAACAGCGAAGTCGCTACCGGCCCCGGCGCCACGGCATTGACGGTAATGTTCCGCCCGCGCAACTCCTTCGCGAACACATGCGTGAACGATTCGACGGCTGCCTTGGTTGCGTTGTAGATCGCGTAGCCCGGCATGTTCAGCGCGAGCGTCGTGCTCGAAAAGTTGACGATACGTCCGCCGCTATTCATCCGCGTTGCCGCTTCGCGCAGCGTGTTGAAGGTGCCGCGCACGTTGATATCGAAGGTTTGCGCGAACAGCGCGTCGCTGGTTTCTGCGAGCGGCAGCGTCTTCAGGATGCCCGCGTTGTTGACGAGTACGTCGACTTTGCCGAGTTGCTGTTCCGTCGCTTCGAACATGCGGCGCACGTCGTCGGCGTTCGAGACGTCTGCTTTCACCGCAATCGCCGCCGCGCCCTGCGCCTTCAGCTCCGCGACGAGCGCATCCGCTTCCTTCGAACTCGCCGCGTAGTTCACGACGAGCGCAAAGCCGTCGCTGGCGAGCCGCCGCGCGATGGCCGCGCCGATACCCCGCGACGCGCCCGTGACGATCGCAACCTGTGCATTCTTGACGTTGTTCATGATCCGATTCCTTGAAGTGGTGAGTGCGTGAGAAGGATGATCGGATATCTCGGCAAAGAGATAATCAGCCGAAAGTTGTTATCATCATTCCATTCACTTTAACAATGGCGCGGAAGCCAAGCCGCCGCATACCGTCATGGACCGTTTTCAGGAAATGCAGGTGTTCGTCCGTATCGCCGAGCGGCAGAGCTTCACGCGTGCGGCGGACGATCTGCAGATTCCGCGCGCGACCGTCACGAACCTGATGAAGCGGATGGAGCAGCGGCTCGGCGCGCGGCTGCTCGAACGCACGACGCGCACCGTGCGCCTCACCCACGACGGCGAAGCGTATTACCGCCGCTGCGTGCGTCTGCTCGCGGACATGGAAGAAGCGGAGGGTTCGTTTCGCGACGCCGCGCCCAAGGGTTTGTTACGCGTGAATTTGCAAGGCACGCTCGCGCGGCATTTCATCGTGCCCGCGTTGCCGACCTTTCTCGCGCGCTATCCGGGTATCGAATTGCATATCGGCGAAGACGACCGGCTGGTCGATCTGGTGCGCGAGGGTGTCGATTGCGTGCTGCGCGCGGGGAATCTGCAGGATTCGTCGATGGTCGGGCGGCGCGTCGCGCGGCTCGAACAGGTGACGGTCGCGAGCCCGGCGTATCTGGAACGCCACGGCATGCCCGACGATCTCGCCGCGCTCACCACGCATCGCGCCGTCAATTACATGTCGAGTGCGACGGGCAACGCGCTGCCGCTCGAATTCACCGTCGATGAACGCATCGTCGAGGTGAATCTCGAGGCGATTGTTTCCGTGACGGGCACTGATCTGTACACAGGCGCGTCCGTCGCTGGGCTGGGTCTCGTGCAGGTGCCGCGTTATCGCGTGGAAAGCGAACTCGCCGCGGGCAGCCTGGTTGTCGTGCTGCCGCAATTTCCGCCGCCGCCGATGCCCGTCACCGTGCTCTACCCGCAAAGCCGTCAGTTGTCGTCACGCGTGCGGGTGTTCGCGCAATGGCTGCGCGAGATCTTCGACGCGGCGGGCGGGCTGAAGGTCGGCTGAAGGTCGGCTAACAAGCGCCTAATGGCCGACCAAGGGGGGCGCGGAGGCGCGGTCGAGATGCGCGAGCGCATCGCGCATCGGCAGGCTGGAGGAAACGATCGGGCCCGTCAGCGGCGTGTCGAGATCGACGATCACATACACGGCCGATGCAATCGACACCGCGCCCAGCACGATCATCACGACGGCCAGCGCGTTGTGGGGCGCGACGATGCCGAAGCATAGAAAGATGATCATCAGCCAGAAGGTGAGCGTGGTGAGAAAGGGCTTCGAGATCGAGCTGTGCGCTTCTTCGATCAACTTCCAGCGGGCCTGGATGACGCGCTCGAAACGCGCGATGCATTCGGCCTGCGTGTGTTGCTGGTAGCTGTCGAGCGGCTGCAGCTGGCGCACGGCGACAAACGATTCATTCAGCATTTCGCCGAGCCCGATGCCTTCGAGCCTGTCGTGGTTCAGATCCGACTTGAATCGTGGATAGTCGCCCGACGGCGGGTCCTCCCCGGGCCATGTCGCGGCGATCGCGGCAGCGGTGTACGCGCGCAGCAGCGTACGCGAGTATTGCGCCTCGGGACCGTACTGACGCAGCGCCGCGTCGAGCTGGATCAGTTCTGCGGCATAAGAGCGGAAGTCGTTGCCGACGGTATCGAAGCTGCTTTTCGCGGATGCCGTGAGCAAGCCCAACACCAGCGCCGCGAACGTCACGAGCATCGTCATCACGAGCTGGATCAGCTGAAGCGTCTCGTGCCTGCGGTGCTCTTCAGGCAGATAAGCCTTGCCGAAAAAGCCGACGCCCGTTCCCGCCAGAAGCAGGGCGAACACCACGAGCGCTGACAAGGTCTCTTGCATGAGTCTGGTCCACATAGCCGTCGCCTAGCTAATGTCCAACAACTTTGCGGCGCGGGCAAGTTCCTATCCGAACTGTTAAATCCAGCGCAGAAAACCCAAATAGCGAGAAGAAATATTTAGCAAGGCGACACATGTCTATGCGCCAGATCAATTAGCGAGCGTTTCAGTCGAAAGCGACCTGACAGGCCATAAAGTTTTTCGCGAATCAGCCGTAACTGAAAATGTGGTGCGTTTGCTTAATTTTTAATCGGGTTGCGGACCTTGCCTATGGGCCTGGGCGCAGCAAGCCTGCCGTGGAACTCGACGAGTCCCGTCAGGCGGCCATAGGAGACATGCTTCATGTTGAAAGGTCTTTCGATTCGCGCATACCTTACGTTGATGGTCGTGCTGTTCGGCGTGGTATTGCTGATCGGCGCGGCGGCGGGTCTGTTATCGCTGCGTGAGAGCAATGCGTCGCTACAACAGATGTACACCGTCGATACGCCCGCCGTCGCGGATCTCGAAGGCAGCGCCGGCCAGCTGTTGCGCCTGCGTCTCGCGCTGGCAACCTACTCCTCGCTGATCGAGCTGAACGATCAGGAAGGCGCCGACGCGGTGCTGAAGCGTTTCGATACGTATCAGAAGGTGTCGAACGAACGTCTTGCGCATTACATCAGCAAGGCCAGCAACGACGCCGACGAACAGCGTCTCATCAAGGACATGCAGGACAAGCGCGATGCGTTCCTGCACGAAGGCGCCGAGCCCGCGCTCGCGGCGCTCAAGTCCGGCGACAAGGCGGCCTTCCAGCAACTTCAGGCGCACAAGCTGTCGCCGCTCTACAGCGCTTATGAAAAGGCGATGCTGACGCTCGAAAAGCTGCAGCTCGATCACGCCGAGCAACGTTACCAGGAAGCACAGCAACTCTTCTACACGATCAGCGTCGCGGTCGCGATCGGCATGGCGGCTACGCTGATCTTCGCGTGGCTCGGACGCATGATGATGGTTCGCGCCATCGTCCATCCCGTCGATGCCACCATCGAACAGTTCCAGCGCATCGCGAACGGCGATCTGACGGGCCGTATCGACAACGTTAGCGACAACGAAATGGGACGTCTCGCGGCGGCGCTGCGCAAGATGCAGGAGTCGCTGATCGCGACGGTGAACACCGTGCGTCACGGCACCGATTCGATCGATACGGGTGTGAGCGAAATCGCCGCAGGCAATACGAACCTGTCGCAACGCACGGAAGAGCAGGCGGCGTCGCTGGAAGAAACAGCGGCGAGCATCGAAGAGCTCACGTCGACCGTCAAGCAGACGGCCGACAACGCCAAGCAGGCAAGCTCGCTCGCGCAGGGCGCATCGACACTCGCAGCGCAGGGCGGCGATCTCACGCAGCAGGTGGTGGGCACGATGCAGAAGATCGTCGACGACTCGCGGCGCATTGCGGATATCGTCGGCGTGATCGAAGGCATCGCGTTTCAGACCAATATTCTCGCCTTGAACGCGGCCGTCGAGGCAGCGCGCGCGGGCGAGCAGGGCCGTGGCTTTGCAGTGGTGGCGAGCGAGGTGCGCTCGCTTGCGCAGCGTAGCGCGGCAGCGGCGAAGGAGATCAAAGGTCTGATCGGCGAATCGAACGAGCGCGTGACGGCGGGCGCGGACCTCGTGCAGCGTTCGGGCTCGACGATGACGGACATCGTCGATGCAATCGCGCGTGTCAGCGCGATCATGAGCGAGATCGCGGAGGCCGCGACCGAGCAAAGCACGGGCATCGATCAGGTGAATCTCGCCGTCGCGCAGATGGACGAAGTGACGCAGCAGAACGCGGCGCTCGTCGAGCAGGCGGCGGCAGCGGCGAGTTCGCTCGAAGAGCAGGCGCGCCGGCTGACGACAGCGGTGGCCGTGTTCCGCACGGACAGCGGGCAGGCATCGGCGTCGCGAGGTGCAGCGCGCCATGTCGTGACACACAGGCAGGACGTGGCGATGCAGATGGAGGCGGCGGAAGCGGTTTGATCGCGGTGGCCAGGCATGAGTGAATCGCGAAGTGCGATTCACTCGCGGCACAGAAATGCACGGCCATACAACAAAACGGCGGTGCAAGCCTTCAGGCTTGCACCGCCGTTCGTCTTTCGACGTAACGCTTCAAGGCTGCCTTTCAGCGTAATACTTCGCGGCCCCGTCGATCTCTTCCGGCGTCATATTGCGCGCCACGTTGCGCATCTGTTCGTTGATGTCGTTATGACGGTCGCCGTTGGCGAACGCGCGCAGCTGCGCCGCCATATACACCGACGACTGCCCGCCCAGCCAGGGCGCGGCACCCTTGCGATCGCGGTCGCCGTGACAGGCCGCGCAAGGCGCGATGTTGCGCATCGGCGAGCCTTCGTTGACGAACTTGCGGATGGTCGCGTCATCCGTGGTTGCCTGCTCGACGGCGGCGGGACGGGGCAGCGTCGAATAGTAGTTCGCGAGGTCGTGCAGATCGCGGTCGTTCAGATGCGCAATGATGGGCGGCATGATCGCGTTCGCGCGCTGGCCGCTCTGGTAGTCGCGCAACTGCTTGTAGACCACGTCGGCATATTGCCCGGCGAGCACGGGCGCCGTGACCTGGATCAGGCTTTCGACGCCGTGACACATCGAGCAGTTCTGCGCCAGCGTAGCGCCACGCCCGATCGAGTCGGCGCTCGGGCGCGTGCGTCCCCACGGCGGCAGAGGCGGCAGCACGAGCACGTTGCTCGGCGCGGGGCCGGCGATGTTGTCGCTTTGCGTGAACCAGCTCGACGGCGCGCCCGCTGCGCTGCAGATCGTCGCCCACAGCCCGCGTTGCGTGAAGTCGGGATGCTTCGACGGCAGCCAGACAAAGCCGATCAGGATCGACACGACGGCAATCACGATCACGCCGCCGACGCTCGACGTGAACCACCGGTTGCTGAGGCTGAAGACGCGTTCTTCGTTCATGACCGCGCTCCCACCGATACGGCCGGCACCGAAGTCTGCTGCAAGCCGAGCAGTTGCGCGATGGGCACGCTGTAGTTGACGATCGTCAGTCCGATCATCAGCGCGACCCACAGGCCGAAGCTGTTCAACGCCGCGGGCACGCGTTCGACGGGATGGACAGGCGCGCTGAAGCGGAATTGCCTGGGCTGCTCGATCGCGCCGAACTGCGCCTTCGCGAGAATGTAGAGAAACAGGAACCCGGAGATCACCAGAATCAACCCGCCGAATGCCGACACGGCGACCCAGACGGCTTGCGGCGCAATCGCGGGGTTGCTGTAGTCGTAGTACGCCATGCGGCGCGGCGCGCCCAGCAAACCGACGTAATGCCAAGGCAGCGTAACGACCATCATGCCGATGAACCACAGCCACAACTGCCAGCGGATCAGGCTCAGCGAGCCGATCGCACGGCCCGTCAGTTGCGGCCACAACTCATACGCAATCGCGAAGTACATGATGACGATCGCGCCGCCGAAGATCAGGTGGAAGTGCCCCGTGACCCACTGCGTGTTGTGAATGGTCTCGTTCAGCTGATAGCTCATGTTGATGAGCCCGCCCGCGCCGCCGAAGCCGAGCATGATGAACGAGAACGCGATGACGAGCATCATCGGGTTGTCCCACGGCAGCGCTTTCAGCCAGCCGAATGCGCCCTTGCCGCCGCGCAGCCGTCCGGCGATTTCCACCGATGCGCAGATGGTGAACACGGTGAGCAGGGTCGGCACCGACACCATGCCCGTGAACACGGCATGCACGAACTTGAAGCCCGCACCGACCTGCGGATCGGCGAACAGATGGTGGATGCCGATCGGCATCGCGAACACGAGGAACAGGATGAACGACACGCGCGCCATCGAATCGCTATACAGCCTGCCGCCAATCGCGCGCGGCACCAGCGTGTAGTACGCGATATACGACGGCACCAGCCAGAAATAGACGATCGCGTGCAGCGTCCACGAGAACAGCACGCGGGCCAGGCCCGCGTCGATGGTCGACTTCAGGCCGAGTGCGACGGGCAGAATCTGCAACAGGATTTCGAGCGCGGCGCCCACGGCCGTCCATGCCCACAGATACGCGCCCGCCACGTTCGCGTACATCGCGAGCGGCACCGGTTTGCCGCGATTCGCGCGCTTCCAGATGTGCAGGTTGATGCCCATCAGCGCGACCCAGATCCACGAGCCGACCACCACGAGCACGACGCCGAGGTAATAGAACGGGCTGCCGATCATCGGCGGATAGAACGTGAAGAGCACCGATGCCTGGCCCGCCGCGACGGGGATCATCGCCATCACCGCGCCGACCACCAGCAGGACGAACGCGCCCCACGCCCACTTCAACCCCACCAGCGCCTGTTGCAGCGCGAGTTCGACGATCGCATAGCCGAAGCCCATCGCCACCAGCGTGGGCAGCACGTAGGCCATGACGGTGCCGTGCGCCGTCACCGAGCGGTAGTACAGCTCCGGTTCGCCGATCCACGGATGCAGCGGACTGCGCACGAGCATCTGCCATGCGCCCAACAGCAGCGCGATTCCGAACGCGATGAACGCGAGCCAGAAGTGCGCGAGAACGAGTCGCTTAGCGTGAAACACAGCTGAGCCTCCGATGTTGTTTTGCCTGTTCGAAGAAGGCAGCCTTGTCGATTACCTTCACGTGCGCCCACATCGTCTGGTGGCCGAAGCCGCAGAACTCGTGGCAGGGCATCAGGTGATCGGCGGGTTTGTCGAAGAAGGAGGAAAACGTCGCGACGTAGCCCGGCACGACCATCGTGTTGATGTTCGTGTCCGTGACGAGCAGGCCATGCACGACGTCGGCGCTGGTCGTGCGGAACGTGATGTCCGTGCCGGCGGGCACGACCAGGCATTGCGGCGTGAACGAGTATTGCTGCGCGATGAAGCGCACGACGACCTTGCCGTCGGGATCGACGCCTGTTCCCAGATTGCTTTCGACGAATTCGCCCGACATTTGCAGCCGCGACGGGTCGACGGTTTCGACGCGCGACGGCGGCATCATCGCGTAGTGCAAGCCCGAGTACACGACGACCACGAGCATGAACACGACGATCGCGATGACGAACCAGGCC
This sequence comes from Paraburkholderia caribensis, assembly GCF_002902945.1. Lineage (NCBI taxonomy): Bacteria > Pseudomonadati > Pseudomonadota > Betaproteobacteria > Burkholderiales > Burkholderiaceae > Paraburkholderia > Paraburkholderia caribensis. Next base: position 434,064 of record NZ_CP026101.1, read on the forward strand.
CAGCGCCGTTCAGAGCGCTCGGCGATGTCGTGGCCGTTATCGGGCGAGTGAGAAGGTTGGGTCGACATGATCAGTGAATGACGCCGCGCGGCAGAAACACGAGAAAGTAAAAGCCGATCCAGATTGCCAGCACCACCACGGCTGCTACGCCCGCGACCGCGATTGCGCCGTGCGGGCCTTGCGCGACGATGCGTTGGACTTCGTCGTCCGAAGCGTTGCCGGAACGGTCGCCGGAGTGAACGTTAGGGTCCATCTGCCATATCTCCGAGGACAGGGTTTATGCGACTGATGTGTGCTAGCGCAACGGCGCCTTGCGCAGTTCATTGACCTGCTTCGCCGTCACAGGCTGGCCATGATTGCCCCAAGCGGTGCGGATATACGTGACGACGGCGGCGAGATCGGTGTCGTTCAGCTCCTGCGCGAACGGCGGCATGCCATACGGCTCGGGGTTGCGCCGCGTGCCGGGCGGGAAACCGCCGTTCAGCACGATGCGAATCGGGTTGACGGCCGAGTCCATTTCGATCGACTGGTTGTGCGCCAGCGGCGGATAGTGCTGCAGTCGCCCTTCACCGTGCTCGCCGTGACAGGTCGCGCACTTCTGCATGTAGATGCGCTGGCCGTTCTCGAACACGGCCGGCTTCACGGTCGCCGACGGGCCCGTCTTGCGGCCGGGGTCGTTGTCGGGCAGCGTCTTCAGATAGACGGCCATCGCCTTGACGTCGTCATCGCTCAGGTACTGGAGGCTGTGATACGTGACCTCGGCCATCGGGCCATAGACCGCGCCGCGATCCGAGATGCCCGCCTGCAACAGATCGACGATGTCCTTGATGCTCCAGTCGCCGAGACCGCCGTCCTTGTCGGACGTGAGCGACGGCGCGTACCAGTTCTGCACGGGGATCAGGCCGCCCGCGAACTGCTCGCTCTTCGACGAGCCGCCGAGCAGATTGATCTTCGTGTGACACATCGAACAGTGGCCGAGCCCTTCCACCAGATACGCGCCGCGATTCCATTCGACCGAACGGCTCGGGTTCGGCTGATACTCGCCTTCGCGAAAATACAGCGAGCGCCAGCCGATCAGCAGCTCGCGCTGATTGAACGGGAAGCGCAGCTCCAGCTTGCGGCTCGGTTGATGGACGGGTTCCACCGACTGCAGATACGCGAAGATCGCATCGGAGTCTTCGCGCGTGACTTTGGTGTAGGCCGCAATCGGCATCACCGGATAGATCAGCTTGCCGTCGGGACTTTTACCCGTGCGCATCATCTTGAAGAACTCGTCGGCGGTCCATTTGCCGATGCCGTACTCCTTGTCGGAGCTGATGTTCGGCGTGTAGAACGTGCCGAACGGCGTCTCCATCGCGAGGCCGCCGCCGAACGTCTTGCCGCGCGGCGCGGTGTGACAGGCCACGCAGTCGCCCGCGCGCGCAAGATACTCGCCGCGCCTGACGATCTCGGGGCGCGTGTCCGGTCCAGCAGGCGGCGCGGCTTCTGCCGCATGCGCGCAGGCGACGAGCGGCGAGTTCGGCGCGAGCGTGGCGAGCGTGAACATGGCGCCCACGGCGAGCGACACGGCGATGCGGCGCGCGACGCGCGGCATGCGATACACGGAGCTGATCGACACGGAGCTAAAGGAGAGAGTCTTCATTCCGGTTGGCTCCCACATGCGAGCGGCAGCTTGCCGGGCAATCGCGGCACGGGACGCGGATCGGCGGGACGCGGCTGGCGCGCGAGCCAGCTCGATACGGCGGTGATGTCCTTGTCGCTCAGCTTGACGGCGATGGTGTGCATGCAGTCCGGTGCGAGCGCGTGACGCGTGCCCGAGCGCCACGTGCCCATCTGCCCGGCGATATAGCTCGCATGCAGACCGAGCAGACCGGGGATGCCAGGTTGCTGGCCCGTCAAACGCTCGCCATGACAGGCGGCGCAGGCCGGTATGCCGCGCTTCGTGTCGCCTTGCATGACGACCTGCTTGCCGTAATCGAGCGTCGCTTGCGGCACCGGGTTGGTGTCGGGATTCGGATACGGCGGCTGCAGATCGGCGAAGTACTGACTGATCTTGTGCAGGTACTCGTCGGGCAAAAATGCGAGCAGATAACCCATCGGCGGATAGGTGCGGCCGCCGTCGCGAAACGCCGTCAACTGATTGAACAGGTATTCGGCGGGCTTGCCCGCGATACGCGGAAAGTAATCGTTGTTGCGTCCCTGGCCCTGCGCGCCGTGGCAGGTCGTGCAGGCGTGCATTTTCTCGTCCATCGCCGACGGCGCGGGTGCGTCATTCGACGCTGCGGATGACGCTCGCGCACAAAGGGCGCACAGCAGCAAAAGGATCGAAGAGCCGATGGTTCTGCGATGCACGACTGGCCTCGTAGGGAAATAGGGTTTGTAGGTATCGTTGTGTTGCACCCTTGAGAAGAAACGCATTGCGCTCTTCTCTTTTGCTTCTCTACCGCTGCCGCATAAGCGACCCACGACATGCGAATAACTGCTTCTCTTGCATACTTGATGCGCGGCGACGACAGTCTAGTCAAGCCCGTAAAAGCCCGCAGAAGAGGGTACGGATTGACGCGCGTATGCCTCGCGCCTGCCGTCGATGCGGCGAACGCGTCGACACAGTAAGGCATCGGGATGACGTTGGCGTTGCAATCATCATAGGTGGCAATCGGGCGCGTTTCAACGCAGCAAAAACAGTTGCAGCAATTGTCGTGTCAACTAAGCACTTGTGCAGATACTGCAAATGCATTCACGCGAGCAGACGCATGAACGCTTCGCGCGCATCGGTGACGCGTGCGTTTTCGCCGGGACGTCCTGGCAGCAAATGGAACTCGACGGCAGGCAACTGGGGCAGGCCGATGGCCGGCGGACACAGCACCATGCCCGGGCCGATCGACGATTCATTCAGACATGAGATGCCGAGCCCTGCCTTCAACGCCAGTTGCAGACCCGCCATGCCCGATGCCGAATGCGAGACGAGATACGGCACCTTGTTCTCGTCCAGCAATCTGACGACGAAGCGTTGCAGCTGACACGTGGACGGCAGCAGCACGAGATGAAAAGGCGCGGCGACGTGTCTCGGCTCGGCGTCGGCGGACATGGCCCACACCAGCTTTTCGCGCCGCACGACGGTGCTCGCCGCGTGCGGCCGGTTCGATACTGCGCGCTTCGTGTCCGGCGCGACGATGCGCAGCGACAGGCCGATATCGAACGTCGTGTCGTCTTCGACGCTGCTGTCGATCACCGCGCTCGGCAGCACGGTTACATGCAGCCGCAGCCGCGGATGCTGCTCCGAAAACATTTTCAGCACGCGCGCGACATCCTGCGGCCGATAGTAGTCGGTGATCGCGATGCGCAGTTCGCCGTCGAGCGAGCGGCCTTGCAGATCTTCGAACGCCGCTTCGCTCATCGCCAGAATGCGGCGCGCGTGGTCCAGCAGCTTCGCGCCCGCGGGCGTCGCGGTGACGCCATGCTTGCCGCGCAAGAACAGCGGCTGGCCCGCGCGCTCTTCAAGCTTCTTCAACTGCTCGCTCGCCGACGATTGCGACAGGAACAAGCGCTCCGCACCCGCCGACACGCTGCCCGCTTCCGCGACGGCAACGAAGGTGCGCAACTGCGCAAGGTCGAACGCACGTTGGTTCATGTTTCGGATTTTCCGATGGATGACATCCTATTTTCCCGCTTTTCCGATTGATCGTCCAATCCTACGATGGTCGCCAACCGATACAACTGGAGGCGAGCGTGGGACAGGGATCTGGAATGGGCGGCAATCACCGCTGGAAGGTGCTGGGCGTCGGTTTTGCCGCGAACGCGAGCTTTTCGGCCGCGTTTTCGGGCATTCCGACGACGGCGATTTTTCTGCGCAATGGCTATCACATAGGCAACGGCGGGCTCGGCCTCGTGCTCGGCATGTTGGGGCTCGGCATCGCCGTCAGCGAATTGCCATGGGGATTGCTCACCGACCGATGGGGCGACCGGCGCGTGCTGCTGCTCGGCCTCCTGACGACGGCCGCCGCGCTCGCCGCGATGGCAGGCCTCGTGGTGCCGCACGGCGCCGTTGCGCCCGGCATCGTGCCGCTCGCGCTCGGATTGCTGGCCGTCGGGCTGCTGGGCGGCAGCGTCAATGGGTCGAGCGGGCGCGCGGTGATGGCGTGGTTTCGCGAAGGCGAGCGCGGCCTCGCGATGAGCATCCGGCAGACGGCCGTGCCCGCAGGCGGCGGATTGGGCGCGCTGGCGTTGCCTTCGCTTGCCGCGCATTTCGGCTTCGTCGCCGTGTATGGCGTGCTCGCCGTGCTGTGTGCGGTGACCGCGTGGTTCGCGTGGCGCTGGCTGCACGAGCCGCCCGTCGCGGCTGCGTCGGCCGGCCAGCAATCAGGGGCGGGCGGCGAGCCCGCGGCTTCCTCGGCCGAGTCTGTTTCGCCGCTGCGCGATGCCGGCGTGTGGCGTGTTGCGCTCGGCATCGGCGTGCTGTGCGTGCCGCAGCTCGCCGTCGTGACGTTCGCGACGGTCTTTCTTCACGACTTCGGCCATGCAGGCGTGTTCGAGATCAGCGCGGCAATGGCCGCCGTGCAGACGGGCGCCGCCGTCGCGCGCGTGTGGAGCGGGCGCTGGACGGACCGGCACGGCAACCGGCGTCAGTACATGCGCGCTTGCAGCGTGTTGACGGCGCTGCTGTTCGCGACGCTCGCGCTGATTGCCGCGGGCGCCAACGGCGCGCACGGCGCGCACGGCGCGCATGGCGCAATCGCGATCGTGCTCGCGGCGATGGTGGTGCTCGGTGGCGTGAGCGCGTCCGCATGGCACGGCGTCGCCTACACCGAACTTGCGACGCTCGCGGGCACGCGCCGCGCCGGCACCGCGCTGGCGATGGGCAACACGTGCGCGTTCATGACCCTGTTCGTGACGCCGCTCGCCATCCCGCCGCTGCTCGCGGCGACATCGTGGCCGGCCGTGTGGGCGATCGCGAGCGCGTGCGCGCTGATTGCGCTGCCCATCTTCCCGCGCCCTGTGCGCACGGCGCGGTATGCGTCGAGAGCCAGGGCGTGATCGCGTCGACACTTTTCTGAACATCTCTTTTGGCGTCCGGTGATGAGCCGGACGCCTTTTTTATTTGCGGTATTGCTTCGAGGTGAAGTTAATCGAGTTCGTCCTATGGATGGAATTCGATCTGATGTGTCTGATGTTTCTGCTGTGAAAGTAGGAATTATTTTAGAGGTTGATTTAACGGGTTTCGATTTCTAAGGGAGTTCTTCTCTCGTGAGCGTATTTCGTGACCGCTATTCCGCGACGTGCCTCGTACTCAAGGCGAATCTAAGATGCATTGGCGCGATGTTGCGAGAACGAGCCGGGTGCGCCGATCGCCTCTGCGTGCCGTCGTTCTGAGCGCTGTGGTTTCCTAGCAGCTCTTTGGAAATTTCGGAAATAGCGTGATGAAAATGGTTAAGCGCTATCTCAATGGAGAATTCTGAAATCGGTAATTACTCAACGAACCTTGTAGTTTATCTTTGAATCGGCCATTGATTCGGAACTCTCTGATATTCCGTTTTTGACGTAAATGTTTTGATTCATTTGTCGGAACATGATTCGCTATATGTCGCGAGCGCTGTCGTAAAGCGGGCTCGTTTCGACGTTGCTGCGAAATGAGCGTTTCGACATCGACAAACACAAACCAATAACAAGGCGGCAATAGTGAATCTTCGAATCATGCTGGCAGACGATCATCCGTTTGTTCTGCTCGGTATCCGGGCCACGCTCGTGGCGCACGGAGGATTCACGATCGTCGGCGAGGCGACGAACCCTTCGTCGCTCGTTCAACTGATGAGCAAGACCTCATGCGATGTGCTGGTCACGGACCTGACCATGCCGGATGCGTCGGGTGACGCGGACGACGGGCTGCGGCTGATCCGGCGCATCCGGGGCGGCTGGCCCGAGGTGCGCATCGTCGTGCTGACCAGTTTGACTAACGCGGCCATTCTCCGGTCGATCATGTCCGACGGCGTGACCGGCATGCTCAACAAGAGCGAATCAATGGACGAGCTGGCCGCGGCTATCCGCGCGGCGGGCGCGGGCCGTTCCTACGTCAGCCAGTCGATCCTGCTGACGCTCGCAGAAGCGAGCGGTGAGCCAATTGGCATATCGCCCATGCGCAATCTTTCCCCACGCCAGGCCGAGGTGATCCGCATGTTCGTGCGCGGCAAGTCGATCTCCGAAATCGCCCGTGACCTGGGGCGGGATGTGCGGACGGTCAGCCGCCAAAAGCGCGACGCAATGGCGAAGCTGGGCGTCAGCAACGACCCAGGGCTTTTTGCGTTCGTGCGGGCGTACGGTTTCGCACAGAAAGTTATACAGGACCGCTAATCAAGCGTAGTTGTTAGAGGTTCATTCAAATTCAGAGAAGTCTTATGTCGGGAAGCGGTTGAATGTCTGATCCTCAGCCGGCTAAAGGCTCGCCAAATCAATACCAATCTACAGAGCACAGGGAGCGATCACGCGTGAATATCAGAAAGGATGTGACACGGCCAATCCGCACCGTCATCGCCGACGACCATCCATTGGTCCTGCTCGCGATGGAGAATCTGATGTCGGGGTTCCCCAATATCGAGATCGTTGGGAAGGCAACGGACTCATCGGAGCTGTTCGCCGAGGCGCAGCGTATCAAATGCGAGCTGGTCGTCATGGATCTGCACATGCCCGGCGGCGTATATGGCGACGGCGTCGAAATGGTTCGACAGTTCAAGGAACGTCATCCCGACGTCGTGGTCGTGGTGCTGACCATGGAAACCGCGGCGGATTGCCTGCAAAAGGTGATTTCGCTGGGCGTGGGTGCGGTCCTCAGCAAGCGCGACCGTATCGATCTGATCCATGTGGCGATCATCACCGCGTTGGCGCGCGAATGCTATGTCGGCCCCGCCATTCGCGTGCTGCTCGCCGACGCCACGTTGTCGCGCCGGATCGACTATGTCCGACAGGTTCTTTCGCGACGCGAACTCGAAGTGTTGACGCACTATGCGACCGGGCGCGGCGTGACCGAAATTGCGCTGAGGCTCGGCCGCAGCGTCAAGACCATCAGCGCACAGAAATGCACTGCAATGCGCAAGCTGTCGCTGCATAGCGATGCCGATTTATTCCGGTTCGCCGTCGAACATGGACTGGTGCCTGACGATCCATCAAGCAGCCCCGGCGGGTCGGGCAAAAGAGGCTGACGCAGCGAAGCTGCAACCCTGGCGAAGTGACCGTCCTCGAGGGGAACGCGCTGTACGGTGACGGTCCATCAACAAGATCACAACAAGATGGAAAACAAGATTCGCGTCATCGTCGCCGACGATCACGCGTGTGTACGCGTGGGCGTCAGGTGTCTGCTTGAACAGATCGCCCATGTGTCGGTGGCGGGCGAAGCAGCGAACACGCAGGCGCTCGCCGAACTGCTCGATGCATGCGCATGCGACGTCGTCGTAACGGATATCGGCATGCCGGGCATCGACGGAGAAAGCAATGCGATCCAGTTCCTGCGGCGGTTGCTGCATCAGACGCCTCAGTTGCCGGTTGTCGTGCTCACCATGATTCATCAGCCGTCCATCCTGATGGGGCTGCTGCAGCATGGCGTTGCGGCGATCGTCGACAAGCGGGATATCACCGCATCGTTGGTTCACGCAATCGACGCTGCGCTGACTGGTCAAGGTTATGTGTCAGATCACGCGCGCGCCGCCATTGCGAAGGCGGGCACACCGCAGCCGCGGGCCGGCGTGATGAGCGCAGGCGAATGGAAAGTCTTCACGATGTACGTGAGCGGTCTGACCATCGGCCAGATTGCCGCCAGGCTGAACCGTAGCGCAAAGACGATCAGCACGCAGAAGCGCAATGCAATGCGCAAGCTCGGACTCGAGACGGAGGCTGACGTGATCGACTTTGCCTGCCAGATCGGCCTCACCTGAATGGTTTAGGAGTTGTCTGATTCTCTATCTCGTTCACGGGGCCAACAATCTTCTGTTGGACTCCCGGATCGCGGGGGAGCGGCGCCAACATTGATTTGTCATGCGAATCAATCGACACCCGGCGCAAGTATGTAAGCCGTCTCAAAAAATTGCCGCGACGAGCCGTTACGGGAGGATGCATGTCAGGGCTGGGAAAGCGGTTGGTTGTCGAAGGTGCCGGTACGGCGTGGCTCGTGTTCGTTGGATGCGGCACGGCCATGCTCAACGCTGGGGCGCAGGGGAATAGCCTTCTCGCTGCGCCGCTCGCATTCGGTCTCGCGCTGGCTACAGCGACCTATGTACTCGGGCGCTTCTCGGGCGCCCACTTCAATCCTGCCGTCACCGTCGGTTTTGTGACGGCGCAACGCTTTCCCGTTCGCTATCTCGCGCCGTATATCGCCGCGCAGGTGCTCGGCGCGCTCGCAGGTGCGGCGCTGCTCGTCTACATCGCCAGCGGACGTCCCGGCTTCGAACTCGCAGCAAGCGAGTTCGGCGCGAACGGATATGGCGACCATTCTCCCGGCGACTATCCGCTCCATTCCGCGCTGGCCGTCGAAATCACCATGTCGTTTGCGTTCGTGCTGGTGCGCATGCTCGTTTCCAATGTCCAGTCGGCGAACCTGATCGATCCGCTCGTGGCAGGCGTATGGCTGATGCTGAGCTACGTCGTTGCGACGCCCATCACCAATGCATCGTTGAATCCCGCGCGTTCCACGGGACCGGCGCTGTTCGTAGGCGACTGGGCGCTCGACCAGTTGTGGCTCTTCTGGGCGGCTCCGCTGGCGGGCGGCATGCTTGCCGGCTTGCTCCATTCGCATCTGTCCGGCGACCCGGGCGATATCTTCGCGCAGCCGTCCCGGGGGGGGCGGCATGGCGAGTCGGCCTGAGCGTACGCACATGGACCGATCGCGCATCTTCACCCATTCTCGTGTTCACGCCACACGTCGCGCCTGGTTGCCGGGAGTTTGCCTGGCATTGAAGGCAAGCCTCGCGCTGCTGTTGATACTGCTGAGCGGTCAGCCGGCCCAAGCCGCGCTTGGCGCGCGTCCACCAGCGTTTCCGTCCAGACTGATAGTCGGCGTGCTCACCAACGGCTGGTCGCCGTTCGAGATGTTTCAGGAAGGCCGTATCACCGGGCTGAGCGTCGACTATCTGCGCGCCGTCGTCGGGCCGGACGTCGAGATCACGACGAAGTCGTTTCCAGACCTCAACGAGTTGCTTGCCGCCGCGTGCGCGAATCGCGTGGATGTATTGATGAGCATAGCCCGCACGCCGGAGCGCGAGCATTGCCTGTCGTTCTCGGTGCCGTATTTTCGGGGATCGACTTCCGTCGTGACGCGGGCGAGCAATGCGATGGCTTTCACGGGCGAGGCACAGATTCAAAGCGCGCGCGTCGCCATTGAGCGGGGGTTCGCGCTCGGCGCCGTGCTACGCGAGCGTTTCCCGCGCGCACGTATCGACAGCTTCGCCGACACGCTTGCCGCGTTGCGCGCCATCAAGCGGGGTGACGACGACGCCTATTTCGGTTTTACGCCTGCCGTGCGGCATTATCTGGCGGACCCGGAATTCCGTGACCTCAGTATCGCGTTCGAGGAGACGGGGCAGGCGAGCGAGATGCGCTTTGCCGTGCCCGCCGCGAAAAGCGAGCTGCGCGACAAGCTGGACCGCGGGCTGTCCGCGTTGCGGCCGGACGACGAAGCCGCAATCCGGGCGCGCTGGATCGGCGGCAGTTTCGAATCGCGGCCAGAGCCGTCGGTGTCCAGTCTCGTGCTAAGCCGTGAGGAGCAGGCGTGGCTCAAGTCGCTTCCGCCGCTTTCCGTTGGCTTCGACGCCGACTGGGCGCCGTTCACCACGCTCGACGAGCTTGGCCGTCCCGCGGGTATCGCCGCCGACTATCTCGACTATCTGGGCCGCACGCTCGGCCTCTCGTTTCACCGCGCTCCAGCGAAGGACTGGCCGACCACGATTGCCGACTTCAACCGCGGTAACGTCGCGTTGCTCGCCACTGCCACGCGCAATGATTCCGAACTGGAGCACGCAACTTTTACCCGCGCCTACGAAACCTATCCGCTTGTCATCGTCGCGCGCGAGGCGGAACCTGCTGCGCGCGGCCTCAACGATTTTGCCGCGCGCCGCATCGTGGTGTCGATGCATAGCCAGGGGGCGTTGCCATTCGAGTTGTACGGCGTCGTCGCGACGCACGCGACGGTCGCGCCCAATCTCGATGCCGCGCTGAAACTGCTGGCCGCCGGCGGCGCCGACGCGCTGGTGGGCAACGTCGCGGAAATCGACGCTGCGCTGACACGGGAATATGCGGGCGTGCTGAAAGTGGTCGGCGTGGTGCGCGAGCCAGCTCCCGTCGGCTTCGCGGTTCATGACGACCTCGCGCCGTTGGCGGGGCTGATAGACCGCGCGCTGCTCGCGATGCCTGCTTCCGAGCGCCAGCGTATCCGTCAGAAATGGGTGACGGGCGACGCGCCGCCGCAAGGCGGTTGGAGCGTGACGGCACTGCGACTGCTGCCCGTGCTGATCGGCATCGGCGTCGTGCTGCTGGTGACCTTGCGCGCCTATGTGTTGCTGCAGCGTGAAGTGGGTCGACGCGAGCGCACCGAGAGCGAGCTCGAGTCGCAGCTGAACTTCCAGCAGACGATGATGGAAATGGTCCCATATCCGCTCGTCGCCAAAGACTTGCAAGGGCGCTATATCGGCGTCAACAGGGCTTACGAGCAGGCGACGGGCCTCAGGCGTGAAGCCGTGATCGGCCGCACGAGCGCGGACGTGCACGCCTGGGGGAAGGACAATAGCTCACGTCTCGAACAGTTGACGCGCGAAGCGCTGCAGAGCGGCTCGGCCACGCAGATCGAACTGGAGTTCGAAGACGGCGAGTCCGACATCCGGCATGGACTCTTTTGCGTGTGCATCTGTAACGGCGCCGACGGTACGCCGCTTTGCGTGCTCGGCACGCTGGTCGACATCACCGATATCCGCCGCGCCGAAATGCTCGCCAGCGAGATGCAGCGGCGTCTCGTCGACGTAACCAGCTCGTTGCCGGCGGTCGTCTTCCAGTTGCGCCGCGGGCTCGATGGCCGATACACGTTCCCCTATGTAGGCGGCGATACCCAACACTTGCTGGGTTACGACAGCGCTGTGCTGATGCGCCGCCCAGCGCTCGATTTCGGCAGCATTTGCGCGGACGACCGTCCCGGCGTCGTCGCCGCGCTCGAGCGTTCCGCTGAAATGTCGGAGCCGCTGCATCTGGAGTTCCGGATCGACGGTCCGAGCGAGCAGCGTTGGGTTCGCGCGCAACTCGTGCCGCGTCGCGAGCCGAGCAATGCGACCGTCTGGAGCGGCTATTGGGTCGATGCGAGCATCGAACGCCTGCGCGCCGACGAACTGGCGCGCGCACGCGATCTGGCCGAAGCGGCATCGCGTGCGAAGGACGATTTCCTCGCGATGATGAGCCACGAAATCCGCACGCCGATGAACGGTGTGCTCGGACTCGTCGAAGTCCTGGAGCGCACCCGGCTCGATGCCGACCAAGGTGAGATGCTCGGGATGATCCACGAATCGGCGGGTGCGCTGCTGCAGATTCTCGACGACCTGCTCGATTATTCGAAGATCGAGGCGGGACGACTGACCATCGAGTCCGAGCCGATCGACCTGCGTGATCTGGTCGATACGGCGGTCGGTCTGCTGGCGGGGCGTGCGCATGAGAAAGGTCTCAAGGTGCGCGTCGATATCGATCCGCAAATCGCTGCAACGCTGCGCGGCGACAGCGTACGTCTGCGACAAATCCTGTTCAATCTGCTCGGCAACGCGATCAAGTTCACGCCGCGAGGCGAGGTCGACGTGAATGTGAAGGTAGTCGAGGAGAGCGAGGCGGGACAAACGGTCGAGATGACCGTCGTCGATACGGGCATTGGAATCGCGCCCGAGGTCCAGGCTCGCCTGTTCGAGCCTTTCATGCAGGCGGAATCGTCGACCACGCGGCGCTTCGGCGGCACGGGCCTGGGGCTGACGATCTGCCGCAAACTGATCGCGTTGATGGGCGGCACGCTGTCGTTGTCGAGCACGCCTGGCAAAGGCACGCATATGACGCTGCGTTTGCGCATGCCGCTCGAAATGCAGCAATACACGGCGGGCGGATTGCGCGGCAAGCGCGGCATCGTTGCGACGCCGGATGCGTGCGTCGCGAAGGCGCTCGCGCACTTCGGCGCGGCCCTCGGCATCGAACTGCGGTGCGCCGGTGCCGACCTTGCCGAGTTGCGCGATCCGCAAGCGCTGCGAAGCGTGGACCTCATCTTCGTCGGCGACGGCGTCGAACTGCCGGCGGCCGTCGCGCAGGCCGGCGCGAAAATCATCAGCTTGACCGAGAAGCCGAAGCCGACGGGCTACCGGATCGTCGATAACGCCGTGCGCGTGAGCATCAACCCGATCTCATGGCGCGGCCTGAGCGCGGCATGCGCGGCCGCGTTGACGGGCCTTTCGCCGACGCCCGCGCGTCTTCCCGGCGCAGCCGAAACCGCGGCCGCGCCGCCGGATCGGGAGCGCGCGATTGCGTGCGGGCGCCTCGTGCTCGTCGCCGAAGATCATCCCGTCAATCAGGAGCTGATCCGTCATCAACTGGCGCTGCTCGGTTTCGCGTGCGACGTCGTCAATAACGGCGCCGAGGCACTCGAAGCACTCGACGCCACACCGTACGGCTTCCTGATTACCGACTGTCACATGCCCATCATGTCCGGCTACGAATTGGCGCGATCGGTGCGCGAAAGCGAGCGGCTGACAGGCGCGCATCTGCCGATACTCGGGATCACCGCGAACACCGCGCCCGAAGATCTGAAGGCATGCCGCGAGGCCGGCATGGACGATTGCCTTGTCAAACCGACGCGGCTCGCCACCTTGCGTGAATATCTGAGCCGCTGGTTCGGCGCGGACAGCGCGCGGCCCGCCACGCTAGGCGACGCAACCACGGCTGTCGTCCCGGATGCCGGACATGAAAGCGCCGGCGGCATCCCATTCGTTCCCGTCGATCTCAGCCAGCTGACGCAGATCTGGGGCAGTGAATCGACGGTCAAATCGCTGCTCGATGCGTTCGTGTCGGCCGTGCGCGACGATCTGCGCGCGTTGCCGCCGCTGCTGAACGACATCGATATTCCGGCGTTGCGTCAATGGCATCATCGTGTCGCTGGCGCGGTGGGCGTCTTGCAGTATCCGCCGCTGCTCGGCGCGCTCGAACAGTATCGGGGGCAATTGACCTCGGCGCCGTCGGATGCGCTGCGCAGCGAGGGCATTGCGCTCGTGCGGACGTGCAATGCGATGCTCGACGGCATCGAAGAGCAGGCGGCGCTGCTCGCCTGAGTTCCCCCGTTCCTTCTCCCGCTTCGCCACGCCTTGCACCGCTGCGCGTGCGTCACGCGCAGTGCTCCGAATTACACTAGTATGTGCTGGCGCATGAGACGGCGTCTGCTCACGCACCACGCGTGAAGCGACGCCGATCCAGCGCGCAAAGACTCGGAGAGAACGATGATTGCAATTCGAAAGCTGAGCATGGTGGCTGTCTTGTGGGCGCTGGCGTCGGGCGTCGCGCTGGCGGATACGGTGGAATTGAAGGCGGACCTGGAGCCGTCGAGTGAAGTGCCGCCGCGCGTGAGTCACGGGCATGGCGCATTGAACGCCACGTTCGATACCTCCACCAATACACTCAAGTGGACAGCGACTTACGAGAGTCTGTCGGGTCCCGTGACGATGGCGCATTTCCACGGTCCAGCGCCCGTCGGGCAGAACGCCAAGGTGCAGGTGCCCATCGACAAAAACGCGCTCGCCAGTCCGATCAAAGGCTCGGCAACGCTGACGGAGCATCAGGTCACCGACCTGATGGGCGGCCAGTGGTACTTCAACGTTCACACCGCGCAGAATCCGACGGGGGAAATTCGCGGGCAGGTGTTGCCGGCGAATTAAGCGAAGCACGCAGTACGATGGCCGGAACCTTCAAGCAAGGGTTCCGGCCGTTTGTTTTCAAACGGCGCGCGCGCGTCCACGTCGCCAATAGAAGCCGACTTCGACTGAAGCGCGTCGAAAGCCACGTACCATGGCGATTCAACCCGCGACGGAGAGTGCCCGATGAGTTGGCAAAGCGCCTTGGCATGCTGGTTCCTGCGCCGTCAGTTTCATCCGCAGACGCGGCATCCGACGATCAGCGCCGAACGTGCACGCAGGCTGACGGCGAAACGCGCGTACACGCCGCGTGTGCCGTCCGGCTGGACGCTGGATGAACGCTACGGCGAGCACGACTGGCCGTTGCGCGGCGAATGGCTGACGCGCGTCGACGGCAGGCACACGGCGACGATCCTCTATCTGCACGGCGGCGGCTATTACTTCTGCTCGCCGCAAACGCATCGCGCGGCATCCTTTGGGCTTGCTTCGCGCAGCGGCGCGCGGGTGTTCTCGCTCGATTACCGTCTCGCGCCCGAGCACCCGTTTCCCGCCGCGCTCGACGATGCATTGGCCGCGTATCGCCGCTTGCTCGAAGACGGCACGAAGCCCGACTCGGTCGTGATCGCCGGCGATTCGGCGGGCGGCGGCCTCGCGCTCGCAACGCTGGTCGCGCTGCGCGATGCGGGGGAGCCATTGCCGGCCGGTGCAATCCTGTTTTCGCCGTGGACCGATCTCGCGGCGACCGGCGCGTCGCTGCAAACCAATGACGGCATCGATCCGATGTTTCACGGCCCTTCCATCGCAAGGGCCGCAAGGCTTTATCTCGCCGACACGCCGTCTACGCATCCATACGCATCGCCGCTCTACGCGGAACTGAAGGGGCTGCCGCCGCTCTTCATGCAGGTGGGCAGCACAGAAGTCCTGCTCGACGATTCGCGCCGCGTCGCGGACAAGGCGCGCGCAGCGGGCGTCGATATCGACTTCGAGATCTGGCGCAAGATGCCGCACGTGTGGCAGCTCTGGGCGCCGTTCATTCCCGAAGCGCGCCGTGCGCTCGATCTCGCCGCGCGCTTCGTCGCGCGCGTGACGAGCGAGCCGCGCGACATTCATCCGGCGAGCGAAAGGTCGATCGCCTGATACGCGGCCTGCACGGCCTCGGTGCCGTACTGGCGCTCGAGCCGGCGCACGGTGAAGTGGCCGTGCGCAACCTGCTGGAAGTGATCGATGAACACGGTGTTGACCATCGCGCCAAGCACCGCGCCGATGGCCGGAATCGACTTCGCAGCAATCTGCTCGCTCACCTGCACGGAGAAGCGCGCCGCGATCGTGTTCAAGAGCCGCAGCAACGCCGCCGAGCCGTGTGTCGTAAACCCTTTCGTCGCGATCTCCGACGACGCTTTCGACACCGCCTGCGCCAGCGCGCCGCGCATGATGAAGTAGCCATAATCGGCGTCGTCGTCGGCTTTCGACGTGCCGCCCATGCCGAGCACCGTCAGGCATTGCAGTTGTGCATCGACGGACGTCAGATCCTCGCCCTCGCTGCGCGCGATATCGCAGATCGAGCGGAACATCAGCGTGGTCGTGACGGGCAGTTCGACGGGTAGCGCGAACAGCCCGAATGCGCCGCCCGCTGCGCCCGTCGTCGCCACCGCGAACTTGTGCAGCAGATTGCTCGGCCGGTCGCTGGCACCGAGCGGCGCGCCGCCCATCGGACGACCGAGCGTGCGCAGCGCGATCTGCAGACATTTGCGCAGTGCGAGTTGCGTCGCGTCGTTGACCTTGTCGCTGGCGATCGACGGCATGCGCGAAATCAGCTTTTCCATCGGCGAGCCGACGATGCTGGCGAGCTTCATCGTCAGCGCCGGGCTTTCGAGCTCGTGTTTGGCGCGGCGCAGGGCCGCGAGATCGTCCGCGGAAAGCGGCGGGGCGGCGAGCATAGTGGGTTCCATGATGTCCCTGAGTGTCGGTATTTTTGAGAATCGTCGGAGGAAGCGGTCGCAATCGACGCACCCGAATTAGAACCATTCAGCATGGTATGATTCCTTATCGTTGACTCGTCAACTGTTGTTCGATCAAAAATGGCCGTGCATACCGCCGCCCACCATTCGAGTGGGCAAGTTTTACCGTTCCGGGAGTCGCTGCTGGCGATGCTCGGCGTTTCTTTCGTCTCGATGCTCGTCGCGCTCGACCAAACCGTGGTCGGCACCGCGCTACCGACGATCGTCGCGGATCTCAAGGGCTTCGAGCTGTACGCGTGGGTCGCGACGTCGTATCTGCTGACGTCGGTGATTACCGTGCCGATCTTCGGGCGCCTCGGTGACTATTACGGCCGCAAGCCGTTCGTCATTGCATCGATCATCGTGTTCACGGCTGCTTCCGTGCTCTGCGGCGCGGCCAACAACATGCTGTTCCTGGTGATCGCGCGCGGCTTGCAGGGCATCGGCGGCGGCATGCTGGTCGGCACCGCGTTCGCCTGCATTCCCGATCTCTTTCCCGATTCCGTGGTCCGGTTGCGCTGGCAGGTGCTGATGAGTACGGCGTTCGGCATCGCGAACGCCATTGGTCCGTCGCTCGGCGGCTTTCTCACGCAGTACTACGGCTGGCGCTCGGTGTTCTACGTGAATCTGCCCGTCGGTTTGTTGTCGCTGTTTTTCGTGTGGCGTTATCTGCCGCATCTGCGGCATGTCGTTCACGAAGGCAAGATGCGGCTCGACTGGCCCGGCGCGTTGTTGATCGCGCTGTCGCTCGGCAGCTTGCAGATGTTCGTCGAATTGCTGCCCAAGCATGGCGTGACAGCTTCGGCGCTTGCGTTGCTCGTCGTGAGCGTGGCGTGCGCGATTGCGTTGTGGAAATGGGAAAAGCGCTTCCCACAAGCGATTCTCCCCATCGACATGTTCCGCAACAAGAGCCTGTCCGCGCTGTTCGTGCTGGCCGTGCTCGGCGGCTTCGCGATGTTCTCGCTGCTGTTCTACGCGCCGCTGTTGTTCCAGGGCGGCTTCGGCATGACGCCGAACGAGGCGGGGCTCGTGATCACGCCGCTCGTCGTGTTCATCACGATTGGCAGCATTGCGAATGGGCGCATCGTGTCGCGCGTGCCGAACCCGAACGTGATGCTGTTCATCGGCTTCGCGCTGTTCGCGGCGGCGTCGCTCGGCGTGGTGGTCGCGACGCGCGCGATGCCGCACTGGCTGCTGATGCTGTTCATGACCTTCGGCGGACTCGGCCTCGGCTTCGTGCTGCCGAACCTGACCGTGTTCGCGCAGCAGACGGCGGGCCGCGAGCATCTCGGCATCGCGACGGCGCTGCTGCAGTCGCTGCGGATGATCGGCGGGATGATCGGCACGGCGCTGACGGGCACGCTCGTCACGCATATGTACGCGAGCGGCGTGCGCAGCGCGCTCGATGGCGATCAGGCGAGCCAATGGATCGCCGATCTCGGCGATCCGCAGATCCTCGTGAACCGCGACGCGCAGCACACGCTTTTGAACGAACTCGCGAAGGCAGGGCACAATGGCGCCGTACTGCTGGAGTCGGCGCGCGAGTCGCTGGTGGGTGCGATCCATATCGGCCTGATGCTGGGCGCGCTGGTGTCGCTGTTTGCGATCTGGCAGAGCCGGCGCGTGCCGCCCGTCAAGCTGCGCAAGCAGATCGAGCCGGTCATCCACGCGGATTGACGGGAATGTAAGCGCTTTTGAATCGAAGATAGATCATGGAAGAACAGGACCGCGTCGCTATCCTGCATCAGTTTGGACGCACGTATCGCGCGTTCATGTCGGCGTTCGAAGGGCGCGTCGGGCATCCTATGCCGCGCTGGCGCATTCTGCTCGCGTTGTACGAGCAGGCGGGCGAGTCGTCGCAGAAGAAACTGGTCGAACGCTTGCGCATCGATCCGGGCGCGCTGACGCGGCAATTGAAGTCGCTCGAAGCGATGGGCTGGATCTCGCGCAGCATGGACGAGCGCGACAACCGCATCACGAACGTGAAGCTCACGGCGCATGGCCGCGCCGCGATCGAAACGAGCCTGCCGGATCGCAACGCATTCCTGCACGACACGATGGCCGCCTTGCCCGACGATGTGCTAGAGGGTCTGTCGAGCGCGCTGACGATGCTCGAAGCGCGCATCGGCGAAGTAGCCGCGTCTGCGGGGACCGATGTGGAAGCGACGCAAACCGGGCGTTGAGCCAGCAATGAGCCAATAGAAAACGGCGCTGTGTCGTGAGAGACGCAGCGCCGTTTCGATCGAAGAAGAATCAGAAGAACGTTTCGATCACTTCCGTCACGCGATACGCCGGATCGAGCACCAGCACCTGACGCCACTTGTCGAACGTCAGGCACGGATGCGAGATGTCGAACGCAATCATGTCGCCGACTTTCAGATCGGCGCCTGCGGGAATCCGCAGATAGGCGTGCTGATCCATCAGGCCGAAAATTTCCCAGCCTTCGTCTGCGGCGACGTCGCGCGGCGCCTGCGTGCCCGGACGATAGTGCTTCGCGGGCTCCGGATAGCCCGCGTCGAATGCCGAGTCGCGCTTGCCGAGGCCGATGATGGCGCGGTCCGGTTCGGGAATGGACTGCACGTACGCCCACAGATGCAGCGCGGGCAACAGCCCTTCGCCCATGCGCTTCGCAACCGGATTGCGCTTGAAGATATCCGTCTGCGCCTTGCGATAGATGCCGACGTCGTGCGTCAGATAGCAACCCGGGCGCAGCACGATTTCGATGCGGTCCTTGCGCGACGCCTTCGAAAACTCTTCCGCGACGACGTCGTACCATGCCGAGCCCGCGCCCGACAGCACAGCCGGCGTGCGAGCGAAGCGGCCTTTGTCCGACAGTTCGAGCGTGAGCTTCACCGCGCTGCGCAGGAAGTCGCGCACTTCCTGTTCTTCCTTCAACACGCCTTCATACAGTTCGATGCCCGCGAGCTTCAACGAATCCGGGTAACGCGCGATCGCATCGAGCACCGCATGCGTTTGCGCGTCGTCGCGCACGCCTGTACGGCCGCCAGGCACGCCGAGTTCGACCAGCACCTGCAACTGCTTCTTCACCGAGCCGAAGAACTTGCCCAGTTGCTCGACGCCTTCGACGGAATCCACCAGGCAGAAGAACTCGAAGTCCGGATCGCTCAGCAGTTCCGCGATCATCAGCATGTTGCGCTTGCCGACCAGCTGGTTCGCCATCAATACGCGCGAGACGCCGCCGTGATACGCGGCGCGCACCTGATGCGCGGTGGCAAGCGTGATGCCCCACGCGCCCGTTTCGATCTGGCGGCGGAACAGTTGCGGCGCCATTGTCGTCTTGCCGTGCGGCGCGAGCTTCACGCCGTACTCGGCAACGAACGCCTGCATCCACTTCAGGTTGTGCTCGATACGGTCCGCATACAGAACGGCGGCGGGCAGGCTCACGTCTTCGTCGAGCAGATTCCATTCGAGACGCGCCGCGTCCGTCAGTTGGATGCTGGTGCCCGGCACATTGCCCAAGCCCTTGCTGTAAGGGTCGATCGTGGCTCCCTGATAGTTTGTAACTTTCATGTCATCCTGCTCCATCGGCCAGTTAAATCGAATCGAAGTTGACTTTCATATGTTACCGAAAGTACGATGTTTGATGAAATGTTATTTAGTACCACGCGTGCCGCGAGCAATGTTACCCGCGGCGCGTGGCACTCGCGAGCCATGAATTCCACCGCCGAACCCGTTGCCTTCGACATTGTCGCCCGCATTGCGGAATGCGCGCCCGAATTGCGTTCGGCCGAGCGCAAGGTCGCCGCGCTGATTCTCGACGATCTGACGGGCGCGTCGCGCGCGAGCATCGGCGCGTTGGCCGAGCGGGCGCAAGTGAGCGTCGCGACGGTCACGCGTTTTGCAAAAGCGGTTGGCTGCCGCGACGTGCGCGAGCTCAAGCTGCGGCTCGCGCAGGCGGCCGCCGTCGGTCAGCGGTTCCTGCAACCGGGTGCACAGGCCGACGCGCCTGAGCCATTGGCGACGCGTGTGTTCGACGAGTTGCAGACGGCGCTTACGCACAATCATCAGTTGCTGTGTCAGGCGCCCGTCGCGCAGGCCGCGGCGGCGATGCGCGAAGCTCGCATGATCTACGTGTTCGGCATGGGCGGCGGCTCGACGGCGCTTGCCGATGAAATGCGCTTTCGGCTCGTGCGCCTGGGGCGGCCCGTGGCGACGTATCAGGACGGCTTGTTGCAGCGCATGGTTGCATCGACGGTCTCGCGCGACACCGTCGTGATCGCGCTGTCGACGACAGGGCGCGTGCCGGAAATGGTGGACAGCTGCACGATCGCGCGCAGCTATGGCGCGACGCTGATCACGGTGACGGCGCCTGCCTCGCCGCTTGCGAAGCTGGCCGACTGGGTGATTCCCATCGTCGCTTTCGAAACCGATTTCATCTACAAGCCGTCGTCGTCGCGCTACGCGATGATGATGGCGCTCGACGTGCTCGTCACCGAACTGGCCGTGAGCCTCGGCGACGAGAGCCGTGAACTGCTGCGCCGCATGAAGCATGCGCTCGATGCGCATCGTGGCGGCGGCGATCGACAACCGCTAGGAGACTGATTCATGCACTCGCACCCCGAAGCCGCCGATACGCTGATCGTCGGCGCGCAACTGTACGACGGCACGGGCGCGCCGCCTGTCGAACGCGATGTCGCGTTGCGCAATGGAAAGATCGCCGCGATCGGCAATCTGTCGAACTGGCTGGCCGAAGAGGTGATCGAGGCGAACGGCCGCGCGCTCGCGCCCGGCTTCATCGACGTGCACACGCACGACGACACGCACGTGATCCGCTCGCCGCAAATGCTGCCGAAGATCACCCAGGGCGTGACGACGGTGATCGTCGGCAATTGCGGGATCAGCGCGTCGCCCGTGTCGCTCAAAGGCGACCCGCCCGATCCGATGAACCTGCTCGGCGCGCGCGATGCATTTCAGTACCCCACATTCGCCGCCTATGTCGATGCCGTGAATGAGGCGAAGCCTTCTGTGAATGTCGGCGCGTTGATCGGACATACGGCGCTGCGTAACAACCACATGGACCGGCTCGACCGCGCGGCGACGCGTGAGGAAATCGACGGGATGCGCGTGCAGCTCGAAGAGGCGCTCGCGAATGGCGCGCTGGGCTTGAGTTCGGGGCTCGCGTATGGCTCCGCCTTTGCCGCGCCGACGGAAGAAGTGATGTCGCTGGCTGAACCGCTCGCGGTGGCGGGCGCGTTGTACACGACGCACATGCGCACCGAGTTCGATGCGATTCTCGATGCGATGGACGAGGCGTACCGCATCGGCAAGCATGCGCGCGTGCCAGTCATCATCTCGCACCTGAAATGCGCGGGGCCGTCGAACTGGGGGCGCAGTGTCGAGGTGCTTGCGTCGCTGGAAGGCGCGCGGCAGTTTCATCCTGTCGGTTGCGACTGTTATCCGTACAACCGCAGTTCATCGACGCTCGACGTCAAGCAGGTGACGGGCGATATCGACATCACGATCACGTGGTCGACGCCGCATCCCGAGATGGCGGGCAAGATGGTGAAGGAGATCGCGGCGGAGTGGGGTGTGCCGCAGCAGGAAGCGGCGAAGCGTTTGCAGCCTGCGGGTGCCGTCTATCACAACATGTCCGAGGACGATGTGCGGCGCATCCTGTCGCATCCGGCGACGATGGTGGGCTCCGATGGTTTGCCGAACGATCCGTTGCCGCATCCGCGTTTGTGGGGCGCGTTTCCGCGTGTGCTGGGCCACTATGCGCGCGACCAGCAGCTGATTCCGCTGGAAGAGGCGATTCGCAAGATGACGAGTTTGTCGGCGCGGCGTTTTGGGTTGAAGGAGCGTGGCGAGGTGCACATCGGTTATCACGCCGATCTCGTGCTGTTCGACCCGGCGCGCGTGCGCGACGCGGCGACATTCGAGAAGCCGCAGCAGGCGGCTGACGGAATCGACGCGGTGTGGGTGAATGGTGTGCTGTCGTATCTGGATGGCAAGCCGACGGGCGAGCGCGCGGGGAAGTTTGTGGCGCGTGGGGCGACGGCGGCGTCGCGGGCCGAGCATACGCAGGGCTTTTGAATTTTTGCGTTCGCATTGGGTGCGGACGCGCTTACGTTACAGGAGTTGAACGATGAAGCGTTATGGCGTTGAAGGTGGCAAAGGCACGGGCGGTCAGGTGATGCCGTTTGCGCGTGCGGTCGAGGCGGACGGCTGGCTGTTCGTGTCGGGGCAGACGCCGATGGAGAACGGCGAAGTGATCAATGGCGGGATTGTCGAGCAGTCGCACAAGACCATTCAGAACGTGCTGGCGATTTTGACCGAGGCCGGGTATGGGCCTGAGCACGTCGTGCGGTGTGGGGTGTGGCTCGATGATCCGCGGGATTTTGCTTCCTTTAACAAGGTGTTCAAGGAGTACTTTGGGGCGAATCCGCCTGCGCGGGCATGTGTTGTGTCGTCGATGGTGATCGATTGTAAGGTTGAGGTTGACTGCGTCGCTTATAAGAAGCCTGCGGGTTGAGGTTTTTTGGTTTGGTTTGGTTTGGTTTGGTTTGGTTTGGTTTGCTTGTGCTTTTGCTTTTGCTTTTGCTGGCATCCGCGATTTGCTTTTTCGCTGGCATCCGCGATGCGTTAGCGTGCTTCACGCGTCGCCCCTGTGCGGGGCGGCACCTACTTTTCTTTGCCGCCGCAAAGAAAAGTAGGCAAAAGAAAGCGGCTCACACCGCCAGCGCTTGACGTTTGCCCACGGGCCCCCAACGTCCCCACGCTTCAAACGGCAACGTGCTAGTTGATGGGCGTTGCCAACGCGCTGAATTAGCGCCTCACCCACTTCAAAAACCCGTACATGAGCCGGCGCCAGCGAATGGTATGTGCCGCCCAGGTGGCAAACTGTGTGTAGGTTTTCCTGACGTACACGTTAGCGCTCTTACAGGGTGGAGCGCGTGCGCAATTGGTCTGGAGTGAAGCATGTGGAGCACCGAGGGCCGACACACAGTTTGCCACCTGGGCGGCGGTGGACTGTCTGGCAGGGCGTAGCGTGACGCGGGAGCGTGAAGCGGGTGAGGCGCCCAGCAAGAGCGCTGGCAACGAGCAAGAATGACGTGATTGCCGTGTGAAGCGTAAGAACCTTTGGGGGCCCTCAGGCAAGAAGAAATGTTGGCGGTTTGAGCCGCTTTCTTTTGCCTACTTTTCTTTGCGGCGGCAAAGAAAAGTAGGTGCCGCCCCGCACAGGGGCGACGCTTGAAGCGAGCTAACGCATCGCGGATGCCGGCGCAAAGACCAAAACACCGAACGGCGACGCGTGAAGCACGCTAACAGTTCGCGGATGCCACCGAAAGCTCAGAACCCGCAACCCGGCTGCCACCGCAAAACCCCAAAACCCCAAAACCCCAAAACCCCAAAACCCCAAAACCCCAAAACCCCAAAACCCCAAAACCCCAAAACCCCAAAACCCCAAAACCCCAAAACCCAAACCCCACCCCAAGCGTCGCAGACAGAAAACCCCAAAATCACTGCCTTGCGGTCCGCAAATTATCCGGCATCGGCAGATTAAAGTTAGTACGGAAAGGATTGATATCCAGCCCACCGCGCCGCGTATAGCGCGCATAGACGGCCAGCTTCACAGGCTGACAAACCTTGAGCACGTCGAGAAAGATCTTCTCGACACACTGTTCATGAAACCCAGTATGGTTTCGATACGAAATAATGTACCGCAGCAACGAAGCATGATCGATCTGCGGCCCCACGTAGTGGATCTGCACCGAACCCCAATCAGGCTGCCCAGTCACCGGACAATTCGACTTCAGAAGATTGGAGAACAAGGTCTCTTCGGTAGGCGCCTCGTCAAGCGCAGCCTTGAGCAACGAAGCATCCGGCAAATAAACATCGGTATCCAGATCGAGCCGATCCAGCGAAGTCCCTTCAAACTCATCCATCGAGAGCTTCGAAAATTCCGCCGGCGGATAAAGATGCAGCGAAACGGAAGCCTCACACGCAGCGGAAACATCGCGCTTGATCGTGTCGCGAACCGTCTCGATGGAATCGAACGAAGTCTGCGCGAACGAGCCCAGATACAGCTTGAATGACTTCGACTCGACGATATTCGGCGATTCCGCCGGAATATAAAAAGTGGCGATCGCAATCTGCGGCTTGCCGCGCGCATTCAGCCACGACAGTTCATAAGCGTTCCAGATGTCCGTGCCGAAAAACGGCAACGTCGCCCCAATACCGATCTGCTCGCGCGCATTCTTTCGCGCGATCGGAAAGAGCAACGATGCATCGTACTGTTCGGTGTAGCTGGACGGTTTGCCCAGCGGTGATTGTTCGGGTGTCATGATGCGTTCACGATGCCACTCAATACATGCCCGATCGCTGTCACGTCACGGGCCGACTCGCAGTGGCGAATTTGGTCGTCGAAGAAAAAGTCCGGCTCGAACTCGCGCAAAAACGCGCTCTTGTCGAGCCCGCCAAGAAACATCGCTTCGTCGATTTCGATGTTCCAGGCCATCAATGTGCGTATCGCGCGCTCATGCGCGGGCGCCGAACGCGCCGTCACCAGCGCGGTGCGAATCTGCATCGGCGCGGCTTCGTCGGCCAGCGTCTGCAGCCGATGCAACGCTTTCAACAAAGGCTTGAGCGGTCCATCGGCAAGCGGCAAATCCTTGTTGTCGATCTCATGACCGACAAACGCCCCCAAGCCGTCCTTCTGAAACACGCGCTCCGCTTCGTCGGAAAACAGCACCGCGTCGCCGTCGAACGCAATGCGGATTTCGTCCGGATACTTGCTCGCCATTCTCGCCGATTCGGGCAACACGCGTGCAGCAGGAAAACCGGCGGCCAAGGCATCGCGAACGTCATCCTGATTCGCCGACAGAAACAACGATGCATTCAGCGGCTTCAGATATGCGAACGGCGCGCGACCGCGCGTGAACACTCCACGCTCGATTGCGAGCCCATGCTCGCGGCACGAACTGAACGCACGCAAGCCGCTGATGGGATCGCTGCGCGACAGAATCACCACTTCCACGCAATGCGCGCCCGTGTTGAGCGCAAGCAGCTTGCGAATCAGCGGAAACGCGACGCCTGGCTTGGCCGGCACGTTCAGCCGCTCACGCTGCAGTGCTTCGTAGTCGCGCAGATTGCCATCCTCGTACACGCGGTTCTCTTCCTCGAAGTCGAACAGCGCGCGCGAGGAAATCGCCACTACCAGTTTGTCGTCGAGCGAAAAGGCCATGCGCGTGCTTCGTTATCCAAGGAACAGTCGATACACCGGGTTCAACGTCTCTTCCCAATACGGATAGCCGAGCGTCGCAAGGAAGCGCGCGAATTCCGAATCTTCCGCCGACGGCACCTGGATGCCGACGAGGATCGAGCTGTAATCCGCGCCCTGGTTCCGGTAGTGGAAGAGGCTGATGTTCCAGTTCGGCGCCATCGACGACAGGAACTTCATCAGCGCGCCCGGCCGTTCGGGAAACTCGAAGCGGAACAGGCGCTCGTCGTGCGCGAGCGGCGAGCGGCCGCCGACCATGTAGCGGATATGCTGCTTCGATAGCTCGTCGCCCGTCAGATCGACGGTGGCGAAGTTGTGCGCCTCGAACGCGCCCGCGATCTGCGCGGACTCGCTGCGGTTGCGGATCTGCACGCCGACAAAGATATGGGCCGACTTCGAATCCGCAATACGGTAGTTGAACTCCGTGACGCTGCGCGTGCCGACCAGTTCGCAGAACCGCTTAAAGCTGCCGCGCTCTTCGGGAATCGTCACCGCGAACACGGCCTCGCGCGCCTCGCCGACTTCCGCGCGCTCCGCGACGAAGCGCATGCGGTCGAAGTTCATGTTCGCGCCGGACGTGACGGCGATCAGCGTCTGGTTCTCGATGCCTTCACGTTCCGCGTACTGCTTCGCGCCCGCTACAGCCAGCGACCCGGCCGGTTCCAGCACACTGCGGGTGTCCTGGAAGACGTCCTTGATCGCCGCGCACAGTGCGTCGGTGTCCACGGTCAACACTTCGTCGAGATATTCCTGGCACAGGCGGAACGTCTCCTCGCCGACCAGCTTGACGGCCGTGCCGTCCGAGAACAGACCCACTTCGTTCAGCGTGACGCGTTCGCCCGCCTTCAGCGACTGTGCCATCGCGCAGGAATCCTCGGTCTGCACGCCGATCACCTTGATCTCCGGGCGCACCGATTTCACGTACGCCGCGATGCCCGCCGCGAGACCGCCGCCGCCGATAGGAACGAAGATCGCGTGAATGGGCGCCTGATGCTGGCTCAGCACTTCCATCGCGACCGTGCCCTGGCCGGCGATCACGTATTCGTCGTCGAACGGATGGACGAAGGTCAGGCCGTGTTGTTCCTGCAGTTTGACAGCGTGTGCGTAGGCATCGCTATACGACTCGCCCGACTGCACGACTTCGACGGTCGGGCCGCCGTGCGCGCGCACGGCGTCGACTTTCACCTGCGGCGTCGTCACGGGAACGACGATGATCGCCTTCACACCCATCCGTGCCGCCGACAACGCGACGCCTTGCGCATGGTTGCCCGCCGAAGCCGTAATCACGCCGCGTGCGAGCGCGTCGGCGGGAATGTGCGCCATCTTGTTGTAGGCGCCGCGCAGCTTGAAGGAGAAGACGGGCTGGTTGTCTTCGCGCTTCAGGTAAATCGGGTTGCGCAGCCGTGCGGACAGATTCCGCGCATGTTCGAGTTCGGTCTCACGCGCGACGTCGTAGACGCGGGCGGTGAGGATTTTCTTCAGGTAGTCGTGGGAAGCCATGCGGGTCACGCGCGATGCGCTATTTCGGACAGGAAAGGATCAATGATAGCGCCAACCGTCTGTCCGGACGCACCTGATCCGGGATTCGTCCGATTGCGTTCGCTTTATCGACAAGCTTGGCCAGCCGACCGGACGGTCGAAAAATCGGGCTCAGCGTGGGCGCGGACGCGATGCGTTTTGAGGGAGTCGCCGCCGGGCATTTTCGTGGCGAATTCTGGCAAGCCAACGCGCAAAGGCTTGTCGCGCGGACATTCAGGCGTCAACGCGCAATAGGATCATGCGGTAGAATCCTATTTTGGAACAAGGATCGGAAGATGCACTGGCAGCCTCGGATCGCCCATTTGATGCCCGTCCCGCGCGAGTCTCGTCCCGCGGCGCAGCGGCACGTGCGGCATGCACGATCGTGTAGCTGCCTCTGAGCGCCGCGAGGCGGCCGGCCACCCACGTTCCAGCCATATCCCCGGCGATCCCGGGCGCTGGCCCGCCGGTTGCGGCTTCGCACACTAGAAAGATTTCCAGCATTGCGCCCCACGCGCACTGTCAGCGGGCCTCAACGATGAGCGCACGCCGCTGACCTACCGAGTCGTCCAAACATGAACGCACCTCAAGTTTTCGATCCGCACGGCGCCGCCGCCACCGTTGCCGCCGACGCCGAACCGCGTCTGCGCGAAATCCCCTACAACTACACGTCGTTCTCCGACCGCGAAATCGTCATCCGTCTGCTTGGCGACGAGGCGTGGGCCGCGCTCGACGAACTGCGCGCGGAACGCCGCACGGGCCGCTCGGCGCGCATGCTGTACGAAGTGCTCGGCGACATCTGGGTCGTGCGCCGCAATCCTTACCTGCAGGACGACCTGCTCGACAACCCGAAGCGCCGCGCGCTGCTGATCGAAGCGCTGAATCACCGTCTGACCGAAATCGAAAAGCGCCGCCGCGCCGACCTCGTCGAGCATGGCGACGATGCGGGCGTCGATCGCGCGGCACGTGTCGAAACGCTGGTCGCCGCCGCGCGCCGCGCCGTCGATGCGTTCGCGGGCGAGTTCGAGAAAATGGCCGACCTGCGCCGTCGCGCGACCAAAGTGCTGGGCCGCCAGACGCAGAAGGACAACATCCGCTTCGACGGCCTCGCGCGTGTTTCGCACGTGACGGACGCGACCGACTGGCGCGTCGAATATCCGTTCGTCGTGCTGACGCCGGACACGGAAGCCGAAATCGCCGGTCTCATCAAGGCGTGTTTCGAACTCGGCCTGACCGTGATTCCGCGCGGCGGCGGCACGGGCTACACGGGCGGCGCGGTGCCGCTTACGCCGTTTTCGGCCGTCATCAACACCGAGAAGCTCGAACAACTCGGCGCGGTCGAATTGACCGAACTGCCCGGCGTTGCGCATAAGGTGCCGACGATCTTCTCCGGCGCAGGCGTCGTCACGCGTCGCGTGACGGAAGCGGCCGAGCAGGCGGGCTATGTGTTCGCCGTCGATCCGACCTCGCTGGACGCATCGTGCATCGGCGGTAACGTCGCGATGAACGCGGGCGGCAAGAAGGCCGTGCTGTGGGGCACGGCGCTCGACAACCTCGCGTGGTGGCGCATGGTCGACCCGGAAGGGAACTGGCTCGAAGTCACGCGCCTCGATCACAACCTCGGCAAGATTCACGACATTCCCGTCGCGCGCTTCGAACTGAAGTGGTTCGACGGCGAATACGCGCCGGGCGAAAAGCTGCTGCGCACCGAGTCGCTCGACATCGAAGGCCGGCGTTTTCGCAAGGAAGGTCTCGGCAAGGACGTCACGGATAAATTCCTCGCCGGCCTGCCGGGCATCCAGAAGGAAGGCTGCGACGGCCTGATCACGTCGGCGCGCTGGGTGCTGCACAAGATGCCCGCGCATACGCGCACCGTTTGCCTGGAGTTCTTCGGCCAGGCGCGCGAGGCGATTCCGAGCATCGTCGAAATCAAGGATTATCTGTTCGAAACGTCGAAGCAGGGCGGCGCGATTCTCGCGGGCCTCGAACATCTCGACGAGCGTTATCTGCGCGCGGTCGGCTATGCGACCAAGAGCAAGCGCAATTCGTTTCCGAAGATGGTGCTGATCGGCGACATTGTCGGCGACGATGCGGACGCTGTCGCGACGGCGACGTCGGAAGTCATCCGCATGGCCAACGGCAAGAGCGGCGAAGGCTTTGTCGCCGTGAGCGCCGAGGCGCGCAAGCGCTTCTGGCTCGACCGCAGCCGCACGGCCGCGATCGCGAAGCACACCAACGCGTTCAAGATCAACGAAGACGTCGTGATTCCGCTCAATCGCATGGGCGAATACACGGACGGCATCGAGCGCATCAACATCGAACTGTCGATCAAGAACAAGCTGCAACTGGTCGACGCGCTCGAAGCGTTCTTCAGGAGCGGCAAGCTGCCGCTCGGCAAGAGCGACGACGCGAACGAAATTCCGAGCGCCGAATTGCTCGAAGACCGCGTGCAACAGGCGCTCGAACTGCTCGCCCATGTGAAGAAGCGCTGGGAATTCCTGCGCGACAAGCTCGACTTGTCGTTGCGTGAAGCGCAGCACTATCTCGTGGGACTCGGCTATGCGGGGCTCGCGGAAAAATTCGCGGACCGGGTCGACGATCAGCCGGACGCGAACGTGTTCCATATCGTCCAGGACCGCACGGTGCGCGTGTCGTGGAAGCAGGAAATCCGCGCGGAACTGCGCCAGATCTTCAACGGCGGCGAGTTCAAGCCGATCCTCGACGAAGCGCAGGCCATCCACAAGCAGGTGCTGCGCGGCCGCGTGTTCGTCGCGCTGCACATGCACGCAGGCGACGGCAACGTTCATACGAACATCCCCGTCAACTCCGATAACTACGAGATGCTGCAGGACGCGCACGTTGCCGTCGCGCGCATCATGAAGCTCGCGCGTTCGCTGGATGGCGTGATTTCCGGCGAGCACGGCATTGGCATCACGAAGCTCGAGTTCCTCACGGAAGACGAGATCGGCGAATTCCGCGCGTACAAGCAGCGCGTGGACCCGCATGGCCGCTTCAACAAGGGCAAGCTGCTCGAAGGCGCGGATTTGCGCAACGCGTACACGCCGTCGTTCGGGCTGATGGGTTATGAATCGCTGATCATGCAGCAGTCCGATATCGGCGCGATCGCCGATTCGGTGAAGGACTGCCTGCGTTGCGGCAAGTGCAAGCCCGTTTGCGCGACGCACGTGCCGCGCGCGAACCTGCTGTACAGCCCGCGCAACAAGATTCTCGCCACCTCGCTGCTGGTCGAGGCGTTCCTGTATGAAGAGCAGACGCGCCGCGGCGTGTCGATCAAGCACTGGGACGAGTTCAACGATGTCGCCGATCACTGCACCGTCTGCCACAAGTGCGTGACGCCGTGCCCGGTGAAGATCGACTTCGGCGACGTCACGATGAACATGCGCAATCTGCTGCGCAAGATGGGCAAGAAGAAGTTCAACGCGGGCAACGCGGCGGGCATGTTCTTCCTGAACGCGACCAATCCGCAGACCATCAATCTCGCGCGCACCGCGATGATGGGCGTCGGCTACAAGGCGCAGCGCCTGGGCAACGACGTGCTGAAGAAGCTCGTCAAGAAGCAGACGGCGCATCCGCCCGCGACGACGGGCAAGCCGCCCGTGGTCGAGCAGGTGATCCACTTCGTCAACAAGAAGATGCCGGGCAATCTGCCCAAGAAAACGGCGCGCGCACTGCTCGACATCGAGGACAACAAGATCGTCCCGATCATCCGCAACCCGAAGGCCACGACCGTCGATTCGGAAGCGGTGTTCTACTTCCCCGGTTGCGGTTCCGAGCGCCTGTTCTCGCAGGTCGGTCTCGCCACGCAGGCGATGCTATGGGAAGCGGGCGTGCAGACGGTGCTGCCGCCGGGCTATCTGTGCTGCGGCTACCCGCAGCGCGGGTCGGGCCAGTTCGACAAGGCCGAGCAGATCGTCACGGATAACCGCGTGCTGTTCCACCGTGTCGCGAACACGCTGAATTATCTGGACATCAAGACGGTGGTGGTGTCGTGCGGCACGTGCTACGACCAGCTGGCTGGCTACGAATTCGAGAAGATCTTCCCGGGCTGCCGGATCATCGACATCCACGAATTCCTGCTGGAGAAGGGCATCAAGCTCGACGGCGTGAAGGGCACGCGCTACATGTATCACGACCCGTGCCACACGCCGATCAAGACGATCGACCCCGTCAAGCTGGTCAACGAGCTGATGGGCTCTGAAAAGGACGGCTACAGGATCGAGAAGAACGATCGTTGCTGCGGCGAGTCGGGCACGCTGGCCGTCACGCGACCGGATATTTCGACGCAGGTGCGCTTCCGCAAGGAAGAGGAAATCCGCAAGGGCGCGGCGAAGCTGCGCGGTATTCCCGTCGTGGCCGACGCGGGCGCGAACGCGCAGCCGGGTTCGGTGCTGAAGGCGGGCGACGGCCCGCAACCGAACGGCGCCAATGATGCGAACGGCGCGGGGACCGACGTCAAGATCCTGACGAGCTGCCCGTCCTGTCTGCAAGGCCTGTCGCGCTACAACGAAGACGCGAATATCGAAGCGGACTATATCGTTGTCGAAATCGCGCGACACGTGCTCGGCGAGAACTGGATGGCCGACTATGTGCAGCGTGCGAACAATGGCGGAATCGAGCGCGTGCTGGTCTAATGGCGCGATAAAGGTTCCGTTCGAGGACGACGATGGACTGTATCTTCTGCCGTGAAGACGGTGGCGATGTGCTGTGGCAGGACGACACGCTGCGTGTCGTCCTCGCCGACGAACATGACTACCCCGGTTTTTGCCGGGTGATCTGGAACAGGCATGTCGCCGAGTTTTCGGATCTGGGCGAGGCCGAGCGCGACCGCGTGATGCGCGCGGTGTATGCCGTCGAGCGCGCGATCCGGCGCATCCTGCAACCCGTCAAGGTGAATCTGGCGAGTCTCGGCAACCAGGTGCCGCACGTGCACTGGCATGTGATCCCCCGGTTCTCCAACGACGCGCATTTTCCGCTGCCCATCTGGGCGCCGCGCCAGCGCACCGTTTCCGAAGCGATGCTGTCGCAGCGCCGCGCGCAGGCCACATTGCTGCGCGAGGCGGTACGCGGCGAAATCGAACACGCTCTCGTCTGAGGTCATCATGAGTGGATTGAAACCCGACACGCCGGTGCCCGCCGGCGTCGTCGTTCATGCCGTGTCGCGCGTGCTCGAATTGCAGTACGCGGACGGCAAGAGTTACCGCGTGCCGTTCGAACTGATGCGCGTCTATTCGCCTTCGGCGGAAGTGCGCGGTCACGGGCCGGGCCAGGAAACGCTGCAGACAGGCAAGCGCGAAGTGTCGATTACGGCGCTCGAAGGCGTCGGCAACTATGCGCTGCAGCCAACCTTCTCCGACGGCCACAACACGGGCATCTATTCGTGGGACTTGCTGTGGGACCTCGCGACGCGCCAGGACGAACTCTGGGCCGAGTATTTCGGCAAACTCAAGGCAGCAGGCGTCGACCGGGATGCGCCGATGCCCGTATCCGGCCCTGCGCACGGCCACAGTCACTGATACGATTCCCGGCCTTCCCGTCGCTTGATGCGGCGCAACAATCTCTTAAGAATACGCGAAAGGACGAAGCGCGATGACCAAAACCCACTTCGGCTATCAGACAGTCGACGAACAGGAAAAAGCGAAGAAAGTGGCCGGCGTGTTCCACTCGGTCGCCTCCAACTATGACCTGATGAACGACCTGATGTCGGGCGGGATGCACCGCGCGTGGAAGGCGTTCACGATCGCGCAGGCCAACGTGCGGCCCGGCTACAAGGTGCTCGACATCGCGGGCGGCACGGGCGATCTGTCGAAGACCTTCGCCAGGCAGGCGGGCGAGACGGGCGAAGTGTGGCACACGGACATCAACGAATCGATGTTGCGCGTGGGCCGCGACCGCCTGATCGACAAGGGCATCATCACCCCGACGCTGCTTTGCGACGCCGAAAAAATCCCCTTTCCCGACAACTACTTCGACGTGGTGACCGTGGCATTCGGCTTGCGCAACATGACGCACAAGGACGCGGCGCTCGCGGAAATGCGCCGTGTGTTGAAGCCGGCCGGGCGCGTGCTCGTGCTGGAATTTTCGAAAGTTTGGGACCCGCTCAAGAAGGCGTACGACGTCTATTCTTTTAAGGTGCTGCCGTGGCTCGGCGAGCGCTTCGCGAAGGATGCCGAGAGCTACCGCTATCTGGCTGAATCCATCCGTATGCATCCGGACCAGGAAACTTTGAAGACGATGATGGAACAAGCTGGCCTCGAAGCCGTCAAATATTACAATTTGTCAGCTGGCGTGGTAGCCTTGCATGTAGGGACGAAATACTAATCTCCCTAACTTCTCGTTTTTAAAAGGAAATTGGAGAAATGTCTGATTCGAATCTGTCATCTCGTTGTAAGGTTAAGGGGGCATGGGCGAGGAGAATCGGACTGATCGCGATGGTCGGCCTGATTTCGATCGGTACGCTGGCCTCGCTCGACGCCGAAGCGAAACGCATGGGCGGCGGCCGCAGTATCGGGCGTCAGTCGAACATCACCCAGCCGTCACAGCAGTCGGCGCCTTCGCAGTCGCCGGGTGCGCCGTCGCAGGCCATGCAGCAGCAGCGTCCCGCCACGCCGCCGCCCACGCCCGCTGCGCAGCCTAACCGCTCGCGCTGGCTCGGGCCGATCGCCGGTCTCGCGGCCGGTCTGGGTATCGCAGCGCTGCTGTCGCACTTCGGTCTTGGCGAAGCGTTCGCCGGCATGATGTCGAACCTGATCGTGATCGCGCTGATCGCGTTCGTCGCTATCTGGCTGATCCGCAAGTTCACGGGCCGCAAGCGCGACGCGCAGAGGCCGGCCTACGCGGGCGGCGCGCCGACGCTGAACGCGGGCGGCACGGGTTACACGCAGGAGCCGCGCTACACGGCGCCGCCGGCCGGCTCGTACCTCGGGCCCCAGGGCAATCCGCTGACCACGCCTGAAATCGCCACCGCGCCGGCCGTTCCGGCAGGCTTCGACACGGAAGCGTTCCTGCGCAACGCGAAGGTTTACTTCGTGCGTCTGCAGGCTGCGTGGGACGCGGGCAACATGGACGACATCCGCGAGTTCACGACACCCGAGATGTTCGCCGAAGTACGGGTCGACCTGAGTTCGCGCGGAGCCGAAAAGAACCAGACGGACGTCGTGAAGCTGGACGCCGATCTGCTGGGCGTCGAAGACCGCGGCAGCGAACATCTCGCGAGCGTGCGTTTCCATGGCCTGATCCGCGAAACGTCGGGCGGCGCGGCGGAGCCGTTCGAGGAAATCTGGAACCTGTCGAAGCGCAACGGCGAAGGCTGGCTGCTCGCGGGCATCCAGCAGCCGAATCATCACTGATCCCGTCAAGGATTAGCCGTTCGGCAGAGTCAGGCTCGAAGCGAACGGACGTTACAATAGGAACCCGCGTCGGCAGTCGCCGGCGCGGGTTTTCTCTTTCCACTGCCGATGACCCTTGCCGCCAAGCCCTTCGCTGCTGCCGTCAACCATCTGCTCGCCCGCGAAACGTGGGCGCGCGAACGTCTCACCCCATACGCCGGCAAAATTGCGCGGCTGTCCTGTCCTCCCGTCACGCTGATCCTGCTGGTGCAGCCAGACGGCTATCTGAGCGCTGTCGACGAAAGCGAAGCGCACAACACGTTCGATGTCACCGTCTCGGTGCCGCCGGACGCCGTTCCCGCGTTCCTGCAAGGCGGCCAGGCGGCCGTGATGAAGCATGTGAAGATCGAAGGCGACGCCGAGTTCGCGACGGCCATCGCGAAGCTCGCCGAGCATCTGCGCTGGGAGCCGGAAGAGGATCTGGCGAAGCTGATCGGCGACGGACCCGCATGGCGGATCGCGTCGGTGGCGCGCACGGTCGGCGATCATGCGCTGCGCACGGGCCGCAATCTGCTCGAATCGGTGGCCGAATATCTGCTGGACGAAAACCCGCAACTCGTGCGCCGCACCGCACTCGACGACTTCAACGTCGAGCTGGCGCGCGCCCGCGACGCGCTCGCGCGCGTCGAGAAGCGCATCGAGCGTCTCGAACAGAAGGTCGAAGCCCGCGGCGCCAATGCGCCGGGCGGCGCCGCCACGTCGCGCGGCACGCGCTAGTCACCGGGCTCAACCATGCGTTTTCTGCGTTTCCTCAAGATTTTCTTCACCGTCATCCGCTTTGGGCTGGACGAGATGATGCTGAGTCGCATCAACGACCGCCGCGTGCGGATGTTGCTGCGTATCACCACCATTGGCAGGAAGTTCGACCAGCCGCCAGGCGTGCGGCTGCGTCTCGCGCTGGAAAGCCTCGGGCCGATTTTCGTGAAGTTCGGCCAGGTGCTGTCTACGCGCCGCGACCTGCTGCGCCCCGACATCGCGAGCGAGCTTGCCAAGCTGCAGGACCAGGTGCCGCCGTTCGATTCGGCGGTGGCGATCGCCATTATCGAAAAGTCGCTCGGCGCGCCTGTCGATACGATCTTCGACGATTTCGAGCGCGTGCCCGTGGCGAGCGCGTCGATCGCGCAGGTTCACTTCGCGACCCTGAAGACGGGCCAGCACGCGGGCAAGCAGGTCGCCGTGAAGGTGTTGCGGCCGAACATGCTGCCCGTGATCGATTCCGATCTCGCACTGCTGCGCGACATCGCCGTGTGGGCGGAGCGTCTGTGGGCGGACGGCAAGCGCCTGAAGCCGCGCGAAGTGGTCGCGGAATTCGACAAGTATCTGCACGACGAACTCGACCTGATGCGCGAAGCCGCCAACGGCAGCCAGCTGCGGCGTAACTTCGCGGGTCTCGATCTGTTGCTCGTGCCGGAGATGTACTGGGAATACTGCACGGCGAACGTGCTCGTGATGGAGCGGATGGTCGGCGTGCCCATCAGCCAGGTCGATACGCTGCGGGCGGCGGGCGTCGATATTCCGAAGCTCGCGCGCGAGGGCGTCGAGATTTTCTTCACGCAGGTGTTCCGCGACGGCTTTTTCCACGCGGACATGCATCCCGGCAACATTCAGGTCAGTCTCGACCCGGTGCATTTCGGCCGCTATATCGCGCTCGATTTCGGCATCATCGGCGCGCTGTCGGACTTCGATAAGAACTATCTCGCACAGAACTTTCTCGCGTTCTTCAAGCGCGACTATCACCGCGTCGCGACGCTGCATCTGGAGTCCGGCTGGGTGCCGCCCACGACGCGCGTCGAAGAACTGGAAAGCGCGATTCGCGCGGTCTGCGAGCCGTATTTCGATCGCGCGCTGAAGGACATTTCGCTCGGCCAGGTGCTGATGCGGCTCTTTTCGACGTCGCGCCGCTTCAACGTGGAAATCCAGCCGCAACTGGTGCTGCTGCAGAAGACTATGCTGAACGTCGAAGGGCTGGGCCGTTCGCTCGATCCGGAACTCGACCTGTGGAAGACCGCGAAGCCGTATCTGGAGCGCTGGATGAACGAGCAGATCGGCGTGAAGGGATGGTATGAGCGGTTGAAGATCGAGGCGCCACAGTGGAGCAAGACGCTGCCGCAGCTGCCGCGGCTGATTCATCACGCGCTGGCGCAACGTCACGACGCGCAGCAGCGCGGCATCAACGACGAAACCATCCGCCAGATTCTGCTGGAGCAGAAACGCACGAACCGGCTGCTGCAAGGCCTGCTGATGTTCGGCGTGGCTGTCGGTGTCGGCGCCGTGCTGGCGCGCGCATGGCTCGCCATCGCGTACGGCGGCTATTGACGGCGTTTAAGGAGATGTACCGATGAGCGACTCCAGGCCGACCGTTCCACCCGTGCCACCCGATTTCGAGAGCCGCGATCCGAACGCGCCCGGCTTCTGGGACGAACGCTTCGAACGCGGTTTCACGCCGTGGGACCAGGCGGGCGTGCCGTCGGCGTTCAAGGCGTTCGTCGAACGGCACGCGCCGATGCCGGTGCTCATTCCGGGCTGCGGCAGCGCGTACGAGGCATGGTGGCTCGCCGAGAAAGGCTGGACCTTGCGCGCGATCGACTTCGCGGCCCACGCCGTCGCAGCTGCCCGGGCCCAATTGGGCACGCATGCGAGCCTCGTCGAACAGGCGGACTTCTTCACCTATACGCCGCCATTCGAGCCGGGGTGGATTTATGAGCGGGCATTCCTGTGCGCGCTGCCGCCGTCGCGACGCGCGGCCTGGCTGGCGCGCATGGCCGAACTCTTGCCCGCGGGCGGATTGCTCGCCGGATTCTTTTTCATCGGCGGCGGCTCGCCAAAAGGGCCGCCGTTCATCATCGAGCGAGCCGAGCTCGACGCGCTGCTATCGCCCCATTTCGAGTTGCTGGAAGACGAACCCGTCAGCGACTCGATCTCCGTCTTTGCCGGACGCGAGCGCTGGCTGACATTTCGCCGGCGTGGTGGAACAAAGGCTTGATTCCCGGTTCCGCCGCCCTCAGCTAAAGCGTGGCCGCCGCGTCGGCCGTTCCACCCCGAATTCCGGGGCGTGCCATTGTTTGCGGCTATAATTCAAGGCTTTGCAAGCGCTCAAAGAG
The DNA here is from genome assembly GCF_002902945.1 of Paraburkholderia caribensis. Taxonomy (NCBI): domain Bacteria; kingdom Pseudomonadati; phylum Pseudomonadota; class Betaproteobacteria; order Burkholderiales; family Burkholderiaceae; genus Paraburkholderia; species Paraburkholderia caribensis. The sequence goes on from NZ_CP026101.1 coordinate 471,219, forward strand.
TTTTCAGTAGGGACAAGGTCATGCCGATCTACGCTTATCGTTGCGAGTCATGCGGATTCGCGAAGGACGTGCTCCAGAAAATGAGCGACGCCCCGTTGACGCAATGCCCGGAGTGCGGAACCGATGCTTTCCGCAAGCAGGTCACCGCTGCCGGCTTCCAGCTAAAGGGTTCGGGCTGGTATGTCACGGACTTCCGTGGTGGCAATTCGGCCACCAATTCGGGCGGCGCTGCCAGCAGCGGCCCGGACGCGTCGGCGTCCAAAACGGAAAGCAAGCCTGAGGCGGCGGGTTCGTCCGGGAGCGAAGCGTCCACGGCCACACCGGCTGCGGCGCCGGCAGCGTCACCCGCTCCCGCTACCGCGAGCAGCTCGGGCACCTAGCAGTTTCGCCACCGTAAGGTGACGTAGACGCCGCGCAACGCAGTCGCGCGGATTTCTGGCGGTATACATGACGACCAAAAAGACGACGCTCAAATCGGTGTTTCTGACAGGCCTGCTGGTGCTGGTGCCTCTTGCCATCACGCTGTGGGTGCTCGGCCTGATCATCGGCACGATGGATCAGACGTTGCTGCTGCTGCCCCGGTCGTGGCAGCCGGAGCGGATGCTCGGCTTCCGCCTGCCCGGCCTTGGCGCCGTGTTGACGCTCGCCTTCATTTTCGTAGTCGGTCTATTGACGCAGAACTTCGTCGGGCAGAAGCTGGTCGGCTGGTGGGAACTGATCGTCGCGCGCATTCCCGTCGTCGGTCCGATCTACACCAGCGTCAAGCAGGTGTCCGACACGCTGCTGTCGTCGAGCGGTAATGCGTTCCGCAAGGCGCTGCTGATCGAATATCCGCGCAAGGGGTCCTACACCATCGGGTTTCTGACGGGCATCCCCGGCGGCGACGTCGTCAACCATCTCAAGGAAGACCACGTCAGCGTCTATGTGCCGACCACGCCGAACCCGACGTCCGGCTTCTTCCTGATGGTGCCGAAAAGCGAAGTGATCGAGCTCGACATGACCGTCGACGCCGCACTCAAGTACATTGTCTCGATGGGCGTCGTTGCTCCGCCCGCGAATCAGCCGGCGCCTGAGCGCCGCACGCCTGTCGAGCCGCCGCTGTAATGCCGGCTTGCGCCGCCCGTCACACGGTGCGGCGCGCGCCGTTCAACCAATGCAAAACGAAAGACAAACATCATGTCGATGAGATCTGAATACTGCGGTCTGGTGACCGAACACCTGCTGGGTCAAACTGTGTCGCTGTGCGGCTGGGTGAGCCGCCGCCGCGACCATGGCGGCGTTATCTTCATCGACCTGCGCGACCGCGAAGGCCTCGTTCAGGTCGTCTGCGACCCGGACCGCGCTGAGATGTTCAAGACGGCCGAAGGCGTGCGTAACGAATTCTGCGTCCAGGTGAAGGGTGTCGTGCGCAACCGTCCGGAAGGCACGACGAACGCCAGCCTGACGAGCGGCAAGATCGAAGTGCTGTGCCACGAACTGAACGTTCTTAACGCGTCGGTGACGCCGCCGTTCCAGCTCGACGACGACAACCTGTCGGAAACCACGCGCCTCACGCACCGCGTGCTGGACCTGCGCCGTCCGCAGATGCAACACAACCTGCGCCTGCGTTATCGCGTGACGATGGAAGTGCGCAAGTACCTCGATTCGCGCGGCTTCATCGACATCGAAACGCCGATGCTGACCAAGAGCACGCCGGAAGGCGCGCGCGATTACCTCGTGCCGTCGCGTGTGAACGCGGGCCAGTTCTTCGCGCTGCCGCAATCGCCGCAGCTCTTCAAGCAGCTGCTGATGGTCGCGAACTTCGACCGTTACTACCAGATCGTCAAGTGCTTCCGCGACGAAGACCTGCGTGCCGACCGTCAGCCGGAGTTCACGCAGATCGACTGCGAAACGTCGTTCCTGGGCGAGCAGGAAATCCGTGACCTGTTCGAAGACATGACGCGTCACGTGTTCAAGGAAACGATTGGCGTCGAACTGGACGCGAAGTTCGCCGTGATGCCGTATTCGGAAGCCATGCGCCGCTTCGGTTCGGACAAGCCGGACCTGCGCGTCAAGCTCGAGTTCACCGAACTGACGGACGCGATGAAGGACGTCGACTTCAAGGTGTTCAGCACGCCGGCGAACACGAAGGACGGCCGCGTCGCGGCGCTGCGCGTGCCGAAGGGCGGCGAGCTGTCGCGTGGCGACATCGACAGCTATACGGAATTCGTGCGCATCTACGGCGCGAAGGGTCTCGCGTGGATCAAGATCAACGAAGTGGCGAAGGGCCGTGACGGCCTGCAAAGCCCGATCGTCAAGAACCTGCACGATGCGGCCATCGCGGCGATCATCGAGCGCACGGGCGCGCAGGACGGCGACATTATTTTCTTCGCGGCGGATCGTGCGAAGGTCGTCAACGACAGCCTCGGCGCGCTGCGTCTGAAGATCGGTCATTCGGAGTTCGGCAAGGCGAACGGTCTGGTCGAGAAGGGCTGGAAGCCGCTGTGGGTCGTCGACTTCCCGATGTTCGAATACGACGAAGAAGAAAACCGCTACGTCGCCGCGCATCACCCGTTCACGAGCCCGAAGGACGAGCACCTGGAATATCTGGAAACGGACCCGGGCCGCTGCCTCGCGAAGGCGTATGACATCGTGCTGAACGGCTGGGAAATCGGCGGCGGTTCGGTGCGTATCTTCCAGGAAGACGTGCAGAGCAAGGTGTTCCGCGCGCTGAAGATCGGCGCCGAAGAAGCGCGCGCGAAATTCGGCTTCCTGCTGGACGCGCTGCAGTACGGCGCGCCGCCGCACGGCGGCATCGCCTTCGGTCTGGACCGCATCGTCACGATGATGGCGGGCGCAGACTCGATCCGCGACGTGATCGCCTTCCCGAAGACGCAGCGCGCGCAGGATTTGCTCACGCAGGCGCCGAGCGAAGTCGATGAGCGCCAGCTGCGCGAGCTGCACATCCGTCTGCGTCAGCCCGAGCAGAAAGCGTAAATGTGACCGTTTGCGCGGTTGCGTCGTTAAAACAACGACGTGCGCGCAAAACATCCAGCGAAAAAGGCGCGTCATGCGCCTTTTTCGCTTTTTGCGTTACAGTCGTTGTAAGCTCTGCCGTCCGACATGCAATCGCGCGGTCCCGTCAGCAAAACCGCGCCTCGCGTTATCACCATGCCGAAACCGCCGAAGATTCCGGAATCCGTTCTCGTCGTCATTCATACGCCCGATCTCGACGTGCTGCTCATCGAGCGAGCCGACCGGGAGGCCTTCTGGCAATCCGTGACGGGCTCGAAGGATCACGTCGACGAGCCGATCGCGCAGACGGCCATCCGCGAAGTGGCGGAAGAGACGGGCATCGTGATCGGCGGTGAAGTCGTGCCGCGTGAGGCGCTCGTCGACTGGCATCACCATATCGACTTCGAAATCTTCCCGACCTGGCGTCACCGTTATGCGGCAGGCGTCACACACAACACCGAGCACTGGTTCAGCCTGCAGGTGCCGCAGCGTCTCGAAGTGACGCTGGCGCCGCTCGAGCACACCGCGCATCTTTGGCTTCCCTGGCAAGAGGCTGCCGGGCGCTGCTTCTCGTGGTCCAATCGCGACGCGATCCTGCAGCTGCCGCAACGCGTGAAGGAGCGTTGCCGATGAGCGGCGGCGACGTCCGCCGCTTCGACCGGCTGACGCGGCATTTGCCCGGCCGGCGCTACTGGTCCAGGTATCGCTTTTGTTCCGGCAACACGGTGCGCCTGTTCACGGCGGGCGAGTCCTACTTTGCAGCGCTGATCGAACGGATCGACGCGGCAAAAAGCGACGTCGTGCTGGAAACCTACATCTTTTGCGACGACGCCGCGGGCCGTCCCGTCTCAGACGCGCTGATCCGTGCCGCCACGCGCGGCTTGCGCGTGCGCGTGATCACCGACGGCGTCGGCACCCAGCGCCTGCCGATGTTCAATGACTGGCACGCGGCGGGCATCGAGCATCGCATCTACAACCCGCATATCTTCGGACGCTTCGGCTTCTCGCGCACGCACCGCAAGCTCGCTGTCGTCGACGATCAGTTCGGGTATTGCGGCGGCATCAATGTCGTCGACGACTACGATCAGAACGGCACGCGTCTGCCTTACCCGCGCTGGGACTTCGCCGTCGAACTGGAAGGCCCCGTCGTGGCCGACGTGCTCGAAGCATTCGACGTGCAGTGGGAGCGCATCCGCATCGGCCACCGTCCGGCGCTCGTGCCGCCGCCCGTCGGCGGGGCGACACCGCAGGCCGCCACCGAACGCTTCGTGCGCGTGCGCCGCAGCGCCCGTGCGGCCGACATGCGCGCGATGGCCGAGCCGTGCGTCGCGTTCGTCGCGCGCGACAACTTCGTCAACCGCCGCGCAATCGAAAAGGCGTATCTCACCGCAATCGGCCAGGCGCGCACCGAAGTGCTGCTCGCCAATCCGTATTTCATGCCGGGGCGCAAGCTGCGGCGCGCGCTGATCTACGCGGCGCAACGCGGCATCGACGTGCGCCTCGTGATCGGCAGGAAGGAATTCGCGATGCTCGATTACGCGGTGCCGTTCCTGTACCGCACGTTGCTGAAGGCGGGCGTGAAGATCGCCGAGTACGAGAAGACGATGCTGCACGGCAAGGTGGCCGTGGTCGATTCGAACTGGGGAACGGTGGGTTCGTCGAATCTCGACGCGTTGAGCCTGATGCTGAACAACGAGGCGAACGTCGTGCTCGTGCTGCACCCGGAGATCGACCAGTTGCGCCAGTCGATCCTCGCAGCGTTCGACGAATCGCGCCGCATCGACGAAAAGCATTACGAAGCGCGCCCGGCGGGCGAGCGCCTCTTGAACTGGATTGCGTACAACACCTACCGGATCGCGATGAAGCTGCTGACCGTCGGCGGCTACGACTAAGAGCCGATTCAGAAAAGACAGACAAAAGCCGATTCATAATAATCAATAATCGGAGACAACTCCCAGCAGTTCTGGCAAATGATTCTAAAAATTCCGCTTCGTCTGATAGACGGATGACGGAAAATCAGAATGTCGTTAGAAACCCGTTTCTAATAAATTCCTTGTTTCGCGGACGGTCGGCCCCAATAATGGTACGACCGTTCGATTTTTCTTTCGGTCAAATCAGACGGTACACAGCTATGCGAAAAGGCGAACAAACGCGAGCCGCAATTCTGGATGCAGCACTCGATCTGGCAAGCCGAGACGGACTGGAAGGTCTGACGATCGGTCTTCTCGCCGAGCGCATGCAGATGAGCAAGAGCGGAGTGTTCGCGCATTTCGGGTCGCGCGAAGATCTGCAGGTCGAAGTGGTGCGCGAATATCACCGTCGTTTCGAGGACGAGGTGTTTTTCCCGAGTCTGCGCGAACCCCGTGGATTGCCGCGCTTGCGCGCGATGATCTCGCGCTGGATCGAGAAGCGCATCCAGGAGGTGACGACTGGGTGCATCTACATCAGCGGCGCGGTCGAGTATGACGATCGCGCGGAAAGCGCGGTGCGCGAGCAGCTGGTCGCGAGCGTCACGATGTGGCGCGCGGCGCTCACGCGAGCCATTTCGCAGGCAATGGAAGAGGGGCATCTGCGCGCGGACACCGATCCGCAACTGATGCTTTTCGAACTGTATAGCTTCACGCTCGGCCTGCATCATGACGCACGCTTCCTGCATCTGCCCGATGCCGTGCGCCTGACATGGGCCGCGCTGGAAAAACTGATTGTTTCGTATCAGAGCGAGAGCGCAAGCCGCTAGCGAGGCTGGGTGGGTCCTTATCGGATGGGTCCAGACGGCGGGGGAGGCTGGCAGTGGAGCTCGAGCCAACACCTTTGGATTGATTGGAGAGACTCATGGGACAGTACGCCGCGCCGTTGCGCGACATGCAATTCGTATTGCACGAGCTGCTGAACGTCGAAGCCGAGATCAAACAGATGCCGAAGCACGCTGATCTCGATGCCGACACGATCAACCAGGTGCTCGAGGAAGCCGGCAAGTTCTGCTCGGAAGTGCTGTTCCCGCTGAACCAGAGCGGCGACCAGGAAGGCTGCAAATACGAAGGCGATGGCGTCGTCACCACGCCGAAGGGCTTCAAGGAAGCGTACCGCCAGTACGTCGAAGCGGGCTGGCCCGCGCTCGGCTGCGATCCCGACTTCGGCGGCCAGGGCTTGCCCGCGTTCGTCAACAACGCGCTGTACGAGATGATGAACTCGGCGAACCAGGCGTGGACGATGTACCCGGGCCTGTCGCACGGCGCGTACGAGTGTCTGCACGCGCACGGCACGCCGGAACTGCAGCAGGCGTATCTGCCGAAACTGGTGTCGGGCGAATGGACGGGCACGATGTGTCTGACCGAGCCGCACTGCGGCACCGACCTGGGCATCCTGCGCACGAAGGCCGAGCCGAATGGCGATGGCTCGTACGCGATCAGCGGCACCAAGATTTTCATCTCCAGCGGCGAGCACGATCTCGCCGAGAACATCGTTCACCTCGTGCTGGCGCGTCTGCCCGATGCACCGCAAGGCACGAAGGGCATTTCGCTGTTCGTCGTGCCGAAGTTCATTCCCGACGCAAGCGGCAACCCCGGCGAGCGCAACGGTGCGAAGTGCGGCTCGATCGAACACAAGATGGGCATTCACGGCAACGCGACGTGCGTGATCAATCTCGACAGCGCGAAGGGCTGGCTGGTCGGCGAACCGAACAAGGGCCTCAACGCGATGTTCGTGATGATGAACGCCGCGCGCCTGGGTGTCGGGATGCAGGGTCTGGGGCTGACGGAAGTCGCTTACCAGAACTCGCTCGTCTACGCGAAGGAGCGTTTGCAGATGCGCTCGCTGACGGGTCCGAAGGCGCCCGAAAAGGCCGCCGATCCGATCATCGTGCATCCTGACGTGCGCCGCATGCTGCTCACGCAGAAGGCCTACGCGGAAGGCGCGCGCGCCTTCACCTACTGGGCCGCGCTGAACATCGACAAGGAGCTGTCGCACGCCGATGAATCCGTGCGCAAGGACGCCGCCGACCTCGTCGCGCTGCTGACGCCCGTCATCAAGGCCTTCCTGACGGACAACGCGTTCGAAGGCACGAACATGGGCATGCAGATTTACGGCGGCCACGGCTTCATCGCCGAATGGGGCATGGAGCAATACGTGCGCGACGCGCGCATCAACATGATCTACGAAGGCACGAACTCGATCCAGTCGCTCGATCTGCTGGGCCGCAAGGTGCTCGGCGACATGGGCGCGAAGCTCAAGAAGTTCGGCAAGCTGGTGACGGACTTCGTCGAGGAAGAAGGCATCAAGCCGGAGATGCAGGAGTTCGTCAATCCGCTCGCGGATATCGGCGACAAGGTGCAGAAGCTGACGATGGAAATCGGCATGAAGGCGATGCAGAACCCGGACGAAGTCGGCGCCGCGGCTGTGCCGTATCTGCGCACGGTCGGCCACCTGGTGTTCTCGTACTTCTGGGCCCGCATGGCGCGCATCGCACTCGACAACGAAGCATCGGGCGATCCGTTCTACAAGTCGAAGCTCGCCACGGCGCGCTTCTACTTCGCGAAGCTGCTGCCCGAAACGGCCTCGACGATCCGCGCCGCGCGCGCCGGCTCGAAGACGTTGATGGAAATCGACGAAGCGCTGTTCTAAAGCCATCGCGAGGCGGCGCCCGTCATTCATGCGCCGCCGCCACACTCACACCCCTATGCCGCGCGCCGCCCTTCGAAGCCCGCGCGCGGCGACTCGCGACACCGCATAACACCCCGGAGGAACGACGTGAGCAATCTGATCATTCGCAAGGTCGCCGTGCTCGGCGCCGGCGTGATGGGCGCGCAGATCGCTGCGCACCTGATCAACGCCAAGGTGCCCGTGCTGCTGTTCGACCTGCCCGCCAAAGAAGGCCCGAAGAACGGTATCGCGCTCAAGGCGATCGACAACCTGAAGAAGCTGTCGCCTGCGCCATTCGGCGTGAAGGACGACGCGCAATACATCCAGCCCGCCAATTACGACGACGACATCGAAAAGCTCGCGGAATGCGACGTGGTGATCGAAGCGATCGCCGAGCGCATGGACTGGAAGCACGACCTGTACGCGAAGGTCTCGCCGCATATCGGCCCGAACGCGATTTTCGCGAGCAACACGTCGGGCCTGTCGATCACCGAGTTGTCGAACGGTCTCTCCGACGAACTGAAGGCGCGTTTTTGCGGCGTGCATTTCTTCAATCCGCCGCGCTACATGCACCTGGTCGAGCTGATCCCGACCGCGGCGACGCGCCCGGAAATCCTCGACCAACTCGAGACGTTCCTCACCAGCGTGGTCGGCAAGGGCGTCGTGCGCGCGAAGGACACACCGAATTTCATCGCGAACCGCGTCGGCATTTTCTCGATCCTCGCGGTGATCAAGGAAGCTGAGAAGTTCGGCTTGCGCTTCGATGAAGTCGACGATCTGACGGGCAGCCGCCTCGGCCGCGCGAAGTCGGCGACGTTCCGCACGGCGGACGTGGTCGGTCTCGACACGATGGCGCACGTCATCAAGACGATGCAGGACAACCTCGCCGACGACCCGTTCTTCCCGGTCTACGAAACGCCCGCCGTGCTGGCCGGGCTGGTGAAGCAGGGCGCGCTCGGGCAGAAGACGGGCGCGGGCTTCTACAAGAAGGAAGGCAAGGCGATCAAGGTGCTCGACCCGAAGACGGGCAGCTATGTCGACGGCGGCGCGAAGGCGGACGAACTGGTCGGCCGTATCCTCAAGCGTCCGCCCGCCGAGCGCCTGAAGCTGTTGCGCGAATCGCAGCATCCACAGGCGCAGTTCCTGTGGGCGATCTTCCGCGACGTGTTCCATTACATCGGCGTGCATCTGGAGTCGATCGCCGATAACGCGCGCGACGTCGATCTCGCGATCCGCTGGGGCTTCGGCTGGAACGAAGGTCCGTTCGAGGGCTGGCAGACGGCGGGCTGGAAGCAGATCGCCGAGTGGGTGCAGGAGGACATCGCGGCAGGCAAGGCGTTGTCGGATGCGCCGCTGCCCGTGTGGGTACTGGAAGGTCCCGTCGCCGAAAAAGGCGGCGTGCATACGAACGAAGGCTCGTGGTCGCCGGCTGAAAAGCGCTTCGTGCCGCGCTCGTCGCTGTCCGTGTACGACAGGCAGGTGTTCCGTGCGCCTATCGCAGGCGAAACGGGCGCCGATCCGAAGACGTACGGTAGGACCGTGTTCGAGACGGATGCCGTGCGCGCATGGGTTGATGATCGCGCGGGCGAAAACGACGTGTTGATCGTGTCGTTCAAGAGCAAGCTGAACACGATCGGGCCGTCGGTGATCGACGGCATCACGCAGGCCATCGACGTGGCCGAGAAGGACTACAAGGCCGTGGTGATCTGGCAACCGACGTCGCTGAAACTCGGCGCGCCGGGCGGCCCGTTCTCGGCGGGCGCGAATCTCGAAGAAGCGATGCCCGCGTTCATGATGGGCGGTGCGAAGGGCATCGAGCCGTTCGTGAAGAAATTCCAGCAAGGCATGTTGCGCGTGAAGTATTCGAACGTGCCCGTGGTCGCGGCCGTGTCGGGCATCGCGCTCGGCGGCGGTTGCGAGCTGGTGCTGCACAGTGCGAAGCGCGTTGCGCACATCGAGAGCTATATCGGTCTGGTCGAAGTGGGCGTCGGTCTCGTTCCGGCGGGTGGCGGTCTCAAGGAGGCGGCACTGCGTGCCGCCGAGGCTGCGTCGCAAGTCGGCGCGACCAGTGATCTGCTCAAGTTCCTGCAGAAGTCGTTCGAGAACGCGGCGATGGCGAAGGTCTCCGGCTCGGCGCTCGAAGCCCGCGCGATGGGCTACCTGAAGCCGTCCGACACGATCGTTTTCAACGTCTTCGAACTGCTCGACACGGCGAAGAAGGAAGCGCGTGCGCTGGCAGCCGCGGGCTATCGTCCGCCGCTGCGCTTGACGCAGGTGCCTGTTGCGGGGCGTTCGGCGATTTCGACGATCAAGGCCTCACTGGTCAATATGCGCGACGGCCGCTTCATTAGCGAGCACGATTACCTGATCGCGAGCCGCATCGCGGAAGCGGTGTGTGGGGGAGACGTCGAAGCGGGCAGTCTCGTCGATGAGGAATGGCTGCTGGCGCTGGAGCGTCGTGCGTTTGTCGAGTTGCTCGGCACGCAGAAGACGCAGGAACGGATCATGGGCATGCTGCAAACGGGCAAGCCGGTGCGCAACTGACGAGAGGGAATACCAAATGACCAAGCAATTGCAGGACGCATATATCGTCGCCGCGAGCCGCACGCCGATCGGCAAGGCGCCGCGCGGCATGTTCAGGAACACGCGGCCGGACGAACTGCTGGTGCACGCGATCCGCTCGGCTGTCGCGCAGGTGCCGGGCCTCGACACATCGCTGATCGAAGACGCGATTGTCGGGTGCGCGATTCCCGAAGCCGAACAGGGTTTGAACGTGGCGCGCATGGGGGCGTTGCTGGCCGGTTTGCCGAACACGGTGGGCGGCGTGACGGTGAACCGCTTCTGCGCATCGGGCGTGACGGCGCTTGCGATGGCGGCCGACCGCATTCGCGTCGGCGAATCGGACGTGCTGATCGCGGGCGGCTGCGAATCGATGAGCATGGTGCCGATGATGGGCAACAAGCCGTCGTTGTCGCCGCATATTTTCGATCGCAACGAGGATGTGGGCATTGCGTATGGCATGGGCCTGACGGCCGAGAGGGTGGCGGAGCGCTGGAAGGTGAGCCGTGAGCAGCAGGATCAGTTCTCGGTCGAATCGCATCGCAAGGCGGTTGCTGCGCAACAGGCGGGCGAGTTCGACGACGAGATTTCGGCCTACACGATCACCGAGCGTTTTCCCGATCTCGCGACGGGCGAAGTGACGGTGAAGACGCGTGAGGTGAAGCTGGATGAAGGTCCGCGCGCGGATACGTCGATGGAAGGGCTGGCGAAGTTGCGCACGGTATTTGCGAACAAGGGTTCGGTGACGGCGGGCAACAGTTCGCAGACGTCGGATGGGGCGGGCGCGTTGATCGTGGTGTCGGAGAAGATTCTCAGGCAGTTCAATCTGACGCCGTTGGCCAGGTTTGTCAGCTTCGCGGTGCGCGGAGTGCCGCCGGAGATCATGGGTATCGGGCCGAAGGAAGCGATTCCGGCGGCGCTGAAGGCCGCGGGGCTCAAGCAGGACGATATCGACTGGATCGAGCTTAATGAGGCTTTTGCTGCGCAGTCTTTGGCTGTTATCAACGATCTTGGGCTTGATCCGGCGAGGATTAATCCGCTTGGCGGGGCGATTGCGTTGGGGCACCCGCTGGGGGCGACTGGGGCGATTCGTGCTGCTACTGTTGTGCATGGCCTGCGGCGGCGGAATCTTAAGTATGGGATGGTGACCATGTGTGTGGGGACGGGCATGGGTGCCGCTGGGATTATTGAGCGGGTTTGAGTAATCGTGGGGGCGTTGGTTGCGGGGCGCTGGTTTATAGGGTGGTTCGCATTTGCTTTTGCTGGCATCCGCGATGCGTTAGTGCGCGTCAGGCGTCGCCCCTGTGCGGGGCGGCACCTACTTTTCTTTGCCGCCGCAAAGAAAAGTAGGCAAAAGAAAGCGGCTCACACCGCCAGCGCTTGACGTTTGCCCACGGGCCCCCAACGTCCCCACGCTTCACACGGCAACGTGCTAGTTGATGGCCGTTGCCAACGCGCTGAATTAGCGCCTCACCCACTTCAAAAACCCGTACATGAGCCGGCGTCAGCGAATGGTATGTGCCGCCCAGGTGGCAAACTGTGTGTAGGTTTTCCTGACGTACACGTTAGCGCTCTTACAGGGTGGAGCGCGTGCGCAATTGGTCTGGAGTGAAGCATGTGGAGCACCGAGGGCCGACACACAGTTTGCCACCTGGGCGGCGGCGGACTGTCTGGCAAGGCGTGCCGTGGCGCGGGAGCGTGAAGCGGGTGAGGCGTCCAGCAAGAGCGCTGGCAACGAGCAGGAATGACGTGATTGCCGTGTGAAGCGTAAGAACCTTTGGGGGCCCTCAGGCAAGAAGAAATGTTGGCGGTGTGAGCCGCTTTCTTTTGCCTACTTTTCTTTGCGGCGGCAAAGAAAAGTAGGTGCCGCCCCGCACAGGGGCGACGCTTGAAGCGCGCTAACGAATCGCGGATGCCAGCGAAAGCAAAAGCAAACCGCGGATCCCAAGCGCAAACCACATTGCAAACCCCACCCGCAAAACCCGCAAAAACCTGGAGGAGTCACAAATGGACATCGAAACCACCCACACCGGCGACGTGCTGACAATCGCCTTCGCTCGCCCAGAAAAGAAAAACGCGATCACATCCGCGATGTACCAGACGATGGCCGACGCGCTGGCCGAAGCGCAACAGAACCCGGCCACCCGTGCGGTGCTCATCCGCGGCAGTGCAGGAATCTTCAGCGCCGGCAACGACCTCGAAGACTTCATGAAGCAACCGCCCGTCAGCGACAACGCCCCCGTCTTCCAGTTCCTCCGCGCGATCAGCTCGGCGGAAAAACCACTGGTAGCTTCAGTAGCCGGCGCAGCCGTAGGAATCGGCACAACACTGCTGCTGCATTGCGACCTCGTCTACGCCGCCGACACAGCGACCTTCTCGCTGCCATTCGCGCAACTCGGCCTTTGCCCGGAAGCCGCATCATCGCTGCTGCTGCAACGCGTCGCGGGCTATCAGGGGGCGGCGGAAAAACTGATGCTCGGCGAACCGTTCGACGCAAAAGAAGCGCACCGCATGGGCTTCGTGAACCGCCTGCTGCCTGCGGCCGAAGTCGACGCGTTCGCATTGCAGCAGGCGCAGAAACTGGCCGCCTTGCCCGCGTCATCGCTGCGCGTGACCAAGCAACTAATGAAACGCGCCGCGCAGCACGAAATCCAGACCCAGATGACCGACGAAGCCGTGCACTTCGCCAAGATGCTGCTCGCGCCCGAAGCCAAGGAAGCGTTCAAGGCATTCTTCGAAAAGCGCAAGCCGGACTTCCGCCAGTTCAGCTAACCGGGAAGAGGCCGGGCCGCGTCAAACCGTGTCGTAATCGACGTAGCCCGCTTCGCGACAGAAGCTCACCAGCCGCACGCTCGCCTCACGCGCAATCGTGATCGCCAGCGAAGACGGCGCCGAAATCGTCGCGACCATCGGAATATCGACGCGCGCCGCCTTGCGCACCAGCTCATAGCTCGCGCGGCTCGACAGAAAAACGAAACCTTCCTTCGTATCCACGCGATCCAGCGACAGCCGCCCAATCAGCTTGTCGAGCGCGTTATGACGGCCCACGTCCTCGAATGCATACTGGATCGCGCCCGTCGCGTCACACCACGCGGCCGCGTGCAGGCCACCCGTCATCTTCGTGAGCGCCTGGTGGGCGGGCAGTTCCTTCGCGGCGCGAGCGATCGCATCGGGCGCCAGGCGCTGCAGAAAGCCCGTGTCCGGCACGCGCTCGGGCGCCAGATCGAGCAGATCGATGCTCTCGATTCCACACACGCCGCAACCCGTGCGGCCCGACAGCGCGCGGCGCTTCTCCTTCAGCGCCACGAAGGCCTGCTGCACGACGGTCAACTGCACTTCCGCATGCGGCAATTTGCCGTCGCGGAACTCGACCTCGATGTCCTGAATGTGCGCGCCGCGCTCGACAATCCCTTCCGAAATCGCAAAGCCCACCGCGAATTCCTCGAGGTCGCGCGGTGTGCACATCATCACCGCGTGCGAAATGCCGTTGAAGACGAGCGCAACAGGCCATTCCTGGCCGACATGATCGGCGACGCTCTCGACCGCGCCGCCACGGTGCCGGCGCACCGCCTGCTCGACGATGCCCGGTTGTTCGCCCGTATCCAGTTCGTTCACCTGCTGACTCCTGCACGAAGAATGCTGCGACCCGGCTCAAGGCCGCCGCGCCGCCAATATGGTTCTAAAATACCTCAGACCGGCATAGCGCGTTGGCCGCCGAACAAGAGGAATCTGACATGGGACTCAATGATGCGCCCCTGCTGTTCAACTTCGAGGTTGAATCTTCGGAGAATTTGAAATTCATCCCGATGGTCGTCCGATTCAATCTCGACCGCTTCGGGCTGCGGATTTCGTTGGAACAATGGCAAATGCTGCCGCACGAAGACCGCGTGCTGCTGGCGCGTTTTCCCGTGGAAGACGACACCGCGATCGAGCCGAACTTCGATCACGCCCTGTTCGAGATGATGCGCACGCACGCGAACATCGAGCCTGAATGGTTCACGCCTGAGGATAACCCGGCATGGCGCGACACTGCAGTCGTGCCGGATACCGTTCTGAATCAGGCGCAACTCGCGAATCTTCCCGCGCCGGGCGCGGCGCAGTGGGCGCGGCTGGAGCCGTTTCAGCGCTATGTGCTCGCCAAACTGTCGCGCAAGACGGCGAGCAACCATGATTTTTTGCCGGCAATGAAGGAATTTGGCCTCGCCGGTTGAGTCTGGCGCAAGATTTTTTCTTTTTACCCTCAATCTCTTCCGATCGCTGCCGTTATCCAAAGGTTGGCGCGTAAAGCGCTGCGCCCGGCTGCGCCTCGTTCGTCCGCGCCGTCCGTGCGTGGAGCATGTGACCGCGCATCTGACTGGCCTCCCGCGCGCCCCCGCCTGCAGGATCGAACGACGTTCGGAACCTATGATCTCTTTTCTATCGAAGCGGCTGCTGATCAATCTGGCGGTCGTCGCCGCGGCGGTCGGCGCGAACGCCTTCGTCGCGTACACGCAGATTTGCGCACAGCGCGACGCCGATGCCCGCACGGTCCGCTCGACGGCTATCCGCCAGAATCTGGAAGCCTATCGCGCGACGCTCGAAGACGGTCTCGGCGTGCTGGGCCGTTACGAGGATTCGGCGAGGCCGGCGCCCGCCGATGCGGCGTCGGCGATGTCCGCGTCGCTCGCGAAGATCGACAAGGCGCTGCACGAGCAACTGGCGAACCAGCCGAACGTGGCCGGCGCGCTCGCGCAGCTCACCGCCAACGGCTCGCGGCTCGAGCAGGATATCGCGCTCGCGCTCGCCAAAACGACTGCACCTGAGCAGGACGGCTCGCGCGCCTGGGCTGCGCAGACTTATACGCGTCTCGGGATGGAAATCGACCGGCTCGAGGCGCGGATGGACCAGTTGCGCGCGCAGGAAGACCTGTCGCTGAAGGCGGCGCTCGACGCGTCGATGCGCGATTCGCGCTACGCGATGCTGTTCCTGATCGTAACGATGCTCGCGGGCAGCGGGCTGCTGATCTACACATTCGGCGCGCGGGAAAATGTCGCGCGCGAAAAGCTGCGCATCGCGAAGGCGCTGCATCGGCACGACGAGCGCTTTCGCGGGCTGTTCGAGCAGCATCCCGTGCCGATGTACATCTTCGACCGTGACACGCTGCGCTTTCTCGCGGTCAACTCGGCGGCTGTGCAGCAATACGGCTACTCGGAGAGCGAATTTCTCTCGATGACCGTGCGTGCGATCCGCCCGCATGCCGAGGTCGCGCGGCTCGAATCGCACTTGCAGCGCAGCGACGTGGCGCCGGGCGGCCCGCGCACGATGGCGGGCATCTGGCATCACCGGCGCAAGGACGGCTCGCAGATCAGCGTCGACATCTCGTATCACGCGATGACCTTCATGGGCCGTCCCGCGTTGTTCGTGCTCGCCGACGACGTCACCGAGCAGATCAACGCCGAAGCCGAAGCACAGCGTTCGAACCAGATGCTGGAAACGGTGATCGACAACATCCCGCAGCGCATTTTCTGGAAGGACAAGGAATTGCGCTATCTCGGCTGCAACATGGCGTTCGCGCGCGACGCGGGCCTGGCCTACCCGGAGCAGGTAATCGGCAAGCGCGACGAGGACATGCCGTGGCGCGCATTCGCCGACGAACTCGGCCGGCAGGACACCGAGGTGATGGCCTCCGGCGTGCCGAAGATGAACTACGAAACCGACATGGTGATCGACGGCGTGCATCGCACGACGGTGACGAGCAAGCTGTCGTTCACCGACAGCGACGGCCGCGTGATCGGCGTGCTCGGCTCGTACACCGACATCACCGAGCGCAAGCGCGCCGACCTCGCGCTGCGCCTGCAAAGCCGCGCGCTCGATGCGAGCGTCAATGCGATCCTGATTACAGCGCCTTCGAAGGAAGGCAATCTGATCGAGTACGTGAACCCGGCGTTCAAGCGCATCACGGGCTACGATCCGCAGGAAGTGATCGGCCAGGACTGCCGTGTGTTGCAGCGCGACGACCGGGATCAGGAAGGCATTGCCGCGATCCGTCAGGCGCTGGCGGCAAACCGCGAAGTGAGCGCGGTGCTGCGCAACTATCGCAAGGACGGCGTGCTGTTCTGGAATCAGCTGTATATCGCGCCCGTGCCCGACGCCAACGGGCAAACCACGCACCACATCGCCGTCATCAACGATGTGACGGCGCTCATCCGCTATCAGGAACAGCTCGAATATCAGGCGAACTACGACAGCCTCACGCGACTGCCGAACCGCAATCTGCTGCGCGACCGGCTGCAGCATGCGCTGATCGTCGCGCAGCGGCATCACAAGGGCGTGGCCGTCGTGTTCATCGATCTCGACGGCTTCAAGAACGTCAACGACAGCCTCGGGCATAGCGTCGGCGACCGGCTGCTGTCGGTGGTGGCGGACCGTCTTGCACGCTGCGCGCGGGCGAGCGATACGGTCGCGCGTCACGGCGGCGACGAGTTCGTGATCGTGATGAAGGATACCGTCGACGAGCAGTCGCTGATTGCGTGGATGGAGCGTGTGCGTGCGTCGATTTCAGAGCCGGTATGGCTCGACGGCACGGAGTTGTACGTTGGCTGTAGCATGGGCGCGAGCCTGTTCCCGCAGGACGGCGACGACGCCGAGACGCTGATGAAGAAGGCCGACCTCGCGATGTATCGCGCCAAGGACATGGGCCGCAACACGTTCCAGTTCTATCAGCCGGAGATGAATGTCTCCGCGGGCGCGCGGCTAAACCTGGAGCGGCGTCTGCGCCGCGCGCTGCGCGACAACGAGTTCCTGTTGCACTATCAGCCACAGGTCGATATCGAAACGGGGCAGGTGGTCGGCATGGAAGCGCTCGTGCGCTGGAGCGACCCTGAAGTCGGGCTGATTCCGCCCTCGCAGTTCATTCCCGTCGCCGAGGAAAGCGGGCTGATCGGGCCGCTGTCGGAATGGGTGCTGCGCGAAGCGTGCCGTCAGAACAAGGCATGGCAGGACGAAGGCTTGCCGCCCGCGCGCGTGTCGGTGAATCTGTCGGCGCGGCAGTTCCAGCAGCGCGATATCGCGAAGCTCGTGATGCAGGTGCTGGAGGAAACCGGGCTCGATCCGCAGTATCTCGAACTCGAGCTGACCGAGAGCACCATCATGCGCAACGCGGAAGAGGCTGTGTCGATGCTCAACGAACTGCACGCGCTCGGCATCGGTCTGGCGATCGACGACTTCGGAACCGGGTATTCGAGCCTCAGCTATCTGAAGCGCTTCCCGGTGGACAGGTTGAAGATCGACAGATCGTTCGTGTCGGATATCGGCGAATCGTCGGACGATGAAACGATCACGTCCGCGATCATCGCGCTCGCGCACTCGCTGAACCTGCAGGTGATCGCGGAAGGCGTGGAGACGTCGACGCAACTCGACTTCCTGAAAGAGCGTGCGTGCGACGAGATGCAGGGCTACTTCTTCGCGAAGCCGCTGCCGCACGAGGCGATTCCCGGCATGTTGCAGCGGGGCGCCGAGAAGGCGGCGATGATCGCGGCGAACGCCTGATAGTCAGGTTCTCATGGAGGCATACAAGGCCGCGCGCTGGGTGAGCGCGACCTGCCGGAATCAGTCGAGTTCCGGCAGCGCGCGCGGGCGGCGGTCGCTGTCCGTCGCGACATAGGTGAGGGTCGCTTCCGTCACCTTCACGGTTTCTTCCGAGAGGCTCATGCGCTGCGCGTAGACCTCGACGGCGATCGTTACCGAGGTGTTGCCCGTCTTCACGATATCTGCGTAAAAGCTCAGCAGATCACCGACGAACACAGGCTGCTTGAACACGAACGAATTGACGGCGATGGTCGCCACGCGGCCGTTGGCGCGGCGGCTTGCGGGAATCGAGCCGGCGATATCGACTTGCGCCATGATCCAGCCGCCGAACACATCGCCATGGACGTTCGCATCCGACGGTTGCGGGACGACGCGCAGCGCGCACGGTTTCTGCGGGAGGTTGAGAGTCTGGGTCATCGGGGCATCCATGAATTCAGTTGAGGCGACAGGGATGGCGCTCACGACCACAGCATGACCGGGAAGACCAGTGTCAGCGCGGCGAAAGCGGCGCCAGCCGGCTTCTGCGACAATATTGCCAGATCAGGAATTGTACGGGAAAGCGCCCGCTGGAGCTTATTGCCGGCGCGTCGCGTTCCGAAGGCCGTTTGGTTCGTCGAACGCACTTGCCCGTCACGTTCCCCACGAGTCACGCGTCAAGCGTGCAGGCTATTCCCACAATAGAACCATGCGTCGCTTTTCCGCTTCGTCCGAACCGTCGCCGATTTCGAATCAACCGCGCAACGACTGGCAAACTATCGTCTCGCTGCTGCCGTACCTCGCCACGTACAAGTGGCGCGTCGCGTTCGCGCTCAGCTGCCTGATCGGCGCGAAGGTTGCCAATCTGGGCGTGCCGATCGTGATGAAGCGCATCGTCGACAGTCTTGCTGCCGTGCAGCACCTGACGGCGCTCGGCCGCGCGACGAACGCGCCCGCCGTCGTGCTGCTGGGCGGCGTGGGGCTGCTGGTGGTCGCGTATGCCGTCGTGCGACTGTCCACTTCGCTCTTCACGGAGCTGCGGGAAATCCTGTTTTCGAAGGTGACGGAAAGCGCGGTGCGGCAACTGGCGCTGAAGGTGTTCCGGCATCTGCATGCGCTGTCGCTGCGCTTTCATCTGGAGCGGCAGACGGGCGGCATGTCGCGGGATATCGAGCGCGGCACGCGCGGCATCACGCAACTGATCTCGTATTCGCTCTACAGCATTCTGCCGACGCTCGTCGAAGTCGGCCTCGTGCTTGGGTTCTTCGTCGTCAAGTACGAGGCGTATTACGCGATCGTCACGTTCATCGCGCTGGCCGCGTACATCACGTTCACGGTGAAGGTGACCGAGTGGCGCACGCATTTCCGGCGCACGATGAACGAACTCGATTCGAACGCGAACTCGCGCGCCATCGATTCGCTGCTGAACTACGAGACGGTCAAGTACTTCAACAACGAAGAATGGGAAGCGCAGCGTTACGACGAGAACCTGAAGCGCTATCGCGCGGCGGCGATCAAGTCGCAGAATTCGCTGTCGGCGTTGAACTTCGGGCAACAGGCGATCATCGGTACGGGGCTCGTGTTCATCCTGTGGCGCGCGACGCAGGGCGTGATGGCGGGGCGGCTCACGCTCGGCGATCTCGTGCTGATCAACACGTTCATGTTGCAGTTGTATATTCCGCTGAATTTTCTTGGCGTCGTGTATCGCGAGTTGAAGCAGAGCCTCACGGATATGGACCGCATGTTCACGCTGCTCGGCGCGGCGCGCGAAGTGCCTGATGCGGTCAATGCGTTGCCGCTTGTCGTGGGCGGCGCGCAGGTGAGCTTCGAGCATGTGAACTTCGCGTACGAACCGGCGCGTCCGATTCTGCACGACGTGAGCTTCACGATTGCTGCGGGCACGACGACGGCTGTGGTTGGCCATAGCGGCTCGGGCAAATCGACGCTCGCGCGGCTGCTGTTTCGCTTCTACGATCTGGATCGCGCGACGGGCGGTGCGATTCGCATCGACGGGCAGGATATTCGCGATGTGACGCAGGATTCGCTGCGCGCGTCGATCGGCATCGTGCCGCAGGATACGGTGCTGTTCAACGACACGATTTATTACAACATTGCGTATGGCAGGCCTTCGGCGACGCGTGACGAAGTGATCGCGGCGGCGCGGGCGGCGCATATTCACGAGTTTATCGAGAGCTTGCCCAAGGGGTATGAGACGCCTGTCGGCGAGCGCGGGTTGAAGCTTTCTGGTGGTGAGAAGCAGCGCGTTGCGATTGCGCGGACTGTGTTGAAGAATCCGCCTGTGTTGCTGTTTGATGAAGCGACGTCGGCGCTTGATTCGCGGTCAGAGCGTGCTATTCAACATGAGTTGGATTTGATTGCTCGTGAGCGGACTACGCTGATTATTGCGCATCGATTGTCGACGGTTGTGCATGCGGAGCAGATTATCGTGATGGATAAGGGGCGCATCGTCGAGCGCGGGACTTTTGCTGAGCTGATTTCCGTTGGTGGGTTGTTTGCCCAGATGTGGGCCTTGCAGCAGGAGCGTGCTGCGCACGCGGAAGAGGTTTTGGATTTGCCTGGCGATGAGGGGTGAGGCTTTTTTCGTCTGCGACGCTTGGGTGGGGTGCCTTTGCACGTTTGCGATGGCATCTGCGATTTGTTTTTGCTTTTGCTTTCGCTTTCGCTGGCATCCGCGATGCGTTAGCTTGCTTCACGCGTCGCCCCTGTGCGGGGCGGCACCTACTTTTCTTTGCCGCCGCAAAGAAAAGTAGGCAAAAGAAAGCGGCTCACACCGCCAGCCCATGTTCTCGCCTGAGGGCCCCCCAAGGTTCTTACGCTTCACACGGCAACCACGTGACCCACGTTCGTTGCCAACGCTCTTGCGATGCGCCTCACCCGCTTCATGTCCCCGCGTCGCACCAAGCCGTGCCAAATAGTCCACGGCCGCCCAGGTGGCAAACTGTGTGTAGGCTTTCGCGCCATACGCGCATCACTCCGGACCGGTTGCGCATGCGTCCCACCCTGTAAGAGCGCCAAGCCATACGACGCGACAACCTACACACAGTTTGCCACCTGGGCGGCGCATACCATTCGCTGACGCTGGCTCATGTACGGGTGTTTGAAGTGGGTGAGGCGCTCGTTCAGCGCGTTGGCAACGCACACGAACAAGGGCGTTGCCGTGCGAAGTGTGGGGACGTTGGGGGCCCGTGGATAAGAACATGGGCTGGCGGTGTGAGCCGCTTTCTTTTGCCTACTTTTCTTTGCGGCGGCAAAGAAAAGTAGGTGCCGCCCCGCACAGGGGCGACGCGTGAAGCGAGATAACAATTCGCGAATGCCAGCGAAAGCAAAGCCAATTCGCGAATGCCAGCGAAAGCAAAACCAATTCGCGAATGCCAGCGAAACCACAAGCACCCCACCCAAGCGTCGCAGACGAAAAAAACCTACCCCTTCAACAACTCATCAAGCGCCACAAGTTGCGCCGGAGTCCCAACGTTCTCCCACAACCCGGTATAGAGCGCCCCAGTAGCGCGCCTATGCGCAATAGCCTCACGATAATACGGCGAAAGGGCCCGCCGCGTCCCCGGCGCGAGATCACGAAACATCCGCGTGTCATAAAGCCCGATGCTTCCAAACGTATACCGCGGCGCGCCATCAAGCGCCAACACTCCATCGCTGGCAAGCACAAAATCCCCAGCCGGATGAAACGAAGGATTCGGCACCATCACCAGATGCATCCCGGGCAAATCCGCAGCCGCGAGACGCGCACCCGCCGCGCGCAGCGTCGAATAATCAAAATCCGCGTACACATCACCCGCGACAGCAACGAACACCTCAGGCTCGCCTGAGTCCTCCAGCAGCGGCAACGCCTTGGCAATTCCACCCGCCGTTTCGAGCGCCTCATGCTCGGCGGAATAACGCAACTCGACACCAAACCGCGAACCGTCGCCCAGCGCATCCTCGATCTGCGCGCCGAGCCAGGCATGATTAACGACAATCGTCGTAAAACCGGCGTCCGCCAGCCGCTCGATCTGCCATTCGATCAGCGCCTTGCCCCCCACCTTCAGCAACGGCTTCGGACACGCGTCCGTCAGCGGCCGCATCCGGTCGCCGCGCCCGGCGGCGAAGATCATCGCTTTGTTCAAGTTCTTCACCCGTCAGAACGTGTAGCCGACGTCGACGGCGCGGCCTTCGAGGTCGTCGAGCAGCCTCGCGAACGGCACGAGCGGCCGGTATCGCTCGCACACCTTGCGCGCATAGCCGATGAAACGCGGCAGATCCGCCATGTAATGCGGCTTGCCGTCGCGATAGTTGATCCGGCAGAACAGGCCAAGCACCTTGATGTGCCGCTGAAGGCCCATCCATTCGAGCTGTCGATAGAACTCGCCGAAGTCGGCATCGACGGGAAGCCCCGCCTTTTTCGCGCGTTCCCAGTAGTACACGAAGCAATCAAGCTCGAACTCTTCGTCCCAACCGATGAACGCATCGCGCAACAGCGAAGCAACGTCATACGTGATCGGGCCGTACACCGCATCCTGGAAGTCGAGCACGCCGGGATTCGGCCTGGCGATCATCAGATTGCGCGGCATGAAATCGCGCAGCATGAAGACCTGCGGCTGCGCCCGCGCGCTCGCGACCAGCAACGCGAACGTGCGATCGAGCACGCCGCGCGTGTTCTCATCCACCTCCTGCCCGAGATGCCGGCCGATGAACCACTCCGGCATCAGCTCCATTTCGCGGCGCAGGAAGGCCTCGTCGAACGGCGGCAGCACGTCCTCGCGCGAGGCGAGCTGCCAGCGGATCAGCGCATCGAGCGCGTCGCGCATCAGCGTTTTGGCTTCGGCGGGACTACTCTGCTTCAGTGTGGACAGATACGACTGCGTGCCGAGATCCGTGACGAGCATGAAGCCCGCATCGAGATCGACTTCCAGCACGCGCGGCACGTGGACGCCGGCGTCGGCCAGCAAACCCGCCACCTGCACGAATTCACGGCATTTCTCGGGCGGCGGCGCATCGACGGCGATCACCGTCGCGCCGCCGGCGACAAGCTCCGCGCCGCTGCCCGCAAGGCGGAAGTAGCGGCGAAAGCTCGCATCGGCGGAAGCGGGCTTCAGTGTGGCAAGGTCAAGGCCGTAGCGACCAGCGTGGGATTGCAGCCAGGCGCCGAGAAGCTCGAGCCGGGCGTCCGCCGTCGAAGAAGCGGATGTAAGGGAAGATACGGGGGAAAGCGTCATGAAATGCCGGTGACAAAATCGGGGTGGGCAACGTCTTGCCATATAATACCCCACGACTTTTTTGACGCGACTCGCGTCAGTTCTCGCGCATCTCGTTGGATCGCCCGCCTTACCGCTGCATGAATCGTCAAAAGTTGTGCATTCGATGCCCGATTGCACAGGCGGCAACTCGTGACTAATGACCGGGCACATGAACTGACAGCAGGGCCGATACGCCAAACGATACATGCCGCCTAGACAGTTTTTCCGAACCACTTCCACCTCTGACGCCTTGCCGCGCAGAAGGCGGCTCGCAGCGGCGCTGGTCGCCGTGCCGGGTCTGCTGCCCGCGCTTTCGCATGCGCAGCTGGCGGGAGAGGCGGCGCAGGCGCAGCCGATAGACGCGCCGTGGGGCCTGCGGCTGGCTCCACAACTCGAAGAACATCCGGCACCCAACGGCCAGAGCCCCGCCACCTTCGTGCTGGGCGACTCGACCACGGGCACGGCCGACCAGGACATCGCGGCCAAAGGTGCCGCGGAAGTCCGCCGCACGAACTCGGCGCTGAAAGCCGACGCGCTTCATTACGATCAGGATACGGACATGGCCGATGCTTACGGCAATGTCCACCTGTCGGGCAACGGGGCCACGTTCTCGGGCCCGGAAGCGCACATGAAGATCGAGTCGAGCGAAGGCTTCATGACCACGCCCAAATATCACTTCACGGTGACGGGCGGTTCGGGCAGTGCCGAGCGCGTCGATCTGCTCGACAACGAGCGCTCGGTGTTCACGCGCGGCACCTATACGGCGTGTCAGTGCGCGGAAGATCCGGCGTGGTACATCAAGGGCAGCGAGTTCGACTTCGACACGGGCGCCGACGACGGCGTCGCGCACAACGGCGTGCTGTTCTTCCAGGGCGTCCCCGTGTTCGCGAGCCCGTGGCTGTCGTTCCCGCTGTCGGGTGCGCGGCGCAGCGGCCTGTTGCCGCCGACGGCATCGCTCAGTTCGACCAATGGCTTCGAGCTGGCGCTGCCGTACTACTTCAACATTGCGCCGAACCGCGATCTGACCGTGACGCCGCGCATTCTGTCGAAGCGCGGCGTGCAGTTGCAGGCGAACTTCCGCTATCTGTCGCCGACCTATAGCGGCTCGATCACGGGCGAGTATCTGCCCGACGACAAGATCACCCACACGAACCGGTATGCGCTGTATATCCAGCACAACCAGAACTTCGGTTCGGGCTTCGGCGGGTACATCTACTACAACAAGGTCTCGGACAACACCTATCCGGAAGACCTGGCGTCGACGACGAACCAGTTCCTGAACGGCACGCAGCTGCTGTACCAGCAGGAAGCGGGGCTGACGTACAACAACGGGCCGTGGTCCGTGCTCGCGCGCGAACAGCACTGGCAGACGCTTTCGCCGTCCACCGCGCCTTACGGCCGCGAGCCGCAGTTGAACGTGAAGTACGCGAAGTACAACGTCGGCGGCTTCGACTTCGGCGCGGAAGCGGACTACACGCGCTTTCGCATCACGACGGCGGACGCGACGGAAGGCGATCGCGTCGTCTTCAATCCGTACCTGTCGTACTCCGTCATCGGTCCGGGTTACTTCGTCACGCCGAAGGTGCAATGGCACTTCGCGTCGTATGACCTGAGCAACATCGGCACGGGCTCGCCCGCGAACCAGCCGAAGAATTTCACCGAGTCGATACCGACGTTCTCGTTCGACACCGGGCTGATCTTCGACCGCTCGGTGCGTCTGTTCGGGCAGGATTTCATCCAGACGCTCGAACCGCGTCTGTACTACGTCTACACGCCGTATCGCAACCAGAGCTTCGCGCCGCTGTTCGATACGGCTGAGTCGGATTTCGGCCTTGCGGAAATCTTCACGCCGAACACGTTCGTCGGTAACGACCGGATCGCCGATGCGAACCGTCTGACGGCCGCCATCACTACGCGTTTCCTGAACCCGGCGACGGGCGACGAGCGCGCGCGCTTCGTGATCGCCCAGCAGTACTATTTCCGCGATCAGCGCGTCACGCTGGATCAGACTCAGCAGGCGTCGGAGCAGGCCACACACTCGGACCTGATACTCGGCGCGTCGTTGAAGCTCGGCGCCGGTTTCGCCTCGGAAACGGCGTTCCAATATAATGCGGACAACAACCAGCTGGTCAAGACCAGCATTGGTTTCGGGTACAGCCCGGCGGCAGGCAAGGTCATCAACCTCGGCTACCGTTACACGCGCGCCAACACGACGCTGGACAACCAGCCGATCAACCAGTTGCTGATCTCGGGCCAGTGGCCGTTGATGCACCGAGTGTTCGGCGTAGGGCGTATCAACTACGACCTGAAAGCACAACGCGTTGTCGACGCGCTTCTCGGCATGCAATACGACGCGGATTGCTGGACGCTCGGCGTAGGTTTTCAGCGTTATGCAAACGGGGTGAACTCGACGGGTGGTACGTCGTCCGGTACGCGGGTGCTCGCGCAGCTGACGTTCAAGGGGCTGTCGAGCGTCGACAACGGGCTGATGTCCGCGTTCCGCGCCAGCGTGGCGGGCTATCAGCCGCCGCCGCCGCCGCCGCCGCCCGAATCGCAGTTCAACAATTACGAATGAGCGGGTCACGAATCAGCGGGTCGCGAGTGACCAGATCGCGGGTGACAGATCGATGCCGCGTCGTTCGCAGAACAGACAAGACGGGCCGAGCGTGCCCGACATCACTGGAGTATCTGTGGCAATCATGAAAAAGCTTCGCCTGGCAACGTTCGCGACCGGCTTCGCTGCGGCCGCTTCCATTCTGCTGGCAGCGCCTGCGCACGCGCAGGCGCTGAGCGGCAACGGCAATGCTCAAACGGTCGATACGATCGCGGCTGTCGTCAACAACGGCGTGATCACGCAGCGCGAGCTGGACATGCGCGTCGGCCTGATCACAAAGCGGCTGAACCAGCAGCACGCGCCGATTCCGCCTGCCGATCAGCTGCGCCAGCAGGTTCTCAACCAGATGGTGCTGGAGCGCATCCAGCTGCAGAAGGCGCGCGAAGACGGCATCACCGTCGATGACGCGCAGGTGCAGCGCACGCTCGAACGTCTCGCGCAGGCCAACAACATGCCGCTCGAAATGTATCGCGCGCGTATCGAGGCGCAAGGCGTGCCCTGGTCGACCTTCATGGGCGACGCGAAGACGGAACTGATCCTGTCGCGTCTGCGCGAGAAGGAAGTGGACAGCAAGGTCACCGTGTCGGACGCGGAAGTGGCGAACTACATCGCGAGCCAGCGCGGGCCGACGGCCGGCCTGACCAGCGATCTGCGCCTCGAGCACATCCTGCTGAAGGCGCCGCTCAACGCGTCGCAGACGGATATCGAAGCGGCGCAGGCGAAGGCGAATGGACTGCTGCAGGAAGCGTTGAAGGGCGACAACTTCGAAAAGCTCGCGAAGGCCAATTCGCAGGCGGCGGATGCATCGAAGGGCGGTGACCTGGGCTTTCAGGCGCCGTCCAAACTGCCGCCTGAATTCGTGACGGCAGCTTCGACGCTGCGTCCGGGCCAGGTCAATCCCTCCGTGATCCGTACCAACGACGGCTTCGAGATCGTGCGACTCGTCGACCGCCGTTCGGGCCAGGGCGCGGCTTCCGCCGATTCGACCAAGCTCACGCAGACGCACGTGCGCCACATCCTGCTGCGCGTCGGCGACGGCCTGTCGGAGCCGCAGGCGCGCCAGAAACTGCTCGAAATCCGCCAGGAGATCGAGACGGGCCAGGGCGATTTCGACAAGTTTGCGCGGACCTATTCGCAGGACGGTTCGGCTTCGCAAGGCGGCGATCTCGGCTGGATCAGCCCGGGCGAGACGGTGCCCGAGTTCGAACGTGCGATGAACGCGCTGCAGGACAATCAGATCAGCCAGCCCGTGCGAAGCGAATACGGCTATCACCTGATCCAGGTGCTGGGCCGCCGCGAAGCGGAAGGATCGGTCTCGCAGCAGATGGACCTCGCGCGCCAGGCCATCGGCCAGCGCAAGGCCGAACAGGCCTACGCCGACTGGCTGCGTGAACTGCGCGACACGGCGTATGTCGATTACAAGGCAACCCCGATCACGGGTACGTCCGCGCAATAACTCTGGAATCGTCATGACCGCTGCCCAGCCCTCGAACGCACCGCTGAACATCGCGATCACCACGGGCGAGCCGGCTGGCGTCGGTCCTGAACTGACGGCACAGGCGCTCGCCGCAGCGGGCGCGCATTGGCCCGACGCGCATTTCACGGTGCTCGGCGACAGCGGACTGATGACCGAGCGCGCCAAGGCTGTCGGAATCGATTGGGCTTTGCAGCAGGGCCGCCGCATCGACACGCAGCATCACGCGCTCGCCGCGCCCGCGCAGGCCGGCAAGCTCGACGCGAAGAACGGGCCGTACGTGCTCGGCCTGCTCGATGCCGCGATCGACGGCGCGCTCGCGGGCACGTTCGACGCCATCGTCACCGCGCCGTTGCAAAAGAGCACGATCAACGACGCCGGCGTTCCGTTCACCGGCCACACCGAATATCTGGCGGAGCGCACCAACACGCCGCGCGTCGTGATGATGCTGGCGGGCACGGGCGCAAGGCCGCTGCGCGTCGCGCTTGCGACGACGCATCTGCCGCTGAAGGACGTGTCGGCGGCGTTGACGGTCGACGGGCTCGTCGACACGCTGCGTATCATCGACCATGACCTGCGGCATCATTTCGGGCTGCCCGCGCCGCGCATTCTCGTCACCGGCCTGAATCCGCATGCGGGTGAAAACGGCTATCTCGGCCGCGAGGAAATCGACGTGATCTCGCCGGCGCTGCAACAGGCGAACGGGCAAGGCATCGACGCGCGCGGCCCGTATCCCGCCGACACGCTGTTCCAGCCGCGTTATCTGAACGAAGCCGATTGCGTGCTCGCGATGTTTCATGATCAGGGCCTGCCCGTTCTGAAATACGCGACGTTTGGCGAAGGCATCAACGTGACGTTGGGCTTGCCGATCATCCGCACGTCGGTCGATCACGGCACGGCGCTCGATCTCGCCGGCACGGGCCGCGCGGATGCGGGCAGCCTGATCGCCGCGATCGACACCGCAGTTTCCATGGCGCGCAACCGTCGCGCCGCATGATTTTTTTGTAGCTTCTAATCGATGTCCAACAGTTCAAGCAGACAGCACCAGGGCCACTTCGCGCGCAAGCGCTTCGGACAGAATTTTCTGGTCGACCTGGGCATCATCGATTCGATTGTCGACGTGATCCGTCCGCAACGCGGCGAACGCATGGTCGAAATCGGACCGGGGTTGGGCGCGCTGACGGAGCCGCTGATCGGGCGTCTCGCGACGCCCGACGCGCCGCTGCACGCCGTCGAACTGGACCGCGACCTGATCGGGCGTCTGAAGAAGAAATTCGGCGAGCTACTCGAATTGCATGAAGGCGATGCGCTCGCGTTCGACTTCGGCTCGCTCGCCGACGCGGGCGAGAAGCCCACGCTGCGTATCGTCGGCAATCTGCCGTACAACATTTCGAGCCCGCTGCTGTTTCATCTCGCCACCTTTGCGGACCGCGTGATCGATCAGCATTTCATGTTGCAGAACGAAGTGGTCGAACGGATGGTCGCGGAGCCGGGCACCAAGGCATTCAGCCGGTTGTCGGTGATGTTGCAGTACCGCTACGTGATCGACAAGCTGCTCGACGTGCCGCCCGAATCGTTCCAGCCGCCGCCGAAGGTCGATTCCGCGATCGTCCGCATGATTCCTTACGCGCCGCACGAACTGCCTTCCGTCGATCAAACGACGCTCGGCGAACTCGTCACCGCGGCGTTCTCACAGCGTCGCAAGATGTTGCGCAACACGCTGTCCGCCTATCGAGATGCCGTCGATTTCGACGCGCTCGGTTTCGATCTGCAACGCCGCGCGGAGGACGTGCCGGTGGCGGAGTACGTATCCGTTGCCCAGGCCGTATCGGCAGCTTCGCCGAAGTAGCCAGAATCGCATCGAGTCAAGTCACAACGACGGCTCGTTGCATCTGCAAAGGCCACTGTAGACAGCCCGCAACACGCGGGCTTTCTTTTATCTTCCCGACTCTTCATACAGATTAATCTTACGCTTGCTTGCGTTCGCCTATTTGCGCGCCAGCGAGGCCGCACCGCTTTAAGACATTCCCACGCATTTACGCATGCAGGATGGATCAGGAGACGGTATGACGAAGGGGAGCAAGAGACTGCGGTTTTGCGCGTGGGCGGCGCTTTCGCCCGCATTGACGTGCGCGACGGCGCACGCGCAATCGAGCGTCACCTTGTATGGCATTGTCGACGAAAGCGTCCGGTATATGACGCACGTGAACAAGAACGGTGACTCGAGCGTTGGCCTCGGCAACGGCGGCATGTCGGAGAGCCGTTGGGGGTTGCGCGGCGTCGAGGACCTGGGCGGCGGCTGGTCGACCTTCTTCAAGCTCGAAAACCGTATCTACATTAACAGTGGTCAGAGCGATCCGACGCTGCCGTTTTTCAACGAGGCGCAGATCGGCGTGCAATCGTCGTCGTATGGCAGGCTGATCTTTGGGCGGATGCCGAACGTGCTGATCGAAGGGATCACGTTTGGGGGCTATGGCAGCAACCCGTGGATTCCTTACGACTTCAGCTTCCAGCCGGAAGTGACGATGTCGGGCGGCATCTGGACGAGCAATCAGGTGCAGTATCAGGCGCGTGCGCATGACGTGTTGTTGTCGGTCGGGTATGCATTCGGCGGGGTTGCTGGGCATCAGTCGTATGGTTCGCAGTATGGGGCGGCGCTGGCTTACGCGCCAAGCGGTGGGCCTGTGAGCCTGGGCGGTGCGTATGAGGAGTCGCGCGACTCCGTCAATGGCAGCGCGGCGAAAGCCTGGACGTTTGGTGCGTCGTATACGTGGAACCAGACGCGCTTCGCGCTCGGCTATATCGTCAATCAGAACGACGCGGGGTTTTCCAATTTCGCGAACGGTCCGTTTACGGCGCCTGTGCTTGCGGCGCTCAAGTACACGGACTTTTCACGGCGTCGAATGATAATGGGCGGGATTACGCAGCAGGTGGGCGCTGCCTGGCATTTTGCAGCGAATGTGTGGCGGACATTGCAGGACGGCAAGACGCCGGCGCAGGATGGTTCTGCGTGGCAGTATCAACTCGTTGCTGATTACAGTTTGTCCAAGCGCACGGATGTCTATGTGGAAGGCGACTACTCGCTGTATCGCGGGGATCTGATTGGCGCGCAATTGCAGGGTGTGAATGGTGTCGGGCTGGCGCAGAAGGGCACGCAGATCGGGCTGATGGCAGGGCTGCGGCATCTGTTTTAAAGTTTTGCCTATGGGGCGTGTGGACACCGCGGGCTTGACTTTGACTTTGCGTCGGCGAGCGCGCGGCGTTTTCTGTTTTTCTGTACATTTACGCCCTCGACATCCCTACACAATACTGGAGTGCATCATGCGCCTTCTTCACACCATGCTCCGAGTCGGCAATCTCGACCGCTCGATCAAGTTCTATACCGAGTTGCTCGGGATGAAAGTGCTGCGTCGCAATGACTATCCTGAAGGCAAGTTTACGCTTGCGTTTGTTGGGTATGAAGATGAGAAGGATGGCACAGTTATCGAGCTGACTCACAATTGGGATACTGAGTCGTACGACTTGGGTAATGCGTTTGGGCACCTCGCAGTGGAGGTCGATGACGCGTATGCCGCGTGCGCCAAGATCAAGGAACAAGGTGGGACGGTTGTGCGGGAGGCGGGGCCTATGAAGCACGGTACGACCGTTATTGCGTTTGTGACTGACCCTGACGGGTATAAGATCGAGTTTATTCAGCGGAAGTCGTAAGGGTTTTTGGTTTTTTTGTCTGCGACGCTGGGTGGTTTGCTAGTGTGTTCGCTGGCATGCGCGGTTTGCTTTTGCTTTTGCTTTCGCTGGCATCCGCGATTCGTTAGCTCGCTTCAAGCGTCGCCCCTGTGCGGGGCGGCACCTACTTTTCTTTGCCGCCGCAAAGAAAAGTAGGCAAAAGAAAGCGGCTCACACCGCCAATTCTTGACGTTTGCCCACGGGCCCCCAACGTCCCCACACTTCGCACGGCAACGCCCTTGTCCGTGTGCGTTGCCAACGCGCTGAACGAGCGCCTCACCCACTTCAAACACCCGTACATGAGTCCGCGTCAGCGAATGGTATGTGCCGCCCAGGTGGCAAACTGTGTGTAGGTTGTCGCGTCGTATGGCTTGGCGCTCTTACCGGGTGGGACGCATGCGCTATCGGTCCGGAGTGGTGCGCGTATGGCGCGAAAGCCGACACACAGTTTGCCACCTGGGCGGCGGTAGACTGTCTGGCGCGGCGTGCTGAAAAGCGGGGGCGTGAAGCGGGTGAGGCGCTCATTCAGAGCGTTGGCAACGAACGTGGGTGACGTGGTTGCCGTGTGAAGCGTAAGAACCTTTGGGGGCCCTCAGGCAAGAACAAGGGCTGGCGGTGTGAGCCGCTTTCTTTTGCCTACTTTTCTTTGCGGCGGCAAAGAAAAGTAGGTGCCGCCCCGCACAGGGGCGACGCGTGAAGCACGCTAACGAATCGCGGATGCCAGCGAGAGCAAAAGCAAATCACGCATGCCAGCGAAAGCAAAACCAAATCGCGGACGCCAACGCAAAGGCAAAAAAAGGAACCGCACCGCGAAATCAGGCCGCGCGACACGCGCAAAAACCAAAAAACCAAAAAAACCAAAACCAAATCACAACGTCGGCAACAACTCCGGCGGATGATGCTTCAACGTCTGCCTCGCCTCGCGAAATTCCGGAAAAATCGACTCAACCGTCTGCCAGAACTTAGGACTATGGTTCATCTCGCGCAAATGCGCGAGTTCATGCGCGACGACATAGTCAATAACGGACAAAGGAAAGTGAATCAACCGCCAGTTGAGGCGAATCTTCCCATCGCTAGAACAACTACCCCACCGCGTCGCGGCGGAAGAAAGCCCATAAGCCCGATACGAAACCCCGAGCTTCTCGGCATACACAACAAGACGCTCACCAAAAATCCGCTTCGCCTCGTTCTGCAACCAGCCCTGCACGCGATCCTTGATTTGCTGCGGATCAGCCTGCGCCGGCAGCGGCAACGCAAGCACATTCCCCGCGGCATCATAGACAAGCTGACCATTCGCAGCCGCAAGCGTCACGCGCACAGTCTGCCCAAGATAGGGCAACTCAGCGCCGTCTTTCCAGTCAACGCGCGGCATCACGCGCTGCTCAGTACGCGTCTGCCACTCAGTGAGCTTGGTAAAAATCCAGCGCTGCTTTTCGGCGATCGCTGTTTCGATATCAGCGAGCGTGACCCACCGCGGCGCGGTAATAGTCAGTCCCGTGCTGTCGATCGCAAACCCGATCGAACGACGCGACGAACGCTTCAACCCATATTGCAACGTGCGCGCACCAAGCGTGACACTGCGCAGTTTCGAACCGTCGGGAGCGAGGGGAGCAGCGGACTTGGGTTGCGGCGGCGCGGCAGATTTGCCCGGCTCGTCGAAGAGCGGCAGATCCAGTTGCCGGCTATCGAGCGCCGCAGCAGGCTGCGGCTTGGAAGACTTCTGCATCGGACTCACTTCGCGCTGAGACGCTGCAACGCGCGCATGTGCGCATTGCAGCGTGGCGCGTCAGATACGGGCGGCGGCGGGCGTGTTCTGCTCGTCGCCATAAGCGGCCGGATCGATACGACGCATCTCGGCCTCGATCCACGTTTCAACGCGCGTGTTCACTTCGTCGGGCGTGAGCCCGGTGGCGTCGATCGGTTTGCCGATCGACACTGTGACTATACCCGGATATTTCATGAACGAGTTGCGCGGCCACACGCGTCCCGCATTGTGCGCGATGGGCACGACCACCGCGCCCGTCGCAACCGCGAAGCGCGCGCCACCCGTCTTGTACTTGCCCTGCTTGCCCGTCGGCGTGCGCGTGCCTTCCGGGAACATGATGACCCACGCCCCTTCGGACATGCGCCGCGCGCCCTGACGCGTCACCGATGCAAACGCATTCTTGCCTTCCTTCCGGTCGATGTGAATCATCTTCAGCATGCCGAGCGCCCAGCCGAAGAACGGCACATACAACAGTTCGCGCTTGAACACGTAGCACAGCGGCCGCGGCATCAACGCGGGAAACGCGAGCGTCTCCCACGCGGACTGATGTTTCGACAGCAACACGGCGGGACCGTTCGGCAGGTTTTCCATGCCGCGTATTTCGTAGCGGATGCCGTTCAGCCAGCGCACCACAGCGAGCGTCGTGCGGCACCAGCCGACAGCCATCCAGTAGCGGTTGTCGGCGCGCATGAACGGAAACGCGATGAAGCATGCGGTCGCGTAGGGAATCGTGAAGACCGCAAAAAAGATCAGCAGCAACAGCGAGCGAATGAAGCGCATCGGCGTGGTCAGTGAAGTGAGGGCGCGCTACGCACGCATCATTCTTGTTCTTCGGCGAGAAAGTCGAGTGCGAACGCCCGCAGGTCGTTGTGCACGACCGTGCCTTCAGGCAGGCCGCCTGCTTCGAGTGTCTTCTTGCCCTTGCCCGTTAGCACCAGGTGCGGGACGAAACCGAGCGCGGCGCCTGCCTGCAGATCGCGCAGCGAATCGCCGACGCAAGGCGTCTCTTCCGGTTCGATCTCGAAGCGCTCCGCGATCATCTTCAGCATGCCGGGCTTCGGCTTGCGGCATTCGCAGTGGTCGTCGGCCGTGTGCGGGCAGAAGAACACGGCGTCGATACGCCCGCCGACGGCGGCCGCCGCGCGATGCATCTTCAGATGCATCGCGTTGAGCGCGTCCATATCGAACAGGCCCCGGCCGATGCCCGACTGATTCGTCGCAATCGCGACGCGATAACCGGCCTGATTGAGCCGCGCGATTGCTTCGAGGCTGCCGGGCAGCGCGACCCACTCGTCGGGCGATTTGATGAACGCGTCCGAGTCGGCGTTGATCACGCCGTCCCGATCGAGCACTACCAGTTTCTTTGCGGTCCCCATGATGCGTCGCTCAGGCTGCCAGACGCGAAATGTCCGCGACGCAGTTCATCTGTTGATGGAGCGCGCCAAGCAGCGCAAGGCGGTTCGCGCGCAGCGCCGGATCTTCCGCGTTGACCATCACGTCGTTGAAGAACGTGTCGACGGGTTCGCGCAGCGCGGCGAGCGCCGACAGCGCGCCCGTGTATTGACGTTCGGCGAGTTGCGACTGCACACGCGGCGCAACCTGTTCGAGTTGCGCATGCAGCGCCTTTTCGGCTGCTTCGACGAGCAGCGTGGTCTGCACGCCGTTCGCGTGCGCGCCTTCCGACTTCTTCAGGATGTTCGAAATGCGCTTGTTCGCAGCCGCGAGCGACGCCGCTTCCGCCAGCGCCGCGAATTCGCGCACGGCATCCAGACGCGCAACGATGTCGTCGAAGCGCGTCGGGTTCAGCGCGAGCACGGCATCCACCTCGCCCGCCGAATAGCCGCGTTCCCGCAACTGGCCGCGCAGACGGTCGATACAGAACTCGTAAATGGCTTGCGTCGAATCGGCGACGTTCGGCACGTTTGCGAATTGCGCATAGGTGACCTGCAACAGTTCGACGAGGTCGATCGGCATTTGCTTTTCGACCAGAATACGCAGCACGCCGAGCGCGTGACGGCGCAGCGCGAACGGATCTTTTTCACCCGTCGGTTGCAGGCCGATGCCCCAGATACCGACCAGCGTTTCGAGCTTGTCCGCGAGCGCGACGATCGTGCCCGTTACCGTCGACGGCAAAGCGTCGCCGGAGAAGCGCGGCTGATAGTGTTCCGAGCACGCGAGCGCGACTTCTTCCGGCTCGCCGTCGTGGCGCGCATAGTACGTGCCCATCGTGCCTTGCAACTCGGGGAATTCTCCGACCATGTCGGTCAACAGGTCGGCCTTCGCGAGATGCGCGCCACGCTTCGCGAGCGAGACGTCCGCGCCGGTCATCTGCGCGATCGCGCCCGCCAGCGCCTCGACCCGCTCCACGCGTTGCAGCGCCGAGCCGAGCTTGTTGTGATAGACGACGTTCGCGAGTTGCGGCACTCGGTCCGCGAGCGGCTTCTTCTTGTCGTGTTCGAAGAAGAACTTCGCGTCGGCGAGGCGCGGGCGCACGACGCGCTCATTGCCTTCGACGATCTCGGCCGGCGTCTTCGTCTCGATGTTCGACACGATCAGAAAGCGCGAACGCAGCTTGCCGTTCGCGTCGGTGAGCGCGAAGTATTTCTGGTTGGTCTGCATCGTGAGGATCAGGCATTCCTGCGGCACCTGCAGGAACTCGTCCTCGAACGTGCACGCGTAGACGACGGGCCATTCGACCAGCGACGTCACTTCGTCGAGCAGCGACTCGGGCATCACGACCTGGTCGCCGTTTGCCTGCGCGAGCAGATGCGTGCGGATGGTTTCCTTGCGGTCCGAGAAATTCGGCACGACGTGGCCGCGATGCATCAGCGTTTCGGCGTAGTGATCCGCATGCTGGATCTGCACGAAGCCTTCGGACAGGAAGCGATGACCGAGCGTCGTGTCGTCGGCATCGATGCCGAACGCGGTGACGGGCACGACCTCTTTGTCATGCAGCACCGTCAGACGATGCACCGGGCGCACGAACTGCACGTTCGAGCCGTCCGGCCGCTGATACGTCATGACCTTCGGAATGGGCAGCTTGGCGAGCGTTTCGTCGAGCGCCGTCTGCAGGCCTTCGGCGAGCGTCGCGCCGGGCGCCGCATAGCGCAGGAAAAATGCGTCAGCCTTGCCGTCGTTCGCACGTTCGAGATCGTTCACCGAGAAATCGGGGAAACCAAGCGCCGCGAGCTTCTTCGCGAGCGGCGGCGTGGGCTGGCCGTTCGCATCGAGCGCGACGGAAACGGGCAGCACTTTCTCGCGCACGTGTTTTTCCGGCGCGACGCTGCGTACGTTCTTGATCGTGACCGCGAGCCGGCGCGGCGTGGCGTAACGCTCGAACGACAGTTCGCCTTCGATCAGATCGCGCGCGGCGAGACGTTGCGCGATGCCTTCCGCGAACGCATCGCCCAGGCGCGCTAGCGCTTTGGGCGGCAGTTCCTCGGTCAGCAGTTCGACGAGCAGGGTGGCTTGATGGGATTGCGTCATGTCTTCTTGGTCTCGTCAGTCCTGGTCGATCTTGCGTTCGGCTTTGAGCGGCGGCGCCCAAGCGGGCATCGCGGCTTCCTGTTCGTCGGTGGTGAGGCCGGGCACGCCGTGCACGGGATTGCCGAGCATCGGGAAGCCGAGCTTTTCGCGCGAGTCGTAGTAAGCCTGCGCAACGAGGCGCGACAGCGCGCGAATGCGGCCGATATACGCCGCGCGCTCCGTCACGGAGATCGCGCCGCGCGCGTCGAGCAGATTGAATGTGTGAGCAGCCTTCAGCACGAGTTCGTAAGCGGGCAGCGCGAGCGGCACTTCGATCATGCGCTTCGCTTCGCTCTCGTAGCTGTTGAAGAACGTGAACAACAGGTCGGTGTTCGCGTGCTCGAAGTTATATGTGGACTGTTCGACTTCGTTCTGGTGATAAACGTCGCCATACGTGAGGCGGCGCATCTCAGGACCGTTCGGGCCTTGTTCTTCCCACTCGGTCCAGATGAGGTCATAGACGTTCTCGACCTTCTGCAGATACATCGCGAGACGCTCGAGACCGTACGTGATTTCGCCGAGCACCGGCTTGCAGTCGAGGCCGCCAACTTGCTGGAAGTAGGTGAACTGCGTCACTTCCATGCCATTGAGCCACACTTCCCAGCCGAGGCCCCACGCGCCGAGCGTCGGGTTTTCCCAGTCGTCCTCGACGAAGCGCACGTCGTTCTGCTTCAGGTCGAAGCCGAGCGCTTCGAGCGAGCCGAGGTACAGGTCGAGGATGTTTTCCGGAGCCGGCTTCAGCACGACCTGATACTGGTAGTAGTGCTGCAGACGGTTCGGGTTCTCGCCGTAGCGGCCGTCCTTCGGGCGGCGCGACGGCTGGACGTAGGCTGCCCGCCACGGCTCGGGGCCGACCGCGCGCAGGAACGTGTGGACGTGGGAAGTGCCCGCGCCGACTTCCATGTCGATCGGCTGGAGCAGCGCGCAACCCTGCTTGTCCCAATAGGATTGCAGCGTCAGGATGATTTGCTGAAACGTGAGCATGAAGTGCCTTGAAGGGTGCCTTTCAGGCAGGACGCGGATACCGTGCGGCGTGGGGCGCGCCGGTCGTGCTGGCCGTCCGCTCCATAGCCGGCCGGTTGCGCGGCCCAGTGCTGTAAAACCCTGAATTTTACCGGATTGCCGGTGGCTTGAGACTTTCTGGGGCCCGGCGATGCGACGGGGGCGCGTCGTGGCGCTTTTGCGTGCGTTCTGTGCTGCG
Source organism: Paraburkholderia caribensis (assembly GCF_002902945.1). Lineage (NCBI taxonomy): Bacteria > Pseudomonadati > Pseudomonadota > Betaproteobacteria > Burkholderiales > Burkholderiaceae > Paraburkholderia > Paraburkholderia caribensis. The sequence goes on from NZ_CP026101.1 coordinate 508,509, forward strand.
CTCCCCGTCCATTTTGACGTCAGGCGTTGTTGTTCGTGTCGCCGTTCTTTTTCGACCCGCCGGACCGATCGCGGCCCGACCGAACGCGGCCCGGACCGAACGCAAAACCAAATGCGAGGAACAGCAGCGATACGGCGAGCACCGTGTTGTTGCCGCTCGTCACGTACGGCGTGAAGCCCGTCGTGCCTTGCACGGTCGTTTCGATCGAACCCTGGGTAAATGTGGGCAGGCGCGCGATGACGTTGCCGCGCGCGTCGATGGCGGCCGTCGCGCCTGTGTTCGTCGCGCGCAGCATGGGACGGCCCGTTTCGAGCGAGCGCATGCGCGCGATCTGCAGATGTTGGTCGAGCGCGATCGTGTCGCCGAACCACGCGAGATTCGTCGAATTGACGAGGACGCCCGCCGGCATGTCGCTCTCGCGGACCGTGCGCGCGATTTCCTCGCCGAAGATGTCTTCGTAGCAGATATCGACGGCGACTGGCTGGTTGCGCACGACGAACGGTTTCTGCACGGGCGCGCCGCGCGCGAAATCGCCGAGCGGAATGTTCATCAGATTCACGAACCAGCGGAAGCCCCACGGCACGAACTCGCCGAACGGCACGAGATGATGCTTGTCGTAGCGAAACACGCCCGGCTGGCCCGGCGTGATGCCGAACAGGCTGTTGGTGTAATCGACGACGCGTCCTTCCGGCGTGATGGTTCCGCCGACTGCGCCGAACAGGATCGACGAATGCGTCGAATCGGCGAAATTGCGCACCGCCAGCGCGAACGACTGGGGAATCGCCTGCGCGAGCACGGGGATGGCTGTTTCCGGCGTGACGATGAGATCGGCGGGCTTTGCGGTGATCATCCGCTGATATTCGTCGATGGCCGCTTTCACGCCCGACTCTTCGAACTTCATGTCCTGCTTCACGTTGCCTTGCAGGAGGCGCACGGTCAGCGTCGCGTTGGCGGGCGTCGTCCACGAAACGAGCGGCAGGACGAGGCCCGCTGCGACTAGCGCGACGGCGATGACGGCGGGCACCGCGACGCGCGTGGCGCGTGGCGCAGCGGGTGCGTTACCGTTTTTCGTTGTGAGCGAACGCAGCACGGCCTGCGCGATCAGCGCGGCGGCTAGCGCCAGCACCCAGCCGACGCCGTATACGCCGACAATCGGCGCGAATCCTGCAAACGGCCCATCGACCTGCGCGTAACCGCTCGCGAGCCACGGAAAGCCGGTGAACACCGTGCCGCGCAGCCATTCGCCGATCGCCCACGCACTCGCGAACGCAAAGGCGCCGTGCCAGGTCGGCGAAAACGGCTGATCGTCGACGAGCTTGCCGTTGCGCGCGTGTCCTGCGCAGAACGACCAGACGCCTGCCGCAAGCGCCGGATAGACGGCGAGATACAGCGAGAACAGCACGAGTGCCGTGCCCGCAAGGGGCGCCGGCATGCCGCCATAGAAGTGCATGCTCACGTACAGCCACCACACGCCTGTCACGTAATTGCCGAAGCCGAACGCGAAGCCCGTGAGGGCCGCGCTTTTCCAGCCCGTGGTGCGCGTGAGCCACACGAAGAAGAAAACGAAGATCGCGAGTTCGAGCCAGCCGCCGTGCGGCGTGGGCGCGAAGGACAGCGTATTGAGCGCGCCGGCGGCTGCGGCGGCGAGGTAGTGCCACCACGGCAACGTCCGGGCGCGCCCGATGTTTGCATCGGCTGCGTCGGACGTCACGCCGCGGCGCAGACGGGAAGTGATCGGGTCGGCCATTCTTGCGTGGTCGGCTTCAGGGAAACGGGGGAATCAGGTCTGCACGTGCTGGGCGTCGCGTTCGCGCTGCCCCGCGAGCGGATCGCGGCGCACGAGCAGCATGTGGATCTGGCGCGCGTCGGCGCGCAGCACTTCGAAGATCAGGTCGTCGAGCTTCACTTTCTCGCCGCGATGCGGCACGCGTCCGAAGTGGTGCGTGACAAGGCCGCCGATCGTGTCGACTTCCTCGTCGGAATAGTGCGTGCCGAACTCTTCGTTGAACTGCTCGATCTCGGTCAGGGCGCGCACGCGGTAGCGTCCGTCGGGCGACGCGATGATGTTGCCGCTTTCTTCGTCGAAATCGTATTCATCCTCGATGTCGCCGACGATCTGCTCCAGCACGTCCTCGATCGTGATCAGGCCCGCGACGCCGCCGTATTCGTCGACGACGATCGCGATGTGATTGCGGTTGACGCGGAAGTCGTGCAGCAGGACGTTCAGGCGCTTCGATTCGGGGATGAACACAGCGGGGCGCAGCATGCCGCGCACGTCGGCTTCGTCTTCGGCGTAGTAGCGCAGCAGATCTTTCGCGAGCAGCACGCCGATCACGTTGTCGCGATTGCCTTCATACACGGGATAGCGCGAGTGCGCTTTTTCCAGCATGTACGGAATGAATTCGTCGGGGGCGTCCGCGATGTTGATCGCGTCCATTTGCGAGCGCGGGATCATGATGTCGCGCGCGCAGAGCTCGGAAACCTGGAAGACGCCTTCGATCATCGACAGCGAATCTGCGTCGATCAGATTGCGTTCGTGCGCGTCCTGCAGGATTTCGAGAAGTTCACCGCGAGAATCGGGCTCGGGCGAGATGAAGTCGGTCAATCGCTCGAGGAGGGAGCGTTTTTCCTGGGGTTTGTCGCTGGTATGGCGTCGACTGGGATACGAATCGTTCATGGTGGTGCGCCCGGAAAGCTGGACGCGCTGTTGCAGAGTGTTAAGGATACACCACGTGCGTGGCAGGACCGTGTCCGGGGGCACCGCGCGGTGCAGGGCGTTTTCCCGTTTGGGCCCGTCGGTTTCACCGGGGGAAGACGGTTTTCGGCGGAAAACGCTCGCTTTTATCCTAACTGATATCTGAGGGTTGGGGGGCGTGTGGTCAAAATTAGCGGTTTTTGTGTGCGGCGCTGGGTGGGCTGTTTGTGTTTGCTTTTTTTTGCTGGCATCCGGGCTTTGTTATCGTGCTTCAGGCGTCGCCGTTCGCGCGTTTGGCCTTTTCGCTGGCGTCCGCGATTCGTTAGCGTGCTTCACGCGTTGCCCCTGTGCGGGGCGGCACCTACTTTTCTTTGCCGCCGCAAAGAAAAGTAGGCAAAAGAAAGCGGCTCACACCGCCAGCGCTAATTCTTGCCTGAGGGCCCCCACAGGTTCTTACGCTTCACACGGCAACCACGTGACCCACGTTCGTTGCCAACGCTCCTGCGATGCGCCTCACCCGCTTCATGCCCCCGCGTCGCACCAAGCCGTGCCAAATAGTCCACGGCCGCCCAGGTGGCAAACTGTGTGTAGGCTTTCGCGCCATACGCGCACCACTCCGGACCGATAGCGCACGCGTCCCACCCTGTAAGAGCGCCAGGCCATACGACGCGACAACCTACACACAGTTTGCCACCTGGGCGGCCCATACCATTCGCTGCCGCCGGCTCATGTACGGGTGTTTGAAGTGGGTGAGGCGCTCATTCGAAGCGTTGGCAACGCACACGGACAAGGGCGTTGCCGTGTGAAGGGTGGGGACGTTGGGGGCCCGTGGGCAAACGTCAAGAATTGGCGGTGTGAGCCGCTTTCTTTTGCCTACTTTTCTTTGCGGCGGCAAAGAAAAGTAGGTGCCGCCCCGCACAGGGGCGACGCGTGAAGCGAGATAACGAATCGCGGATGCCAGCGAAAAGGCCAAACGCACGAACGGCGACGCGTGAAGCGCAATAACAAAACCCGGACCCCAGCAACAACCAACCCCGCGCAAAATGCGCGCTCTACCGACACCTCACCAACAGCGCCTCGAGCGCTCTATCTGGCATTCCACTTTCCCGCAGCGCCTCAACCGTGCGACTCACATAATCCAGCGTGGTCCCATATCGCCCGGAAGCACACCCAAGCACCGCTTTCACAACGTCGTCAGACAGCTTGCCCGTATAAGAGGCCACATCCCGCCGCATCACAAACGCAAGCGCATCGACGCGCCGCCCATCGGCAAGCACGCAAGGCAGCCACGCCGGACGATACGAACCCATCGCCATTTCCCGTCGCCAGAGCGCTTCGAGATGCGGCATCGCGCCCTCGGCAGCAAGCCTGAACGCAATCCCACTGCACGATCCGCCGCGGTCCAGCGCGAGCACGAGCCCCGGCCGCTCCGGCGTCCCGCGATTGACACGCGACCACAAATACAGCCCGCGATGATATCCATGCACACGAGAACGCAACGCCTCGACCGTCGGCAGACCGGGATTCCAGATCAGCGACCCATAGCCGAACAGCCACAAGTCGCTAGTGCGATCCCAGTCTCGCAGAGCGCATTCGAGCGACGCGCGCAGTTCATCGTCCGTCAACAGCCGTGATTCGCCGAGCGACGGCGGATAGTCGGGGCACGGTTGACGCGGCGTCGGTGATGGAAGGGGTTGGCTCACGTTGATTCGATCGGTTGGCTGACTGGAGTTCGTCAGAGCCCGCGATCGACCAGGCGGCGATGCCGGCTCAACATCCCTGCTTTCGAGCCTTATTCGTACGGGTCGGGGAAGCCGAGCTTGCAGAGCACCTCGGTTTCGATCGCTTCCATTTCTTCGGCTTCCGCTTCGTCCTCATGGTCGTAGCCCTGCGCGTGCAGCGTGCCGTGGACCAGCAGATGCGCGTAGTGCGCCTCGAGCGGCTTGTCCTGCTCGCTCGCTTCCTTCTCGACGACAGGGCAGCACAGAATCAGGTCGCCCGTGACGGGATCGTCTTCCGATTCCGCATAAGCGAACGTCAGCACGTTGGTGGCGTAGTCCTTGCCGCGATACGTGCGGTTCAACGTGCGGCCTTCGTCGGCATCGACGAAACGCACGGTCAACTCTGCGTCCGCGAAGAGCGCGGCCTTGATCCACGCGGCGACCGTTGCCTTCGGCAACAGCGTCTTGTGTTCGGGCCACGCTTTTCCAGCGGGAAATTGCAGGTTCAGCGACAGTTTCGGGGCGCGGCTCATGCGTTGTTCTTCGTCCAGGTCATGTCCGTGTTACTTCGCTGCGCTGGCGGCTTCGGCAGCGGCCGCTTCTTTCTTCGACGCCGCGTCGTACGCCTCGACAATGCGCGCGACGAGCGGATGCCGCACCACGTCCGCGCTCGTGAAGCGCGTGAGCGCGATGCCGCGCACGTCCTCGAGCACGCGCTGCGCTTCGATCAGCCCGCTCTTGTGGCCGCGCGGCAAGTCGATCTGCGTCGTGTCGCCCGTGACGACCGCTTTCGAGCCGAAGCCGATCCGCGTGAGGAACATCTTCATCTGCTCGGGCGTCGTGTTTTGCGCCTCGTCGAGGATGATGAACGCGTGATTCAGCGTGCGGCCGCGCATATACGCGAGCGGCGCGATCTCGATCATCTGGCGCTCGAACATCTTCGCTGTCTTGTCGAAGCCGAGCAGATCGTAAAGCGCGTCGTACAACGGACGCAGATACGGATCGACCTTCTGCGCGAGATCGCCGGGCAGGAAGCCGAGCCGCTCGCCCGCTTCGACGGCGGGGCGCGTCAGCACAATGCGCTTGACCTGATCGCGCTCCAGCGCATCGACGGCGCAGGCGACGGCCAGATACGTCTTGCCGGTGCCCGCCGGGCCGACGCCGAAGGTGACGTCGTGCGAGACGATCTGCTTCAGATACTCGCGCTGCGCAGGCGTGCGGCCGCGAAGATCGGCGCGGCGCGTATACAGCTTCGGACCGAGTTCTTCCTCGTCCTCCACGCCTTCATGCGCCGGTTCGTCGAACGGATGATCCGGGTCGCCGCGAAAACGCGCTTCGGCTTCTGTCTCACCGTTACCGCCCGCGCGTCCGTTGTTGCCCGGATGGCGTGCTTCGACGAGCGCAAGCTGGATGTCGTCGACGGAGATTGGATCGCGCGCGCTGTTGTAGAAGTTTTCGAGCGCATTGAGGGCGATTTTCGCGCCGCGCCCGCGAATGCTGATGCGGTGTCCGCGTCGTTGCAGCGTGACGTCGAGCGCTTGCTCGATCTGCCGCAGGTTTTCGTCGAGCGGTCCGCAGAGGTTGGCAAGCCGCGCGTTGTCGTCGCGCGGCGCAGTGAATTCCAGATGTTGCTGAGTGGTCTTCAAGGCTTGGGTTAGGTCCTGTCGGTGCGCTACAGCTTAATGAGTGGCGGGCGCGGTGTCGTGAACCATCACGAGTTCGCCGCGCAACGAGTGCGGATACGCATGCACGATCTTCACGTCGATCATCTGGCCGATCAGGCGCGCGTGCGATTCCACCGGCGCGGGAAAATTCACCACGCGGTTGTTCTCGGTGCGGCCCGCGAGTTCGTTCGGGTCCTTGCGCGCGGGGCGCTCGACCAGAATCCGCTCGACCTTGCCGACCATCGCCTCGCTGATGCGCTGCACGTTTTCTTCGATCGTGGCCTGCAGATGCTGCAGACGGCGCAGCTTCACTTCGCGCGGCGTGTCGTCGTGCAGATTCGCGGCGGGCGTGCCGGGACGCGGGCTGTAGATGAACGAGAAGCTCGTGTCGTAGCTCATGTCGTGCACGAGCTGCATCATCTTGTCAAAGTCTTCTTCCGTCTCGCCAGGGAAGCCGACGATCATGTCCGTCGACAGCGACAGGTCCGGACGGATCGCGCGCAGCTTGCGGATCACCGACTTGTATTCGAGCACGGTATAGCCGCGCTTCATCGCCATCAGGATGCGGTCCGAGCCGTGCTGCACGGGCAAATGAAGATGGCTCACGAGCTTCGGCACCTTCGCGTAGGTGTCGATCAGGCGCTGCGTGAATTCCTTCGGATGCGACGTCGTATAGCGAATCCGTTCGATACCCGGAATCTCCGCGACGTATTCGATCAGCGTGGCGAAATCGGCGATCTCGGTCGAGCCGGCTGTCATTGCGCCACGAAAGGCGTTCACGTTCTGGCCGAGCAGCGTGACTTCGCGCACGCCCTGATCGGCGAGACCGGCGATTTCCGTCAGCACGTCGTCGAGCGGTCGCGACACTTCCTCACCGCGCGTGTACGGCACGACGCAGTAACTGCAGTACTTGCTGCAGCCTTCCATGATCGACACGAACGCGCTCGGGCCATCGACGCGCGCCGGCGGCAGGTGATCGAACTTCTCGATTTCCGGGAACGTGATGTCGACCTGCGGACGGCCGCTCGCGCGGCGCTGGTCGATCATCTGCGGCAGACGGTGCAAGGTTTGCGGGCCGAACACGAGGTCCACATAAGGCGCGCGGGAGACGATCGACGCGCCTTCCTGGCTCGCCACGCAGCCGCCCACGCCGATCAGCAGATTCGGGTTCGCTTCTTTCAGTTCACGCACGCGGCCGAGATCGGAGAAGACTTTCTCCTGCGCCTTTTCGCGCACCGAGCAGGTGTTGAACAGAATGACGTCGGCGTCTTCGGGAGTGTCGGTCTTGACGAGGCCTTCAGCCGCACCGAGTACGTCGACCATTTTGTCGGAGTCGTACTCGTTCATCTGGCAGCCAAAGGTCTTTACATAAACTTTCTTGGTCATCGGGTGTTCGCCGGTCGCAGTGGTTAACCTGGGGGCGTCAATAAAAGGTGAAGAGACAAAAAACGCGTGGCGCCGGGGCGCGGAGACTCGGACCGCCTACGGGTCCGAAGCGGCGCCGGAGCGCCCTGAACGCGTTTTTACAGCGTAGTCCAACATTATAGCCCTTTGCTGCGTGGGGCTTTGGCGGCGTGCCGGCACAGCGTGCCGGGCCGGCTTCATGCGCCGGTTTCCGTGCCGGCGGGCGGTTTGCGCGTGCGCGCGAGCGTCTTTCGGGCGCCGCCGTGCGGCGGTAAGCCAAGTTGCGCTTCCAGTTCGCCCGTCACCCTGGTGAAGCGCTCGGCGAGAAAATCGAGCAGCACCCGCACGCGCGGCGCCATGAAGCGGTTGCGGTGATAGAGCGCGTGCAGCGGCGCATCGGGATAGCGCCATTCGGGCAGCAGCACGCGCAGGCCGTCGCTTTTCAGGTCGGCTTCGACGTCCCACATCGACTTGATCACGATGCCGTAGCCGCGTAACGCCCATTCGCGGGCGACGGCGCCGTCGTTGGTTTCGCGCGCCGATTCGAGCGGAATCGTGTACGTGACGGCCTCTGCGCCGCGCGTGAAGCGCCATTCGTTGACGGGACCCGACGCAGTGCCGAGGACGATGCAGTCGAAGCGCGCGAGGTCCAGCGGATCTGTCGGCTCGCCGCGCCGCGCGATGTATTCCGGCGATGCGCACAGTACGCGCGGATTCGGCGCGAGCCAGCGCGCGACGAGCGAGCTGTCCTGCGGCACGCCGAAGCGGATGGCGAGGTCGATGTCTTCCTGCACCAGATTCTGTAGCGAATCAGACAGCGTCAGCGCGAACGTGACATCGGGGTAGAGCAGGTTGAATTCGTCGAGCCAGTGCATCAGCAGATTGCGCCCGAAATCCGATGTCGCGGAAATGCGCACCTTGCCGCGCACCGCGTTCTGGCCGGCCTGAAGCGCGGCTTCTCCGTCGTCGAGGGCGCGCAGCGCCTGCTGGCAGCAGTTGAGGTAGAGACGGCCTTCGTCGGTGAGACGCAGCTGCCGCGTCGTGCGCTCGAACAGGCGCGCCTTCAGTCCGCCTTCGAGTTTTGCGAGGCGCGCGCTGGCCGCCGCAGGCGTGAGGCCGAGCTTGCGGCCCGCCGCCGACAGGCTGCCCAGCTGCGCTGCTTCGACGAATAGCCGGATGTCACCCAGGTTGTCGGTCATTATTCGACACCGTTTGAAAATCCTTCAAATGGTACGCCAATTATCAAATCGACGAGCTTCGCGCACAATCCGATCCTGAAAACGCGAACATTCGCGTTTACCCGGAGCCCGCATCATGCATCTCGACCACGCGACGATCGTCACCCCTGATCTCGACGCCACCCGGCGGTTCTTCGTCGATGTCGTGGGGCTGGAGGAGGGTGCGCGGCCGCCGTTCGGTGTCGGCGGTTACTGGCTTTATGCCGACGGCCGCCCGGTGATCCACCTCGTCGAGTCGACGTTGCCGGGTCACGCGGGCCGCGTGACGCCGCGCATCGACCACCTCGCGTTCCGTCTCGACGACGGCGCGCAGTGGCAGGCGCTGCTCGCGCGGCTGGACAAGGCCGGCGTCGCTTATCAGACCGCCGATGTGCCGCTTTCGGGTGAAGTGCAACTGTTCGTCGCGCTCGCGGCGTCCGTCGTCATCGAGTTCGTGACGGCGGCGCGCAATGTCGGGCGCGCGTCCTTTTGAATCGTCGTCTGGAGCTTTCCATGCCCATTCCCTTGCTTGCGCTCGCGATCAGCGCGTTCGCCATCGGCACCACCGAGTTCGTCATCATGGGCTTGCTGCCCGATGTGGCGAAAGATCTTGCCGTCTCGCTTCCTTCCGCCGGGCTGCTCGTCAGCGGCTATGCGCTCGGCGTGGCCGTCGGCGCGCCGCTGCTTGCCGTCGTCACCAGCAAGATGCCGCGCAAGCTGGCGTTGCAACTGCTGATGGGCGTGTTCATTGTCGGCAATGTGCTGTGCGCGATCGCCTCCGACTACCCGGTGCTGATGATCGCGCGCGTCGTGACGTCGTTCGCGCACGGCTCGTTCTTCGGCATCGGCGCGGTGGTGGCTGCGTCTCTGGTGCCGCAGGAAAAGCGGGCCAGCGCGATCGCGCTGATGTTCACGGGTCTCACGCTGGCCAACGTGCTCGGCGTGCCGTTCGGCACGTTCATCGGCCAGATGTTCGGCTGGCGCGTCGCGTTCTGGATCGTCGCCGCGTTCGGCGTGCTGTCGCTCGCGGGCGTGACGGCGCTCGTGCCGAATCGCCATGACACGGGGCCGGCGGGTCTCGGCCACGAAGTGCGCGTGCTGAAGGACCCGCAAGTGTGGATCGCGCTGACGATGACGGTGCTCGGCTTCGGCGGGGTGTTCGTCGTGTTCACCTACATCGCGCCGATTCTCGAGCAGGTGAGCGGCTTCACGCCGCACGGCGTCACGCTGATCCTGGTGCTGTTCGGCGTCGGCCTCACGGTCGGCAACACGATCGGCGGGAAGCTGGCGGACCGGTCGCTGATGCCGTCGCTGATGGGCATTCTGATCGCGCTCGCCGTGGTGATGGCCGTATTCGCGCACACCAGCCATTCACAGATTGCTGCCGCCGTCACGGTGTTCATCTGGGGAATCGCAGCGTTCGCGACCGTGCCGCCGCTGCAGATGCGCGTCGTCGAGAAGGCGAAGGCAGCGCCGAATCTTGCGTCGACGCTCAACATCGGTGCGTTCAACGTGGGCAACGCGGGCGGCGCGTGGCTGGGTGGGCTGGCGATCAGCCACGGTTACGGACTCGACGCCTTGCCTTACGTCGCGGCGCTCGTCGCGCTGGCTGCGTTGGCGCTGACATGGGTAGCGGCGCGGATGGATGCGCCTGCCGCTGTCGTCGCGGGGGACGTGCGCGAGCGGGTCTGAGTCCGGCGACTGCGCACTGGCGCTTCAGATGATGTCTTCGATGCCCACGCCGCCATGCGTGGGCATCTGTTTTTGCGGCTCGTGCCGATGAATTCCGCGTCCCCGGCAACGCGCGCTACCGCCGGCGCTGCGTGCTGAACGCATCGCACGCCAGCGCATAAGGGTCCTCTGCGATCGTGATAACAGTGTGAAGATAACTTCGTTGGGCGCGCGAAAACCGGGTGCTAGTCTTGCCTCCACTAGTGCTTGCTCCGCACCGATGCGGGGCTTCTGGAGGTCATCATGCAGTCACCGCTTGCGCTCGTGCGCGACCGCGCGTCCGAAGGTCACGACGCAGCCCATGCCCACGACGATACGCGTTCCTCGGATTTCGACGCGCTCGAACACCGCGTCGGCGTGAACCTCGCGCGGTTGCGCGCGGAGCGTCAGTTGTCGCTCGATGCGTTGGCCCGAGCGTCGGGCGTGTCGCGCGCGATGCTCGCGCAGATCGAATCGGCGCGCAGCGTGCCGTCGATCAAGGTGCTGTGCAAGGTCGCGGCGGCCTTGAAGGTGTCGGTCGCGGCATTCCTGCGCCAACATGCTGTGAACGGCTTCGAGCATTTGCCGGCGGATCGCTCGGCGCGCGTCGTCACGTCGAATGGGCGTTACTGGACACGCGCGCTGCACCCCGATGCGGAGCCGTCGACCGCCGAGTTTCACGAGTTGCGCATCGCGCCGCTGCATACCGAGCCTGGCACGCGGCGCGCGCCGGGGACGACGGTGAATCTCGTCGTCAGCGTGGGCACACTCGAAGTCAGCGTGCACGACCGCCGCCAGTTGCTGGCGACGGGCGACTCGATCGTCTTCGACGCTGACCAGCCGCACAGCCTGCGCAATCCCGGCGACACGGAAGCGCGCGCGTTTCGCGTGACCGTGAATGCGGAAACGCCGCCGCGCTGGGATGTACCGCATGATGCGCCGCTCGCGCATGCGCATTCCGAAGGCTGAAACATGAAGCATGCGCTGGCTGCACGCCACGCGTGGTTGTTGTATGCTTCGCGAGCCGGATCGATCCGGTAATCAGTACGTCTTCAGGGCGGGGCGAAATTCCCCACCGGCGGTATGCAGGCGGCGCGCTTTGGCATGGTCGAAGCGTGAGTCTGCGAGCCCGCGAGCGCCTGCGTTGTAGTTCGAGTTTGCAGGGTCAGCAGATCTGGTGAGAGGCCAGAGCCGACGGTTAGAGTCCGGATGGAAGAAGATGTGCAGATAGTCATCTGAGTCTCCTGTCGACCGGGTTAGCGCGTGTGTGCGCTTTGCCTTGGTCTCGTGCGGAACGGCCGCTGCCGTGCTGCTCGTTGCGAGCGGCGCGCGAATGCATCGTCCATTGGTTGCATGGCAGCCGTTTGCGGCTCGCGGGACGCGTTTGTCTGTTTGCAATGCCCTGAAACGTTTTTCGCCCACACTCTTGCGAGGAGCGTTTCACATGTCCGTAGTATCTACATCTGCTGCATTCGTTTGGCCTGCGCCGTCTGTCGTTGCCGAGGACGCGTCCGCCGATCTTCCCCTTCTTGCCACCGAACCCATACCGCCGCGCATCGCCGCTGCGCTCGACGCCTTGCGCGAGGGCCGTGCCGTAGTGCTTCAGGACGATCACGACCGCGAGAACGAAGCCGACCTCATCATGTCGGCGGAGCGCATGAGTGTCGAGATGATGGCGCTTTTTATCCGCGAGTGCAGCGGCATTGTGTGTCTGTGCCTGACTGACGACAGGGTACGCGCGCTCGAATTGCCGCCGATGACGGCTCACAACGAAAGTCGCAATACGACGGCGTTTACGGTGTCGATCGAGGCACGCGAAGGTGTGTCGACGGGGGTGTCTGCCGCTGACCGGCTCACGACGATTCGTGCCGCGATTGCTGATGACGCGAAGCCTGCGGATATTGTGCGTCCGGGTCATGTGTATCCGTTGCGCGCGATGCCGGGCGGCGTGCTGGCGCGGCGCGGGCACACGGAAGGGACCGTCGATCTCGTGACGTTGGCGGGGCTGAAGCCCGCTGGGGTGTTGTGCGAGTTGATGAACGCTGATGGCACGATGATGCGAGGTGTTGATGTCGAGCGTTTCGCCGCTCGGCACGATATGCCTATGCTTACTATCGCAGAATTGGTCGAGTTTCGGCGCGCGATGGCCTTCGCGCGGGAGGCTTGTTGCGAGGTTTGAGGTTTTTTTGGTTTTGGGTTTTTGGTTTTGGGGTTTGCTGCGCAAGTGGTCTGGAGGTTTTTGCGTTTGCGCGCGGTTGGTTGGGTTTGCTCGGGTTTTCGCTGGCATTCGCGATTTGCCTTTGCTTTCGCTGGCATCCGCGATTCGTTAGCGTGCTTCACGCGTCGCCCCTGTGCGGGGCGGCACCTACTTTTCTTTGCCGCCGCAAAGAAAAGTAGGCAAAAGAAAGCGGCTCACACCGCCAGTGCTTGACCTTTGTCCACGGGCCCCCGACGTCCCCACACTTCACACGGCAGCGCACCGGTTAGCGTGCGTTGCCAACGCTCCCTCTGTACGCCTCACCGGCTTCACGCTCCCGCTTCACAGCACGTCGTGCCAGACAGTCTGCCGCCGCCCAGGTGGCAAACTGTGTGTCGGCCCTCGGTGCTCCACACGCTTCACTCCGGACTGGGTGGCAGGATTGGTGTTTCTGGTAAGAGCATTAAGCTGTGCGGTACGACAACCTACACACAGTTTGCCACCTGGGCGGCATATATCGTTCGCTGCCGCTTGCGCAAGTACGGGTGTCCGAAGCAGGTGAGGCGCCTGTTCAGGGCGCTGGCAACCGACATCAGTCACGTGGTTGCCGTGTGAAGCGTAAGGACCTTTGGGGGCCCTCAGGCAAGTATTAGCACTGGCGGTGTGAGCCGCTTTCTTTTGCCTACTTTTCTTTGCGGCGGCAAAGAAAAGTAGGTGCCGCCCCGCACAGGGGCGACGCGTGAAGCACGCTAACGCATCGCGGATGCCAGCGAAAAGGCAGATCGCGAATGCCAGCGAAAGCAAAAGCAAAACGCGGAATGCCAGAGCGAAAAGGCAAAAACGCCAACCCCAAAGCGTCGCAGACAAAAAAACGACCTACGACTGCACCCCTCCAAACTCCCCCCGCATCCCCGCCTCGACAATGGACGGCAACTCATCCATATGCTGCATGATCCGCGTGATCCCCATATTCCGCAGCACATCGGCATAGCCATGAGGAATATGACTAGCCCCAACAAAAGCAATCGTCATCATCCCCGCCGCCCGCGCGGCATTCAGCCCCGCGACGCTATCCTCAACCACAATGCACCGCGACGGCTCGACCCCCAGCCGCTGCGCAGCAAACAGATACACATCTGGATAAGGCTTCGGCCGCGCGACCTGCTCGGCGCTAAACACCCGCGGCCCGAAAATCTCCGCCAGCCCGGCGCGGCGCACTGACGCGCTCACACGCATCATCCGGCTATTCGACACGACAGCAGCAGGCAGCGACACGCGCAGCAGTGCATCCCGCACGCCACTAATCGCGGACAGCGACGACGCAAGCTCCGCTTCGACATTGGCCTCGACGGTCTGCAAAAAATCAGCGGGCAGTTCGATATCGAAGGCCGCTTCGACACTCTCGAGAAATCGCGAAGTCTGCTGACCAAACGCGGTCTTGCAGATCTCGTCGAAATCGAGCGCGGGAAAAGTGGCGGCGAGCGTGTCGTGCATCACGCGGTCGGCGATGACTTCGCTGTCGACGAGCACGCCGTCGCAGTCGCAAATGAGATGGTCGATCATGCGGAAAATGAAACAAAAGCGCAGCCCGCAAGAGGCAGGACGCAAGGCACACTACGCGCCGAAAGCGACATGATACGTGCATTGCGGCCCGGCGCGCGCCGGGCGGGTTGCGCGACACGCGCGCACGGACGTGCGTCAACTCAGGGCGCGTCGGCCCACGCCTTCGCCGCGCGAATCGCCCGTTGCCAGCCGTCGAGGCAGGCCTTCGCCTGATCGCCCGGCATCGACGGGGAGAAGCGGTGCTCGAGCTTCCACTGGCTCTGCAATTCGTCGATGTCCTTCCAGTAGCCCGTCGCGAGTCCCGCGAGATACGCTGCGCCGAGCGCCGTCGTTTCGCTGATCTGCGGGCGCACGGCATCCACCCCGAGAATGTCGGCCTGGAACTGCATCAGCAGATTGTTCGCACATGCGCCGCCGTCCACGCGCAGTTCGTCGATATGAATGCCCGAGTCGGCTTCCATCGCCTTGAGCACGTCGACGGATTGATACGCGATCGAATCCAGCGCCGCGCGTGCAATGTGCGCGGACGTCGTGCCGCGCGTCACGCCGAACAGCGTGCCGCGAGCGCGCGCATTCCAGTGTGGCGCGCCGAGGCCCGCGAACGCAGGCACGAGGTACACGCCGTCGCAATGTTCGACACCGCGCGCGAGCGCCTCGATCTCCGACGCGCTGCGAATGATGCCCAGGCCGTCACGCAACCATTGCACCACAGCGCCCGCGATGAAGATGCTGCCTTCGAGCGCATAGTTGACCTGATCGCCGATCTGCCAGGCAATCGTCGTGACGAGATTGTTGCTGGATTCGATCGGCTTCGTACCCGTGTTCATCACCAGAAAACAGCCGGTGCCATACGTGTTTTTCACCATGCCCGAGCGCGTGCACATCTGGCCGAACAGCGCGGCGTGCTGGTCGCCCGCGATGCCCGCCAGCGGAATCTTCGACGCGAACACGGTCGTTTTGGTCGGCCCATACACTTCCGACGACGGACGCACTTCCGGCAGCATGCTGCGCGGAATGTCGAGCGCGTCGAGCAGCTCGTCGTCCCATTGCAGCGTGTGGATGTTGAAGAGCATCGTGCGCGACGCGTTGGTCACGTCGGTGATGTGCAACTCATGCTTGGTGAAATTCCACACCAGCCAGCTATCGACCGTGCCGAACGCGAGCTTGCCTTGCCGGGCTTTTTCGCGCGCGCCGTCGACGTTGTCCAGAATCCAGCGGATCTTCGTGGCGGAGAAGTAGGAATCGATCGGCAAGCCGGTCTTCGCGCGGAATGTCTGTTCGAGACCTTGCGCCTTCAACTGATCGCAAAAGTCGGCCGTGCGCCGGTCCTGCCAGACAATCGCGTTGTAGATGGGATGGCCCGTTTCGCGATCCCAGACGATCGTCGTCTCGCGCTGGTTCGTGATGCCGATCGCGGCAATCGACGTGCCGTTCAGGCCGGCATGCGTGACGGCTTCGGCTGCGACGCCCGCCTGCGTCGCCCAGATTTCCTGCGGGTCGTGCTCGACCCAGCCCGGATGCGGATAGATCTGCTGAAATTCCTTCTGCGCGACCGAGACGACATTGCCCTTGCGATCGAACAGCATCGCGCGCGAACTGGTGGTGCCCTGGTCTAGCGCCAGGATGTACTGATCCTGCATCGTCTCATCTCCATGCGTTTTTGTCGGACCGGCGCGGCGGCGCGCTCAGCTCACGCGAAATAAACTGCCTGCGCGGATTGTTGCATGCGCGGCGGCGCGGCGGAATCGCCGCGCCCTGCTGCATGTTTGCGCGCATTCGCCCGTCAGGCGTGCTGCCTGGTCGTCGCGCGGGCGAACCATGCGTCGATGTCGCGCGCGACGCTTTCGAGCATGCCGGGCTCGACATGCAGGCCGAGCTTCGAACGGCGCCACAGCACGTCGCGCGCGGTCGTCGCCCATTCGGTTTCGCGCAGATAGCGCAGTTCCGCCTCATACAGGCCAGGCGCGAACTGCTGCCCGAGATCGGCGAGCGAGCGTGCGCCGCCGATCACGCGTTCGGCCCGTGTGCCATAAGCACGGGCATAGCGGCGTGCGAGTGCGGCAGGCAGCCATGCGTGCTGTTGCGCGAACTGCGACGCGAAGCGCTCGAAGTCCGCGTGCGGGATATCGCCGCCCGGCAGCGGCGCGCCCGCTGTCCAGGTCGGCTTGTCGTGCTGCAAGACGCCCGCGAGATCGTCGACGGCTTCTTCCGCGAGCTTGCGAAACGTCGTGATCTTGCCGCCGAACACTGACAGTAGCGGTGCCTCGCCTGCGGGCGCATCGAGTTCGAGCCGATAGTCGCGTGTCACTGCGGAAGGGTTGTCGGCGTTCTCGTCCTCCAGCAAAGGACGCACGCCGGAGTACGTCCAGTACACGTCGCGCGGCGCGATGTGCTGCTTGAAGTAACGGTTGATCGAGTCGCACAGATACTGCGTTTCGGACGGTTCGATCGCGACCTTCGACGGATCGCCCTTGTATTCGAGGTCGGTGGTGCCAATCAGCGTGAAATCGCGCTCGTAAGGGATCGCGAAAATGATGCGCTTGTCCGGGTTCTGGAAGATGTACGCGTGATCGTGCTCGAACAGGCGACGCGTGACGATGTGGCTGCCCTTCACGAGCCGCACGCTGTAGTTCGCTTCGCGCGCAAGCGGGCCGCGCAGCAGGTCGCCGACCCACGGACCAGCGGCGTTCGCGATCGAACGCGCGCGCACGGCCAGCGTGGAGCCGTCCGCGCGCAGCAGTTGCGCATGCCATTCGCCATTCACGCGCGTCGCGCCGGTGAGCTTGGTGCGCGTCAGAATGGTCGCGCCTCGCTCCTGCGCGTCCAGCGCGTTCAGCACGACGAGGCGCGCATCGTCGACCCAGCCGTCCGAATAGACGAAGCCGCGTTTGATCGAGTCGATCAGCGGTTTGCCCGCCGGATGCTTGCGCATGTCGATGCCGCGCGAGCCGGGCAGCAGTTCGCGGCGCGCGAGGTGGTCATAGAGAAAGAGACCGGCGCGGATCAGCCACGCCGGCCGCAGGTCGGGCATATGCGGCATCACGAAGCGCAGCGGCCACATGATGTGCGGTGCGGCGCGCAGCAACGTCTCGCGTTCCTGCAGCGCCTTGCGCACCAGCCCGAACTCGCGATATTCCAGATAGCGCAGGCCGCCGTGAATCAGCTTGGTGCTGGCCGACGATGTATGCGCAGCGAGATCGTCCTGTTCGCACAGCAGCACGGATAGGCCGCGGCCCGCCGCGTCGCGCGCGATGCCGGCGCCGTTAATCCCGCCGCCGACGACGAGCAGGTCGAAAATGGAATCTTGCGTCACCCGGAATGCCCCTGACGGAGAAAAAGTAGGGTTGATGTGAAGTCGTAATGTTCGTTTTCGAAACTTTAATGAACATATTCGAAAAAGTAAAGTTCGACTCGCCTTGGATTGGTGCGCGATTCGGCGCGCCGGTGGCACGTTTGCCGCGCGCGGACGATACTTCCGGCAACGGGCCGGATTGCGGCAATACGAGGTGAACTTCATGCGTGGACTCTGGAAAACGGGCGCGGCGGCGCTATCGATCGCGGCGGTGCTGTCGGGATGTGTCAGCACGCCGAGCCTGAACGGAACGCTGGGCGCGCCGTCGTTCGCGGATCTGCAGGCAATGTGCGGAAGTGAGCCCGCCGACTACGGCAGCGACGCGCAATCCGTCTACGTGACGCTATTCGATGCGTATGTGGCGAACAGGCGCGGCGGGTTGTCGAAGGCCGATTACTGCGCCTTCCAGACGGCGCTGGCGCAGCGCTACGCCGCACAGGGCGGGAGCACGGACCCTCAGGTGCGCAGTCAGTGGGTGGAGTTCTTCAACGCTCAGCGTGTGAAGGCGCTGAGCTGGCGCGCCGCCGTCGATCCGACGCTGCGCAGCGGCTGAGGCCGCGATCGGGGCGTGCGGGCGCGCCGTTCGAAGATGACGGGGCTGGCTAGCCTGAAAACATAAAGACGGCCAGGCGGGCAAGCCGCGTGACCGTCCAGGCGTCCGTATTTTCGCGTGTCCGTTGCGAACACGCCGACGGCCGCAGTGATATGACTGGCAAGCG
This sequence comes from Paraburkholderia caribensis, assembly GCF_002902945.1. NCBI lineage: Bacteria > Pseudomonadati > Pseudomonadota > Betaproteobacteria > Burkholderiales > Burkholderiaceae > Paraburkholderia > Paraburkholderia caribensis. Next base: position 526,751 of record NZ_CP026101.1, read on the forward strand.
CGTTAAGTTCGCTCGATTTTCGCTCGATTGCCAGTCAGGAAAAGCGCTTGATCGCGCGAAGAGCCGTGTCTCCCGATTCCGTGATGCGCCATTGTTGCAAGCCCGAGGCCAGTCTTTCGAGCTCCACGAGCTGCCGTTCGAGCAGTGCGTCGAGTTCTTCGCGTTCCATATCGACCTGGTTAGGGGCGTCCTTGACAAGCAACAACGTGGCGAATTCATGCGGACTCAGCATCGTTTCTCTCCATGTCAAGCGTAGTCGGGTGGCCTTTGCGCCCGCCGACGGCCCTGCCGGCAGACGGAGGATCCAGCGGACGGCGAATCCCGCGGATCAGGCCTGAAGTTATGCTTGCTTCACCCCATGTCCAATGCATGCCGCTCGGTCCAGGGACGTTTAAGGACGTTGGGGAACTGGAGTGTAGTCAATGGCGGCCGGAAGTCCAAATGGACCCGCGTAAATTTTCCCGTTGACAGCGCCGCGTGAAAGAGGCGGTCCGGTGGGCGCGGCAAATCCTTGATTTCACTGTAGGTTTTGCGTGCGGTGCAGCATGGCGGAAACGGACTTGCGACGCTTCGGACCCGTCAGCCGGTGCGTGGCAGGCCACGCCCGAACTCACTCGGCAATAAAGACCTGCGTGCCCGCGTTTGTCAGCGTTTCTGTCATGTCGGGCGGCGGCGGCGCGTCGGTGAAGAGCGAGTCGATCTGGTTCAGATGCCCCTGGCGCACGAGCGCCGGGCGGCCGAATTTCGAATGGTCGGCGGCGAGGAAGACGGTGCGCGAATGTTCGATGATCGCCTCCGCGACGCGCACCTCACGCGTGTCGAAGTCGCGCAGCGTGCCGTCCGTTTCGATGCTCGACGTGCCGATGATCGCGAAGTCGACCTTGAACTGGCGGATGAAGTCGATGGTCAGTTCGCCGACGATGCCCTTGTCCCACGGACGCACGATCCCGCCCGTCACGAGCACCTCGCAATCCGGGTAGCCGCTCATCATGCTCGCGACGTTCAGATTATTCGTGATCACGCGCAGCCCGCGATGCCGGTTCAGCGCGCGCGCGACTTCTTCCGTCGTCGTGCCGAGATTGATGAAGAGCGACGCCTGATCGGGAATGTGCGTGGCGACCAGCGCCGCAATGCGCCGTTTCTCGTCATGGAACATCCGCTGCCGCGCGCTGTACGAGACGTTCTCTGAACTGGTCGGCAGACTCGCGCCGCCGTGATAGCGGCGCAGCAGATTCATGTCGGCGAGCCAGTTGACGTCGCGGCGAATCGTCTGCGGCGTCACGTCGAAGTGCGCGGCCAGATCGTCGACCGTGACGAAGCCGTCGCGTTGCACCCACTCCAGCAGTTCCTGTTGACGTGCGTTAAGCGTGAGGCGGGGGTCTCGTGTCATGATGTTTTTGTGAGCGCCGCACCTGGAGCGGGCGAAGGTTGGCTTGGCCGTATTGTAAGACCTTCGTTGTGTTCGCCGTCGTTGGTTTGTGTTCGGATTTTTTCGCTTCGCCGCCGCGGTAGTCGAAAGGAAGCGTAAGGCACCTGCGCGATGCAGCTTTATCGTGCGGTTTTCCCGCCTGCCAGGGTGTTCGAATCATCACATATGTAGTCTTTTGTGCATGCGCACGATCAATCAAGGTTCGGGCGGAACTGCGTCGATCCGGCATGGTCTCTGCTGTGTTGTCTGCGAATTTGCAGAGCAGCGTCTAAGATGAAGATAAAAATTCAATGTTGCAAGGCACTGTAGCCGTCGAGGGCGGCGGTCGAACCGGGATAGGCGCGGTTCAGCCCGCGCAGGAGGCGCTACGGTTTTCGGAGTGAACTTTTATGCACAACGAGGCTGGTCACGTGATGCCCTGGCGCATCGAAGACATCGATCTCAATCGCATCGACCGTCAACGCGCGGTCGCCAATGAAGACCTCTTGTTACTGCTTTGCGCTGCCTCGTTTATCGAAAGCGGTACGGATCTTTACACGAGCAATCTGAGCAGGTTCTTCAATGGCGATCCCGAGGTGTCGGCGTGGCTCAACAACGAGTGGGAGCCCGAAGAGATGCAGCACGGCCGCGCGCTGAAGGCGTACATCGCGCACGTGTGGCCCGAGTTCGACTGGGATACGGCGTTTCACAACTTCTTCGAAGAGTATTCGAAGACCTGCAACATGGAAGACTTCGAGAAGACCCGCGCGCTGGAAATGGTCGCGCGCTGTGTCGTCGAGACGGGCACGGCTACGCTGTATCGCGCCATCGGCGTGTGTTCGGACGAGCCCGTGCTGAAGGAAATCACCGACAACATCCGCACCGACGAGGTCCGCCACTACAAGCACTTTTTCAAGTATTTCAAGAAGTACAACAAGATCGAGGGCAATGGCCGGCTCGCGGTGCTCGGCGCGTTGATGCGGCGCGTAATGGAGATCAAGAACGAAGACTCGGAGATCGCGCTGCGTCATGTGTTCGCGATCCGCTATCCTGAGCGCGTCAACGATCCCGTGTATAACCGTGACAAGGCTGCGCGCGTGAACAAGCTCGTGCGGCACAACCTGTCGGCCGATATGTGTGTGAAGATGCTGCTCAAGCCGCTCGATTTGCCGGCTAAGATTCAGCCCGGTGTCCATTACCCGCTCGCGAAGATCACGCAGCACGTTTTTTTCCGCTGAGCGTGGTGGCGCGCAGCCGGGCGTCGAAGGCCTGCGCTGTTGACGCATGAATGGCCCGCCTTCAGGCGGGCCATTTGCATTTGTGCTGGACGCCGCGCGCGAGCCCGCCTACGACGGAGGAATCATCCATGACAGCATCCGCGGAGCAAAACCGCGCACTCGATCAACAGATATTCGATGAATGGCCGGTCGAATTGCGCGCGCTATTCGACGGCTCGGCGCTCGCATCGAAAGTCGGCTTTACGGCGTCGCTGCTGACCGTCGACGGGAGCGGCGCGCATTTGCGTACGTCGCTGCTCGGCATCGGCGAACTGTACGCGCCGGACTCGCGCACGCTATGCGTCGCGCTATGGCCGCAGTCGCGCGCTGCGCAGGCGATTGCCCGCAGTGGCCGTGCGGCGCTGACGTTCGTGTTCGATGAGGCGTTCTATCAGATTCAGCTCGCGCTCACGCCGTTGAGCGCGGATGCGGCCGGCCTGGCGTGCTTCGCGGGATCGATCGAATCCGGCGAAGCGCATCGCGTGCGCTATGCGCGCCTGACGGCGGGCATCACGTTCGACCTTGAAGAGGGGAGAGATGCGGTGCTCGAGCGCTGGACGCTGCAGATCGAGTACCTGAAGAAAGCCGCCGGCGGCGCGGCGGCTGGCAGATAGCAGCCGGACAAGTACGAGACGCCCGCATTGAAACTGACGGGCGTCCGCGGTGTCGCGTCAGTTGCCGCGCTCGCCGCCGCGTGGCGCGCCGGAGCGCGGCTTGCCGCCGCCGCCGAGCAATGCGCCCGGATTGGTGCTGTGCGGTTTGCGCGGTGCGTGCGGAGCATGCGTATTGCCTTCATGCGCGACGGCGCGCGGCTTGTCCTGATGACGCGAGCCATCGGTACGCGCCTGCGCGGGCTTGGCGCCTTGCGGCTTGGCTTGCTGTTTCGGCTTGTCGCCCGAAGCGCGTTGGCCGCCGCGCGATGCGCCGTTGTTCGCGCTGCCCGAGCCTTCGCGTTTTTGCTGCCCCTGAGCTTGCCGCTGCCCTTGCCCTTGGCCCTGGCGCGGCTGACGGCCGCCGCCACCGCCGCCGCCCTGGCCGCGGCGCAGGATCGGTTCGGGCCGCGCATTCGGGTCCGGCTCGAAGCCCGCGATCACTTCTTGCGGCACGGCGCGCTTGATCAGCTTCTCAATGTCCTTCAGCAGTTGAAGCTCGTCGACACACACCAGCGACACCGCCTCGCCCGTCGCGCCGGCGCGGCCCGTGCGGCCGATGCGGTGCACGTAGTCTTCCGGCACGTTCGGCAGATCGAAGTTGACGACGTGCGGCAACTGGTCGATATCGATGCCGCGCGCGGCGATATCCGTGGCGACGAGCACCTGCAGCGTGTTGTTCTTGAACTCCGACAGCGCGCGGGTACGGGCCGACTGGCTCTTGTTGCCGTGAATCGCGAGCGCGCTGATGCCGTCCTTCGTCAGCTGCTCGGCGAGACGGTTCGCGCCGTGCTTCGTGCGCGTGAACACCAGCACCTGAAACCAGTTGTGCTGCTTGATCAGATGCGTGAGCATCTCGCGCTTGCGGTCGCGGTCCACCGGGTGAATCTTCTGCGCGACTGTTTCGGCCGTCGTGTTGCGGCGCGCGACTTCGATCAACGCGGGCGAATCGAGCAGGCCATCGGCGAGCGCCTTGATCTCGTCGGAGAACGTTGCCGAAAACAGCAGGTTCTGGCGCTTCGGCGGCAGCTTCGCGAGCACGCGCTTGATGTCGTGAATGAAGCCCATGTCGAGCATGCGGTCGGCTTCGTCGAGCACGAGAATCTCGAGATGCGACAGGTCGATAGTCTTCTGCTGCATGTGGTCGAGCAGACGCCCAGGCGTCGCCACGACGATATCGATGCCGCGCCGCAACGCGTCGATCTGCGGGTTGATGCCGACGCCGCCGAACATCACGGTCGACTTCAGCTTCAGATATTTGCCGTAAGCGCGCACGCTTTCCTCGACCTGTGCGGCCAGTTCACGCGTCGGCGTGAGGATCAGCGCGCGTACGACGCGCTTGCCGCCGGGCGCGGGCGGCATGGTGAGAAGACGTTGCAGGATGGGCAGCGTGAAGCCAGCCGTTTTGCCCGTGCCCGTCTGGGCGCCGGCCAACAGGTCGCCGCCGTTGAGCACGGCGGGAATGGCTTGCTGCTGGATCGGGGTCGGCGATGTATAGCCGAGTTCGTTGACTGCGCGGACCAACTGTTCGGACAAGCCGAGAGAATCAAAAGACATAAAAACTCTTTGCAATGCAATTGTGCAAACGGTGTCGAACGCGGCCAGAAGGCGCGTTTGCGGGCGACTCGCATGATCGCTCGCCCGACACTCACCGCTTACGGAGAAATCGGCGGCACGCGAGATGCGTGCCGAATTGCTCGACGAGCTATGCAGACACGTCGACTGGCATTAAGTTGCATCCGCCGTCATGCGCCTCATGCGACATAACGCGCGACGCTGACGAACTGACACAGACTGCCGGCGAGTACGAACAGGTGCCAGATGCCATGTCCATGCCGGATGCGCTCGTCGTTGATGAAGAAGTAGATGCCTGCGCTATAGATGATTCCACCCGCCAGCAGCCAGGCCGTACCTGCGGCCGGCAATGCAGTGACCAGCGGACGGACGGCAACGAGCGCGAGCCATCCCATCAGCACATACAGCACCATCGATACGCTGCGGGTGCGTCGCCCGAGCGTCAGTTCCTGCACGATTCCGAGCGCGGCCAGCCCCCAGCTTACCCCGAATAGCGACCATCCCCATGGACCACGCAACGTGACCAACGTGAACGGCGTGTAGCTGCCCGCGATCAGCAGATAAATCGCAGAGTGATCGCACTTCTGCAAGATCGCCTTCAGACGCGGACTACGCACGCTGTGATACATCGTCGAGATGCCGTACAGCACGCAGAGCATCGCGCCATAGACGCTGAAGCTCACGACCTTGTACGCATCGCCGTCGAGCGCGCCCATCGTCACGAGCGTCGCGAGCCCCGCCACCGACAGCACGGCGCCGACGAGGTGAGTGATGCTGTTCAGACGCTCCCCGATTTGCACGGCACTTCCTCCTGCATGATGCCCATCTCATCCAACAATCAACACGGGACCAACGTTATACGCCCGATAGGCCGGATGTCTTCGACGCCGATCAACGCCGAAGCCACGCCCCGGAAAAAAGCGAAGGGCGCGGCCGCGATTATCGCAGGCCGCGCCCTGAACCCTCAGACGACGTTTAGTCGAGCGGCGCCGAACGCAGATCGGAGACCTGTTGCGGCGACACAGCCGTGCCGTGATTGCCCCACGACTGGCGGATATACGTCACAACGGCTGCCACTTCCTGATTCGACAGCGCTTGCGCAAACGGCGGCATGCCATACGGCTTCGGATTGCCGCCCGTGCTCGGCGGATAACCGCCGTTCAGCACCATGCGGATCGGGTTCACGGCCGACGGCATCTGGATCGACTGATTGTTCGCGAGCGGCGGGAACGACGGGGGCATACCGAGACCGTTCTCCGCATGGCACTTCGCGCAGTTGTCAGCGTAGATCTTCTGGCCTTGCTTCAACAGTTCGCTGCCGAACTGTTGCGACGTCTCCAGTTGCAGATGTTCGGGCGCTTCGTCCTTCTGCGGAATCGTCTTCAGGTATGTCGACATCGCATGGATGTCTTCGTCCGACATGTACTGCAAGCTGTTGTGAACCACTTCAGCCATCGGACCGAACACCGCGCCGCGTTGCGACACGCCTGTCTTCAGCAGATCGGAGATGTCCTTGATGTCCCAGTCGCCGAGGCCGGCTTCCTTGTTCGACGTCAGCGAAGGCGCATACCAGTTCTGCAGCGGGATCAGACCGCCCGCGAACGCAGCCGAGTTCACCGGGCCGCCCATCGCGTTGATCGACGTGTGGCACATGCCGCAGTGGCCGAGGCCTTCGATCAGGTACGCGCCGCGGTTCCATTCCACCGACTTGGTCGGGTCCGCCTTGTACTCGCCTTCACGGAAGAACAGCGTGCGCCAGCCGATCAGCAGGTTGCGGTTGTTGAACGGGAACTTCAGTTCGTGCGGACGGCTCGGCACCGCGACGGGCGGGACGGAGCGCAGGTACGCGTAGATCGCGTCCGCGTCGGCGCGCGAGACCTTCGTGTAGCTCGTGAACGGGAAGGCCGGATAGAGCAGGCTGCCGTCTTTCGAGCGGCCAGTGTGCATCGCGCGATAGAAGTCGTCCTGCGACCACTTGCCGATGCCGTACTGGTCGTCAGGCGTGATGTTAGGCGTGAACAGCGTGCCGAACGGCGTGGCCATCGGCAGGCCGCCGGCGAATTCCTTGCCGCCGCGCACCGTGTGACAAGCGATACAGTCGCCGGCGCGGGCCAGGTATTCGCCCTTCTTGATCAATGCAGCCTGGTCTGCCGGTGTGGCTGCGACGGCGGTGCCGTTGTGCAGATAGTCGCTGCCCGACCACAGGACGGGAACCAGCGCGGCAGCCGCTACCACGACGACAGCCGAAAGCGCGAACAAAGACTTGCGTTTCATTGTTTGTCTCTCCCGGTGCCTTATTGCGGTTCGCTGCCGCAGGCAAGCGGAGTCTTCAACGATTTGGCGGGTGCCGGCACGGGGTTCTGCGGCGCCTGCTGCGTGGACAGCCACGCGGCGACTGCGTTCACGTCGGCGTCCGTCAGGCGCGTGGCGATCGTGTGCATGCAGTCAGGCTCGATTGCGTGACGCGAACCCGAACGCCATGCGCCCAGCTGTGCGCTGATGTAGTCCATGTGCAGGCCGACCAGACCCGGGATAGCCGGTTCCATGCCCGTCAGCGCCTTGCCGTGGCAGGCCGCGCAAGCGGGAATCTGCCTCGACGCGTCGCCGTTCAGCACGATTTCCTTGCCGCGCGTGAGCACGGAGTCGGCGACCGTCGGTTTCGACGGCGTCGGATACGGCGGACGCTGCTGCGAGAAGTACGTTGCAATGTCGTGAAGGTAGTCGTCGGAGAGATACGTGACGAGGTAGTTCATCGGCGGGTACTTGCGCCGGCCTTCACGGAAGTTCTTCAACTGGTTGTACAGGTACTCGGCCGGCTTGCCGGCGAGACGCGGGAAATAGTCGTTGTCCGTGCCCTGACCTTTCGAACCGTGACACGCCGTGCAGCCTTGCACGCGCGCTTCCATCGTGTCCGGAGCTTTAGGCTGGGTTTGCGCTTGTACAGCGCCAGATATGCCTGCACACCCGATCAGCAACAGGGCGAGCAGCGGTCGAAAAATGCGTCTTGAAGACACGCGTAACTCCATCATTATCGGGGGCCTGGCCGAACTTCGAACGGATCGGTGTGTGCAGCGCGATGAATGCGGCGGACGGTGCGCAGCGACCTCGCATTCTATCATCGATGGGTAATGGTGACTATTTGCCACATGCGACGAACTTCATGCCTGACGCGCCCGAGCGACACGCCCAATGCGACAAGTTGACGCAATTCGCCGTCATCTTTCGCGTTCCTGGCGGCCTCTGGTTGAGTGTTGGCCTGGCGGTAGCGCTTCCAACTAATTTAAGATTGCGCATTTTGCATCGATGGTCGTTGTCGCTTTGTTGCCTCTCGATGTTCCAGTTTTGAGCGAATTCGTGTAGGGCGCTTCGCTTCGGACCTTTGCACCGTTCTGTCGAGCTCGCGGTTGAACTGACAGGGCCGCGAAACATCGAAGCGTACTATCCCGACCGTCCCCGCGTTTTCCATCTACAGCCAGCCTATGACCTTCTCCCTGTTTTTTCGCTTGCCGCTTCGCTGGCTCGCGGCGTGCGGCGTATTGCTCGCCGTCGCGTCGAACGCCTTTGCCCATGCGACGCCCACGTCGCGCGATCCCGGGCCGGACGCTGAAGTCGCCGCGCCCGCGGCCGTGACGATCCACTTCAGCGAGCCGCTCGAACCGGCATTCAGCAAACTCACACTCGTCGATGCCAACAACAAGCCCGTTGCGCCGGCAGCCTCGCAGGTCGATCCGCAGGACACGAAGACCATGCATCTCGCGCTGCAACCGCTCGCGCCGGGGCGCTACACGGTGCAATGGACGGCTGTCGCCGAAGACGGACATCGGACGAAGGGCAGCTACGCCTTCAGCGTCAAATGAGAGTCGACGGATTGTGGATCGGGCAGGTCGCAATGGCCGCGCTCATGAACGTCGCGTTTGCGTTTGCCGTCGGTTCGGCCTTGCTCGGCGCGTGGCTCGCCAACGACGCGCAGGCGAAGATCGCGCCCGCGCGTCCCGCCTGGTTGCGCGCGCAGCGGTCGATGCAGGCGTCCGCGATCGTGCTGGTGCTGGCCGATCTCGGCTGGCTCCTCTATCAGGCAGCCGAGATGGCGGGCGTGCGCTTGCCGGAAGCGTTCAGCGTCGTGCCGACGATGTTGTCGCAAACGCACGTCGGCTTCGGCTGGAGCGTCGCGTTTGCTGGCGCGCTGGTGCTGCTGCTCGTGTCGTTCGCACGGCAGACCAATGTGTTGCGCAACGCGCTGCTGTGGCTCGCCGTGATCGCGATTGCGGGCGGCAAGGCGACGCTCGGACACGCCGCGGATGCGGGCGTGGCGTCGGCGGCCATCGGCATGCACACGCTGCACGTGCTCACGACGTCGGTGTGGGGCGGCCTCGTGCTCGCGGCCGGGCTCTCGGTGCTGCCTGCGCTCGGCACGTCGATCGCGCGCGGCGTGCTGATCCGCACGGCGACGCAGTTGTCGAATGTGTCGCTCGTTGCCGTCGTGTTCGTGCTGCTTTCGGGGGTGTTCAACGCGGCGCGGGGTTCGGGCAACTCGTTCCTCGCAATCGAAACGAGTACCTGGGGTCACGTGCTGATGCTCAAGCTCGCGCTGGTGGCGCTGGCGCTGGTGCTAGGCGGACTGAACCGCTTTTCCGCTTTGCCGCGCTTGCGTCGCACGGCATCGACGATGGACGCGCACACGTTTGTCAACCTGTTGTACCTCGAAGCGCTCGCGATGCTCGGCATCTTCGCGGCGGCCGCCGTGCTGTCGCATAGCGTGCCCGGCTTCGCGGCGCTCGGCTGAGCGCGGCCACGCGGGTCGCGCCCGTCGCTGGCGGCAAGCGCTCATTCGTAACCGAGCTTGTGGCCGACGACGGGCGCGAAGAACAGACCGATCGCGCAGCCCGCCACCTTGCCTTCGAGCTCCGCTGCGGCCGCGTGGGAACTCGTCATGTGCGTAAGCAGGTCCAGCAACTGCGGCAGGCAATAGATGAATGCCGCAGCGATGAAACACCGCTCGACCGTCGAGATGCGCCAGCCGCGCTGGAACGCGAGCACCGCGCCGATCACGCGCAGCACGCCGAACACGACCAGTGCGCCAATCGCGGCCTGTTCGCGGATCAGATAGTCGGGAAGGAATTCGCCCATGACAGCCCCCTGTTCGAATGGTTGTTTGCATCCCATTGAGCAAGGAGTGAGCCAGGCGTTCGGAGGCGCGGAAGAGTCGGGCTGGAACGCCTGTCCGGCAAGGGCTTGCGCGGCGAGCGCCAGCGCCGTGCAAGCCGCCGGAAGGCGTCGCGCGTCAACTGTGTAACGTTACTGATACGCTGCGCGCGCGGCATGCCGCCGTAACGCCTTCGAAGACGCTACGGGTTGTCAGATGACAAACGCCGCCCGAAGGCGGCGTTTGTGTTTCATGTGCGATATCGCGCTACCGTGGTATCGCGCTATCGCATGTCGCCGCTCACCACTCGGCGACGCTGCCGTCCGCGTGACGCCACACCGGGTTGCGCCAGCGATGGCCTACCTTCGCCATTTCGCGCACCTTCTCCTCGTTCACTTCGATACCGAGACCCGGGCCTTGCGGGATCGACACGAAGCCGTCTTCGTATTTGAAGACTTCCGGGTTCTTGATGTAGTCGAGCAGATCGTTGCCCTGGTTGTAGTGGATGCCGAGGCTCTGTTCCTGGATGAACGCGTTGTAGCTGACGGCGTCGATCTGCAGGCAGGTGGCGAGCGCGATCGGACCGAGCGGGCAGTGCAGCGCCAGCGCGACGTCGTAGGCTTCCGCCATCGACGCGATCTTGCGGCACTCGGTGATGCCGCCCGCGTGCGACGCGTCCGGCTGGATGATGTCGACGTAACCGCCCGCGAGAATGTGCTTGAAGTCCCAACGCGAGTACAGACGCTCGCCGAGCGCGATCGGCGTGCTCGTCTGGTTGACGATGTCGCGCAGTGCCTCGACGTTCTCCGACAGCACGGGCTCTTCGATGAACATCAGCTTGAAGGGATCGAGTTCCTTCGCGAGCACCTTCGCCATCGGCTTGTGGACGCGGCCGTGGAAGTCCACGCCGATGCCCACGTTCGGGCCGACCGCTTCACGCACGGCCGCGACGTTGTTGATGACGCCCTGCACCTTGTCGAAGGTGTCGATGATCTGCAACTCTTCGGAGCCGTTCATCTTCACGGCCTTGAAGCCGCGCTCGACGACGGCGCGCGCATTGTTGGCGACGTCGCTCGGGCGGTCGCCGCCGATCCACGAATACACCTTGATACGCTCGCGCACCTGGCCGCCGAGCAGCGTATGCACGGGCACGCCGTGGAATTTGCCCTTGATGTCCCAGAGCGCCTGATCGACGCCTGCAATCGCGCTCATCGAAATCGGGCCGCCGCGGTAGAAGCCGGCGCGGTACATGACCTGCCAGTGGTCTTCGATATTGCGCGGGTCTTTGCCGAGCAGATAGTCGGAGAGTTCGTCGACTGCGGCGGCGACCGTATGCGCGCGGCCTTCGACAACCGGCTCGCCCCAGCCGACGATGCCCTCGTCGGTCTCGATCTTCACGAAGCACCAGCGCGGCGGAACGATGAATGTCTCGATTTTGGTGATCTTCATGGCGGGAGCGTCTCCTTTGCTTGCAAAGCCGATTGCAGTTGATGGCCGCAGCGCGCCCGTTCGTCCCGGTAATTGGACGCTGGCGGTACGGCAGTTGAGGAGCCACATCCTACAACAAAATCACCTTTAAATACTATTAATAGTATTATTTGGTAAAAGGGTTTTGTCGCGCGACGATGGGTTTCGCCGACCCGATCGCCGATAATCGCGGGCGGTCCGCTTTGACCGGTCGCACGGTGCAAGGCGCAAGATGGACCCACAATCAGCATCAGGAGAACCGACATTCAGCGAGATCTGCACGGCCGCGTTGCGTATCTGCTCGGCACAGCCATTCTGCGCGGCGACTACGCGCCCGAATCCATCCTGCCGCGCGAAGCGGAGTTGATGGAGACGTTCGGCGTCAGCCGCACAGTGCTGCGCGAAGCGCTGCGCACGTTGACATCGAAGGGGCTGATCGAATCACGGCCGCGCGTGGGAACGCGCGTGCGTCCGAAGCCCGCCTGGAATCTGCTCGATGTGGATGTGCTCGACTGGTATTCGCGCGTGGCGCCCGCGATGGACTTCGCGCTCAAGCTGCAGGAAATGCGCGAGATGATCGAGCCGTACGCGGCTGCGCTTGCCGCCGCATCGCATAGCGACGCGACGTTCGCCTCGCTCGACGCCGCGCATTCAGCGATGCTCGCGGCGCGCAATGTCGACGAGTGGGTACGCGCCGATCTGCAATTTCATCTGAGCGTGCTCGCCGCGTGCAGCAACGAACTGCTGATCCCACTCGGCACGCTGATCGAACGCACGCTGGAAGCGCAATTGCGCCTGAACGCGAAGCGCGCCGATGTGTTCAATGCGTCGCTGGCCGAGCATTCGGCCGTATTCGAGGCGATCCGCGATCGCGATGCGCCCCGCGCGCGTGACGCGATGGCTTCGTTGCTTGGCGTGACGCGCGGGCGCATCGAAGGTTGACGCGGCCTCGCGCGGGCTGACAAGCGTACGGCTCAATCCATCGCTGCGTGCGCGACGGATTCGTCAGGCGCCTTGCGCGACGGGCGAATCAGCAGCACGAGCGGGATCACGGCCAGCGTCGCGACGAACATCAGCTTGAAGTCGTTCAGATACGCAATCATCGCGGCCTGCTGCGTGATCGACCCATCGAGCACGGCCATGTCCATGCGCGAACCCGTTGCGAGAATCGGCGCAACCACGGGGTTGAACGCTGTCACGTTCGCGGCCAGATCCGAATGCGAGACCTGCGTGTTGCGCGTAAGCAGCGTCTGCACGATCGAAATGCCGATGCTGCTGCCGATATTGCGCATCAGGCTATACGTGGCGGTGCCGTCGGCGCGCAGTGCGGGTGTCAGCGTCGAGAACGTCAGCGCGCTCAGCGGCACGAATACGAGACCCAGGCCGAAGCCCTGGATCACGCCGGGCCACACGATATCCGACTCCGAGAGCACGATCGTGTATTGCATCATCTGCCACAGCGCGAACGCCGATACGACGAAGCCCGCGACCAGCATCAGGCGTGCGTCGACATGTTTGAGCAGGCGTCCCGCGAACAGCATTGCGATCATCGTCCCCGCGCCGCTCGGCGCCGTCACGAGACCCGTCGTCGCGACGGGATAGTTCATCAGGTTCTGCAGCATCGGCGGGAGCAGCGCGCGTGTCGCGTACATCACCGCGCCGATGATGAAGATGAAAAACGTACCCGTCGCGAAGTTGCGGTCTTTCAGCAGTTCGTACTTGAAGAACGACGTCTTGCCGACGGTCGCCGTATGCGCGATGAAGAACGCGAAACTGATCGCCGCAATCAGTGCTTCGATCACGATCTCATGCGAGCCAAACCAGTCGAGCTGTTCGCCGCGGTCGAGCATCGCCTGCAATGCGCCGATGGCGAGCCCCAGCGTTGCGAAGCCGAATGCGTCGAACTTCGCGTCATGCTTTGGCTCGCGTGTCGGAAGGAAGGTCAGTATGCCGAATAGCGCGAACGCGCCGATCGGCACGTTGATGAAGAACACCCAGCGCCAGTTGTAGCTGTCGGTGAGCCAGCCGCCGAGCGTCGGGCCGAGAATCGGGCCGACCATCACGCCCATGCCCCACACGGCCATCGCCTGACCTTGTTTCTCGCGCGGATTGATGTCGAGCAGGATCGATTGCGACAGCGGCACGAGCGAGGCGCCGAAGATGCCCTGCAGCAGCCGCGACGCGACGATCTGCGTCAGCGTTTCGGACAGCCCGCACAACGCCGATGCAATCGTGAAGCCGCCCACTGCGAACATCAGCAGCCGCTTGACGCTCAGTCGGTCGGACAGCCAGCCTGTCAGCGGCGTCGCAATCGCGGCGGCCACGATGTAGGACGTCAGTACCCACGTGATCTCATCCTGCGATGCCGACAAGGTGCCCTGCATATGCGGCAGCGCGACGTTGGCGATGGTGCTGTCGAGCGTCTGCATCAGCGTCGCGAGCATGATCGCGATCGTGATCATCGGACGGTTCAGCTCGACGGCGGGCTTTGTTGCCGGCGAATCGGAGGCCATGAGGCGGGGGTCTTATAAATAGTAAGCATGCTTATTGTATCGGCCGACGATTCTTATGCATACGCTGAGTTTCCCGGAGTCCGTTGTACGCTGCGGGTTTTGGGCGTATTGCGCGCTTTGGGGAAATTGGCGTGGCGCGCCGCTTCGTATAATCGCGCGATGAAAACCCATTTTGACGAGCGCTTCGGCTTTCTCATTTCGGATGTCGGCCGGCTGGTCGGCAAGCGGTTCGACGACCTCGCGCGGCTGTCGATCGATCTGACGCGCGCGCAGTGCCGGGCGCTCGCGTACCTGTCGTTTTACGGCGATATCAACCAGGCGCGGCTCGCTGACCTGCTGGAAGTCGCGCCTATCTCGGCCGGACGGTTGCTGGACCGAATGGAGGAGGGCGGTTGGATCGAGCGGGTGGGCAATCCGCGCGACCGGCGCGAGAAGCAGATCAGGATTACGGAGAAGGCGGAGCGGACGCTGGATGAAGCCAAGCGGGTCGGCGATCAGGTCGCGGCCGAAGGGCTGAGCGGATTGACCGAGGAGGAAACCAGGCAGCTGATTTCGTTGCTGCAGAAGGTGCGAGGGAATTTGACGAGGATCGTCGATAAGTGACGAGGGCGCGTTAGTCTGGGCTGGTTGCGCGGTCTTCGAATTTTCGAGGCTAAGTTTGGGACCGAGCTGGAAATGAAAAAGCCGCTGTTTCGTGAGAAACAGCGGCTTTTTTTGAAGCTGGTGGCGAATCAGGGATTCGAACCCCGGACCTGCGGATTATGATTCCGTCGCTCTAACCGACTGAGCTAATTCGCCGAAAGAAGCGAGATTATGAAGATGCCGGCGGGGGCTGTCAACCCCCGCGCGACAACTTTTTGCGAGAACTCCAGATCACCTACGCCGCGCTCAGTCCTGAGCGTAAATATTGGAGTCTTTGGTCTCCCGCACGAAAAGCAGGCCGATCACGAAGGTCGCCAGCGCGATGATGATCGGATACCACAGCCCCGAGTAAATATTGCCCTTCGCAGCGACGATCGCGAATGCCGTCGCCGGCAGGAAGCCGCCGAACCAGCCATTGCCGATGTGATACGGCAGCGACATCGACGTATAGCGGATCCGCGTCGGGAACATCTCGACCAGCATCGCCGCGATTGGCCCGTACACCATCGTCACGTAGATCACGAGGATAGTCAGGATCACAACCGTCATCGGCCAGTTGAGCTGCGATGGATCGGCCTTTGGCGGATAGCCGGCCGACTTCAGGGCGGTGCCCAGGTTCTTGTCGAACGCCTTGCCCGCGTCCTTGGCGTCGGCGGCCCTGCCGTCATAGGTATCGATCGTCGTGTCGCCGACCTTGATCTGTGCGAGCGTGCCCGCCGGTGCCGCCACGTTGTCGTAGTTCAGACCGGCTTTCGACAGCGCGCTCTTCGCGATGTCGCACGAGCTCGTGAACTTCGACGTGCCGACCGGATTGAACTGGAACGAGCACTCGTCCGGATTCGCGATCACGACGATGGGCGACTTTTGCGTCGCGGCTTCGAGCGCCGGGTTCGCATAGTGCGTCAGCGCCTTGAAGAGCGGGAAGTAGGTCAGCGCCGCGATCAGGCAGCCCGCCATGATGATCGGCTTGCGGCCGATCCGGTCGGACAGCGAACCGAAGAACAGGAAGAACGGCGTACCGATCAGCAGGGCGATCGCGATCAGAATGTTCGCGCTAGCGCCATCGACCTTCAGCGTCTGCGTCAGGAAGAACAGCGCATAGAACTGGCCCGTGTACCAGACAACTGCCTGGCCAGCCGTCACGCCAATCAGAGCCAGAATCACGATCTTAAGATTCTTCCATTGGCCGAACGCTTCCGACAGCGGTGCCTTGGACGTCTTGCCTTCAGCCTTGATGCGCTCGAAAGCCGGCGACTCGTGCAGCTGCATCCGGATCCACACCGAGATGCCGAGCAGCACCAGCGATGCAACGAACGGAATGCGCCAGCCCCATGTGCCGAATGCGTCTTCGCCCATTGCCGTGCGCACGCCGAGAATGACGAGCAGCGACAGGAACAGGCCGAGTGTCGCCGTCGTCTGGATCCACGCGGTGTAGAAGCCGCGCCGGTTGGCGGGCGCGTGTTCCGCGACGTAGGTCGCGGCGCCGCCGTACTCGCCGCCCAGGGCGAGACCCTGCAGCAGACGCATCGCGATGAAGATCACCGGCGACGCCATGCCGATCGCCGCATAGCCCGGCAGGAAGCCGACCACGCAGGTCGACAGGCCCATGATGACGATCGTGATCAGGAACGTGTACTTGCGCCCGACCATGTCGCCGAGCCGCCCGAACACCAGCGCGCCGAACGGACGCACCGCGAAGCCGGCTGCGAAGCCGAGGAGGGTAAAGATGAACGCAGCCGTCGGATTGACGCCTGAGAAAAAGCTCTTGCTAATGAAAGCCGCGAGCGAGCCGGCCAGGTAAAAGTCGTACCACTCGAAAACCGTCCCCAACGATGACGCGAAGATTACCCGTTTCTCTTCTTTCGTCATCGGCGCGTGCGAGATTTGCCCGCTTACGGTAGCCATATGTCGTCTCCAGTATTGATATAAGTCGCGGCTCGCCAGGTCGGGCGGGTCCGTCTAGCGATTATTGGAGCGGAAACTTACGGCGTTCTGACTCGGGAAGGGTTTGTTTAAGAGTGTCGGAAATCGCGGAATGTCGGGCTTAATGCGTGCAATGTCGGCTATCACGGGGCTTATGGCGACGAAACCGGTGTGATGTGATGGCTGACAGAAATGCGTGAAACTGACGGATTAGGGTAAGTCCCGTACAGGGTCCATCATCCTCAAACTGACACGAACCAGCGTTCCGGCGAGGCGCGGCGACGTCTGATAGACGTTGTCCTCGATCGAAAGCGTGCCGCCGTGCATGGTCGCGATTTCGCGGACGATCGCGAGGCCCAGCCCGCTGCCGTCGCCTTCGCGCCCGAGAATGCGGTAGAAGCGCTCGACTACGCGTTCGCGCTCGGCGGCCGGAATGCCGAGGCCTGTGTCCTCGACCTCCAGATGAGCCATGCGGGCCGCATCGTCGCGCCGCACCCTCACGGTGATCCGTCCACCGGCGGGCGTGTAGCGGATCGCGTTGTCGATCAGGTTCGACAGCATCTCGCGCAACATCACGGGGTTGCCTTCTACTTCAATCGCCTCGTCGGGCGATTCCGGGCCTTCGTAGCCGAGATCCATCTGCTTGGCGAGCGCGGGCTGGACCCAGTCGCGCACGGCGCTGCGGGCAACGTCGCCAATCTCGACGGGCGTGAATATCTGGCCGGACATGCGGTTTTCCGCGCGCGCGAGCGCAAGCAGCTGCGTGACGAGCCGCGCGGCGTGCTCCGAACTCGTCGCGATCTGCTCGAGCGAGCGATGCACTTCCGCCGACGCCTCCTGCCGCAGCGCCAGCTCGGCTTGCGTGCGCAAGCCCGCAAGCGGCGTCTTCATCTGATGCGCGGCATCGGCGATGAAGCGCTTTTGCAGTTCCATGTTCTGTTCGAGACGCGTCAGCAGATCATTGAACGACGTGACCAGCGGCTCGATTTCCGGCGGCGCGCGGCGTGCTTCGAGCGGCGACAGGTCGTCGGGGCGCCGCGCGCGGATGTGCGCCTGTAGCGCGTGCAGCGGAGCGAGACCGCGCGACAGCCCGAACCACACGAGCAGGATCGCGAGCGGGAGGATCACGAACTGCGGCAGGATCACGCCCTTGATGATGTCGTTGGCGAGCGCGCTGCGTTTGTCGAGCGTTTCGGCTACCTGCACGAGCACCGGCTGCGCGCCTGGCGTCTGCGGAAACTCGACGGTCGTGTACGCGACGCGAATGTCGTTGCCGCGCAGCATGTCGTCGCGAAATTCGACGATGCCCGGCTGAGGCCGGTCTTCCTCACGCGGCAGCGGCATGTCGCGGTCGCCCGCGACCAGCTCGCCACGCGTGCCGAGCACCTGATAGAACACGCTATCTATATTGTCGGCACGAAGAAAATCACGCGTCGAATCGGGCAGCGTCAGTTCGGCGATGCCATTGACGGGGTGAATCTGCCGCGCGAGCACGTAGGCGTCGGTTTCGAGCGCGCGATCGAACGGTCCGTTCGCAATCGATTTCGCCACCAGATAAGTGACGGCAAGACTCATCGGCCAGAGCAGCAGCAACGGCGCGAGCATCCAGTCGAGGATTTCGCCGAACAGCGAACGCGGACGCGTCTCCGCAGCCGCCTCGGATTCATCGGGCGGCGCGAAAGGATTCGCGTAGCGCGCGTCGCGGACTTCGTCGAGATCCGCCGCGTGCGCCGTGGCGCGCGGTGCGCGGACGGACATGGAACGCCTTTACTTGAAGTAGTGGCTTGCGGGCATGGCAGCGGGCGCGTCGGACGGCTCGGACTGCTGCGCCGGCGTCTGCGGCGCGGCCTTCTCCAGACAGTAACCCAACCCGCGCACGGTGATGATGCGCACGCCGCTCGGTTCGATCTTCTTGCGCAGCCGGTGCACGTAGACTTCGATCGCGTTGTTGCTGACCTCTTCGCCCCATTCGCACAAGTGATCGACCAGCTGTTCCTTCGATACCAGCCGCCCGATCCGCTGCAACAGGACTTCGAGCAATCCTAGCTCACGCGCGGACAGATCGATAACCTGCTCATTGGCATAGGCAATCCGGCCGACCTGATCGAACGACAGCGAGCCGTGCTTGACGACGGTCGGGCCGCCGCCCGCGCCGCGGCGCGTGAGGGCGCGCACGCGGGCTTCGAGCTCGTTCAGCGCGAAGGGCTTGGCCATGTAATCGTCGGCGCCGAGATCGAGGCCTTTGACGCGCTCGTCGACGCTGTCGGCTGCCGTCAGGATCAGTACGGGCACGTTCGAATTGCGCGCGCGCAGGCGACGCAGTACTTCGAGGCCGGACATTTTCGGCAGTCCGAGATCGAGGATGACGAGGTCGAAAGTCTGCATCGACAACGCGGTATCCGCTTCGGCTCCCGTCTTCACATGGTCAACGGCGTATGCCGATTGGCGGAGTGATCGGACGAGACCGTCCGCGAGTATGCTGTCGTCTTCGGCAATGAGAATTCGCATGATGCGCCCTGCCCGGCCGGCACCGGGGCGCTCCGGCGCACAGCGTCTCCGAAAAATTTGTTGGTAGTCGGTGTTGTCCGTTTGCACATGTGGACGTCCGCATGTGAATCGGGCTTGCCAAGACTACTGTTTTTTTATACAGTGTCTGCGTTTAGCGTGCTGGTTGGTCGAACCGGGTTTACAACGGCCTGCACACCTGCCTCAGACGCCGTTCATCATAGCAAAGGACGATTCATGGAAGAAAGCAAGAAAGGCTCGGCTGGACTGACTGCGGAAAAGAGCAAGGCACTCGCGGCCGCGCTTGCGCAGATCGAAAAGCAGTTCGGCAAAGGGTCGGTCATGCGGCTCGGCCAGGGTGAGGCAGTCGAAGATATCCAGGTGGTCTCCACGGGATCGCTGGGCCTCGACATCGCGCTGGGCGTTGGCGGTCTGCCGCGTGGCCGTGTGGTGGAAATCTACGGGCCGGAATCGTCGGGTAAAACCACGCTGACGCTGCAGGTCATCGCCGAAATGCAGAAGATCGGCGGCACGGCGGCGTTCATCGACGCGGAACACGCGCTTGATATTCAATACGCGCAAAAGCTCGGTGTGAACGTCAGCGACCTGCTGGTCTCGCAGCCAGACACGGGCGAACAGGCGCTCGAAATCGCGGACGCGCTGGTGCGTTCGGGTTCGATCGACATGATCGTGATCGACTCGGTTGCGGCGCTGGTGCCGAAGGCCGAAATCGAAGGTGAAATGGGCGATTCGCTGCCGGGTCTGCAGGCGCGTCTGATGTCGCAGGCGCTGCGCAAGCTGACGGGCACGATCAAGCGTACGAACTGCCTCGTGATTTTCATCAACCAGATCCGTATGAAGATCGGCGTGATGTTCGGCAACCCGGAAACCACCACGGGTGGTAACGCGCTGAAGTTCTACGCATCGGTGCGTCTCGACATTCGCCGCATCGGTTCGATCAAGAAGAACGACGAAGTGATCGGCAACGAAACGCGCGTGAAGGTCGTGAAGAACAAGGTGTCGCCGCCGTTCCGCGAAGCCATCTTCGACATTCTCTACGGCGAAGGCATCTCGCGTCAGGGCGAAATCATCGACCTCGGCGTGCAGGCCAAGATCGTCGACAAGGCGGGCGCCTGGTACAGCTACAGCGGCGAACGCATTGGCCAAGGCAAGGACAACGCGCGTGAATTCCTGCGCGAGAATCCGGACATTGCACGCGAGATCGAAAACCGTATCCGTGAATCGCTGGGCGTGAATGCCATGCCGGCGGGCGCTGCCGTCAGCGCCGACGAGGAAGTGGGCGAAGAGGAGTAATCGTCGCGTGATACACAAGGGTCGCTCTGCTTCCTCGACTACGGGCGCAGGACGCGGCACGGGCGGCCCGCGTGACGACGATGTATTCGAATCGTCGTCACGCTCATCTTCAAGCCCGTCTGTTTCTCGATCAGCATCGTTTTCAAACGACTCGTCGTCCGACAGCTCATCCGACAGCTTCGATCCATTCGAATCGTTCGATGCTCACGATCGTGCCGCGGGCCTGACTCCCGCTTCGCGTGAACGCCCGGATGCGGATGCCGGTAGCGTAGAAGTCACCTACACGCGCTCGCGTCGCCAGCCAGGCGAAGGCAAACCCGGCAAACCCGCCGATACAGCGACCCGCGCTTCACAACGTCCCGCGCGCTCTCTCAAAGGCCGTGCGCTCGGCTATCTTTCGCGCCGCGAGTACAGTCGCGCGGAGTTGTCGCGCAAGCTCTCGCCGTACGCGGAAGAGGGCGAATCAATCGACGCATTGCTGGACTCGCTCGAAAGCGAAGGCTGGTTGTCGGATTCCCGTTTCGCGGAAAGCCTGCTGAATCGGCGTGCGTCGCGCATGGGCGCGGGCCGCATCGTCAATGAACTCAAGCGTCATTCGGTCGGACAGGAGTTGGTCGAAGAGGTGAGCGCGCAGTTGCGTGGAACCGAACTTGCGCGGGCTCAGGCCGTCTGGCGCAAAAAGTTTGGCACGTTGCCCGAAACGCCCAGCGAGCGCGCAAAGCAGGCGCGCTTTCTTGCCACACGAGGTTTTTCTCAGGGAATCATCGGGAAGATTCTCAAGGGTATCGACGAAGAGTGGTCGTCCGAGTAGGGCAGCGTGCGGCGCGCAAGAAAATGACGCACTGCACGAAACGCCTCGCCGAAACGCCATCCTCAAGATCGCTAAAACCCTCTCCCATCAAGCCTGTGCGGGCTTCGGGCGGTCTCAAATACCCAGTATGCTAAAATTCAACGGTTCTTAAATCCGGCCTTTGTTCTCGCATGCCGCTCTCCCCGCCAGTGTCCCGACAGTTGCGCCATCGCCGCGCAATCCGAGCGGACGCATACGAGCGTGAAGATGGCCTGTGGGATATCGAGGCATGCCTCACCGACGACAAGCCACGTGACGTGGCGCTTGCGTCGGGTGTCCGGCCGAACGGCTCGCCGATCCATGAACTCTGGCTCCGCATCACGATCGATCGCAAGCTCAATGTCGTCGACGCTGAAGCGTCGTCCGACTGGGTTCCGTATCCCGGTCTGTGTGAAGCCTCCAATCCCGCCTATCGCGCCCTCATCGGGCTCAATCTGTTGCAAAACTTTCGTCGCGATGCTGCCCGTTTGCTGGCCGGCACGACAGGTTGCACGCATCTCACCGAGTTGTGCGCAGTTCTGCCGACTGCCGCCATCCAGGCGTTCGCGGGCGACGTGTGGAATACCGACAAAGGCAGGCCAGGAAGCGAGGAGCACGCAGGTTCACGCAGTGGATCGGCAGACGGTTCAACCCGAGGCACGCAGGGCAGCACGGGACAAGACGCCCAAGACAACGCTTCAAGCGGGCAAGCAAGCGAACAGGCGAGCGAGCAATCAAACGACAAACCGCCATTCCAGTTGGGCCGCTGCCATGCGCTGCGGTTCGACGGTGAGGCGGTGCGACAGTTTTATCCGCGCTGGTACGGCCACGCGCCGCGTTCAGCGGATCGCGCGGATGCCGCACCCGACGGACAGGCCGTGAAGACGGCGCGTCCCGAGTAAGCGGTCCAGCCGGAAGCGAAGTTCAATCCAACTCTCAGACTGAAGGGAATCACGCATGAAGATTCACGAGTACCAGGGTAAGGAAATCCTGCGGAAATTCGGAGTCGCGGTACCGCGCGGCAAGCCGGTCTTCTCGGTGGACGATGCGGTCAAGGCCGCTGAAGAGCTCGGCGGCCCGGTGTGGGTCGTCAAGGCTCAGATCCACGCGGGTGGCCGTGGCAAGGGTGGCGGCGTGAAGGTCGCGAAGTCGCTGGACCAGGTTCGCGAGTACTCGAACCAGATCCTCGGCATGCAACTCGTCACGCACCAGACGGGCCCGGAAGGCCAGAAGGTGAATCGCCTGCTGATCGAAGAAGGCGCTGACATCAAGAAGGAACTGTATGTCGGTCTCGTGATCGATCGCGTTTCGCAAAAGATCGTCGTGATGGCGTCGAGCGAAGGCGGCATGGACGTCGAAGAAGTCGCGGAAAAGACGCCCGAGCTGATCCACAAGATCGCGGTCGATCCGTCGACGGGTCTGAAAGACGCCGAAGCAGACGATCTCGCGAAGAAGATCGGCGTGCCCGACGCATCGATCCCGCAAGCGCGCGCGATCCTGCAAGGCCTGTACAAGGCATTCTGGGAAACGGACGCATCGCTGGCCGAAATCAACCCGCTGATCCTGACGGGCGACGGCAAGGTTATCGCGCTGGACGCCAAGTTCAACTTCGATTCGAACGCACTGTTCCGTCATCCGGAAATCGTCGCTTACCGCGATCTGGACGAAGAAGATCCGGCTGAAGTCGAAGCGTCGAAGTTCGATCTCGCGTACATCTCGCTCGACGGCAACATCGGCTGTCTGGTGAACGGCGCCGGTCTGGCGATGGCGACGATGGACACGATCAAGCTGTTCGGCGGCGAGCCGGCGAACTTCCTGGACGTCGGCGGTGGTGCGACGACCGAGAAGGTCACGGAAGCGTTCAAGCTGATGCTGAAGAACCCGAACCTGACGGCGATTCTCGTCAACATCTTCGGCGGCATCATGCGTTGCGACGTGATCGCGGAAGGCGTGATCGCGGCTTCGAAGGCGGTCGATCTGCAAGTGCCGCTCGTCGTGCGCATGAAGGGCACGAACGAAGACCTCGGCAAGAAGATGCTGGCCGACTCCGGCCTGCCGATCATCTCGGCAGACAGCATGGAAGAAGCTGCGCAGAAGGTTGTCGCGGCTGCCGCAGGCAAGGCCTGATCGCCCCGGCGCATATCACCGGATTACGAATGGCGGCGCGCGAGCGTCGCGGGCAAACGCTATTTGCCGCGCGGGACGCGTTGAGCGCGCCACCAAACGAACAGAGGTCAATACATGTCGATTCTGATCAACAAAGACACCAAGGTCATCACGCAGGGCATCACCGGCAAGACCGGTCAGTTCCACACGCGCGCATGCCGTGAATACGCAAACGGCCGCGAAGCATTCGTCGCGGGCGTGAACCCGAAGAAGGCTGGCGAAGACTTCGAAGGCATTCCTATCTACGCTAGCGTGAAGGAAGCCAAGGAAGAAACGGGCGCGACCGTCTCGGTCATCTACGTGCCGCCCGCAGGCGCCGCTGCTGCAATCTGGGAAGCCGTCGAAGCCGATCTCGATCTCGCGATCTGTATCACGGAAGGCATCCCCGTTCGCGACATGATCGAAGTCAAGGACCGTATGCGCCGCGAAGGCCGCAAGACGTTGCTCCTCGGACCGAACTGCCCGGGCACGATCACGCCGGACGAACTGAAGATCGGCATCATGCCGGGTCACATCCACCGCAAGGGCCGCATCGGCGTCGTGTCGCGTTCGGGCACGCTGACGTATGAAGCAGTCGGCCAGCTGACGGCGATCGGCCTCGGCCAGTCGTCGGCAGTCGGTATCGGCGGCGACCCGATCAACGGTCTGAAGCACATCGACGTCATGAAGATGTTCAACGACGATCCGGATACGGACGCCGTGATCATGATCGGCGAAATCGGCGGTCCGGACGAAGCGAACGCTGCGTACTGGATCAAGGACAACATGAAGAAGCCGGTGGTTGGCTTCATCGCCGGTGTCACGGCGCCTCCGGGCAAGCGCATGGGCCACGCCGGCGCGCTGATCTCGGGCGGTGCGGACACGGCAGATGCCAAGCTGGAAATCATGGACGCATGCGGTATCAAGGTCACGAAGAACCCGTCGGAAATGGCGCGTCTTCTGAAGGCGATGCTGTAAGAAGTGTTGCGATAAGCTCAAGAAACGTCGGCTATTGCTGACGTTTTTTGATACTCTTACGAAGGCCTTTCGTAAGACGCGACGACAAGCGAGGGAGCGAGCAATTGCTGCCTCGCTTTTTGTTGCCGTTCGCTTTCGCTACCTTCTATCCTGCTTTCCATGCTCGAATTCCTCACCACGCTCCATTGGGGCGCCGTCTTCCAGATCATCGTCATCGACATCCTGCTGGGTGGCGACAACGCAGTCGTGATCGCGCTCGCCTGCCGCAACCTCCCGCCCGCGCAGCGCACGAAAGGCGTGCTGTGGGGGACGCTGGGCGCAATCCTGTTGCGCGTCGCGCTGATTGCGTTTGCCGTCGCGCTGCTCGACGTGCCGTTGCTCAAGTTCGCGGGCGGCCTGTTGCTGCTGTGGATCGGCGTGCGCCTGCTCGCGCCCGCGCCCGATGCGCACGCGAATGTCAAACCCGCCGACAAGCTGGTCACGGCCATCAAGACGATCATCGTGGCCGACGCCGTGATGAGCCTCGACAACGTGATCGCGATCGCGGGCGCTGCCGAGGCTGCCGAACCGCATCACCGCATCGCCCTCGTCGTGTTCGGGCTGATCGTCAGCATTCCGCTGATCGTCTGGGGCAGCCAGCTCGTGCTCAAGCTTCTGGACCGTTACCCCGTCGTCATTACGCTGGGTGGCGCGCTGCTCGGCTGGATCGCGGGCGGGCTCATCGTCAACGACCCGGCGGGCGACCGTTGGCCCGTGCTCGATACGCCTGTTGCCGAGTACGGCATGAGCATCGCTTGCGCGCTGTTCGTCGTGATCCTCGGCTACGCGCTCAAGCGTCGCAACGCCAGCCGCATTGCGGGCAATACGCCGCCTGGAACGCATTGACCGCAGTCACTTTACCGATCCATCCGCCCGTGCACCATTAGCCATTCGGCCGACTGCCCGCGCGATTCGCGGCTCGCTACGATCGAAGCGCCTGTCCTGATTCCCGGGACAGGCGCTTTCGTTTTGAGGAGTCTGCAGATGACCGCTATCGTTGCCGTTGCTTCGTTGTCCACGTTTTGTGCGCCCTGGCTGCGCGCCCACGCGCCGCGCCCGCGGCTTGGCCCGCTCGCCCGCGTCAGGCGCTGGTGGGGCTTTACACTGATCGAACTGATGATCGTGCTGGCCATCGTCGGCGTGATCGCCGCGTATGCGATTCCCGCGTATCAGGACTATCTCGCGCGCAGCCGCGTCGGCGAAGGATTGTCGCTGGCGTCGGCGGCGCAGTTGACCGTCGGCGAGAACGCCGGCAGCGGCAACGCGTTTGGCAGCGGCTATACGTCGCCGCCCGCCACGCGCAACGTGCAGTCCATCCATATCGACGACGACACTGGCCAGATTACCGTCGCGTTCACGGCGCGCGTGTCGGACGAAGGCGCGAACACCATCGTGTTCGTGCCGTCCGCGCCCGACAGCGCCGACACGCCCACAGCCCGCGTCGCGCTGACGAAAGGCGCGGCGCAGAAAGGGACCATCACGTGGGAATGCTTCGCAGGCGGCAAGGCTGCTTCGTCGTTGCCGGCTCCGGGAGCAGGACCGTTGCCCGCCGATGCACCGACCCTGCCGGGAAATCTCGCGCCGCCCGAATGCCGCAGCTAAGCTCGCGTGGGGATGTCACGACGTAAACCGGGCATGAGTCCGGCATGAGCCAGGTATAAACCGAACCCGCATCAAAGATCGCGGCAAAAGTTTCCATGCTGCGGCCGGATTCCGGGTTATTTCCGCCGAGCCGGCGCACAGCGTAAGGATTTTTTTGTATAGTGCGCCGGTTGGTGCGACACGCACGCTCGTGTCCGGGCAGTCCCAACGTAAGGGACATCGACTAGCGGTGTTTGGAGACGTCTTTAAGAGTCTGACCAGCTGCGAAAAGTGCAATGTGGGCCTCACGAAGCCCGTTTGTCTCTGCACTTCTGTAACGACAGCGAACCCGGTGGGGTATGCCGAGATCGCCAAAGCGATGTCCGGTCGTACGTCTCGCCGGCCATCGCATTGCATTGACCTGATTACCGTCAGGTTCCGCCCCGTCAGCGGCTTCATCTCCGCTGACAAAGCGGAGTTGGAGTATGTAATTCCCGCGCCTTCGGGCTAGGGGTTCGTTACGCGATACGAGCGAAAGCTCGGGGTGTCATTGTTCTACCTCGCCAGCGGTTTTGGGCGAGGGAGTGAACCTGCTGTACGACCAGCAGTAGCCTAGGAAGACATGCGTCATTGGCAACGGTGGGGTGTGAAGCTCTTCTGACAACGTAGCCCCCGGAGGTTTCGGGCGGGCCGCTTCCGCGAGGAGACGGTCTGGAGACTCCCAGCAGCAAGGGGGTTGAGGAGCAAGGCTGGCTGATATGGTTAATGTAAGTGAACTGCTGATAAACCTCGTAAGCACTGAGGAGCCAAAGCTGCTTGAACATTGGGCTCTAACCAAAAGGTACGTGGCTGGTTAATCCGCTCAACCGTCGGATTACGTCGTCACTCAGCCACCGGGGAAGAGGCAGAACCTACGTCAGTCGTGTGACATGCCGGGAACGTGGTAAGCCTGTATGGTTGCCAGCGCGGTCAGGCTGGCAGGCGAACCGCAAGGGACGCTGTTGATTGTGCAGGTATGGGAGGACGGAAAAAGCGAATGCCGGGCTGTAATGGTCCGGATAGGGGTTGGGACATTACCCTACGCGATAAGCGGGCAGACTTCCGTCTGGTCTACCGTCGCAGGGCGGCTGACTACCCTCTGTAACTTGGTTAGATGCGGGCGCATGCGCCCGTATTGTGGTTTCTGTCCGAGATATGAGTGCATGCGCTCATATTGAGGTTTCTGTTGTTCCCCAGCGGGGTGTGTCTTCCCCGCTGGGGGAGATGCGCCTTCTGCCGGGGATCTAATCCAAGGTAGGAGAGCAGCATGAAAGTATCTGGTCGAAAGACCGGATCTGCGCTTTCCCACGCGCCTGACAACTGGCACGCCGTAGATTGGCGTCGGGTTGAACGGAACGTGCGAGGGATGCAGATTCGAATTGCGAAGGCGACGCGGGAAGGTGACTGGCGCAGGGTGAAAGCCCTGCAACGGATGCTGACCCGCACGTTGTCCGCAAAGTTGTATGCGGTGCGACGTGTTACGCAGAATCAGGGTGCGCGAACGGCTGGAGTCGATCGCGAGCTATGGGATTCGCCTGAGAGCCGATGGGAAGCCGTCGGCAGGTTGAAGCGGCTCGGGTATAGGCCTCTGCCTTTACGGAGGGTCTTTATCCCCAAGGCCAATGGGAAGGAGCGCCCTTTGGGCATTCCGACCATGCGGGACAGGGCGATGCAAGCCCTGTATCTGCTGGCCTTGGAGCCGGTAGCAGAGTCGACGAGTGACCCGAACTCTTATGGGTTCAGGCTTAACCGTTCGACGGCTGATGCCATGTCTCAGATTTTCGTTGTCATGGCCCGTCGCAGATCAGCGCAATGGGTACTTGAAGCGGACATCAAAGGATGCTTTGACCACATCAACCACAAGTGGTTGGAAAGCAATGTCCCGATGGACAGGGTGATCCTCCGCAAATGGTTGAAAGCTGGCCTGATTTACAAAGGGCAGCTGCAGGCGACGATGGCCGGTACGCCGCAGGGAGGCATCATCTCTCCGACGCTGGCAAACGTGACGTTGAACGGGCTGGAACGTGAACTGATTGCGCGGCTCACTGCGAAATTTGGACTCGGGAAGGCGAAGAAGCTGAAAGTGAATGTGGTGCGATACGCGGACGACTTCGTCATTACCGGCGACTCGAAAGAGATACTGGAACGCGAAGTCAGGCCTTGGATAGAAGCCTTCCTTGAAGTGCGGGGATTGCAACTATCGGAGGAGAAGACACGGATCGTGCATATTGA
Organism: Paraburkholderia caribensis; assembly: GCF_002902945.1. Lineage (NCBI taxonomy): Bacteria > Pseudomonadati > Pseudomonadota > Betaproteobacteria > Burkholderiales > Burkholderiaceae > Paraburkholderia > Paraburkholderia caribensis. Next base: position 555,011 of record NZ_CP026101.1, read on the forward strand.
CGAAGGCTTTGATTTCCTTGGGTGGAACTTCCGGAAGTACTCGGGAACGCTACTCATCAAGCCAAGCAAGAAGAACGTGCAGACGTTCTATCGCAAGGTGGCGGATACGATCAGCGGTCATAAGGCGGTCAAGCAGGAGGAGTTAATCCGCCTGCTCAATCCGATACTACGGGGCTGGGCGCAATATCACTGCCCTGTAGTGGCCAAGCAGGCGTACAGCCGCATGGAGTCGTTGGTGTTTCAGCGGCTCTGGCGGTGGTCCAAGCGGCGGCATCCAAACAAGAACGCCGACTGGGTGAGGCGGAAGTACTTTCACTCCGTTGGTAATCGGCATTGGGTGTTCGCTGCTCCTGTCATTCGCGAAGACGGTAGTAAGGGGCTGCTTGAGTTGTACCAAATCAGCGGTACGGAAATCAGGCGCCACAAGAAGGTCAAGGGGGAATTCAATCCCTTCGATCTCGTGTGGGAGCAGTACGGCGAGCATCTGCGGCAGGAGCGTATGTGGGATTCGATGCGCTACCGGAAGCAATGGGGTTCGCTGTATATGTCACAGAGCGGGCGGTGTGCGCACTGTGGCTGTGCCCTGACCGACGAGACTGGCTGGCACGACCATCATCTGGAGTATCGGATGCATGGCGGTTCAGACGCTCTGTCGAACAGGGTTCTGCTTCACCCGGACTGCCACCGGCAAGTGCACGTTGGTAAACTTGTCGTAGCTAAGCCGGCTCCGTTGCTGCACTAACGGGGCTTTGTATAAGAACTATGTAGGCTCGAGCCGTATGCGGGGAAACTCGCACGTACGGTTCCTAGGGGGCCCCTCTTCCGCAAGGAAGGGGGGCTACCCTACCTGACGTCCCCGGTTACTCATGCCCACCCCCTTCGCACGCTATCTTTCACTGTTCCTGCTGGCGTGTGCGTTGATCCTGCCGTATGCAGTGGTCAACCACACGTATCCGATTCCGACCTTCTACGCCGAGTTCACGGCGCTGTCGCTCTATCTGCTGCTGGGCGCGGGCATCGCGTTTCTGGTGTCGACGGCACGGCCGCGCGTCGCGTTCGCGTCGCCCGTTGCCGCGCTCGTGCCGCTCGGGTTCGGGCTCGTGCTGGTCGCGCAGTCGCTCGTACTACCAGTCGCGCAACCGTCGATGAACTGGCTCGGCGCCGGCTTCCTGCTTGCCGCGTTCATGGCCACGCACGCCGGCTTTGGTTTCAGCCGGGCGAATCTGACGGAAAACGCGTTCACGGTGGCGGCGTTCGCGCTGGTCGTGGGCGGCCTCTTCGCGGTGTTCTGCCAAACCATCCAGCTGTTTCACCTCGAGGTCAAGGTGACGCCGCTCGTGGTTGCCTACAGCGTGCTGACCGAGCGCCGGCCGTTCGGCAACATGGCGCAGGCCAATCACCTTGCAACATACATCGCGTTCGCAACGGCGGGTGCGATGTACCTCGTGCAGACGCGGCGCATCAACGTGTTCATCTGGCTGCTCGTGTCGGCGATCTTTTCGGGCGGCCTGGCGTTGACCGTGTCGCGCGGACCGTGGCTGCAGATGGGCGTGATCGTCGTCGCGGGGTTCTGGATGGCGTTTGCCGAACAGCGCCGCAATCCGTCGCGCCGCCGCAGCAACCGCGAGTGGTTGATTCCCGTCGTGCTCGCCGTATTGTTCTTCGCGGTGAATGCGGCGATCCGCTGGGCGAACGTTCACTACGATCTCGGTCTGGCCCAGTCCGCTGCCGAGCGCATGAAGGATTCGAGCCAGATTGCACCGCGCCTCGCGCTGTGGAAGTACGGCTGGACGATGTTCCGCACGCATCCGTTGCTAGGTGTCGGCTGGGGCGAATTTCCGCGCTACCAGTACGATCTTGCGAAAGCGCTGGGCGGCGTCGAGATTGCCAATAACTCGCACGACATCTTTATCGATTTGCTGGCTAAGACGGGGCTGATCGGACTGGGTATCGTGCTGCTCGGTCTCGCTGCCTGGTTCGTGCGCGTCGTGCGTGCGCCGCATACGGCCGCGCGCGTGTTCGGTCTCGCGCTGATCGGCGTGCTGGTGATGCATGCGCTCGTCGAGTATCCGCAGCAGTACATGTTCTTCCTGCTGCCGGCGATGTTCGTGATCGGCCTGCTCGACACGAAGCCGCTGCGGCTGATTCCGGGCGGCATGTCGTTCGGCGCGTTCCTTGTGATCGTGTTCGGCGGACTGGCTGCGCTGTATCCGATCTACCGCGACTATGCGCGTTCCGAAGTGCTGTATTACGGCTCGCGTCCGTTCGACCAGTATCGTGAAGACCCGTCGTTCCTGTTCGGCGCGTGGGGCGAGTACGGGATGGCGACGCTCTTGCCGATGAACTCGCAGGATCTGCCGCACAAGCTCGCGATGCATCGCCAGGCGATGGCGCTGTTGCCGGGCGAAACGGTGCTGCGCCGTTACGCGGTGTTGCAGGCGTTGAGCGGCGACACCAACGGTGCGTTCGATACCGTCGACCGTCTGAAGATCTTCGCCGAGGAACTGCATGACTGGCCTTCGCAGCTCGCCTATCTGTACGATTTGTGCGATCAGCAGAAGACGCTGGGGGCGTTCAAGGCGGAACTGATGAAGAAGTACGGCACGCCGCCGAAGGACATCAACAATAGCGATGACGAAGAGGGCGACGACGAGGATTGATGCCTCGGCCGTCAAGTACGAAGGCGGCGCGTCGGACGCGCCGCCGCTTCAGCGAGAGTGGGGAACCCTTAACAGGCAAGCTACGCAGGCGCGCCGCAAAACCTCACTCCGCCACCCAATCTCCCGACTTCCCGCCGTGTTTCTCAAGCACTCGAACATCGGTGATGGTCATCCCGCGATCTACGGCCTTGCACATGTCGTAGACCGTCAGCAGCCCGACCTGCACGGCCGTCAGCGCTTCCATCTCGACCCCCGTTCTGCCGAGCGTCTCGACCTGCACGCGACAATGCACCGCAGGGCCCGACTCGTCCAGCTCGAAATCGACGGCAACGCGGGTGAGCGCCAGCGGATGACACAAGGGAATCAGATCGGCGGTGCGCTTCGCGCCCTGGATCGCGGCGATGCGCGCGATGCCGATCACGTCGCCTTTCTTCGCTTCGCCTTTGCGGATCAGGTCGAACGTGGCGGGCAGCATGCGGATCGTGCCGCGCGCGACCGCGATGCGTTTCGTCTCCGCCTTGCCGCCTACGTCGACCATATGCGCCTGGCCGGCTGCGTCGAAATGAGTGAGTTCGGGCATGGTTGGCTCCTTCAGAGGGCGCCTATCATAGCAGCGCGAGCGTCCCGGGGCAGTCGGGCGCGGGACGGCGAAGAATCACGATAGCGCACAAAGCGTGCGGATGCCTGATTGTGGGCAACCCGCCATCCACGCACCGACTGGGAGCCGAAGCGCCCACCGCACCCGGTACAATCGAAAACAAGGCCTGTTTCTTCCGGCACCTTACGCCGCTTTCGATTTCGCCCATCGTCCGCAATGCGTCTGAAACGGTTTCTCGCTGCATTGTTGTCCGTCACGCTCGCCGTCCCGCCCGCGATCATCGCGCAGCCGTCGAACCTGTCGGAACTGCCGCTCGTCACCGGGCCGCTCGACACGTACGGCGCGACAGCCGTGCCGCCCGACATCGCACCAGGCGTGTTCGGTCTCTACGGCGGCGCGCAGTCGCGCTTCGCGGGTAACCCCGGCGGCAACGCGAGCCTGCGCGCGCCCATGTCGACCCAGCAGTTGCCCGATCTCGGCGATGGCTCGGGTGGCTCGCTCACGCCGCAAGCCGAACGCAAGCTCGGCGAACGTGTGATGCGCGAAGTCCGCGCCGATCCCGACTATATCGACGACTGGCTCGTGCGCGACTATCTGAACTCGATCTCCGAGAAGCTCGCCGCGGCCGCGAGCGCGCAGTTCATCGGCGGCTATCGTCCTGACTTCGATCTGTTCGCGATGCGCGACGCGCAGATCAACGCTTTCTCGTTGCCGGGCGGCTTCATCGGCGTGAATACCGGGCTGATCGTTGCGACGCAGACGGAATCGGAACTCGCGTCCGTCGTCGGACACGAAATGGGTCACGTGCTGCAACGGCACATCGCGCGGATGATCACGGCGGGCGAGCACAGCGGCTACGCGGCGCTCGCGAGCATGTTGCTCGGCGTGCTGGCGGGCGTCCTCGCGCATAGCGGCGATCTGGGCAGCGCGATCGCCATCGGCGGGCAGGCCTATGCGGTCGACAGCCAGTTGCGTTTCTCGCGCGCGGCCGAGCACGAAGCCGACCGGGTCGGCTTCCAGATGCTCGCGGGCGCGGGTTATGACCCGTATGGAATGGTGTCGTTCTTCGAGCGGCTCGACCGCGCGTCGATGAGCGACGCGGGCGCGCCCGCCTACGCGCGCACGCACCCGCTGACGGGCGAGCGGATCGCCGATATGTCCGACCGCGCGCGCCGCGCACCTTACCGGCAGCCGCGCCAGTCGTCGGAATATGCGTTCGTGCGCGCACGGGCGCGCGTGCTGCAGGACCGCTCACGCAGCGAATACGCGGACGACATCTCACGGATGCGCTCCGAAGTCGAAGACCGTACCGCGCTGAACGTGGCGGGCAACTGGTACGGCATCGCGTACGCGCAGATGCTGCTCGAGCGCTACGACGACGCTTCGGCTTCGCTGGCGACGGCGCGCGCCGCGTTCGACGCCAACGAGCGCGCCGAAGGCGATCCTTCGCGCAGTTCGCCGAGCCTCGACGTGCTCGCGGTCGACATCGCCCGGCGCGCCGGCCGCAACGACGAAGCCGTGCGTCTCGCGGAAATCGCGCAAAAGCGCTGGCCGCAATCTCACGCGGCCATCGAGATGCGCCTGCAGACGCTGCTCACCGCACGCCGTTTCGGCGAAGCACAGGTGCAGGCCCAGCGCGAGACGCGCGCCGATCCGCAGCAGCCCGTCTGGTGGCGTTACCTTGCGCAGGCGAGCGTCGGCACGGGTGATGCGCTGACGCAGCATCGCGCGCTCGCGGAGAAGTTCGCGCTGGAAGGCGCCTGGCCGTCGGCGATCCGGCAGTTGAAGGAAGCACGCGACATCAAGTCGGTCGGCTACTACGACCTCGCGACGATCGACGCGCGCCTGCATGAGTTCGAGGCGCGCTATAAGGAAGAGCGCGAAGACGAGAAGAGCAGCAGCTAGCGGTTGGCTTAAGGCGAGGGCAGGCCGCGCGCAGCGACACGCGCCGCCGGACTTGCGACGAATCCGAAGCGCTTTTCGACCTCGGCCTTGCGCAAGGGCTCGAGCTTCAAGACCTCGCCGTCGCGCCAGCGGAAGGCACCGCTTTGGCCGTCGCTCGCAAGATCCGCGTGCTCGGAGAAAAGATCGAGATCGTGGTCGTGCAGCACGGCGGTACGCGCGGGCGTGGAGCGATCGATGAAGAGAATGCCGCCTTCGTCGTCCAGATACGCAGCAGCCGGCTCGAACGCTGCGCCGCCCTGATCCGTCAACATGAGTGTTTCGCTACCGTCGTCACGGGCGAGCCGCACGACGAAAGGTGTGTAGCCGAGTTCGACATACACGCGCTGCGGCCCGTTCTGGAAGAACCATTGGCCTGTCTCGTCGGCTTCGTAGTTGCGGTTGATGAAGCCGAGCAGGGCCGTATGCCGGATCGGCTCACCGGGCGCGCCTGCGGCTTGCGCCGCTTCGTCGCGCATACGCCAGTTGCCGCGCCGGTCGAGCAGCAGCCAGCCGGTGCAATGCGGCACGTTCGGCCATTTGGCCAATGCCTGCTTGACGATGTCATCCATGTCGCGTGAACGGGTCGAAGTAGCCGAAGACCCGGCGCGAAAGCCAGTCGATCCGGCCGGGGAAGGGGCCCGTCATGAAGCCGACGTGTCCGCCATGCTCCGGTTGATCGAGTTCCACCGCCGATGATACCTCGCTGCACGACGGCAGCACCGCGCCCGGCAGGAACGGGTCGTTGCGGGCGTTGAGCACGAGCGTCGGCACGGTGATTTCGGGAAGGAGCGGGCGCGTGGTCGAACGCGTCCAGTAGTCGTCCGCGTCGCGAAAACCGTGCAACGGCGCCGTCACGACCTCGTCGAACGCGTGCATCGTGCGGCTGGCGAGCATGTCGTTCAGATCGAAGAGGCCGGGATACTGTTCGAGCTTTTGCTGCGCCTTCAGCTTGAGCGTCTTCAGGAAGCTGCGTGTGTAGATCAACCCGAAGCCTTGCGACAGCGCGCGGCCGCCCGCGTGCACGTCGAGCGGCGCGGAGATCGCCGCGGCCGCCGCGATGATCTCCGCGTCCTCGCGCCGCTCGCCGAGCCAGCGCAGCAGCACGTTGCCGCCCAGCGACACGCCGGCAGCCACGATCGGCCCCGGATGCTGCTCGCGCAGCCGCCGCAGCACCCAATCGACTTCGTTGCTGTCGGCGAGGTGATAGAAGCGCGGCAACAGGTTCATCGGACCGCTGCAACTGCGAAAGTGCGGCACGACGCCATGCCAGCCGCGCAGCTGGGCGCTTGCCATCAAGGTGCGCGCGTAGTGGGAGTCCGAACTGCCTTCGAGTCCGTGAAAGAGTACGAACAGCGGCGCGTCGGCGGCGGCGGGAGAGGCCGCGAGCGGATCGGACACCAGCCAGTCGAGATCGATGAAATCGCCGTCCGGCGTATCCCAACGCTCGCGCCGGTAGGTCACCTCGGGGCGGCGGCCGAACAGCGCGGGAACGATGGTCTGGATGTGGCTATTGGGAAGCCAGAGCGGGGCGCGGTACAGCATGTCGACGGTCGCTTCGACCGACGTGCCCACAGCAGCCTCAACGGCAGCCGCGGCTGTATCGAGGGCCGGTCTGGAAGAAGCGTTATTGTCGTGGGTCGTGCTCATGCCAACACCGGTATTCAGTCGAAGCCCCGGGTCATGGTTTCGCCGGGACTTCCGTCAAGCTGGTCTCGCGGGGCGCGTCAGTGCAGCGCGCCCTGACCATGTCTCATTTTGGCAGCAAACTGCGAGGCAGTTTCGTTCGGCATCGCACTCGCATGAATATGCGCGATTTTCCATTCGCCGCGCTCATGGACCATCACATAGGTGGTGAAGATCATCGCCGGCACGGCGGCCGGGTCGGCGGGCCGGTGCGCTTCGGCAATCGCGTAGACGACGGTGCCGAGACTGTCGTAAACGCGGATGTCGAGCGGCTCGATCGACACCGGCTGCGCTTCGAGCTGAACGGTCAGCCCCGAGCGGATCGCGTCGAGACCATGCAGATGCGAGCCGTCGGCGCAGATACAACTGACAAATTCCTCGTCGATCCACAAGCCCATCAAACTGTCGAGATTGACCTCCGCGACTGCCTGGTAATAGGCATTCAACGTGTCCGCAGCGGCTTCGAAGATGTGGGCAAAACGTGGCATAGCTCGTCAGTCTCTTGCGCGCAAGGCGCGCGGTTGCGGTCAGTGATGTGCAGCAGGCCATTCGCCAGCATGCTCGCGCCTCAAGACGCGGGCATGACGCTGCAGGCGGCGCGGGACGTCGCCCCGCGAGCACAGCAGGCCCTTCGACGCTCAGCGTTGCGCGAGCAACATTCCACGCAGATCGTCGAATACCTGTTCGGCACTCAGTTGCCGCAGGCAGTTCAGATGGCCCAACGGACATTCGCGCTGAAAGCACGGACTGCACTCGAGATGCAGCCATTGTACCTTTGCGAGGTCCGACAAGGGCGGCGTGTGGCGCGGATCGGTCGATCCGTACACGGCCACGAGCGGTCGGCGCAGCGCGGCTGCGACGTGCATCAGCCCGGAGTCGTTGGTGACGACGGCGCTCGCCCGCGAGATCAGCGCGCAGGCCTCGCCCAGCGCCGTCTGGCCGCACAGGTTGCGCACGTTCGGCGCGCGGTCGGCAATGGCCTGGGCGATGGGCGCGTCTTTCGGCGAACCGAGCGCGACGATCTTCGTGTACGGGAACGACTGGCCGACCATCTGCGCGAGCGCTGCGAAATGCTCGGGCGGCCAGCGCTTGGCCGGGCCGTACTCCGCGCCGGGGCAGAACACCAGCAGCGGCACACGCGTGTCCAGATTGAAGCGCGTCGACACGCGCGACGCTTCGTTCAGGTCGGCGTCGAGCCGCGGCGGCGGCAGATCCTCGGGCACTTTCGCGCCGGGCGCGTAAGCGAGAGCCGCGTATTGGCCGACCATCGGCGGACGCGCGTCCTTGCGCGGGTTCGCGTGCCGCACGTTCAACAGCCCGTAGCGGCTTTCGCCCGTGTAGCCGATGCGCAGCGGAATGCCCGCCATCCACGGAATCAGTGCGGACTTCAGCGAATTGGGCAGCACGTAAGCCGCGTCATAGCCGACGTCACGCAAATCGCTCGCAAGCTGCCAGCGGCGCAGCATCTGCAGCTTGCCGTGGGCGAGATCGGTCGCGTAGACATCGCGGATTTCCGGCATCCGTTCGAGCACGGGCGCGACCCAGCTGGGCGCGACGGCATCGATCGCGATGCGCGGATGCAATTTCACGAGGCGCGCAAACAGCGGCTGCGCCATCAATGCGTCACCGATCCAGTTCGGTGCGATAACCAACGCGCGACGCATCAGGGTGAGTTTCCGATGTCGAAAATAAGGCGCCGCGCGCACGAGGCGCGCGGTGCCGGGTTGTCAGGGAATGTGGACTGCAGCCCAGGCTATATCGGCGCGCGCGGCGGGAAGTTCCGCCTTCCGCCTGCCCGATTCAGCGATGCGCGGCCGCAGCCCATGCGGCAGACAAGCAGTGCAGCGGATCAGTGACCCTTGATCACTTCGCCGTCGCGCAGCTTGTAGCGCGTGCTGCAGTAGGGGCAGCGCGCTTCGCCGTGCGTCACGTCGATAAAGACGCGCGGATGGTTGCTCCAGCGCGGCATCGACGGGTTCGGGCAATACGCGGGAAGATCTTTCGCCGACAGTTCGACCAGCGGCATTTCCTTGATTTCGCTCATAGGGACTTTCTCGTTGTATGCACAAGGCGGGCGCGTCCGGCTTTCTGCCTGCGACGCGCCCGCCGGGATTCAGATCTTCGTCAGCCAGTGCGCGTACTTCGCGCTCTTGCCGTTCACGATGTCGAAGAAGCCCGATTGCAGCTTCTCCGTGATCGGGCCGCGCGTGCCCGAGCCGATCGTGCGGTTGTCGAGTTCGCGGATGGGCGTGACTTCGGCGGCCGTACCCGTGAAGAACGCTTCGTCGCACGTATAGACTTCGTCGCGCGTGATGCGCTTTTCGATCACTTCGATGCCCGCGTCTTTCGCCAGCGTGATCACCGTGTCGCGCGTGATGCCGTCGAGGCACGACGAGAGGTCGGGCGTGTACAGCTTGCCGTTGTTCACGAGGAAGAAGTTCTCGCCCGAGCCTTCCGACACATAACCGTCGACGTCGAGCAGCAGCGCTTCGTCGTAGCCGTCGGCCGTGGCTTCCTGGTTCGCGAGGATCGAGTTGACGTACCAGCCCGACGCCTTCGCGCGGACCATGGAGACGTTCACGTGATGGCGCGTGAACGACGAGGTCTTCACGCGGATGCCCTTCTTGATGCCGTCTTCGCCAAGATAGGCGCCCCACGGCCAGGCGGCGATCGCGACGTGGATGGTGTTGCCCTTGGCCGACACGCCCAGCTTTTCCGAGCCGACCCAGATGATCGGGCGCAGGTAGCACGACTCCAGCTTGTTCTCGCGGACCACTTCGCGCTGTGCTGCGGCGAGCGTTTCGTGGTCGAACGGAACGTCCATCTGGAAGATCTTGGCCGAGTTCAGCAGGCGCTTGGTGTGTTCCTGAAGACGGAAGATCGACGTGCCGCCGTCAGCCGTCTTGTAGGCGCGCACGCCTTCGAAGACGCCCATGCCGTAGTGCAGCGTATGGGTGAGGACGTGGATCTTGGCGTCGCGCCAGTCGATGAGCTTGCCATCCATCCAGATCTTGCCGTCGCGGTCGGCCATTGACATACGATTCTCCTGGCAGTGCGGGTTCGCGGGGTCGCGGGTTGTTCGGATTGTGACGTTTGATCGTGACGTCGCTTATGACGTTCGACTGAGGCGTCGGTTTCGGCGCGTGGCGCAACCACGACAGATGCGTTCGGGCCACGCGGCGAAAAGCGATATTTTAGCGTCTTTTGCACAATCAACGGGCATTTGCGGGCACCCCGGACGCTATAATCCGGCGGTCGCTGAAAACTAACCGGATGCGCCAGCGGCTGCTACACGATCTGGCGCTGACCCCCTGCCATCGTGGCGCTCGTCGCGCCGCGCTGCATTCGCCTCATGCTCGCTCGTTTGTCCGATCTCGACCGCCGCGCTTTCCGTGATGGCGCGCGCGCCTACTCGCCCACCTTGATGGCGATCTTCTCCTGGGGCCTCGTGACGGGCATCGCGATGAGCAAGTCGGTGATGACCGTGCCGCAGTCGCTCGCGATGTCGCTGCTGGTCTACGCAGGCTCGTCGCAGCTGGCCGTGCTGCCGCTCATGCTCGCCAAGCTGCCCGTCTGGACGATCCTGCTGACGGCCGCGATGGTCAACACGCGCTTCGTCATCTTCAGCGCGGGCCTCGCACCGCATTTTTCCTATCTGCCGCTGTGGCGCCGGTTGCTGGTCGGCTATTTCAACGGCGACGTCATCTATCTGCTGTTCCAGAAGAAAGCCTTCCAGCCAGGCTATGTACCCGGCAAGGAAGCGTATTTCTGGGGCATGGCCGTCTCGAGCTGGCTGTCGTGGCAGGTCTCGTCGATCATCGGCATTCTGCTGGCCAGCCTCTTTCCCGATAACTGGGGTCTTTCGCTCGCGGGCACGCTCGCGCTGATTCCCGTGATGGTGTCGGCGATTTCGTCGCGCTCCACGCTGGCGGCCGTGAGCGTCGCGGGCATCGTCGCGCTGGTCGCATTCGATCTGCCGTATCGCCTCGCGCTGCCGCTCGCCGTGATCACGGCGATCCTCGCGGGCACCGCCGCCGACGCGCTGATCGAGCGCGCCGATCTGCGCCGCATCCGCAACCACACGGAAACAGCGGGACGTCCGGGACATTCGGGAGATTCGCGATGAGCACGCTGCAGATCTGGCTCGCGATTATCGGCATGACGTTTGTCACAGCGCTGACACGCGCGCTGTTTCTGATCGGAGGGGAGCGCACGGTGCTGCCGGAGCGCGCGCAACGGATGCTGCGTTACGCGCCCGCGGCGGCGCTGGCGGCTGTCGTCGTGCCGGACGTGCTCGTGACGGACAGCGGCGTGTCCATCGCGCTGTCGAATCACGAGCTGTACGGCACGCTCGCGGGCCTCGCGTGGTTCCTGTGGCGGCGGACGATGCTCGGCACAATCGTCGTCGGGATGCTGGTGTTCACGGCGCTGCGGCTGATTTTCTGAAGGCGGTCGCCGGCGCGCGTGTGAATGTTGCGCTGCAATATCGCGCAACGCCCGCTGCAGCCGGCAAATACTGGGATTCGCTCGGACGGGCTTAGATCGGTCCGTCGATCGGTTAAAATGGCTGTCTCCCGGAACACGCGCGAACCTGCCGGCACCGTTCTCGATTGGCTGTTCGCGCAGCGTCCGCACCGCCTTCCAATCAACTCGCATATCAATCATGAAACAGGTATTGCGTCTCTCCGATCTGATCGCCGAAGGCAAACTATCCGGCAAACGCGTGTTCATCCGCGCCGACCTGAACGTGCCGCAGGACGACGCCGGCAACATCACCGAAGACACCCGCATCCGCGCTTCCGTGCCTGCCATCAAGTCCGCGCTGGACGCGGGCGCGGCCGTCATGGTCACGTCGCACCTGGGCCGCCCGACGGAAGGCGACTTCAAGCCCGAAGACTCGCTCGCGCCCGTCGCGAAGCGTCTCGCCGAACTGCTCGGCCGCGACGTGCCGCTGGTGCAGAACTGGGTGGAGAACGGCGTGAACGTCGCGCCGGGCCAGGTCGTGCTGCTCGAAAACTGCCGCGTGAACAAGGGCGAAAAGAAGGATTCCGACGAGCTCGCGCAGAAAATGGCGAAGCTTTGCGACATCTACGTGAACGACGCGTTCGGCACTGCGCACCGTGCCGAAGCGACCACGCACGGCATCGCGAAGTACGCGCCGGTGGCGTGCGCGGGCCCGCTGCTCGCGGCCGAACTCGAAGCGCTCAGCAAGGCGCTCGGCGCACCGAAGCGTCCGCTGGTGGCAATCGTCGCGGGCTCGAAGGTGTCCACCAAGCTGACCATTCTCAAGTCGCTGGCCGACAAGGTCGATCAGCTGATCGTCGGCGGCGGCATCGCGAACACGTTCATGCTGGCGGCTGGCCTGAAGATCGGCAAGTCGCTGGCCGAAGCGGATCTCGTCGAAGAAGCGAAGGCCATCATCGAAGCCGCGAAGGCACGCGGCGCATCGGTGCCGATTCCGTCGGACGTGGTCACCGCGAAGGAGTTCTCGCCCGCCGCCAAGGCCGAAATCAAGCAGGTTGCCGATGTGCAGGACGACGACCTGATCCTCGACATCGGACCGGAAACAGCGAAGGCGCTCGCGTCGCAGCTCGAAAAGGCCGGCACGATCGTCTGGAACGGCCCGGTCGGCGTGTTCGAGTTCGACCAGTTCGGCAACGGCACGAAGACGCTTGCGGAAGCCATCGCGAAGTCGTCGGCGTACTCGATTGCAGGCGGCGGCGACACGCTCGCGGCCATCGCCAAATATGGCATCCACGACAAGGTGAGCTATATCTCGACAGGCGGCGGCGCTTTCCTCGAGTTCCTCGAGGGCAAGAAGCTGCCCGCAGTCGCTGTGCTGGAATCGCGGGCCTGATAATGGCGACGCGCTCCCCCAACAAGCCTCAGAAGACGCGCAACGCGTCGCGCACGGCAGCGGCAGGGGAGCGCGCAGCGCGCTCCGCACAAGCGCTGCAACCCGAGGGCGCCCAAGCGGCGGCCTCGCAACTTTCCGGCAACGCGCCAGTGGCACAGACCGCAGCCGTTGCCGAAGATCAGAATACCGAACTGGCTGTGATCGATGTCGCGCAACATGACGCGGACACGGCAGCCGTTTCAAGTGCAACGGTGTCTCTCGCCTCAAACACCGAAGCCGATGCATCTCGACTCACGGCGCGTGACGCGCCGCGGGCAGCAGATATCGCAGCAGTCCCCCACGATTCGACGCCGGGCCTTCAAGGTTCGAAGGGAACGAACGGCGCACCACCCCATGTAGCACCGGTCGTTGCGCAGCCTCCGCATCCGACTCCCAACGTTCATCCCAGCGATCCCATCCAGACGAGGAGACTCATGCATCGCGCCACCAAGATTGTCGCAACCATCGGACCCGCATCCAGCACGCAGGACATCTTGCTGCAGATGATTCAGGCGGGCGCCGACGTGGTGCGTCTCAACTTCTCGCACGGCACCGCCGACGATCATCGTCAACGCGCGGAGTTCGTACGTGAAGCGGCCCGGCAGGCAGGCCGCGAGGTCGGCATCATGGCTGACCTGCAAGGCCCGAAAATTCGTGTCGGCAAGTTCGAAAACGGCAAGACCACGCTGGTCGCCGGCAATACCTTCATCCTCGACGCCGAGTGCGAGCTCGGCAACGACGACCGCGTCGGCCTCGACTACAAGGACCTGCCGCGCGACCTGAAACCCGGCGACACGCTGCTGCTCAACGACGGCCTGATCGTGCTGAGCGTTGCGCGCGTGATCGGCAACGAGATTCATACCGTCGTGAAGATCGGCGGCGACCTGTCGAACAACAAGGGCATCAACCGCCAGGGCGGCGGCCTGACGGCGCCTGCGCTGACCGCGAAGGACATGGAAGATATCCGCACGGCGATGTCGCTCGGCGCGGACTACGTGGCCGTGTCGTTCCCGAAGAACGCGACGGACATGGAAATGGCGCGTCAACTCGCGAATATCGCGGGCGCGCCGTATGGCATCAAGCCGAAGATGATCGCGAAGATCGAGCGCGCCGAGGCCATCCCGGCGCTGCAAGGCATTCTCGATGCGTCGGACGGCATCATGGTCGCGCGCGGCGACCTCGCGGTCGAAGTCGGCAACGCGGCGGTGCCCGCGCTGCAAAAGCGCATGATCAAGATGGCGCGCGACGCCAACAAGTTCGTCATCACGGCCACGCAGATGATGGAGTCGATGATCCACGCACCCGTGCCGACCCGCGCCGAAGTGTCGGACGTCGCGAACGCGGTGCTGGACGGCACGGACGCCGTGATGCTGTCGGCGGAATCGGCGGCGGGCAAGTATCCGGTGCAGACCATCGAAACCATGGCCGCCATCTGCGTCGAAGCCGAGAAGTCCGAGCATGTCGAACTGGACAAGGATTTCCTCGACCGCACGTTCACGCGCATCGACCAGTCGATCGCCATGGGCGCGCTGTTCACCGCTTACCACCTGGGCGCCAAGGCGATCGTCGCGTTGACCGAATCGGGTTCGACGGCGCTGTGGATGTCGCGTCACTGGACGCATGTGCCGATTTTCGCGCTCACGCCCCGTACGGGCAGCGAGCGCGCCATGGCGATCTACCGCAACGTGACGTCGCTGCACCTCGACACCAGCAGCGACCGCGACATCGCGCTCGCGCAGGCCCTCGAAGTGGTGGTCGGCAAGGGTTACGCGGCGCGCGGCGACATGGTGGTGCTGACGGTCGGCGAGCCGATGGGCCAGGCGGGCGGCACGAACACACTGAAGATCGTGCGGGTCGGCGAGCCGGTCTGACAGCGTCAGATCGGCCAGCCATAAACCGCCGTCAGAGCGAGTCAAGGCACGCAAACCCGGCAAGCCGGAAACGGCGCAGCTGAACGGCACGCGTGAAGCAGAGTGCCGTGTCCCCGAAAGAGGCGGCGTACCCCAGTTTGGGAGAGGGCGCTCGGGACACGGTCTGCTTCGCGATAAAATTGCACGAAATTGCATAAATAGATGCCGTCGGCACAGATTTCGTTTCAATCTATGGAGTAATCAATGCCTCTCGTATCAATGCGTCAACTGCTGGACCATGCCGCCGAACACGGTTATGGCCTTCCGGCATTCAACGTAAACAATCTGGAGCAGGTGCAGGCCATCATGGCGGCGGCGGATCAGGTCAATGCGCCCGTGATCATGCAGGCGTCGGCTGGCGCGCGTAAGTACTCGGGCGAGCCGTTCCTGCGCCATCTGATCGAAGCGGCTGTGGAGTCGTATCCGCACATTCCCGTCGTGATGCACCAGGACCACGGTCAGTCGCCGGCAGTCTGCATGGCCGCGATCCGCAGCGGTTTCACGAGCGTGATGATGGACGGTTCGCTCGAAGCCGACGGCAAGACGGTGGCGTCGTACGAGTACAACGTGGATGTGTCGCGCAAGGTCGTCGAAGCGGCCCATTCGATCGGCGTGACGGTCGAGGCGGAACTGGGCGTGCTCGGTTCGCTGGAAACGATGAAGGGCGACAAGGAAGACGGCCACGGCGCGGAAGGCACGATGACGCGCGAGCAACTGCTTACGGACGTCGAGCAGGCGGCGGACTTCGTGAAACTCACGCAGTGCGACGCACTGGCGATTGCCATTGGCACGTCGCACGGCGCGTACAAGTTCTCGAAGAAGCCGACGGGCGATATCCTGTCCATTCAACGCATCAAGGAAATTCACCAGCGCATTCCGAACACGCACCTGGTGATGCACGGTTCGTCGTCGGTGCCGCAGGAACTGCTGGCGGAAATCCGCGAATTCGGCGGCGACATGAAGGAAACCTACGGCGTGCCCGTCGAGGAAATCCAGGAAGGCATCAAGTACGGCGTGCGCAAGGTCAATATCGACACCGATCTGCGTCTTGCCATCACGGGCGCGATCCGCCGCTACATGGCGGAAAACCCGTCGAAGTTCGATCCGCGCGACTACCTGAAGCCGGCTCGCGAAGCCGCGAAGAAGGTGTGCGTGGACCGTTATCTGGCGTTCGGCTGCGAAGGCCAGGCGTCGAAGATCAAGCCGGTCTCGCTGGAAAAGATCGCTGAGAAGTACAAGGCGGGCGAGCTCGCGCAAGTCGTTCGCTAAGCGGCGCGCGGGCGCCGTGCGGCGCCCGTTTGCTCGCTGTTTGCGGTTGTCTGCGCGTTGTTTGCGCATTGTTCGAGTAGTACGCAGCTGGCCATCTGGCCAGGTTGTCGTCAGATCGCCGTTCCCGCATGATCAGGGGAACGGCGTTTCCCTTTTGTTCCGGGCAGTGTTTGCCCCATTTTTGTGAATCACGACGATGTCTACCCTCTACGAATCCACGCTCCGCTCGCTGCCGCTGCTCGGCCGCGGCAAGGTCCGCGACAACTACGCGGTGGGCAACGACCAGCTGCTGATCGTCACGACGGACCGTCTGTCCGCGTTCGACGTCATCATGGGCGAGCCGATTCCGAGCAAGGGTCGCGTGCTGAACCAGATGGCGAATTTCTGGTTCGACAAGCTCGCGCACGTCGTGCCGAATCATTTGACGGGCGTCGCGCCCGAAACGGTCGTCGCGCCTGACGAGGTCGAGCAGGTGAAGGGCCGCGCGGTCGTGGTCAAGCGCCTCGAGCCGATTCTCGTCGAAGCGGTGGTGCGCGGTTATCTGGCGGGCAGCGGCTGGAAGGACTATCAGGCGACGGGCGCCGTGTGCGGCGTGCAGTTGCCGGAAGGCCTGCAGAACGCACAAAAGCTGCCCGAGCCGATCTTCACGCCGGCAGCGAAGGCCGAAATGGGCCACCACGACGAAAACATCACATACGAAGAGATGGAGCGCCGCATCGGCACCGAACTGTCGGCGACGATTCGCGACATCTCGATCCGCCTGTACAAGGAAGCAGCCGACTACGCGGCCACGCGCGGCATCATCATCGCCGACACGAAGTTCGAATTCGGTCTGGACGACAAGGGCCAGCTGTACCTGATGGACGAAGCGCTGACGGCGGATTCGTCGCGCTTCTGGCCGGCGGATCAGTACCAGGTCGGCACGAACCCGCCATCGTTCGACAAGCAGTTCGTGCGCGACTGGCTCGAAACCCAGCCGTGGAAGAAAGAGCCGCCCGCGCCGAAGCTGCCGGACGAAGTCGTCACGAAAACGGCCGAGAAGTACCAGGAAGCGCTCGAGCGCTTGACGGGCCAGAAACTGGCCTGAGCGCCACGCATACGGAAAACAGGCAAGATGAGTGAAGTCCAGACAGCACATACGCACAACGCGCCGCTCGTCGGCGTGTTGATGGGTTCCAGTTCCGACTGGGACGTCATGAAGAATGCGGTCGCGATCCTGCAGGAATTCGGCGTGCCGTACGAAGCGAAGGTCGTGTCCGCGCACCGCATGCCGGACGAAATGTTCGCCTATGCTGAAAGCGCGCGCGAACGCGGCATCCGCGCGATCATCGCGGGCGCGGGCGGCGCGGCGCATTTGCCGGGCATGCTCGCGGCGAAGACGACGGTGCCCGTGCTGGGCGTGCCCGTTGCGAGCAAGTATCTGAAGGGCGTCGATTCGCTGCATTCAATCGTGCAGATGCCCAAGGGCGTGCCCGTCGCGACGTTCGCGATCGGCGAAGCAGGCGCTGCGAATGCCGCGCTGTTCGCGGTGTCGCTGCTGTCCGGCACGTCGCCGGAATATGCGGAGAAGCTCGCGGCGTTCCGCGTGCGCCAGAACCAGGCGGCGCATGCAATGACGCTGCCGCCGCTGTAACGCTTACCAGTGAGACGTCGCCGTGCGACGTCGTAGCTCAGTGTCGTAGCTGAATGTCGTAGCTCAATGTCGCAGTTCAATGTTTCACCCGGCCGACCCCACATCGGCCGCGACCGACCATCAAGATGAATCCAGACAACACTCCGGTATCACCGATTCTGCCCGGCGCATGGCTTGGCATGGTCGGTGGCGGCCAGCTCGGCCGCATGTTCTGCTTCGCCGCGCAGGCAATGGGCTATCGCGTCGCCGTGCTCGATCCGGACGAAACCAGTCCGGCGGGCGCCGTCGCGGATCGCCATCTGCGCGCCGCCTACGACGATGAAGCGGCCCTCACCGAACTCGCGCGGCTGTGTGCGGCGGTGTCGACCGAGTTCGAGAACGTGCCCGCCGCAAGTCTCGATTTCCTTGCGCGCACCACGTTCGTCAGCCCGGCAGGGCGTTGCGTCGCCGTCGCGCAGGATCGCATTGCGGAGAAACGCTTCATCGCGTCGTCGGGCGTGCCGGTGGCGCCGCATGTCGTGATCGAATCGTCGGACGCGCTCACCGCGCTGGATGACGCCGCGCTCGAAGCCGTGCTGCCCGGTATTCTCAAGACAGCGCGCATGGGCTACGACGGCAAGGGGCAGGTGCGGGTCGGCAATGCGGCCGAAGTGCGCGCGGCGCATGCGTCGCTGGGCGGCGTGCCTTGCGTGCTCGAAAAGCGTTTGCCCTTGAAGTTCGAAGTGTCGGCGTTGATCGCGCGCGGCGCGACGGGTTGCTCGACCGTGTATCCGCTCGCGCAGAACACCCATCGCAACGGCGTGCTGTCGCATACCATCGTGCCCGCGCCCGACGCGAATGCGACGCTCGTCGAGCAGGCACAGCAGGCCGCGCTGCAGATCGCGGACAAGCTCGGCTATGTCGGCGTGCTGTGCGTCGAGTTCTTCATTCTCGAAGACGGCACGCTCGTCGCGAACGAAATGGCGCCGCGTCCGCACAACTCCGGCCACTACACGGTCGACGCCTGCGCGACGAGCCAGTTCGAACAGCAGGTGCGGGCCATGACAGGCATGCCGCTCGGCGATACGCGCCAGCATTCGCCCGCCGTGATGCTGAACATCCTCGGCGACGTGTGGTTCCCCGTCAACGCGAAGGGCGAGCGGCCCACTGCCGCTGTCACGCCGCCGTGGCACGAAGTCGCGGCGATGCCGGAAGCGCGTCTGCATCTATACGGCAAGGAAGACGCGCGTCCCGGCCGCAAGATGGGCCACGTGAACTTCACCGCCGCGACGCTCGAGCACGCGCGCGCGGCCGCCCGCGATTGCGCGCGCCTGCTGCATATCCCGACGAGCTGAGCACGAGCCTTTATGCCGGATCAAACGAAACCTGCCGACGTGACGTCGAGCGTCGGCGCCGACGAGATCGCGCGTGCCGCGGCGCTGCTCGATGCCGGGCAACTCGTCGCGTTTCCCACGGAGACTGTCTACGGGCTGGGCGGCGATGCCGAAAGTCCTGACGCGGTTGCGCGCATTTACGCGGCGAAGGGCAGGCCGGCGAATCATCCCGTGATCGTGCATCTGGCGCCGGGCGGCGATCCGAATTATTGGGTCGAGCAATTGCCGTCCGATGCGCAGCGCCTGATCGACGCCTTCTGGCCGGGTCCGCTGACGCTGATTCTCAAACGCGCCGCGCATATTCCGGCGGCGGTGAGCGGCGGGCAGGATTCGGTCGGCTTGCGCTGTCCGTCGCATCCTGTTGCGCAGGCACTGCTTGCGGCGTTCAGCGCGTTGCGTAATGGACATGGCGGCGTCGCGGCGCCGTCCGCGAACCGCTTCGGTCACGTCAGCCCGACCACGGCGCAGCATGTGCGCGAGGAATTCGGCGATGCGATTCATGTGCTCGACGGCGGATCGTCGGATGTCGGCATCGAATCGACGATCGTCGATCTGTCGCGCGGCTTTCCTGCGTTGCTGCGGCCGGGGCACGTCACGCCGCAAGACATCGCCGACGTGCTCGGTGAAATGCCGCGTTTGCCCGACGGCTCGGACGCGAGCGCGCCGCGTGCTTCCGGCACGTTGAAGGCGCACTATGCGCCGCGCACGCCGCTCGCGCTGCTGCCGTTCGACGTGCTCGAGCCGCTGCTGGCCGCGCGCGCGCCCGGCGAACGCGTTGCGCTGGTTGCGCGTGTGTCGCGTGCAGGGCGCTGGGCGGACGCGGAGGGCGTGCATTTCGTCGCCGCGCCGGAAGATCCGCATCTGTATGCGCGCGATCTGTACGGCCTGCTGCGCGCGCTGGATCGCGCGAATGTGTCGCGGATACTGATCGAGAAATTGCCGGATACGATCGAGTGGATCGCCGTCAACGACCGGCTGGGACGCGCGGCCGCGGCATTCGAGGCGCACGACGCCTGAGAGCCGCGCGCGCGGCACGCATCTCGCGTGAGCGCAAACGCAGTCGCGAAAGCAGACGCACGCAAGCAAAAAGCCCGGCTCTTGAGAGCCGGGCTTTTTTCACATCGAGCGAAGCCGGAAACAGCGGGGGCAACCCCGCCGGATGCCGCTTACTTGCCGAGACCCGTCGCGGCGATCTTGCCTTCGACGTATGTCGCAAACGCGGCATGCGCGTGGGTCGTCGGGTGGATCGTGTCGGCGAACACATACGACTGGTCCGCGCCCGCGACCGTCAGCGTATTCGGCGAGCAGAACAGCGACGACGCGAATTGCTGGCCATACTGCGCAGCCGTCATGCCGCCGACCAGCACGGAAGGGTTCGCCGTTGCATACGCCGTTGCGTTCGCGGCCATCTGCGTGATGTTGCAGGCCGTGCCCGTGGTGTTGCTGAAGCCTTGCGCCGACGGATTGGCGAGCAGCGGCGTGAGCCAGCCGCTGGTCGACACGAAGACCACCTTGGTCGACAGGCCGGCCACTGCCAGCGCCTGCTGCAGCACGCCGTTATAGGTAGCGACGATGCCCGAGATCAGCGTGGGAACCTGCGCCGACCCCAACTGCGTGGCAAGCTGCGCGGCCAGCGGCGTCTTGCCGATATCGGGCACGTCCATCACGACCACATGCGTTGCGCCCTTCGCGAGGATCGTACCGATCTGCGCCACGAGCGTCTGCGCCATCGGGCCGACCGTGCTCACCGCGACCGACTGCACGATTTGCGAAGCCTGAGTCGGATTGGCCGCAACCTGCGTCGAGATCGACGTCAGCATCGCGGACAGGTTTTGCAGGATATCGTTGGCGCCGCCGTTGATCAGCACGAGCTGATTCGAATTGAAGCTGCCGTGGTCAGTCAGGTATTGCTGAACCTGCCGCGTCACCGGCCATGTGGTCGCGGCCTGGCTATTCGGCGCGTAGCCGTTGCCGTCGACGCGCGACACATCCGAGCCGCCTTGCGCATAGCCGAAGCCGCCATTTGCCGCGAGCGGCTTGCCGAAGCCGCCCACAAAGGCCGGCGTCAGCGTGTCGCCGTAGTACTCGGCGACCTTCTGCGTCCACACCTCGCCGGGGTTCGTCGTGAAGCGTCCGCCGCCGAAGCTCGAGGTGATCACGGGCGAATACGTGCCGACATCCGACAGGCTGTCCCCGAACGACACCACCTGCAGTTTGACCCCGCCCGCAGGCGTGGCGCTCGCGTTGTTGTTATTGTTGTTGTCACTGCCGCCGCCGCATGCGACGAGCGTGGCGAATGCCGCGCACGCGACGGCGATGCGTGCGTAGCGCACGATGCCCGTGTTGTTTGATGCTTGCTTCATAAGGTCCTTATCTCCTCGTATGTATCTGGCCTGAGCCTTGTGTCTCGTGAGCCATCTGATGCAGGCGTCGTCTGGACGCGGCGACGAACCTGCAAAGCCTTCCCTGTTATCGCGGCGTCTGGACGGCCGCGTTGTTGTTCTGCGATGCGCGTCCGGCAGCATCCGGCGCAAGCTCGCCGCCGCGCAGGCTCGCGTGATACTGCGCGGCCCACGCGGGCGGCGCGAACAGCGCGCTCAGCCGGTTGCGCAAGCCGCGCACCCGCACGACGTCCTGCGCCATCGAAGCCCATTCATGAAACGTCGCCTTCAGCGGGTTATACGTATGAAGCGGCTCGACGATGCCATACACGGGCGGCTCGTTCGGATCTTCATCGACATAGCTGCCGAACAGGCGGTCCCATATCACCAGCACGCCCGCATAGTTGCGATCGATATACCGGTCGTTGCGCGCGTGATGCACGCGATGGATCGACGGTGTGTTCAGCACGTATTCGAACCAGCCGAGCTTGCCGACGGACTGCGTATGCACGAAGAACTGAAAGCCCAGGTTGATCAGCACGATGCCGACGATCTGCTTCGGCGGAAAGCCGAGAAACGCGAGCGGAATCCAGAAGACCCACATGCCCGCGACGGGATACATGAGGCTTTGGCGAAACGCCGTCGAGAAATTCATCCGCTCGGACGAGTGATGCACGACATGCGCGGCCCACAACCAGCGCACACGATGGCTGCAGCGGTGAAATACGTAGTAGAGCAGATCCTGCGCGACGAACAGCACCGCGAACGACACCCAGCCCGCATGCCAGTCGAGCAGCCGGTAGTGCTCGTAGCAATACGCATAGACGGGGATGACGAACAGCCACGCGAGCTTGTCGGCGCCCTGGTGCATCAGCGCGAGCGCGGTATTGCACAACGTGTCGCGCCAGCCGTACATGCGCGCTTCGGGCTGCATGCGCTGCGCGCGCCACGCCTCCCAGCCGATGCACGCGAGAAAGATCGGCGCCATGGCGAGCAGAAGCAATTCGGCATCGAATTGCATTGACGTCTCCCTCCGAGGGTCCCTGCGGCCTCCTCGGGGAGGCCGGCATTGTCTTTATTGTTTGAATGCGGCGCTGTTCATCATGCGGCGCCTGTCGCGCGCGCCGTCATGCCTGTTTGTCTGCGCCTTTTTCATACTGCCCGACAGCGTACAACGCCTCGCGGCGCGTCGCGCACCGCTTCAATAGAAGGAATCCTCAGTGCGCGCCGCGCTTCTGAGGGTTTTTCCTGATCTTGCGGCGCGGCTCGTCCGCGGCTTCTGTCGTGGCCGGCGCGACGGTGCTGGCGAGTATCGCGGACGGGCCCTGATACACCCATTCGAGCAGTTCGTCATGCGCGGCGCGCGCCGCTTCCGCGTGTGGGTCGTTGATCAGGCTGACGACGACATAGCTCTGCCCATCGGACGATGCGACATAACCTGCGATCGCCCGCACGTCGCGCAGCGTGCCTGTCTTGATGTGCGCGTTGCCGTTGACGGGCTTCGACGTCAGGCGGTTGCGCATCGTGCCGTCCACGCCGACGATAGGCAGCGAATCGACGAACACCTGCGCGACGGGGCTGGCGTTCGCGCTTTGCAGCAGATCGGCGAGCGCGAGCGCGGTGATGTGCTCGTCGCGCGACAGGCCCGAGCCGTTGTCGAGGCTCAGATATTCCATCGGCATTGCGCTGCGATGCAGGAACGATTCGATGGCTTCCGCCGACTTCGCGGGCGTCGCGGGCGGGCGGTTGATGACGGCGCCGATCGTCAGAAAAAGATTGCGCGCCATCGTGTTGTTGCTGAACTTGTTGATGTCGCGAACGATGTCGGACAGCATCGGCCCCTGATGCGTCGCGACGAGTTTTGCGTCGATGGGGACGGGGCCTTCGCGCGTCGTTCCGTTGAACGTGCCGCCTGTCTGCTGCCACAGCGCGAGGAAGCCGCCCGCGAAGAACGTGGTGTGATCGAGCACGGCCACGTTGACGGTGCGCTCGCCGCAGCGCAGCGGATAGTCGCCGATGAACGACGCATTGACCACGCCGTTCGCCGCCGGCGTGACGGCGGGCGTCACCAGCTCGCCGCGGCACGGGCCGCGCGTCGCGCGCAATTCGTTGTCGATCTGCAATTGCGCGAGCGCGGGCAGCACGTCGATCTGCACCTTGCCGTCCTCGGACGGCGACATCGTGAACGACAGCGACTTGAACGCGTATAGCAGCGGATCGGGGCCGACGTTATAGGGCGAATTGACGTCGCTGTCGAAGGCGGGCAAATCGCGCGTGGAGGGGTCGAAGAAGCGTTTGTCGAGCACCAGCGCGCCGTCGATGCCCGTGATGCCCGCCTTGTGAATCTTCTGGACGAGGTCGATCAGTTCTTCGGGCACCAGCTTCGGGTCGCCTGTGCCCTGGATGTACAGATTGCCGTGCAGCACGCCGTTTCCGTCGATGTTGCCTTGCGCGTACGCCGTCGTCTTCCAGCGGTAGTCGGGGCCGAGCAGCGACAGACCGGAGTAGGTGGTGACGAGTTTCATCGTCGAGGCGGGCATCATCGGCTTGCCGGCGTTCAGCGCGAGCACGGGCGTGCGGTCGCCGACCTTCTCGACGACCACGCTGATCGATGACAGCGGCACATGGGCGCGCTGCAGGCCCGCCATCACGGCAGGCGGCAATACGGTGGTGACGTTGACGGCGGGTTGCTGCGCTTTCTTGCGCGCCTCGGCGGGCGCGGCGACGGCGAGCGCGGCGCAGGCGAACAGGACGGCGGCGGCGCGTGTTGTCGTGTGGAGTGCAGCCGCCGGCTCAGCGTGAGCTGAAGTCAGCGATTTGAAACGACGCCCGAGCGAGCAGGCATACGACGAGGCTAGTGAAAGGAAAGCGAGCGGCATGAAGGGACGGAATCGGCGGTGAAATCGCGGCGCGGAAAGGTATATGCAAGCACGGTGCGCGGTGAAGTCGCGGTGCGCGAAAGCGCTCATTGTAGAGAGTTGCTATGGGGTCGAGAAAAAATGATTTGAGGTGGGGTGCGGGGTGGCTTGTGGGGGTTGGTCCGGTTTTCTAGGTTTTTGCGCTGGCATCCGCGATGCCTTAGCTCGCTTCACGCGTCGCCCCTGTGCGGGGCGGCACCTACTTTTCTTTGCCGCCGTGTACAGACTGGAGACATCGCTGACAGGTGTACAGGGACATCGTTGACACTTTCGGGTAATCAAACGCCCGGATTTTCAACCATGCCCTGGGATGTAAAAGACATCATGAATCGCCGCGAAGATTTCGTCCGTGAGGCCGCCACACAGGCGCTCGCGTTCAGCGAACTGTGCCGCAAATACACGATCACCCGCCAGACCGGCTACAAGTGGCTGGCCCGTCACAGGGCGGAAGGCATCAAGGGCCTGGCCGACCGCTCCCGCCGCCCGCATCACAGTCCCAAACGCTCAGCGCAGACCATCGAGGCGCGGGTGCTCGAAATGCGCCAGGCGCACGGCTGGGGCGGGCGCAAGATCGCCCAGCGCCTGCGCGATCTGGGCGAAACACAGATTCCCGCGCCCGCCACGATCACTGAGATCCTGCGCCGTCACGGGCTCATCGATGAACAGGCGTCGCGCCAGCGCCAGCACTGGCAGCGCTTCGAGCACGAGTATCCGAACTCGCTGTGGCAGATGGACTTCAAGGGTGACTTCCCGACCCTGGAGAGCGGACGCTGCGCGCCATTGACGGTCATCGATGACCACTCGCGCTACAACGTCGTGCTGAGCGCCTGCTCGCGCACCACCACGCAGGTCGTGCAGGAAGCGCTGGAGCGGGCGTTCCGCTGCTACGGGCTGCCTTCGTGCATCAACACCGACAACGGCGCGCCATGGGGCTCGCCCAGCGCGCCGGGCCAGCTCACCGAGCTCGCGGTCTGGCTGATCCGGCTGGGCATCCATGTGAGCTATAGCCGGCCGTATCACCCGCAGACCAACGGCAAGGATGAACGGTTTCACCGCTCGCTGAAGGCCGAAGTGTTGCAGCGGCATGCGTTCACCACGCACGAGCACGTGCAGCGGGAACTGGATCGCTGGCGGCAGGTGTACAACACCGAGCGTCCGCACGAGGCACTGGGAATGGCGGTGCCGCTCACCCGCTACGCGTGCAGCCTGCGCAGGATGCCTGGGCGGCTGCCAGAGCCCGAATACCGCTGCGGCGACGCGGTTTTACGGGTCAACTCAAGCGGCGTGGTGCGCGTGCGCGGCGAGAAACTGAAGCTCTCGATCGCACTCAAGGGGCTGCAGGTGGCCGCCCGCCCGAGCGAGGACGAAGACGGTGTGATTGACATCTGGTTCGCCCATCAGCGGGTCGCAAAACTTGACCTGAAGGCAGCAAAACCCTGACCATCATGTGTCAGCGATGTCTCTGTACATGTGTCAACCATGTCTCCAGTCTGTACACCGCCGCAAAGAAAAGTAGGCAAAAGAAAGCGGCTCACACCGCCAGCGCTTGACGTTTGCCCACGGGCCCCCAACGTCCCCACGCTTCAAACGGCAACGTGCTAGTTGATGGCCGTTGCCAACGCGCTGAATGAGCGCCTCACCCACTTCAAAAACCCGTACATGAGCCGGCGTCAGCGAATGGTATGTGCCGCCCAGGTGGCAAACTGTGTGTGGGTTTTCCTGACGTACACGTTAGCGCTCTTACAGGGTGGGACGCGTGCGCATCGGTCTGGAGTGAAGCATGTGGAGCACCGAGGGCCGACACACAGTTTGCCACCTGGGCGGCGGTGGAGTGCCTGGCAAGGCGTGCCGTGGCGGGGGAGCGTGAAGCGGGTGAGGCGCTCAGCAAGAGCGCTGGCAACGAACGTGGGTCACGTGATTGCCGTGTGAAGCGTAAGAACCTTTGGGGGCCCTCAGGCAAACACAAGAACTGGCGGTGTGAGCCGCTTTCTTTTGCCTACTTTTCTTTGCGGCGGCAAAGAAAAGTAGGTGCCGCCCCGCACAGGGGCGACGCGTGAAGCACGCTAACGCATCGCCGATGCCAGCGCAAAAACCTGTAAACCCGACCCACCATCGCAAAACAACCAAAATCAGGCAAAAACGAAACCCATACCCTCCACCCAGCGCAGCAAAAAAAACCTTGAGCGCTAGAATGCTGGCATTGAAAACACATAACCGGGCCACGAGCGCCCGAACCGCCGGAGCGGATAAACAGCGATGCGCATACTTCTCGTTGAAGACGACCGAATGATCGCCGAAGGCGTGCGCAAGGCACTGCGCGGCGAAGGCTTCGCGGTAGACGTGGTGCAGGACGGCGAATCCGCACTAAACGCCGTCGCCGGCCAGCCTTACGATCTCGTCCTGCTCGATCTCGGCCTGCCCAAGCGCGACGGCCTCGACGTGCTGCGCACGCTGCGTGCACGCGGCCATCAACTGCCCGTGCTGATCGTCACCGCACGCGATGCCGTCGCGGACCGCGTGAAAGGACTCGACGCCGGCGCCGACGATTACCTCGTGAAACCGTTCGATCTCGACGAACTCGGCGCTCGGATGCGCGCGCTGATTCGCCGCCAGTCGGGACGCAGCGAATCGACGATCCGCCACGGCAATCTCACGCTCGATCCCGCCTCGCATCAGGTGACGCTCGACGGCGCGCCCGTCGCGCTGTCCGCGCGCGAGTTCGCGTTGCTCGCCGCGTTGATCGCGCGCCCGGGGGCGGTGCTGTCGAAAAGTCAACTCGAAGAGAAGATGTACGGCTGGGGCGAGGAGATCGGCAGCAATACCGTCGAGGTCTACATTCACGCGCTGCGCAAGAAGCTCGGCGCGGAACTGATACGCAACGTGCGCGGTCTCGGCTACATGATCGCCAAGGAAGCCTGACACGATGCGTTCGATTCGCCGTCAATTGCTGTTCTGGCTGCTCGCTATCGTATTGCTCGGCGTCGGCATTGCGGGCTGGCTGATCTACCGTCAGGCGCTCGCCGAAGCCAACGAACTGTTCGATTACCAGTTGCAGGAAATCGCCGCCGCGCTGCCCGCCGAGCCTTTCTCGCAAGTGCTCAGCTCGCGCGATACAGGCGACGAAGGCATCGTGCTGCAGATCTGGAATCGCAACGGCGTGCTGATGTACTACTCGCATCCGCGTGCACCGCTCGCGCCGCGCGCCGAACTCGGCTTTTCGACGGAGCGCACCGAGCGCGGCGACTGGCGCGTGTATGGGGCGATCGTCGGCGACAACGTGGTGCAGCTCGCGCAGCCGCTGTCAGTGCGCAACCGGCTCGCGGCAAACGTCGCACTGCGCACGCTGTGGCCGCTGATCGTGCTGCTGCCGCTGATGGGCGTCGCGGTGTGGGGCGTGGTCGGGCGTGGGCTCGCGCCTTTGCGGCGCGTCACGGGCGCGCTCGACACGCGTCATCCCGAAGCGCTCGATCCACTGCCCGATTCTCGCTTGCCGCTCGAAGTGCAGCCGCTCGTGCGCGCATTGAACGGCCTGCTCGAACGGCTTGCCATTGCACTCGATACGCAAAAAGCCTTCGTCGCCGATGCCGCCCACG
Organism: Paraburkholderia caribensis; assembly: GCF_002902945.1. NCBI lineage: Bacteria > Pseudomonadati > Pseudomonadota > Betaproteobacteria > Burkholderiales > Burkholderiaceae > Paraburkholderia > Paraburkholderia caribensis. The sequence continues at coordinate 582,869 of NZ_CP026101.1, forward strand.
AACTGCGCACGCCGCTCGCCGCCGTGCAGATCCAGTCGCAACTGGTGGCGCGCGCGCATGACGAAACCGAGCGCCGCGAAGCGCTGCACGATCTGCAGGCGGGCGTGACGCGCGCGACGCGTCTTGCCGAGCAGCTGCTCGCGCTCGCGCGTTCCGAGCCGGATGGTCATGCCGCAACGGGCAGTGTCGATCTCGACGCGCTGGTGCACGAATGCGTGACTGCTCATCTGCCCCTCGCGCAGAAGCGCGGCGTCGATCTCGGCATCGAGGCTAGCGAGCCCGCAACCGTCACCGGCGACGCAGAAGCGTTGCGCGTGATGCTCAACAACCTGATCGACAACGCGACCAAATACACGCCGGAGGGCGGCCGTGTCGATGTCTGCCTGCGCGTCGAAGATGGCCGGCCGCTCGTGCAGATCGCCGACAGCGGACCCGGCATTCCGCCCGATGAACGCGACCGCGTCTTCGACCGCTTCTACCGCGTCGGCGCAGGAGCGAATCGCGCGCGTACCGACGTTGCGGGCAGCGGCCTCGGTCTCGCTATCGTGCGGCGCATCGCGCTACAGCATCACGCAAGCGTCACACTCGACGACTCTGCGTCAGGCGGTTTGCGGGTCAACGTGCGCTTCTGAATCGCCCGCCCGGCACGGGTTTGCGCGAGGCTTTCATCGAGTTGGCATTGTTTAAGATTGATTTAAGCGACGCCACGTACTCTTCGACTCATCATAGAGTCAACTCTCCCAATCAGGAGTACACGATGCAAGCAAAAATACTGACCCGTAGCGCCGTTGCAGCGGCCGTCGTTATCGCATTGTCGGCGGGCTACGTGGCGGGGCATCGCGACGTGCCAGCGCCCCAGGTGATCTCGCCCGCGGCCGCCGCGATGATGCCCGCGGAAGCCGCGGCGAAAACGGGCATTCCCGATTTCTCGGGCCTCGTCGAAACGTATGGGCCTGCCGTCGTCAACATCAGCGCGAAGCACGTCGTGAAGCAGACGGCGATGCGCGGCGGCAATGGCAATAACAGCGGTCAGCTTCCCATCGATCCGAGCGATCCGTTCTATCAGTTCTACCGTCATTTCTTCGGCCAGATGCCGGGCGGCCCCAATGGCGGCGGCGGCGATGACGGCGACCGTCCGAGCGCGAGTCTCGGCTCGGGCTTCATCATCAGCAGCGACGGCTATGTGCTGACCAACGCGCACGTTGTCGACGGCGCGAACGTCGTGACCGTCAAGCTCACCGACAAGCGCGAGTACAAGGCAAAAGTGGTCGGCGCGGACAAGCAGTCGGACGTCGCCGTGCTGAAGATCGACGCGAAGGATCTGCCGACGGTGAAGATCGGCGATCCGCGCTCGAGCAAGGTCGGCCAGTGGGTCGTCGCGATCGGCTCGCCGTACGGCTTCGACAACACGGTGACGTCGGGCATCATCAGCGCGAAGTCGCGCTCGCTGCCTGACGAGAACTACACGCCGTTCATCCAGACCGACGTGCCCGTGAATCCGGGTAACTCGGGCGGCCCGCTGTTCAATCTGCAAGGCGAAGTGATCGGCATCAACTCGATGATCTATTCGCAGACGGGTGGCTTCCAGGGCCTTTCGTTCGCCATCCCGATCAACGAGGCGATGAAGGTCAAGGACGATCTCGTCAAAACGGGCCACGTGAGCCGGGGCCGGCTCGGTGTCGCCGTGCAGAGCGTGAACCAGACGCTCGCGGATTCGTTCGGCATGAAGAAGCCGCAAGGCGCGCTCGTGAGTTCCGTCGACCCGGGCGGTCCGGCCGCGAAGGCAGGCTTGCAGCCGGGCGACGTGATCCTGTCGGTGAACGGCGTGGATGTGACGGATTCTTCAGCGCTTCCGTCGCAGATCGCGGGCATTACGCCGGGCACGCAGGCCAACGTCCAGGTATGGCGCGACAAGTCAACCAAGGATCTCAAGGTGACGATCGGCTCGCTGTCGGACGCGAAGGTTGCGTCGAATGACGAAAGCGGCCCGGCGCAGGTGCAAGGCAGGCTCGGCGTCGCGGTGCGTCCGCTCACGCCGCAGGAAAAGAGCGGCGCGTCCGTGTCGCACGGTCTGCTGGTGCAGGATGCGAGCGGCGCGGCAGCCAGCGCCGGCATCCAGCCGGGCGACGTGATTCTGGCCGTCAACGGGCGGTCGGTATCGAACATCGACCAGTTGAAGCAGGCGGTGTCGGCAGCGGGCAATAGCATCGCGTTGCTGATCCAGCGCGACAACTCGCAGATTTTCGTGCCCGTCGATCTCGGCTGATCCGGCAAATGCCGGCGTGCCGGCCGCGCCACCGGCGCCGGCCGGTAAAAGCTGCCGGTGATGGAAAAAATGGAAGGTTCGCGCCTTGCACACTGAGCGCGCTGCGAACGAAACAGGCCCGATTTTCGGGCCTGTTTCGTTGTGGGCGTTGATGGGGCGGGATGGGCATACAGATTGCGTACGGTTATGCGTTAGAACCGTTCAGGTTTGCCCCATAAGGAGCCACGCAATGACTCATCGTCGTATCGTCGCCCGCGCCGTTTCGGTTGCGGCAGCGACAGTTCTCACATTCGGCCTGTCTGGCGGCGCGTACGCGCAGCAGGCAAGCGAAGTCACGGGCGGTACCACCACCGATAGCACCAGTGCGGGCAACGTCAATGGCGAAGGTCTGCCTCAAGTGCAGCAACAGGGCGACGTGTCGTACACCTCGGGCGGCGTCGGTCTCGATGAATCGAAGGCGCTGCTCTCCGCGCAGAGCCAGTGGCCGTTGTCGCTGCGCTTCACGGGCCCCGGTTCGGACTATCTCGCCGATGTAAAGGTGAAGATCGTCGATGCACATGGCGGCAGCGTGCTCGACACCACGTCGCGGGGGCCGTATATGCTGGTCAAGCTGCGCCCGGGCCGCTACACCGTGCATGCGGCGTACAAGGAAAACGATCAGTCGAAGCCGATCACCATTCCGGCGAAGGGTACGGCAAAGGCCGCGTTCTACTGGAAGACACAGTAAGCGACGCGAAAGAAACGCGCAGAAAGCCGACGGGCGCCGGGCGCGACGAGGCAGGCATTCGCGCATCGATCGGCCGCCGCGCCGCTTGCAGTGGCCGCGACGCAACGCGCACGCGGCGGCAATCGGTAGAGACCCGATGCGCCAACGAAGGCCGCGCAATCGCGGCGTGTTTGGTCAATAATGAAGCCACGGACACGCTCCGTGGCTTCGGCGTTTCGGAGCCGACGCTGCGCGGCCCGGGAGACGCGCACCGCATAATGACAACGACGCGGCGCGCGATGAGAGCCGGACTGGCGGTTGAGCCCGCTGACCGGAGCGTGCGCGAACGTGCGAGCAGCGGAGCGGATCACATGAACGATGCCCCATCCGGCGGAAGCGCCGAAGACGCGGACAACGGCAGTGCCGGGCACGGCGGCCATGCATCCCGCGGTGCGCCAGCGCACGGAGGCGACGCCGAAGCGGGGCATACGATTTCCATCAGGCCCAACCAGCATCGCGTACGGGTGATCCACCAGGGCGTGACGTTCGCGGACACGCATGCCGGGTTCACGCTGTGCGAAACAGGCTGTCCCGACGTGTTTTATTTCCCGCGGGCCGACGTTAACATGGCGCGGCTCGAACGATCGGCTCACACGTCGCACTGTCCGTTCAAGGGCGAAGCGTCGTACTACCATCTGCGGACGGAAGACGAGACGATCGAGTGTGCAGTCTGGAGCTATGAAAACCCTCTGGAAGGGGTGAAGCAGATCGCGGGGTATCTTGCGTTTCACGCATCGCGTGTCGACCGCATCGATCAGACATCCTGATCCCGCGGTCGCACGGTTATCGGGGAGGCTGCCATGGAATTGAACGACGCGTTGAGAGTGCCGCTGGCGCCGTCCGAAGTCTGGGACGCGCTGCAGGATCTCGCGTTGCTGCGCGCGAGTCTCGACAATTGCGAGTCCTTGCGCCGGCTCCAGGGCGGCGAATATCTGCTGACGATGACCGTGCCGCTCGGTCCGCTGCGCGCGCACTATCACATACGCGCCCATGTCGCGAGCGAGGATGGCGCGAACAGCGCAAAGCCGCATCGCACGCTCAACTTCAAGGCGCGCGCCGAGGGCGTCGGCTCGCTGCGCGGCCAGATCGACGTGTCGCTGCGCACCGACGATCATCTTCATCTGCATCTTCCCGGTCGCGGGCCGAGCACGCGCATCGACTATTCGGTGTGGGCGACGTCGACAGGACCGCTCGCGCAACTGCCCGCGCGGCAGATCGAAAACGCGCTGCACGAACTGGCCGACGACTTCTTCACCGAATTCTGCGCGGTCGTCCAGGCGAAGCACGGCAAAGGGCCGAACCGCGCGACGGGCACGCAAGGGCGGCGCCAGCACGTGTTTCTGCGGCCAATCAGCCTTTCCGGCGTGGCGCGCCGTGCGCGGCTGCACGATCATCATCAAGGCAGTACGCTGACCGGCCGCGCCGCGCATTCGCTGCTGCACGGCCTGCATCATGAGCATGATCCACATGTGCTGCCGAACTGGGCGTGGGCGGCGATGATTTTCTTCGTCGCGCTGCTGCTCTACGTCGCGCGGTATTTCACGCAAGGCTAGCCGTTACCTTCACTTCACTATGCGCGCGGCGGTTCACACACCGCGAAACTCTCTGCGCCATGCGGACGGCGACGTCCTGAACGCGTCGGTGAAGTGCTGGCGCAGCGACGCCGTCGAGCCGAACCCCGCCATTCCCGCAATCGACTCGACCGACTCGTCGGTGCTTTCGAGCAGTTGCTGCGCGCGCGCGAGCCGTTGCCCAAGCAGCCAGGCGCTCACGGTCGTTCCCGTCGCTGCCTTGAAGTGACGTGTGAAGGTGCGGCGGCTCATCGCGGCGCGCCCGGCCAGGGAATCGAGGGTGTGCGGCGTGTCGAGCGTGCCGTTCACCCAGTCGAGCAGCGCGGACAAGCGGTTGCCGCGCAGGTCGGGCGGCATGGGCTGCTGCACGTATTGCGCCTGACCGCCCTGGCGATGTGGCGGCACGACGAGGCGCCGCGCGATGTAGTTCGCGCTTTGCGCGCCGCACAGCTTGCGCACCACATGCAGGCAGCAATCGAGCCCCGCCGCCGTGCCCGCCGACGTGAGGATGTCGCCGTCGTCGACATACAGCACCTGCGGATCGACCTTCACGCCCGGAAAGCGCCGCGCGAAGTCGGCGGCCCATGCCCAGTGCGTGGTCGCCGGGCGTCCGTCGAGCAGGCCCGCGGCGGCGAGCACGTAGGCGCCGAGACACAGGCCGACCAGTTGCGCGCCGCGTGCGTGCGCGGCGCGCAACGCATCGAGCAGCGCTGCGGGCGGTGCTTCGTCAGGATCGCGCCAGGTGGGAACGATGATCGTATCGGCGTCGGCGAGCGCGTCGAGACCGTGCGTTGCGGCGATCGAAAAGCCGGCTGTCGTCGACAGCGGGCCGGGGTCGATCGAGCAGACCCGGAACTCGAAGCCGAGCACGCCGCCGTCGCTGCGGTCCTCGGCGAACACGACACAGGGCACGGACAAATGGAACGGGCTGATACCGTCGAAGGCGACGGCCGCGACGACATGCGGTGTGTTCGGGGCGCTGCGGCACGTCTGCGTTGGCTGGCGATCAGGACTCGCGCTGGATGCGCGCGGCTTCGCCGGCTTTGACGCAGCCATTGATGCGGAGGTTGCAGCGGCTCGGACAGCGGAGCGGGCCATCGCGGCCTCCCGTTCGAAATGGCGAATGGCCCAATCCTAGCGAAAATTGTCATTCGGGTCACTGTCGCGCGATGGGCGGAACGCGAACAATGCGTGCATTGCGGCTGCAACCGCCGGCCGCCGACTTCAACCATCCAGGAGAGTTGCCATGCCGACGCCCCGCCGTGCCCTGATTGTCATCGATGTCCAGAACGAATACGTGACGGGCGACCTGCCGATCGAATACCCGGACGTGCAGACCTCGCTCGCCAACATCGGCCGCGCAATCGACGCGGCGCACGCCGCGCAGATTCCCGTGGTCGTCGTGCAGAACTTCACGCCGGCCGGCTCGCCGATCTTCGCGCGCGGCAGCGAAGGCGCGGAACTGCACGACGTGGTCGCATCGCGCAAGTACGATCACCACATCGAGAAAGCGCTGCCGAGCGCCTTCACCGACACCGATCTGGCGGACTGGCTCGCGGCGCGCGAGATCGACACGCTCACCGTGGTCGGTTACATGACGCACAACTGCGACGCATCGACGATCGTTCACGCGCTGCACATGGGCCTCGCCGTCGAGTTCCTGCACGACGCGACGGGTTCCGTGCCGTATGAAAACAGCGCCGGTCTGGCGAGCGCCGAGGAAATCCATCGCGTATTCAGCGTCGTGCTGCAGTCGCGCTTCGCGGCCGTCGCGAGCACGCAGCAATGGATCGGCGCCGTGCAGTCGGGCGGGCAGCTGGAACGCGGCTCGATCTACGCATCGAACCAGAAGGCGCGAGCGAAGACGGCCGCCTGAGCGAGCCGGAAATGAAGGAAAAAGGGCGGCCGGCTTGCCGGCGGCCCATGCGGCGCATCGGCTTTCCGGGCTGAGCGCCGCTGTGACGTCCAGCGTGAATACGTTCAGGCGCCCATGCGCAGCGCCGGGCTGCGCAACGCATCGATCATGCTTTCGACCATCTGCCGCGCGTGCCGGCCGAAGTCCAGCACTTCCGGCACGAACAGCATGTCCTTCAACGATCCGCTGATGAACGCGTGCACCATCGACGCCGCCACGGGCACGTTCATGTCGGCAGGCAACTGCCCTTTGGAGATCGCGTTGCGCATACACGTCTGAATGTTCGTCAGGCCCTCGCGCATGGTGTTCTGGTAGCGCGCCATCACGGGCCCCATCTCTTCGACGAACTCGCACTTGTGAAACAGGATGTCGAACACCCGGCGGCGGTGCGGGTCGTTCGCGGTGTCGCGCAGACAGACGGTGCAGATCTCGACGAGGCGGCCGAGCGGATCGGCCTCGTTCGGATCGACGGACGCGGCTTTCAGTTCGTCGAGCGGCAGCAGCACGCGGTCGAACATTTCCGTGAAGAGCTCGCCCTTGTTGGCGAAGTGCCAGTAGATGGCGCCACGCGTGACGCCCGCCGTCTGCGCGATGTCGGCCAGCGAAGTCCGCGACACGCCTTTTTCCGCAAACACCCGTTCTGCTGCATCGAGGATGCGGGTGCGCGTCTCCTGCGCTTCTTCCTTGGTGCGACGGACCATTTGTATTGCCCTGCAATAAATGCGGGGTTTCCCCTGACGTTTTTAAACGCGCCTGATAAAGATCATTTCATGCGCACGTTAATGCCTGGCAGATCTTCCGGAGGAAACCCTTTTTACCGGTTGAACGCACTTTTACGTGCATTCATGAATGTATATATAATAGCACCCCATCGATCGGATGGCTTACGTTTGGGTGAACGGTTAATATCCGTCACTGTTGTCTTTGCAAGCATCTTTGCGCTGTCTCAAGACATGAGCAGCGCGGTGCGGCATTTCCCGGTTTGGCGCATTTCGCAGTGAATGCACCCGCAGGAAACGCATTCGTGAGCGTCCGGTCATGGCGTCTTCGAGACGCCAATTTGCGCAGCCTTCTCCGGAGAGAGATGCACGCACTTTTTCCTTCTCAGTCTTTGACAGAGGTCGCTCCATGCGCGTCGAACGGGTTCCATTCCGCTTACTCACTGCCACGACGGCTGCCGTAATGCTGGCAGCATGCGGACAAAAACAATCAGCACCTCCGCCTCAAACGCCTGAAGTCGGCGTCGTCACGGTCCAGCCGCAAGCCGTGCCCGTCGTCACCGAATTGCCGGGTCGCACCAGTGCGTTCCTCGTCGCGCAGGTGCGCGCGCGGGTCGACGGCATCGTGCTGCGCCGCGAATTCACGGAAGGCACGCAGGTCAAGGCCGGTCAGCGTCTGTACAAGATCGATCCGGCGCCGTACATCGCGACGCTGAACAACGCGAAAGCGTCGCTCGCCAAGGCGCAGGCAAACCTCGTCTCCACCACGGCGCAGGCCAATCGCTACAAGGTGCTGGTCGCGGCGAACGCGGTGTCGAAGCAGGACTACGACAATGCCGTCGCATCCGAAGGCCAGGCGGCCGCCGACGTCGCGGCCGGCAAGGCCGCCGTCGATACCGCGCAGATCAACCTCGGCTACACGGATGTCGTCTCGCCCGTGACGGGCCAGGTCGGCATCTCGCAGGTCACGCCGGGCGCATACGTGCAGGCGAGCCAGGCGACGCTGATGTCGACCGTGCAACAGCTCGATCCCGTCTACGTCGACGTCACGCAGTCGAGCCTCGCGGGCCTGAAGCTGCGCCGCGAAATCCAGCAGGGCCGCCTGAAGACCACGGGTCCGGACGCCGCGAAGGTCGAACTGGTGCTCGAAGACGGCCGCGTCTATTCGGAGAAGGGCAAGCTGCAGTTCACCGACGTGACCGTCGATCAGGCCACGGGCTCCGTGACGATCCGCGCAATCTTCCAGAACAAGGACCACGTGCTGCTGCCGGGCATGTTCGTGCGCGCGCGCATCGAGGAAGGCGTCAACGAAAACGCGCTGCTGGTGCCGCAGATTGGCGTCACGCACGACCAGAAGGGCCAGCCGACGGCACTCGTTCTGAATAAGGAAGACAAGGTCGAGCTGCGCACGCTGCAGGCCACGGCAACGTACGGCCAGTACTGGGTGGTCGAGGGCGGCCTGAATGCGGGCGACCGCGTGATCGTGAACGGCGTCGACAAGGTGCGTCCGGGTGCAACGGCCAAGGCCGTGCCGGCACAACTGCCGCCGTCGCCCGCATCGGACGCAGCCGCGGCGGCTCCGGCCGGCGCACAGGCAGCTAGCGGCGCAGCCGCCGCCTCCGCTGCATCGGGCGCGTAAAAACAAAGGGAGCCTGCTTCATGGCAAAGTTTTTTATCGATCGCCCGATCTTTGCGTGGGTGATCGCCATCATTCTGATGCTGGCGGGTCTGGCGTCGATCTTCACGCTGCCGGTCGCGCAATATCCGACCATCGCGCCGCCGGCCGTGCAGATCAGCGCGACGTATCCGGGTGCATCGGCGAAGACGGTTGAAAACACCGTCACGCAGGTCATCGAGCAGCAGATGAGCGGCCTCGACCACTTGCTGTACCTGTCATCGACTTCGGACGACTCGGGCACGGCCACCATCACGCTGACGTTTGCCGCGGGCACCAACCCCGACATCGCGCAGGTGCAGGTGCAGAACAAGCTGCAGCTCGCCACGCCTTTGCTGCCGCAAGCGGTGCAGCAGCTCGGCACGAAGGTGACGAAGTCGAGCAGCAGCTTCCTGCTGGTGATGGCGTTCGTCTCGACCGACGGCAGCATGAACAAGTACGACCTCGCGAACTACGTCGCGTCGAACGTACAGGACCCCGTCAGCCGTATCGACGGCGTGGGCACGGTCACGCTGTTCGGCACGCAGTACGCGATGCGGATCTGGCTCGACGCCAACAAGCTGACCAACTTCGGCCTCACGCCGGTGGATGTTCAAACCGCGCTGCAGGCACAGAACGTCCAGGTGGCGGGCGGCTCGCTCGGCGGCACGCCGTCGGTGCCGGGCCAGCTGCTGCAGGCGACGATCAGCGAGGCGACGCTGCTGACCACGCCCGAGCAGTTCGGCAACATTCTGCTGAAGGTCAACCAGGACGGCTCGCAGGTGCGTCTCAAGGACGTTTCGCACATCGAGCTGGGCGGCGAAAACTACAACTTCGACACCAAGTACAACGGTCAGCCGACGGCGGGCTTCGGTATCCAGCTGGCGACGGGCGCAAATGCGCTGGCGACGGCGAAGGCCGTGCGCGACAAGATCGACCAGTTGTCGAAATACTTCCCGCACGGTCTCGTCGTGAAGTATCCCTATGACACGACGCCGTTCGTGCGACTGTCGATCGAAGAAGTGGTCAAGACGCTGCTCGAAGGTATCGTGCTGGTGTTCCTGGTCATGTACCTGTTCCTGCAGAACCTGCGCGCGACGCTGATCCCGACGATCGCGGTGCCGGTGGTGCTGTTGGGCACGTTCGCGATCATGAGCGCCGTCGGCTTCTCGATCAACGTGCTGTCGATGTTCGGTCTCGTGCTCGCGATTGGCCTGCTGGTGGACGACGCGATCGTGGTCGTGGAAAACGTCGAGCGGGTGATGTCCGAGGAGGGGCTGTCGCCACGCGAGGCAACCCGCAAGGCGATGGACCAGATCACGGGCGCGCTGATCGGCGTGGCGCTGGTGCTGTCTGCCGTGTTCGTGCCCGTCGCGTTCTCGGGCGGCTCGGTCGGCGCGATTTACCGTCAGTTCTCGCTGACCATCGTCGCGGCGATGGTGCTGTCCGTGCTGGTCGCGTTGATTCTGACGCCGGCGCTGTGCGCGACGATTCTCAAGCCGATTCCGCAGGGCCATCACGAAGAGAAGAAGGGCTTCTTCGGCTGGTTCAACCGCAACTTCGACAAGAGCCGCGACAAGTACCACTCGGGCGTGCACCACGTGATCAAGCGCTCGGGCCGCTGGCTCATCATCTATCTGGTGGTGATCGTCGCGGTGGGTCTGCTGTTCGTGCGTCTGCCGAAGTCGTTCCTGCCGGATGAAGACCAGGGCACGATGTTCGTGCTGGTGCAGACGCCGTCGGGCTCGACGCAGGAAACCACGGCGCGCGCGCTGAAGGACGTGTCCGACTATCTGCTGAACGATGAAAAGAGCATCGTCGAATCGACCTTCACCGTGAACGGCTTCAGCTTCGCCGGCCGCGGCCAGAATGCGGGTCTCGTGTTCGTGCGGATGAAGGACTACGCGGAACGCCAGCATGCGAACCAGAAGGTGCAGGCGCTGGTGGGCCGGATGTTCATGCACTTCGTCGGCTACAAGAACGCGACTGTGTTCCCGGTCAATCCGCCGTCGATTCCCGAACTGGGTACGGCGTCGGGCTTCGACTTCGAACTGCAGGACCGCGCAGGTCTCGGTCACGACAAGCTGATGGCGGCGCGCAATCAGCTGCTCGGCATGGCCGGCAAGGACCCGATGCTCGCGCAGGTGCGTCCGAACGGGCTGAACGACACGCCGCAGTTCAAGGTCTCGATCGATCACGAGAAGGCGGCGTCGCAGGGCGTGAGCCTGTCGGCCATCGACCAGACGTTCTCGATTGCGTGGGCGTCGCAGTACGTGAACAACTTCCTCGATACGGATAGCCGGATCAAGAAGGTGTACGTGCAGGCCGACCCGCGTTTCCGCATGACGCCGGAAAACCTGAACGACTGGTACGTGCGCAACTCGGCGGGCACGATGGTGCCGTTCTCGTCGTTCGCAAGCGGCCAGTGGACCTACGGTTCGCCGAAGCTCGAGCGCTATAACGGTATCTCGGCCGTCGAAATCCAGGGGCAGGCGTCGCCGGGCAAATCAACAGGTCAGGCGATGACGGCGATGGAAGCGCTCGCGGCGAAGCTGCCGGCGGGTATCGGCTACGAATGGACGGGCCTGTCGTTCCAGGAACGGCAGTCCGGTTCGCAGGCGCCGATCCTCTACGGCATCTCGATCCTCGTCGTGTTCCTGTGTCTGGCCGCGCTGTATGAAAGCTGGTCGATTCCGTTCTCGGTGATCATGGTGGTGCCGCTCGGCGTGCTGGGCGCGCTGCTCGCCGCGACGCTGCGCGGGCTGGAAAACGACGTGTTCTTCCAGGTCGGTCTGCTGACCACCGTGGGTCTGTCCGCGAAGAACGCGATTCTGATCGTCGAGTTCGCGCGCGAGTTGCAGCAGGGCGAAGGCATGGGGCCGGTGGAAGCGGCGCTGGAAGCGGCGCGTCTGCGGCTGCGCCCGATCCTGATGACGTCGCTGGCGTTCATTCTCGGCGTGCTGCCGCTCGCGATCAGCAACGGCGCGGGCTCGGCAAGCCAGCACGCGATCGGTACGGGCGTGATCGGCGGTATGCTGACGGCGACCTTCCTCGCAATTTTCATGATCCCGATGTTCTTCGTCGTCATTCGCGCGAAGTTCACCGGCGACAAGGAAGACCCGGACGAAGCGATGAAGCACTACAACGAGCACCATCCGCATGACCCGCAGGGTGGCAGCGGCCCGGGCAACGCCAGCTAAGGACATTGAGATGCTTAAATATTCTTTGATGGCAGTGGCCGTCGCGCTCGTCGCAGCGGGCTGCACGATGGAGCCGAAGTACCACCAGCCGGCCGCGCCCGTGTCGGGCGCCTTCCCGAGCGAAGGCGTCTACGCGACGCAGCCGGTGTCTGGTGCAGGTGCGCGCTCGGCGAGCGGTCAGGCAGCCGTCGACATCGGCTGGCGCGACTTCTTCGTCGATCAGCGCCTGCAGCAGCTGATCGAGATCGCGCTGAAGAACAATCGCGATCTGCGCGTGTCGGTGCTGAACATCGAGGCTTCGCGCGCGCAGTATCAGATCGCGCGCGCGGCGCTGATGCCGACGCTCGACGCGTCCGCGTCACAGTCGAAATCGCGCACGCCGAAAAATCTGTCGTTCCTCAACCAGACGATCTCCAATCAGTATTCGGTCGGTCTGAACGCTTCGTGGGAAATCGACTTCTTCGGCCGCATCCGCAGCCTGAAGGACCAGGCGTTGGCGCAGTATCTGTCGACGGCGCAGGCGCGCAAGGCGGCGGAGATCGCGCTGGTTGCATCGGTGGCGGATCAGTATCTGACCGTGCTCGCCTATGACGATCTGCTGAAGGTCACGCAGGACACGCTCAAGAACGCGCAAGAGTCGTATCGCATCACGAAGCTGCAGTACGACACGGGTACGGGCTCCGAACTCGATCTGCGTCAGGCTGAGACGGTCGTCGAGCAGGCGAATGCGAATCTGCAGGCGCAAGCGCGTCTGCGGGCACAGTCTGAGAATGCGCTCGTTCTGCTGGTCGGCGAGCCGTTGCCGCCCGATCTTCCGGGCGGTCTCGCGCTCAACGACCAGGACTTGCTGACCGACATTCCCGCCGGTCTGCCGTCGGATCTGCTGACGCGCCGTCCCGACATCGCCGAAGCCGAGCAGAACTTGCTCGCGGCGAACGCGAATATCGGCGCGGCGCGCGCGGCGTTCTTCCCGCGCGTCTCGCTGACGGGCAGCTTCGGCACGCTGAGCCCGACGCTCGGCGGGCTGTTCAAGCCGGGCTCGGCGGCGTGGAGTTTCGCGCCGCAGATCACACTTCCGATTTTCGAAGGCGGCGAGAACAAGGCGAATCTCGATCTCGCAACGGTGCAGAAGAACATCCAGATCGCGCAGTACGAGAAGGCGATCCAGACGGCCTTTCGCGAAGTGGCCGACGGGCTCGCCGCGCGCGGCACATACGACCAGCAGATCAAGGCGCTCGAGCGCAATACGTTTGCAGAACAGCGTCGCCTCGATCTGTCGGACCTGCGCTACAGGAACGGCGTGGACAGCTATCTCGCCGTGCTGACCGCGCAGACCGATCTGTATTCGTCGCAGCAGTCGCTCATCACGGCGCGCATGCAGCGTCTGACGAACCTCGTCGATCTGTACAAGGCGCTGGGCGGCGGATGGATCGAGCGCGCGGGCGAACAGCCGCGTCCCGCCGACGCACCCGTCGACTATGGCGCAGCGAGCGCGCCGGTTGCTGCTTCGGCAGCGGCGGCTGCTGGCTGAACGCCCCGATTCGAACGACCATCGCTATTCCTTCCTGCAGTAAAAAAACGCCACGGCATGCCGTGGCGTTTTTTTTTGAGCCCGTCTTCCTACAAGCCTTGTCCAGATGGCCAGTTTAGTTATCCAGATCGTTTTAGAGCATGGTTAGCCGTTAGCATCACGTACGGATCTGGCAAGGTTGATGATCCGTAACGTGGTTGTCAATTGACAACTTATTGAGGGCGCTTTACACTGGAGTTACTGATGAGTCGTCGAAGTCATTCGAAGAAGGAAATCGAGTCGGCGCTCGGCCATGCGCAAGCGAACGGCTGGCGCGTCGTGCCTGGTTCAGGTACCGGGCACGCGTGGGGGCGCATGTATTGCCCATACAACGACACCGATTGCAGATGCGGCGAGTTCTGCATTGCCAGTATCTGGTGCACACCGCGCAATGCAACCGGTCACGCAAGAACGTTACGTCGCATCGTCGAGAACTGTGCGCCGCATCGTCAGAAGGTCATCTCTTTGCGGGTGATCGCCGAATCAAACCGGCGCGCTCGCGAGCAGGATCAGCACGGGCAGCAACAGGAGCAGCAACCAGAGAAGGAAAAGGAGCAAACATGGAATACACCTTCACGCTGAAGTACCGTCTGAGCGCAGAAGACTGCGATTTCGACGAGATCGTCGAGCGTCTCGCGGCCGAGGGCTGCGACGATGCCACCGTGGGTGTCGGTCAACCGGGGCGGCTTGCACTTGCGTTCGCACGCGAGGCGAAGAGCGCGACGCATGCACTCGTGAGTGCGTTGAAGGACGTACTTCGCGCAGTGCCCACGGCGCAGCTGGTCGAGGCCGCGCCGGACTTCGTCGGGCTGACGGATGTCGCGGAAGTGGCGGGCGTGTCGCGCCAGAACATGCGCAAGCTGATGCAATCGCATGCCACGGAATTCCCCGCGCCTGTCCACGAGGGCAGCACGTCCGTGTGGCATCTGTCGGACGTGCTCGAATGGATGCACGATCGTGGCGATTACGATATCGCGCCGGAGGTCTTCGAAGTCGCGAGATCGGCGAAACAGCTCAATCTGATGAAGGAGGCTCGCAACCTGGAGCCGAAGGTGACGCGACACTTCAACAACCTGGTCGCCTGATGGTCTTGCGGGGGAGTGCGGCGGGGTGACGGCGTGCGCACGACTCGAGGTCATGCGCACGCGGTAGGGATTGCTATGGCTTTCGGCTAGTGCATGTCGGCGGCACGCAGCATTTCGTCGCCGGGAATGGCGTCGTCTTTGCCGCCACGCCCGTCGAAGTCGTGGCCGGCACGGCGAATATCGCGAGTCGCGGCGCGTTCGCCCTTCACGCCGTTGAAAATCAGGTTCAGCACGACGGCCGAAACCGACGCCAGCAGAATGCCGCTATGCAAAAGCGGCGACAGCGCGGGAGGCAGTTTCGCGAAGAAGTGCGGCGAGACGACAGGCACGAGACCCAGGCCAATGCTGACCGCGACGATAAAGAGGTTGTGATGGTTCTTCACGAAGTCGACTTTCGAGAGCACCTTGATCCCGTTCGCCGCCACCATCCCGAACATCACAATGCCTGCGCCGCCCAGCACGAACGACGGCACCGACGCGACCACCTGGGCCATCTTCGGGAACAGGCCGAGCAGCACGAGAATCACGCCGCCCATCGCGCAGACAAAACGGCTCTTGACGCCCGTCACGCCGATCAGGCCGACGTTCTGCGAGAACGACGTGTGCGGGAACGAGTTGAAGACGCCGCCAATCAGCGTGCCGAGACCGTCCACGCGCAGGCCGCGCACGAGCGTCTTCTGATTGACGGGCCGCTCCACCATGTCGCCGACCGCGAGGAACATCCCCGTCGACTCGATGAACGTGACGAACATCACGGTAACCATGGTCGCGATCGAAAGCGGATCGAAGTGCGGCAAGCCGAAGTGAAACGGCATCACGAAGCCGACCCACGGCGCGCTCGTCACGCCTTCCATGTTCACGCGGCCCAGCAGCGCGGCAATCACGAAGCCGGCCACGATACCGAGCAGCACCGAGATGTTGGAGACGAAGCCCTTGCCGAACTTGTTGATGAGCAGAATCAGCATGAGCACGACGAACGACAGCCCGAGGTAGACGGGATTGCCGTAGTCAGGGTTGCCGACGCCGCCCGCCGCCCAGTTAATACCCACTTCCATCAGCGAAAGCCCGATTACCGAGATCACCACGCCGACCACGACGGGCGGGAAGAAGCGCAGCATTTTGCCGATCATCGGCGCGGCGATGATGCCTATCACACCCGCCGCGATGGTCGATCCGAAAATGTCCAGTATGCCAAGGCTGGGGTTCGTGCCGATCGCGATCATCGGGCCGACGGCGGCGAACGTGCAACCCATGATGACTGGCAGGCGGATGCCGAAAATCCACAGACCGAGTGTCTGGATGAGTGTGGCGATACCGCAGGAAAAGAGGTCGGCGCTGATGAGAAAGGCGATTTGCTCTTTCGGCAGTTTGAGCGCGCTGCCGATGATAAGTGGCACGGCGACGGCCCCTGCGTACATCACCAGTACGTGCTGAATGCCGAGCGTCAGCAACTGGCCGAAGGGCAGTCGCTCGTCGCACGGATGAACCGTGTTCGAGTGCATCTTGTCTCTCTCCACATCTGGTTTTGGGATGACTCCAAGGTATGCGGGACGAAAAAGCGCGACAAGACCACTGCTTCCTATTTCAACCTTTGCCGGGGCGATATGCGTGGACCAGATTTGGAACGGCTCCGTTATGCGAGCTTGGAGAAATTTGCCGGAAGCCCTTATGCCGTGGTGGCTTGCGGGAATTTCATCAATACGGCGCGCCGTCGCGACGTACGCGTGCCCATATGATGTGTATTGCGGTTCGCACATAATGCGTTTTCGGGGCGCGCCTGTTTTGGGGTGGGTTAACCCGCGACGATGGGCCGAGGCATGTGAAAATGATCGTCCGCCGCCCGGTCAGCGTGAAGCAGGCGCCCGCGTGCATAACGTCCACAGCAACCACCTATTCAACGCATCGCATTCATGTCCTTTCTTGGCATCGATCTCGGCACAGGCTCGCTGAAACTCGCGATCGTCGACGACGAAGGCCGCGAGCAATGCGCGACGAGCGTCGCCTATGCTATCGATACACCGCACCCCGGCTGGGCGGAAATCGATCCGCAGGTCTGGTGGCGCGCGCTATGCGAAGCGGCATCGCGTTTTCCCGAAGCACAACGCAGCGCCGTGCGCGCGGTCGGCTTTTCCGGTCAGATGCATGGCGTCGTGCTGAGTGACGCGCAAGGCAAGGCCGTGCGCCCCGCGATGCTTTGGCCTGACACGCGTGCATTGGCCCTGCTCGATGCATGGCCCGCGCCGCAACCCAACCCGGTCGCGCCCGGCATGGCCGGCCCGCTGCTGAGATGGGTCGAGCAGCACGAGCCGGAATCGATGCACGCAGCGCGCTGGGCCTTGCAACCGAAAGACTGGCTACGCTTCAGACTAGGTGGCACGATCGCAACCGATCCCTCCGATGCCTGCGCGACTGCGCTTGCCGATTCATCCGGCGCGTGGAACAACGCGTTGCTCGAGCGGCTCGGGTTGCCGCGCGACTGGTTCGCGCCGCTCGCTGCGTCGTATGCCGCGTCCGGCACGCTGTCCGCTGAAGCGGCCAATGCGCTTGGCTTGCGCGCGGGTATCGTGCTTGCCACGGGTGCCGGCGACACGCCGTGCGCGGCGTTCGGCAGCGGCCTTGCAAACGACGGCGACGCGCTGCTCACCACGGGCACGGGCGGCCAGATTCTCGTGCTGGCCAACGACGAACCCGATGCCGCGCCAGGTCTGCATCGCTATCGGGCCGCGACTGATCACTGGTATCGGATGGCCGCGATGCAAAACGTCGGCGTCGCGCTCGAAGCCGTGCGCGGCTGGCTGTCGTATGAATGGAATGACGCATATCGCGATGCGTTCGAGTTCGATGCAGCGCCGGGCCTTACGTTCTTGCCGTATCTGACGGGCGAGCGCACGCCGTGGCTGAACCCGGCCGCGCGCGGCGGATGGCTTGGCCTTGCGCTCGGCACATCGCGCGGCGCGATGATGCGCGCCGCATTCGAAGGCGTCGCGTTTTCGCTGCGGGCGGGACTCGACGCCATCCGGCAGAGCGGCGCGCGGGTGCCAGCGTTGCGTCTCGCGGGCGGCGGGTCCGTCGATGCGCGCTGGCGGCAGTTGCTCGCCGACGCGTTGCAAGTCGAACTGCATGCTGTCGATTGTCCGAACGCGGCGGCGCGTGGCGCCGCGATGCTCGGCGGCATCGCGGCGGGTCACTGGAACACCGGCGATCTTGCAGCGCTCGCGCCCGCCGCGACGCGCGTCGCCGGGCCGCGTGACGAGCCGGAACTCGCCGCGCGCTATGCGCGCTTTATCGATCTGTATGGCCGCGTCGAACCTTGGTTCGCGTCGCCGTCCGCATGACGTGCGCTCGCCATGCGCCGTCGCATGAGGACAATCGCGCGGCGCGGCGTGCCATTCACGCGCCTTGTATTTGCGCGATCATGTCCACAGCGCGGCGCGCGAACATGGGCGACAATCCGGGCCGCCGCGTTTCACGGCAGCGGTGGACAGATTCAAGGCTCGGCTTCAGGAAACGGGTTGAGGGGTTTAAGGAACTACAGGAGCATTCACGATGAAGACGAAAGCAGCAATCGCATGGAAGGCAGGCGCACCGTTGACGATCGAAGAGGTCGACCTCGAAGGTCCGCGCGCGGGTGAAGTGCTGATCGAAGTGAAGGCGACGGGCATCTGCCACACCGACTACTACACGCTGTCGGGTGCAGATCCGGAAGGCATCTTCCCGGCGATTCTCGGCCACGAAGGCGCAGGCGTCGTAGTCGATGTCGGACCCGGCGTCGGCACGCTGAAGAAGGGCGATCACGTCATTCCGCTCTACACGCCCGAGTGCCGGCAATGCAAGTTCTGCCTGTCGCGCAAGACGAACCTGTGTCAGGCGATCCGCTCGACGCAAGGCAAGGGCCTGATGCCCGATGCGACGTCGCGCTTCTCGCTCGACGGCAAGCCTTTGTTCCACTACATGGGCACGTCCACCTTCTCGAACTACATCGTCGTGCCGGAGATCGCTGTGGCGAAGATCCGCGAAGATGCCCCGTTCGACAAGGTCTGCTATATCGGCTGCGGCGTGACGACGGGTGTCGGTGCTGTCGTCTATTCGGCCAAGGTCGAGGCGGGTGCGAATGTCGTCGTGTTCGGCTTGGGCGGCATCGGCCTGAATGTGATCCAGGGCGCCAAAATGGTCGGTGCGGACAAGATCATCGGCGTCGACATCAATCCGGGCCGCGTCGAACTCGCGAAGAAGTTTGGTATGACGCACTTCATCAACCCGAAGGAAGTCGAGAACGTCGTCGATCACATCGTCCAGTTGACGGACGGCGGCGCGGACTACTCGTTCGAATGCGTCGGTAACACCACCCTGATGCGCCAGGCGCTCGAATGTACGCACAAGGGCTGGGGCCAGTCGTTCATCATCGGCGTGGCAGCGGCGGGTGAGGAAATCAGCACGCGGCCGTTCCAGTTGGTCACGGGCCGTCAGTGGAAGGGCTCGGCGTTCGGCGGCGCGCGCGGCCGCACCGACGTGCCGAAGATCGTCGACTGGTACATGGAAGGCAAGATCAACATCGACGACCTGATCACCCATCACCTGAAGCTCGACCAGATCAACGAAGGCTTCGACCTGATGAAGAAGGGCGAGTCGATCCGCTCGGTCGTCATCTATTAAAGGAGTCGCGCGATGCTCGAACTGATCGAATCGCACGCGTCGTTCGGCGGCACGCAGCGTATCTACAGGCATGAGTCGAAGGCAATCGGTTTGCCGATGCGCTTTTCGGTTTTCCTGCCAAAAGAGGCATCGCAGAAGAAGGTGCCGGCGCTGTTCTATCTTGCCGGGCTGACCTGCACCGAAGAAACGTTTCCGATCAAGGCTGGCGCGCAGCGTTTCGCTGCGCAACACGGCATCGCGTTGATTTCGCCGGACACCAGTCCGCGCGGCGCCGACGTGCCGGGCGAGACGGACGCGTGGGACTTCGGCGTCGGCGCGGGCTTCTATGTCGACGCCACGCAGGCGCCCTGGTCGAAGCACTACCGGATGTACTCGTACGTGCGGGACGAATTGCGCGAGACGGTCACCAATGAGTTGCCTGTCGATGGCGGGCGGCTCGGCATCTTCGGCCACTCGATGGGCGGCCATGGCGCGCTGATGCTCGCGCTGCGCAATCCGGACATCTATCGGTCGGTGTCGGCATTCGCGCCGATTGCTGCGCCGATGCGCTGCCCGTGGGGCGAGAAGGCGTTCAGCGGGTATCTCGGCGCGGATCGCGAGGCGTGGAAGCAATACGACGCGAGCGAACTGGTGGGCAAGGCGACGCGCAAGTTTGCGGAAGGGATATTGGTCGATCAGGGCATGGCCGACCAGTTTCTTGCCCAGCAGTTGAATCCCGACGTGTTCGAAGCCGCGTGCAAGGCGGCTGGACAGCCGCTCACGCTGCGTCGGCACGAAGGCTACGACCACGGCTATTTCTTCATTTCGACGTTCATCGAGGATCATCTCGCGCATCACGCGAAGGTGTTGTTGGGGTGAGGGGGTGGGGTTGCTATCGCTTTCGCTTTCGCTGGCATCCGCGTTTCGTTATCTCGCTTCACGCGTCGCCCCTGTGCGGGGCGGCACCTACTTTTCTTTGCCGCCGTGTACAGACTGGAGACATCGCTGACAGGTGTACAGGGACATCGTTGACACTTTCGGGTAATCAAACGCCCGGATTTTCAACCATGCCCTGGGATGTAAAAGACATCATGAATCGCCGCGAAGATTTCGTCCGTGAGGCCGCCACACAGGCGCTCGCGTTCAGCGAACTGTGCCGCAAATACACGATCACCCGCCAGACCGGCTACAAGTGGCTGGCCCGTCACAGGGCGGAAGGCATCAAGGGCCTGGCCGACCGCTCCCGCCGCCCGCATCACAGTCCCAAACGCTCAGCGCAGACCATCGAGGCGCGGGTGCTCGAAATGCGCCAGGCGCACGGCTGGGGCGGGCGCAAGATCGCCCAGCGCCTGCGCGATCTGGGCGAAACACAGATTCCCGCGCCCGCCACGATCACTGAGATCCTGCGCCGTCACGGGCTCATCGATGAACAGGCGTCGCGCCAGCGCCAGCACTGGCAGCGCTTCGAGCACGAGTATCCGAACTCGCTGTGGCAGATGGACTTCAAGGGTGACTTCCCGACCCTGGAGAGCGGACGCTGCGCGCCATTGACGGTCATCGATGACCACTCGCGCTACAACGTCGTGCTGAGCGCCTGCTCGCGCACCACCACGCAGGTCGTGCAGGAAGCGCTGGAGCGGGCGTTCCGCTGCTACGGGCTGCCTTCGTGCATCAACACCGACAACGGCGCGCCATGGGGCTCGCCCAGCGCGCCGGGCCAGCTCACCGAGCTCGCGGTCTGGCTGATCCGGCTGGGCATCCATGTGAGCTATAGCCGGCCGTATCACCCGCAGACCAACGGCAAGGATGAACGGTTTCACCGCTCGCTGAAGGCCGAAGTGTTGCAGCGGCATGCGTTCACCACGCACGAGCACGTGCAGCGGGAACTGGATCGCTGGCGGCAGGTGTACAACACCGAGCGTCCGCACGAGGCACTGGGAATGGCGGTGCCGCTCACCCGCTACGCGTGCAGCCTGCGCAGGATGCCTGGGCGGCTGCCAGAGCCCGAATACCGCTGCGGCGACGCGGTTTTACGGGTCAACTCAAGCGGCGTGGTGCGCGTGCGCGGCGAGAAACTGAAGCTCTCGATCGCACTCAAGGGGCTGCAGGTGGCCGCCCGCCCGAGCGAGGACGAAGACGGTGTGATTGACATCTGGTTCGCCCATCAGCGGGTCGCAAAACTTGACCTGAAGGCAGCAAAACCCTGACCATCATGTGTCAGCGATGTCTCTGTACATGTGTCAACCATGTCTCCAGTCTGTACACCGCCGCAAAGAAAAGTAGGCAAAAGAAAGCGGCTCACACCGCCAATTCTTGACGTTTGTCCACGGGCCCTCAACGTCCCCACCCTTCACACGCCAGCGCCCCAGTTGCTGCCCATTGCCAACGCTCCGAATCAACGCCTCACCCGCTTCAAATACCCGTAGCCGGGCAAGCGGCAGCGAATCGTATATGCCGCCCAGGTGGCAAACTGTGTGTAGGTTGTCGCGTCGTACAGGGTAGCGCTCCTACCGGGTGGGACGCGCGCGCTATCGGTTCGAAGTGAGGCGGGCGAGGCACTACGGCCTATACACAGTTTGCCACCTGGGCGGCGGTGGACTGTCTGGCGCGGCGTGCTGAAGCGCAGTTGCGTGAAGCGGGTGAGGCGCTCATTCAGAGCGCTGGCAACGGACGTGGGTCACGTGGTTGCCGTGTGAAGCGTAAGAACCTTTGGGGGCCCTCAGGCAAGAACAAGAACTGGCGGTGTGAGCCGCTTTCTTTTGCCTACTTTTCTTTGCGGCGGCGTAACTATTCAGCGGTAACCAGAGGTGAAACGACGAATCCGGCAAAGCCTAACGCCAGCGCGTTGATCAGCGAACGGTTCTGCTTGCGTAAGGTGGCAAGGTAGGAGCGGATCGTGCAGAACGCCTCCATGCCCGATTCCGAGCGGAAGCACCCGGAAATCTTCTGTTTGAGTTTGGGCATGCGGATATCGCGTTCGGCCTGATTGTTGTCGAACGGTACGCGGTGATCGGCAATGAAGCGCCACACCTCATCGGCATACTTGTGAAGCCGTGTGAGCAGGTTGCAGGTAAAGCTTTGCCTGATCCTGCCGCGACGTTCCTGGCGCAAGGGCTCACGCGCCTGCTGTGGATTGAGCTTGCGCGCCCGGGCGATCAGGGCGCGGCTGCGCCGTGTGTAATAGCGTTGGCGCGCCGGGCTCAGCATGTTGTTTCCTGAAGCCCGACTGAGTTCGACCTCGCGCTTTGCCTGGCGAAGCAGGTCAATCATCTGCTGTGCCCAGGGTTGCTGCGTGGACTCCAGGACGAACACCAGTTCACGCAGATGATGGGCATTGCACAGCGCATGCTCACACTCATAGCCGGCATACGGCCGCCAGCCGTCATGGACCGCGACTCCCGTAAAGCCGGGGAGAATGCCGAAGCTGTCCAGCGCCTGACTGCCGCGCTTGCTGTGCGCGCCATACCAGCTCAACGCGTGCGTCGAGGCGACATGCAGCCAGTGGGACTCACGCCCCACGCGCATGCAGCTCTCATCGAAATGCACGACGGGTTGCCCGCGTAGCGCCTGCTGGATCTGATCAACGCACGGCGCCAGTAACTGCGCGGCCTGATCAATACTGTGCTGGACGGTTCCCGTACTCACATGCAAACCGAACAGGTCTTCCAGCGCCTGGGCGGTGCGCGCAACCGGCAACTGCTGGTATTGCGTCAGATAGACGGCTGCGGCGCGAATCTGGGGGCCGTACTGAACCGCCTGGCTCACGCCCTTGGGAAATGCCCCCGAATGCTGCTTGCCGCAGCAGCGGCACTGTGCGATCTGCACGCGATGTTCAGTCACCTCAAAGCGCGTGGGCGGCAGATCAATCACCTGGCGGCCTTCGGGCAACACGGCCACGCTGGCTGCCGCGATGCGGTTGCCACATTTATCGCATACCCGCGCCACCGGGTGAATCTCGATGTGATCGGCTTGCGCGACGCGTTTGAGCGTCTTGCCTTTGTGCCCCGGTTGGGCGCCCGGCCTAGCGTCGCTCGTGTTACGCAATGACTTTGGCTTGCGCTTCGGACCATCGCTTGACGGCGGCTTGCTGGAGTTATGACTGTCCTTCTCAAGCTTTGCCTCGAGCTCGTTCAGACGCCTCACCAGATCAATGATAAGTGCGTCCTTCTGCTCCGGTGTCAGCTCCTTGATGTCGGGCATCTTCGTCATGCCCCTCACTATGCACATCCTGGTAGCAGTTTACAAGCGCTGAATAGTTACGCGGCGGCAAAGAAAAGTAGGTGCCGCCCCGCACAGGGGCGACGCGTGAAGCGCGATAACGAATCGCGGATGCCAGCAAAAAACAAAACCAACCAAACCCACATCACCGGCGCATGTGCTGCACGAGCAAGCTCGCGCCGTAGACCAGCGCCGCGAGCAGCGTGATCCAGAAACTGGTCGGCCAGTCGGTATAGAAAGCGAGCGTCACGCCGGCCCACGCCTGCGCGAGCGCGAGCAGCGCGGCGAGTACGAGTCCGACGGAAAGGCGTGTCGACAGGTTTTGCGCCGCAGCCGCCGGTCCGACCATCAGCGTGAACACGAGCAGCACGCCGACGATCTGCGTGCACGCGGCGACTGCCAGCGCTGCGATCGCGAGAAACAGCACGGACACGAGACGCAGCGATACGCCTTTCGCCTCGGCCAGCTCCGGCTGCAACGAAGCAAACATCAAAGGGCGCATGATCGCCGCCAGCGCAACCAGACTGACGACGCCGAGCACGGCCAGCACCACCAGCGTCGACGAACTCACGCCGAGCACGTTGCCGAACAGCAACGCCGTGACTTGCGTCGCGTACGCGGTGAAGAAGTGCAGAAACAGCAAGCCGAAGCCCAGCGCCAGCGACAGCACCACGCCGATCGCGACATCGCGCCCCGCGAGCTTTTCGCCCAGCGCGCCCATGCCGACGCCCGCCGCGAGTGTGAAGCCGATCATCCCCCAGATCGGCGACACGCCGATCAGCACGGCACCCGTCGCGCCCGTGAACCCGACGTGCGACAGCGCGTGCCCCGCGAAGGTCTGCCCGCGCATCACCAGGAAGTAGCCGACGATGCCCGACAGCACCGCGACAATCCCTGACGCCGCAAAGGCGTTCACCATGAAATCGTATTCAAACATCGTGCGTGTGTCCGTCGCTTGAGGCGTGATGATGGGCGTGCTTTTGCCCATGCGCGTGACCATGCGAATGCCCGTGACCATGCGGCTCGCCATGCTGATGGTCGTCGTCTTCGTGCTCGTGGTCGTGCTTCTCGACGTCGAAGTCGCCCGACATGACGAAGATGCGGCCGTTCACGCGCATCACGTCGATGGTCGAGCCGTACAGGCGCGACAGCACTGGCTTCGTGATGACCTCATCGACGGTGCCCAGGGCAGCGACGCCATTGCCGAGATACAGCACGCGGTCGAGCGCATGCAGCAGCGGATTGAGTTCGTGCGCGGAGAACAGCACGGCGATGCCGAGTTCCTGCTGCACGCGCTTCACCAGTTCGACGACGGTTTTCTGATGATGCGGATCGAGGCTGATGAGCGGCTCGTCGAGCAGCAGCAGACGCGGATTGCCGAGCAGGCATTGCGCGAGCAGCAGACGTTGCCGCTCTCCGCCCGACAGCTCCGACAACGGACGCGCAGCCAGCGCCGTGCCGCCGACCAGCTCCAGCACGCGCTCGACATCGGCGCGCGCCTTCGCGTCCGCATGCGGCAGGCCCCAGCGATGACCGTCGGCGGCCATCGCAACGAAATCGCGGCCACGCACGCGACGGCCCGCGAGCGCGCTGCGCGTTTGCGGCATGTAACCGATCGACGGATTACCGCGCACCACCGGCTCGCCGAGCACGCGCACGGTGCCGCTCGCCGCCGGCACGAGGCCGAGCACCGAGCGCATCAGCGTCGTCTTGCCCGCGCCGTTCGGCCCGAGCACGCCGATGAATTCGCCCTGGCGGATCGTGAAGCTGGTGTCGCGCAGGATCGTCCGGTCGCCGAGTTCGAGCGTCACGCGATCCAGTTCGAGCACGGGCGCGTTGCCCGACGACATGTTCATTGAGTCGTTCCCTTGTTCGCGCTGCCTGCGGCGAGCGCGTTGCCGAGCGCATCGAGTTGCGCCAGCATCCATTGCTGGTAGTTCTTGCCGGCCGGTTGTGTCTCCGTCACGCTCACCGTCGGCACATGCGATTGCTGCGCGAGTTTCAGCATGCGTTTTGTGAGCGCCTCGGTTGCCTGGCTGTTATAGATCAACGCGCGCACGCGTCGCTCGCGAAGATCGCGTTCGAACGCGGCGATATCCGACGCGCTCGCTTCCGTGTCGTTCATCGTGGCCAGCTGGAAGCGCTGGTTGCGCATGTCCAGGCCGATCGCATCCGACATGTAGCCGAACACCGGCTCCGTCGCCGTCACGCTCACGTGCGCATACTGGCCGCGCAGCGCCGCGACCTTGTCGGCGATCGGCTTGAGCGAGTCGAGAAACTTCGCGAGGTTCGCATCATACGCCGCCTTGTGCGCGGGATCAGCCGACGCGAGCGCCGCGCTCACCGCGCGTGCGACGGCGGGCATCGTCGACGGGTCGTACCACAGATGCGGATTGTCGCCGCTTTTCTTGCCGATGAGTTCTGCCGCGACGATCGTTTTGCGCTTGTCGTTCTTCGACACGTTCAACAGCTTCGCCATCCACGGATCGTAGTCGGCGCCGTTGTAGACGACAAGGCTCGCGTGCTGCAAGGCGCGCGCCGTCTTCGGGCTGGCTTCGAAGAGATGCGGGTCCTGGTCCGGATTGCTGAGGATGCTCGTCACGTCGACGCGGTCGCCGCCCAGTTGCTGCACGACATCGCCGTAAAAATTCTCCGCGGCGACCACGGGAATCTTCGTGTCCTGCGCGTGCGCGGCCTGGCCGGATGCAAAGACGAAAACCGTCGAAGCGACGGTGCGCATCAGAAACTTCCACATCGAATTGTTTTTCTTCATCGGGATGACCTGTTGCCTGAGAGACGTCTGGGTTGGATGGAACGGGTTGTTCTGGTCAGGGATGGACGTGCTTGCAGGCCGCGCACAGCCCGCTCAGCTCGACGACCTGGTGATGCACTTCGAATCCATGCACGGGCGCGCTGCCCGCCAACTGCGCGGCCAGCCCGTCGCCGGGAATCTCGACGGTTTCGCCGCATGAATCGCACATGAGGAACTGGCTCTGGTGCGGCTCGCCCATCTGGCAGCACGCGAAAAACGCATTCTTCGATTCGATCCGATGCACGAAGCCATGCTCGACGAGGAAGTCGAGCGCGCGATAGACGGTCGTGGGCGGCACGCGGCCGCGCTGCGGTTCCAGCGCGGCCAGCAGATCGTAGGCGCCGACGGGCCGCTCGCTCTGCGCGATCAACGCATAGACCTGGCGGCGCAGCGTCGTCAGCGCAAGACCGCGCTCGGCGGCGAGCGCATCGGCGCGCGCAAGCTTGCGCGCGAGACGGGCGGGCTGATCCGCGGAACGGGTGGCGGGATGAACATGAGCATCGGATGAGCGGGCCATGGTGCGAACTCCGGACAGCGTCGGATTGAACGAAGGCGCAATGATATAACGTATCTCGAAAAAATGTCATTGCCGGTTGCAAAGTCATCGCCGATTCTTAGGAAGGAACACCGGAGGCGCGCATTCCGCCGCTGCCGCGCTGCACCATCGAAATTGCGCGGCGCGCCTTGACATGACCGGACTCGTATCCGATCATTCGATCACTACGAGAGCAATTGCTCGATCGCCGGGCGTTAGCTCAGGCTGAATCGAAGAATCAAACGAACCGGAGACAGGTTGTGACAGCCCGACTGCAAGGCAAGGTGGCGAT
This sequence comes from Paraburkholderia caribensis, assembly GCF_002902945.1. Classification (NCBI taxonomy): domain Bacteria; kingdom Pseudomonadati; phylum Pseudomonadota; class Betaproteobacteria; order Burkholderiales; family Burkholderiaceae; genus Paraburkholderia; species Paraburkholderia caribensis. The sequence continues at coordinate 610,104 of NZ_CP026101.1, forward strand.
TCTGACGGGCGCCGCGAGCGGTATCGGCGAAGCGGTGGCTCGCCGCTATCTCGACGAGGGCGCGCGCTGCGTGCTGGTGGACCTGAAGCCGGCCAACGAATTCGCGCACGCACTGCGCGAAACCGACGGCGACCGGGTGCTGACAATCAGCGCGGACGTCACGAAGCGCGAAGACATCGCGCGCATCGTCGAGCAGACAGTGCAGCGCTTCGGCCAGATCGACATTCTCTTCAACAACGCGGCACTGTTCGACATGCGCCCGCTGCTCGACGAATCCTGGGACATCTTCGACAAACTCTTCGCGGTCAACGTGAAGGGCATGTTCTTTCTGCTGCAGTCCGTCGCACAGCGCATGGTCGACCAGGGCCACGGCGGCAAGATCATCAACATGTCGTCGCAGGCGGGCCGCCGCGGCGAGGCGCTCGTGTCGCATTACTGCGCGACCAAGGCGGCCGTCCTGAGCTACACGCAGTCGGCGGCGCTGGCGCTCGCGCCGCACAAGATCAACGTGAACGGCATCGCACCGGGCGTCGTCGATACGCCGATGTGGGAACAGGTCGATGCGCTTTTCGCGCGTTACGAGAACCGGCCGCTGGGCGAGAAGAAGCGTCTCGTCGGTGAGGCGGTGCCGCTGGGCAGGATGGGGCTGCCCGCGGATCTGACGGGGGCGGCGCTGTTCCTCGCGTCTTCGGATGCGGATTACATCACCGCGCAAACCCTGAACGTCGACGGCGGCAACTGGATGAGCTGACCGTCACTCATTCACCGGCATCCGCGCTGCGGCGTCATTCAACCTTCAACCGCACACGCCGGACACGTATCGATCAAGTACCAAAACGCAAGTACGAATAAAGGAGACAAACGATGAAACCCACCTGCAAACCCGCGCTCAACGCATTCGGCGCTGCGGCCCTCGCATTCGCCGCGTTCAGCGCGAACGCGGCGACCGTCACGATCGCCACGTTGAACAACCCGGACATGATCGAGTTGAAGAAGCTGTCGCCGGCATTCGAGAAAGCGAATCCCGACATCAAGCTCAACTGGGTGATTCTCGAAGAAAACGTGCTGCGTCAGCGCGCCACGACGGACATCACGACGGGCAGCGGCCAGTTCGACGTGATGACGATCGGCGCGTATGAAACGCCGCAGTGGGGCAAGCGCGGCTGGCTCACGCCGCTCACCAACCTGCCCGCCGATTACGACCTGAACGACGTCGTGAAAACGGCGCGCGACGGCCTCTCGTACAGCGGCTCGCTGTACGCGCTGCCGTTCTACGTCGAAAGCTCGATGACGTATTACCGCAAGGATCTGTTCGCGGCGAAGGGCCTGAAGATGCCCGACAACCCGACCTACGAGCAGATCGCGCAGTTCGCCGACAAGCTGACGGACAAGGCCAACGGTGTCTACGGCATCTGTCTGCGCGGCAAGGCGGGCTGGGGCGAGAACATGGCCTACGCGACGACGGTCGTGAATACATTCGGCGGCCGCTGGTTCGACGAGAAGTGGAACGCCCAGCTGACGACGCCCGAATGGAAGAAGGCGATTTCGTTCTACGTCGATCTGCTGAAGAAGAACGGGCCGCCGGGAGCCAGCTCGAACGGTTTCAACGAGAACCTCACGCTGATGTCGTCGGGCAAGTGCGGGATGTGGATCGACGCGACGGTTGCCGCCGGCATTCTCTACAACAAGCAGCAATCGCAGATCGCCGACAAGGTCGGCTTTGCAGCTGCGCCGACTGCCGTGACGCCGAAGGGCTCGCATTGGCTGTGGGCGTGGGCGCTCGCGATTCCGAAGTCGTCCAAGCAGGCGGACGCGGCGAAGAAGTTCATCACGTGGGCGACTTCGAAGCAGTACATCGAGCTCGTCGCGAAGGATGAGGGCTGGGCCTCGGTGCCGCCCGGCACGCGTCAGTCGACCTACGCGCGCCCCGAGTACAAGCAGGCCGCGCCGTTCGGCGACTTCGTGCTGAAGGCAATCGAAACCGCCGATCCCGATCATCCGACGTTGAAGCCGGTGCCGTACACGGGCGTGCAGTTCGTCGGCATTCCCGAGTTCCAGTCGTTCGGCACGGTGGTCGGTCAGAGCATTTCAGGCGCGGTGGCAGGCCAGATGACGGTCGATCAGGCGTTGGCAGCCGGCAACGCGACGGCGGATCGCGCCGTCAAGCAGGCCGGCTATCAGAAGTAAGCGTAGTAGCGTCGAGGCCTGATGTCATGCCGTCTGCCTGGTCACCATGCGGACGGCGTGTCCAGCAGCTGAATCGCCGCCTCGAAGTATGTAAGCCGGAACAGATGGAAAGCGCCGGCTGACAGCGCATCGTCAGCCGGACCCTGGCAGCACAGCGTGCCGCATGCCCCGCGGACCGCGCACTACCGAAGAGGTGGTCCATCATGCGTCAACACTTGCGTCTACCCCTCATGCATGCCCATCCCCAAACCGAACACGAGCGCGAAGAGCGCAAGGCCGCGCACGCGCGCTGGCTCGCCATGCCGTCCGTAGGCGTCCTCGTCTTATGGATGGCGATACCTCTCGCGATGACGATCTGGTTTTCGTTCTCGCGCTACAACCTGCTGAATCCGGATGTGAAGGGATTCGCCGGTTTCGATAACTACACGTTTCTCGCCAGCGATCCATCCTTCGGCCCGTCGATCCTGCACACCATGCAGCTGATCATTTCGGTGCTGGTGATCACTGTGGTCGGCGGCGTGCTGCTGTCGGTGCTGTTCGACCGCAAGTTCTACGGGCAGGGCGTCGCGCGGCTGCTCGCCATCGCGCCGTTCTTCGTGATGCCCACCGTCTCCGCGCTGATCTGGAAGAACATGATCCTGCATCCGGTGTACGGATTGATCGCACAAGGCATGCGTGCGCTCGGGATGACGCCGATCGACTGGTTCGCCGACTATCCGTTGATCGCGGTGATCATCATCGTTTCGTGGCAGTGGTTACCGTTCGCGTTCCTCATTCTGTTCACGGCGATCCAGTCACTCGACCAGGAACAGAAGGAAGCCGCGAAGATCGACGGCGCGGGTCCGTTCTCGATGTTCTTCTTCATCACGCTGCCGCACCTGAAACGCGCGATCGCGGTCGTGGTGATGATGGAAACCATTTTCCTGCTGTCGATCTTCGCTGAAATCTACACGACGACGGGCGGCGGCCCGGGCAACGCGACCACCAATCTGTCGTACCTGATCTACGCGCTCGGCCTGCAACAGTTCGACGTCGGCCTTGCATCGGCAGGCGGGATTCTCGCCGTGGTGCTCGCGAATATCGTGTCGTTCTTCCTCGTGCGCATGCTCGCGAAGAACCTGAAAGGGGAGTACGAAAAATGAGCCAGGTTGCCGCTACACCTGTTACGACGAGTCTTTCGAAAACGAACTCGCCGTTGGCCGTCGTCCGACGCAGCATTCCGGGCATCCTTGCGTGGCTGATTGCGCTGTTGCTGTTCTTCCCGATCTTCTGGATGACGATCACAGCATTCAAGACGGAGCAACAGGCTTACGCGTCGTCGCTGTTCTTCATGCCGACGCTCGAAAGCTTCCGCGAAGTGTTCGCGCGCAGCAATTACTTCGGCTTCGCGTGGAACTCGATCCTGATCTCGGTCGGCGTCACGCTGCTGTGCCTGATCCTGGCCGTGCCGTGCGCCTACGCGATGGCGTTTTTCCCGACGCGGCGTACGCAGAAAGTGCTGCTGTGGATGCTGTCGACGAAGATGATGCCGTCCGTCGGCGTGCTGGTGCCGATCTATCTGCTGTGGAAGAACAGCGGATTGCTCGATACCGTCAGCGGCCTCGTGATCGTCTACACGCTGATCAACCTGCCCATCGCGGTATGGATGTCGTTCACGTACTTCGCGGAAATTCCGCGCGACATTCTCGAAGCGGGACGCATCGACGGTGCCGCGACGTGGCAGGAAATCGTCTATCTGCTGATGCCGATGTCGCTGCCGGGGCTCGCATCGACCGCGCTGCTGCTGGTGATCCTGTCGTGGAACGAGGCGTTCTGGAGCATCAACCTGTCCAGTTCGAACGCCGCGCCGCTGACGGTGTTCATCGCGTCGTATTCGAGTCCTGAAGGCTTGTTCTGGGCGAAGCTGTCGGCGGCGTCGCTGCTGGCGGTAGCGCCGATCCTGATCGTCGGCTGGGTGTCGCAGAAACAGCTGGTGCGTGGCCTTACCTTCGGGGCGGTGAAGTGACGGAGATCAGAACAGAGGCGAAGCTCGCGCTCATCTGCGATTGCGACGGCGTGCTGATCGACAGCGAAGCCGTCGCGGCCGCGGTCCTCGTCGAGGAACTCGAAGCGCGCTGGCCCGGTACGGACGTCGCGCCCGTCGTGATGCCGTTGCTCGGCCTGCGCACGGAACGCGTGCTGGCAGGCACGGCATCGGCGCTGGGCCGGACGCTTGCCGAAGTCGACGTCGAAGCGATTCGCAGCGCAGTCGAACGGGCGGCCGTCAAGGCGCCGATGGTCGACGGCATCGAGATCGCGCTCGCGAGCATTCCGTTGACGAAGGCCTGCGCGAGCAACAGCTTTCGCGCGTATGTCGAAGCGGCGCTGGCGCGCACCGGCCTCGTGAAGCATTTCGGCGAC